>NZ_BIMA01000010.1 GCF_004000845.1 Paenibacillus koleovorans NBRC 103111
AAAAATCGGACTACAGTGCGCCTCACCGCCTGGAAAAGCTCTGTAGTCCGAATCGGCCGAATTAGAGCGGCGTTTTCCAGAGGGAGCGTGTGGGAACGACTCTGCAACTGGGGAAATTCGGACTAGAGACCGCCTCAATCTTCGCTCTCGCCACGCAGTCCGGAAAAGTCGGACTGGAGCGTATATGGCTTTTTCACGCACCCGTAGTGTTATTTCGCGGCGGCTCCCCCATTCCGGCGGAATAGCGTTATAGCGTAACGTTACGGTTCTGTCTCACCCCAATCGTGCTTAGCAAGCGCACCCTTCACGCTTTAGTTCTGTAAAAAATCGGTTCGCCCAAAACTTAACTTTCTATATGGTTAAAAAGAGCCGTATGCAAGTGAACCTTGCATACGGCTCCATAATTTTAAAACCGATTTTGCAGCAGCAGCAAAATAATCGAGGACAAGCTGAAGCAAATGCTCACGAGACACAATACCGCGACCGCCTGCTTCTGATTAAAGCCCATCCGCAGCAACCGGTAGTGGGCTTGGCTGGCGTCCGCCTGGTAGATCGGCTTGCCCTGCATCATTCGCTTGACGACCACGAACAGGTTGTCGAAGATCGGCACGCCGAGCGCCAAGATCGGAATGAACAGCGAGAGCACGGTCGCTTGTTTGAACGCGCCGTCCAAGGCGATTACCGCGAGAATAAAACCGAGGAACGTCGCTCCCGCGTCACCCATAAATATTTTCGCCGGTGGTTTGTTGTACCGCAAGTAGGCGGCTGATACACCCACAAGGATAATCGCCATAATCGCGGAATTGCTTTGTCCCATCGTAAGGGCGACCACGAACAGCGTAACCGCTGAAATTCCCGCCAATCCCCCCGCTAGACCGTCCATCCCGTCCGAGAAATTGATGACCGTCGTCACGCCGAAAATCCATAGTATCGTCAGCACGAACTGCAGGACCACCGGAAGCACAACGAATTCATGGCTGATCGGGTTGTAGAAGCCTTCGAACGTAATACCAGACATGTAGACGAGCACTGCGGCCGACACTTGCACGATCATTTTCGGCAGGGAAGGGAAGTCTTTGCCCTGCGTCTTGTACCAATCGTCGAACGTTCCAATTATGAGCAGCAGCAGCCCGCCCGCCATGATGGCCGCCGTCTGCAGCGTGAATTCCCGGGTGAAAGCCAAGTAAGAAACGACAAAACCCGCATAGATCGCATAGCTGGCGGTAAGCGGAATCGGGGATCGGTGGATTTTGCGTTCCACGTCCTGACGGGGCTTGTCCACGAAGTCCAACCGGAAAGCCAGCTTGCCAAGCGGCGGGATCAGCCAAAACACGATGAAGAAGGAGAGCAGGAATGAGAGTACGTATGTAATCGGAATCACATCTCCAGCCTGAATAAGAAATAAAGTACAAGCCTAGTATACGCCTTCCGGCGGAAGATGTCGATTGAAAACCATTTTTGGGAAACTTTCATGTAGAAATGGAACGAATTGTATCTTGTATCGTCTAATTGTACGAGGTGAACGGATTGAGCAGCTTCGAATATTTGAGCGCGCTGTGCGAGACAACCGATAAGGACGCGATCTTGCAAGATTTGATCCGGCATTTCGGCCGGGATGTGTGGAATTATGCTTACTTTTTGACCGGGCGGATGGAAGTGGCGGATGACGTGTTCCAGGACGTGTTCGTGAAGGTGTATCGTAATTTGTATAACTATCGTGGGGATTCGACGGTCAAAACTTGGCTGCTCGCAATCACCCGCAATGTCGTGAAGGATCACTGGAAATCGGCTTGGACTCGCAGGGTGCTGCTGATGGGCGCTCTGACGAGGCGCCACGAGACGGTTTCCTCCACGGAGAAGGAAGTGCTCAGCCGTATGGAGAGCGGCGACATCTGGAAGGCGGTGCTGGAGCTGCCGGACAAGCTGAAGGAAGTGATGGTGCTCTATGCGCATCACCAGCTGACGGTTCCGGAGATCGCCGACCTGCTGCGGTTGCGGGAGGGTACGGTCAAATCAAGGCTGCACCGGGCGAGAGGCAAAATTCAGTTCAAGCTGGATCAGGCGGAGCAGGCGCTGGAGACAAGGGGGCGGAGCCGTTGAAACGTCATACGAACTTGCGGGACTGGGAGAAAGAGCTGAGGGCGTTCCCCATACACCCGAATGGAATTCCGAAACCATTAATTCGAAAAGTCGAGGAGCGAATCGCTATGGAAACCGGGGTCCGGCATCGTGTAAGAAACGCTTGGGTCGGAGGGCTTGCGATTGCAATGGTCCTAGCGGCTGCATTCATGCTGAGAGAGCCGCTGTTGCACATGTTCAAGCCGGTGGAACGGGTGGTCAAGGAGGAGACATTCGACCAGACGAGTGAGCGCCACATCAAGGTACAAGTCTTTCAGAGCACTGCTTTCATGTTACAGTACGGCCAAGCCTATGTCGTCAAATACCCCAATATGACGATTGAACCCACGGAGACAATTGGCCTGAGCGCTCCAGATGGTGATGTCTATAAGGCTTATGCCGATAAAATGACCAACGAGCAGTTGGATATTGTCTACCTTCCTACTGCGGTGTATAAGAAAATGGCGTCGGAAGGGCTGCTCTATCCGCTCGATGCTTTTATTCAGAAAGAAAAGTACAATCTCAATACCTTTATCCCTGGAGTAATCGATTATTTGCGTGAGCGCGATACAGGTCAACTTTTCGGCCTGAGCCCTACTTTTAACTCGCAAGCGATTTATTACAATAAGGATCTGTTCAACAAGTACGGCGTTCCGTTTCCGACGGACCGAATGACTTGGGAGCAACTGTTTGAATTAGCCGCGCGGTTCCCGACGGATGGGAGGGGGGATAACCGAGTATATGGATTCTCTCCACCAACCTCAGGTGCCTCTATCATGCTGAATATGATCGGGAGTACGAATCGGTTAAGCATGACCGACGCGGAAGGGAAGAAGCTCCTTCTGAATAGTCCGGCCTATAGGAAATCGATCTCGCTCGTAGCGGAGGGCATTCGTAAAGGATGGCTGCAGCAGTCTGCTAGAGGAACCGGTTCGATTACGGGGATAGATATGTACAAACGAAACGCTTTTTTGACCGGGAATGCTGCTATGGCTCTGAGCAACTCCGGCTTGGCCAGAGATTTGGCAGAGGGGAAACGGCGCTATAATCTTTCAACATTTGAATGGGATATGGTTACCGAACCAGTAAGCGGCGAACAGCCCAATCTTTCTACAAGTTTTTCCCTCGACGGCGTGTATGCGATCAATGCCAAGGCGAACAATCCGAGAGATGCATGGGAGCTGTTGAAGGTGATTCATAGTAAAACAATTGCCCAAAAAAATGTCGCGAGCATGCTGGTTATGCAACCAAGCACCATAGATGGCGTTCCCATCCTGCCCAAAGAAGCTAGAAGAGAGGCTTTTTCAGCTTTACAAATTGGAACTGAGGCCACAGCAGATACCGCTGCCCCTTATTCATTTTCCGCAGAGATAAACGCGATCGTTAACCAAGAGATTCAGACCTACGCACAAGGGGCGCAATCGTTGGAGCAAACTTTGCAAACGTTGCAGGACAAGGGGCAACAAGCTTTGGACAAGGCCAATCTTTTACAGCAGAAGTAGCCGGATCGTAACGAGAAAGGGACTGTTCTATGAAAAAATTAGCTTTTGCCATGCTCGTGTTCGTTGGACTTTTGACGGCTTGCAGCCCGACTCCGACGAAGGAACATCGGGAAGTGCTGCGGATTGTATTTTCAAGCGAGCAGCAATTTAATTTTCAGTACGGAAACTACTTCGCCGTAAAATTTCCCGAAATCGACGTTGAGATCATTCCGATGGATGGCGTGGTTAAAACGGGAGTGTCATTTGACGAAATGTTCGAGGCGTATCAAAAGCTGGTTGTGGAGCAAAAAGCGGACCTGCTGATCCCGTACAGGCCTCAGATCAAATATTTATCGGAAAACGGCAGCTTGCTTGACTTGGACCCCATCATCAAGAAAGAGAAGTACGACCTCTCCAAAATATCGCCCGCAGCCATCGATATGATTCGACAACTGGGGAATGACAAGCTATATGGACTCGCGCCCGAATTCAGCAGCACGGCTCTGTATTTCAATAAGCAGCTGTTTGATAAGTTTCAAATCCCCTATCCACGCGATCAGATGAGCTGGGAGGAGACATTGCAGCTGGCACGAAGATTCCCGGTCGATTCGGACCCGGAAAAGAGAATCTATGGACTTCACTACAAGTACTCGCTGCCATTCGAACTGGTAAACGAAATAGCTTCGACGCAGGCCGGAAGCTTTGTGAGCGAGGATGGGGCGAAGGTGCTGCTCGATACCCCGATCTGGAGCGAAGCGATGAGGACGGTCATTCATGGGTTCCGGACAGGGAACTTCTATTACTACGAGAACGGCGGCAAACCGATCAACTACGGCCCCGACGAAACGAAAAGGATGGATTTGTTCAGCGTAGGCAGGGCAGCAATGATGATCAGCACGACAGAACAAATGCAGCGAATGAAGCAGTTTAATTCCAGCGTGGATTGGGGACTGGTGACGGTTCCAGTCGATGCTCATTATCCAGAGCTGACGCATAGCTTGAGCATCAACACGTTTTTCGCCATCCCGGCTGCTGCGGAGCATGCGAGTACGGCTTGGAAAGTAATCAAGTATTTCAATGGAGACGAAGCGGCCAAGGTGCGGGTCCGAACTTCGGAATCATTGGCCACTCGACTGGGCTTCGCTCAGGACAAAGACGGACGCAGTCTGGAAGCTTTCTATAAATTGAAGCTGGACCCTCGAGCTACTTATGCGCTCTTGAACGTTACCGATGATATCAATAGCTACTTCCGCACTATGATAAACGAGCAGATCGATGCCGCTGTCATGGGGAGGCAGACGGCTGACGAGGCCGTCCGCAACGCTCAGAAGCTGGCCCAGGAGAAGCTGGACCAAACTCGCCTAACCCAGAAGCCTTAGTAACAACACACCCACAATAGCCGTCAATATACCCGCAAACTCCATGCGCGTCCACACTTCCTTTAGCACGAGGCGAGCGTACAGCAGGATGAGCAGCACGTTTGTGGCGATGACCGCGGAGACGAGCCCGGTGACTCCAAGCTCGAATGCCGGCAGGATCAAGAGCATGCCGGAGATGTTCGACAGTCCGACGACCATGCCTAGCCAGATCGTGCGGCTGGTCGTCCAACGGACCGCCGCCTTCGCCTTCGCTGGAGCAAGCCCCTCCGCTGCGAGCTCGCCCACGGCAGCTTCACTCACGGCCGCCGCCGCGAGCTCGCCTGCGGCCGACCCGCGCACGGCGGCCAACCGCCGTGCCGCCTGCCTCGCGCGTAGCCAGGAGGCGCCGAACAAAAGCGATCCCGTCGCGTACATGACGAACAGCGTCGGCAGCTTGTCGGCGCCCCACAGCATCGCTTGCTTTGACGATAAGTCCGTAATCCCGAAGGCGACCATGGCCAATAGCGCCCACTCGGCTCCTTTTAAGTTGCCCCATGAGATATCGTTGGAATAGCGGATCATAACAATCCCCGCCAGTATGATCACGAACGAGGCCGATTGCGCCAGGTTGAGTGTCTCGTGCCAGAGAACATAGGACGCAGCGACGACCACGATCGGCGTCAAGGCAGTGAAGATGGCGACGAGCGACGCTTTGCCCACTGCAAATCCCCGAAACATCGCCGCATTCGATACGAAAGAGAAAATCCCCATCGACACGCCGGCCCAGACAGCAGGCGTCCAGCTTTCCCGCAGCAGCAGCGCGAACAGGGCGGAGACGAGCGCCCCGGACATATAGACGCCGAGAAGCATGACGTTGCGGTCGAGCGGCTTTTGCGACGTCCAATGGTATAAGATGCCGCGCAAGCCGAAGCAGACGGCGGCAAGTGCAGCGTAGAGCAGCCATAACATGATTGCAGGACTCCTCAAGATGAATTAGACAGCTTCCCGTATCATACTACAATTCACCAGGTAGGTGTAGTACAATGAAAGCATTAGCGTAGGTTCGAGGGAGAGAGGACGCGTATGACCGACGGGGAGAACAAGCAGCAGAAACGAGAAATTACATACCAGATCGGCTGGAAAAAAGGCAAGATGGAGGTCGGCGCGAACGGCAAAAAAGCGGCGGTCCCGGAAAGCTCCATCGAGCTGTCTTCGCGTCTAGAGGGAGTTCAACGGTTTTTCATGCGCTCGGCCTATCGATCGACTCCGGCACCTTCAGCCAAGGTGCTGTTCGTCCTTCTCGGAGCGCTACCAATCGTATCGTTTCTGATGACATGGGTGCTTGTTTTCGGACTTGGAGAATAGGATCAATAGGGAGCCTGTCGGATTTTATGGAAAGAGAGGGATGGAAGACATGTATACCGCATTGGGCATTTTCGCCAGCTTGATCGGCTTGTTCGTTACCGGCGCCGCGCTGTTCGTGGCTTGGTATGTGTATGAGGAACGGAGGAAGGGACAGGAGCAGGGAGGCCGATCAGGCACCGGCTCCAAGGCGGAACAAGTACCTGAGAACGTCAGGCTGTTGCTGCAGCGCTGGATGATTTGGGATTGGGCGGTCGTCATCCTGTTCGGCCTGGGAGCGGTGTTCCTGTTCACGGACTTGCTCGCGGTACACCGCGACTTGAACTTATACCCGCCCTATCACTATGGCTACTTGCTCTGCGGCTTTATTTTCTGCGTACTAGGGATGTTGTTCTCGTTTATCCGGCTTGCGACACTGATATGGTTAAATGAACGGAAGGCGGCCCGACGGGCGGATCATACGTACGAACCACAGCATGCTTACCATGCCGAAGAGCGGATATAATGTCGTCAGCAGCGTGCTGAATCCGATCTGACTGACCAGGAAGCTGGACATCAGAATGGCGAGCACGAGCGTATTGTAGCCGATCCGGCTGCGCTGCTGCAGCTGTAGCGTCAGTCCATAGACGTTAGCTATCAGTGTTGTGAAGATTTCGCCGAAAATAACCGCTACAAAAGCGAGCTGCACCCCATGCCCGAGACGGGCGATCAGATGGGTCATCGGAATTTCGAATTGCGCGATGCCGGGCATTTGCGAGGAGAGGGCGAAGTGCCCGCCTAGTAGCATCAAGGTGATGCCGATTCCGCCGATCCACCCGCCCCGCTTCAGATGGAGCGGGTTTTTCGTTGCCGCGCCGAGCGGGACGAGCACCGCCTGGGCGGTCGCCAGATTAAACGCCACATAGAGGAGCGGCGCCGTCCAGATGCGAACCGGATTGTAATCGGACGTAAGGGTGAACCAGTTGCCGGCATTCGGCGAGTAAAAGGTGGCCGTCACCATCAGCGCGCTGAAGATGAACATCATCGGCACGACGAAGGAATTGACGGCCATGAGCGCCTTGAGCCCGCCGGTGATGACGAGGTAGGCGAGCACCAGCGTCAATAGCAGCCCGTATTGATAGGGCAAATTGAAATGCTGATGGAAGACGGAACCGGCTCCGGCCAGCATGACGGCGTTGATGCCGAACAGGACGACGAGCGAGAACCAGCTGAATGCTTGGCCAAGCTTATGGCCGAACAAATACCGGTTCAGATCCTCGTAGGATTCCGCCTGCAGCTTATGGGCTAGGAGCATCACCCTTGTGCCAAGCCAGACGAACAGAATGCCGGCCACGCCGATCGTCAGTGTCGCCATCCAGCCGTAGCGGCTAAAAAACTGCAAAATTTCTTGTCCGGTCGCAAAACCGGCGCCTACTACCGTTCCGATATAAGTAAATGCAATTTGCAGTACGGTCACCCATGCCTTCATACCCAGAGACACTTCCTTTCCACTGCCCGCCTGTCCTAAGCTTCTGTACAAGGTATGTCGCCGGGCGGGAAAAAAGGACAACAATCCGGTCTCGATTTGCACTCCCTATCTCTATCTTCTATAATACGGGCAGCAGCTAATCCCGAAAGTGGTGCGTGCTTACGTGCAGCAATTTTTGCTAGATCTGATTTGGACCTATCGCTACCTAGCCCTGTTCGGCCTGCTGGCCCTGGGCATCATAGGATTGCCGATTCCCGACGAGACCCTCATGACGTTCGTAGGCTCCCTTACGGCTTACGGTCATCTGACATTCGGCAAGTCGCTTACCGTCAGCTTCTCCGGGAGCATGACGGGCATGCTGATCAGCTATTTCATCGGCCGCAGGGTGGGCAAGCCATTCCTGGACCGGTTCGGCAAATGGTTTCATTTGACCCCGAATCGACTCGCGAAGGGGGAGAAATGGTTCCAGAAATACGGAGCCTGGGCGATCGTCTTCGGTTATTTCGTCCCCGGCGTGCGCCACCTGACCTGCTATTTGGCCGGGATGAGCGGGATACGGTTTTGGCGCTATTTTGTGTATGCCGGCAGCGGAGCTTTCGTCTGGTGTTTTACGTTCATCACGCTTGGCCGTGTGATTGGGCGCAACTGGGAAACCGTCCTGCATCTGCTGCACGTGTATATGGGCCGCGGTGTCGCGATTGGCATTCTAGTGATCGCGCTGGGGCTACTGCTGTTCATCTGGCTGCGCCGCAGGAAGAGCCGACCGGCGCGATGAACAGGCTCCAACCCCGAACAGGCTCAACTCCTCAAAAAGCCCCTTGCTACGATCAAGGACGTGAATCCTTTCGTTGCAAGGGGCTTTCGTTCTCATTATTTTATTGTTCCGTATCGGCAAACAGCTTGATCGACAAAATCGTTTGCAGTGTTGGATCGACATCCAGCTTCAGCACCGTGCCGCCGCTCTTGAACGACAACGCGTACTTGCTGCTGATGTCCGGCTTGCCTAATGCTTGCAGCGCTTGCTTGACGTTCTGTTTCAGCCTGAGGCCGTTCAAGCCCGGGTCTATGTCCTCCGACGTTATCTCGACAAACTGTACGACGCCTGCACGATTGAAGCCGACCGAATAGCCGTTGTATTCATACACGGTAATCGGATCCTGCGCGTCCTCCATCGTGTATTCGTCCTGAGGAAATCCAAGCTTGAGCTTGACTGTGGACGTGTTGTCGGTCAGCTTGACGCCCATCAAGGATGGCTGCTTAACCGAATAGGCATCCAATGGCGGAGTCGTCTTCGGATCCGTCGATCCTTGATCCGACGACGAAGCGGTAGAGCTCTTGTCCCCTGCGGCTCCGGACTGAGAACCATTGTCGCCGCCGCTTCCGTTAGCTGTCTGGTTGCTGGAAGCCGTCTGCAGCGCGCCGCCATTCGATCCTGGCGGCTTCCCGTCCGAAGGAGTGCCCGTCGGCTCATTCGGGACTATCTTCGAGCCAGTCGACGCACTTCCGCTGCCCGCTGCCGGGGAGGGTGATTGCTCGTTCCACCCGGCGGCGGATCCGTTCGGACCGGTTTCTCCCACACACCCGCCGATGACGACGGTCATACTCACGAGCACTGCTGCGAGCGCTGTACGTACTGCGTAGTCCTTTCGCATAACGGTTCTCCTTCTTCTCCGATCGAGCCTGTCTCTTTGTCTGTAGTCGCGTCTTGCTTAGTCCATCATACCGCTGCCGATCGAATCCATCAAAAGCAATGATTGCCATTTTGGCCGACCGACCTCTACTAATATAGACGGTTTAGTTTGGAAAAAAGTTGCATTCTCCCGATTATTTTTTTGTAAAGGTTTTGGTGGGCGATCCGATCTTGGCTTGAATGTTGTTTGAAAAATGTGGTACCTTAACGGAAAGGAATCAGTTCTAGGAGGAGCTCTATGGAAGAATTAAAACGGCGTATCGTACAGGAAGCGGGCATCATTTCCAAGCAAGTGCTGAATTTGGATACCGTGTTGAATCATCAAGTGGACCCTCCGCTCATCATGGAAATGGGCAGACGGTTTGCCGCTTTATTCCGGGAGCAATCGATCACGAAGGTGCTCACGATCGAGTCCTCGGGTATTACCGTCGGATTCGCCACGGCGCTGGATCTGGGAGTTCCGCTCGTATTCGCCCGGAGAAAGAAGACGCTGACGACCGATCAGGAAGTGTATTCGGAGCGAGTGCCTTCGTTCACCAAAGGGATCGTGACGGATATTCTCGTCTCCAAGAGCGTACTCGGCCCGAACGACCGGGTGCTGCTCATTGACGACATCATTGCGAACGGCGATGCGGCGCGAGGGTTGATTCGCGTGATCGAACGATCCGGTGCTGAGTTGGTCGGACTGGGTATCGTCGTGGAGAAATGTTTCCAAGCGGGTGCGCGGACGATTCGAGAGAGCGGGTTCCGACTGGAGTCGCTGGTGAAGATTCAGTCGCTCGACAACGGTGAAGTCAAGTTCCTATAACACCGGTTTCGGACATGTGAGATGAATTGGAAGCTTCCCTCTCGCCACGTTTTCCTTTATAATGAGGAAGAGAGAGAGGAGGCGATCGGCATGGGGAATGAAGGACTATCCACCGATTATATGAAGAGCAAGCTGGCGGAAGCGAAGGTTCATTTCGAGCGCGCCCTGGATTGCAAGCATACCGAATTTGACGATCTGTATCCTTACATGATTGAGCATCCGCAATTTTTCTGGTACAAACGCTATGTAGCCTGGTCGGAGCTGCTGACGATCGTCAAGCTGTGTAAGGAGCTTTCCCTGGATTGGGCTCCGGAGTTCTCGAAGCAGCAGGTTGATTATATTGAACGCAGAGTGATGTCCAGCAAGGTGCTCGACGAATGGTTCGAGAAGAACGATTCCAAGGAGCATGTGGGCTAACCAAGTGATAGAAAAGCAGCAAGCAGATAGCAGGACGGTGTGGCGGCGGCCATGCTCGTCCTGTTCGTCTATACGGAGGTGATGACGGGATGATGACGGACGAGCAGTTGGATGAATTTCGAGTGCATGGGGTAAAAATAAGAGTGGTCCGCGATTCGGAGCCGGAGAATGATGTTCGAGGCATCGTAGTCGCTTGGGACGACGAGTCGGTGATGATTCGCAGGCCGAATCGGAATATCGTCAAAGTGTCGAGAGCGTATCCGATTCAACTGTCGAGCTTGCCGAGAGAGCTAGTTGTTCCGGGCGCCGAGGGAAGAGCGGATAGTTGATGGAGATGGACACTTCTATTATTAAGGAGTGCGGTTCGTTCCCTGGGGTGCGCAGCCGGGTTGTGACGCTTCTGGAATGCCCGGTGCTCTTGTTGGAGTCGGAGCGGCCACTGCGGGTGCTGAACTCCTCGATATGGGGCGGAGGCTTCTCCGAGCGGAGGTATGTTGTTAATCGCCAAGTGCTGAAATCTTACATGAGTGACGATCCGCCGGCAGAAATGCGCGAATTTCTCGAGCATGCCGGCTTTCCGCCCGAGGAGACGGCCGGGATGCTGACCGCTGCTTGGGTCGATCATGCCGGGACCCGGCGGATGGAGCTGGACGATCTGGTCGTTAGCGCCTGGGTCACCGTCGGGCTGGGCAATCCTTCGCGTGCCGGCATGACCGCCGATGCCGAGCGTCTGTACCCCGGTACGATTAATACGATCGTGTTGATCGACGGGCGGCCAAGCGACGCCGCCATGGTGAACGCCGTCCTGACGGCGACGGAGGCGAAGGCAGCGCTGCTGCAAGACCTCGGCATCGTCGTAGGCAAGGGCGACGATCGAATCGCCACCGGCACGACGACGGATGCCGTGTTGATCGGCTCGACCGGGCGTGGCCGCGAGTACGCCTATGCGGGGCCATCGACCCGGCTCGGCTATTTGATCGGCCACACCGTTTATGAAGCTGGCAAACAAGCAGCTTTGGCGTATTTGGATGTCATGGCTCGCAAGGCATACTTGCCATAAAAATTATTTTGCATTTTTGTTGACTTCAATTCCGCGAATATGCTATATTATTTCTTGTCGCCGCTGAGATATACGACATGCGGTCGTGGCGGAATTGGCAGACGCGCTAGATTCAGGTTCTAGTGGGGTAACAGCCGTGGAGGTTCGAGTCCTCTCGACCGCATCATAAGCGACACAAGAAGAAGCCTTGCTGAGCAAGGTTTTTTTGTTGTATATCCACCTCCGCTCCTCGTAAACTCTCACTCGAATCCCCATGTTTTGTGCACAACCTCGCGTACCCGGACAGTAACCATGCGCTAACTGAACACTAACACCGAAAGCTACAACATTTGTAAACCACTTTTCGCTTTTTTAGACAATCAGATGTATAGCAATTCTACTCCTGAAACCAGAAATGCCCCCATATGTGCTGCAGATGTAGAGGTTTTGCAACTCCGGTTGGGGCGGCGGGTATCCAAAGGAGGAGGCCGTTCTCAGGTTCGTCCAGGTTGTAATCGGAATGCTAAGCGAGGGGAGAGTACGACGACACGAGCCTTACATGAATGCGGCTCGTGTCATCGATTTTCTCCAGCTCAATTCGCTTCGCGGCGAAGCGCCCAGATTCGTTTGTTTCTGTTCTCGGGCCGAGCGAGTCCCAAGTTTTCGCGAAGCGTGGTTCCTTCGTAGGCGGTGCGGAACAAGCCGCGGTTCTGCAGCTCGGGAATGACTTTGTCGACGAACGTGTCGAGGCCGCTTGGGAAAACGGGCGGCAGAATGTTGAAGCCGTCGGCTCCGCGTTCGCTGAACCACTTCTCGATAAAATCGGCGGTCTGCAGGACGGAGCCGGTGAAGGAGACATGTCCGTGCCCTGCATAGCTGCGGCTCAGAAACTGGCGGATCGTCATGCGATCCCGGCGGGCGGCGTCGATGACGACCTCGTGGCGGCTCGTGATGCCGGTATTTAAGGAGCCGAACGGCTTGGATTTCTCAACCGGCACAAGCGCGTCCAGCGGGTAATCGTTCAGGTCGACCGTGAAATAGTTCGACAGACGCTGCAGCGAGCGTTTCGTATCTACCAGAGAATCCAAATACGCCTCCAGCTCCCGCGCTTCCGCTTCCGTATCCGCAACGATCGGACTTAAGCCGGGCATAATGAGCAGTTGATCGGGAGTCCGGCCGTATTTGGCGAGACGCGACTTCACGTCCGTGTAAAATTCCTGGGCGGCCCCTATTGTCTGCTGAGCGGTAAAGATCACTTCCGCCGTCTTGGCGGCCAGCTCCTTGCCGCTCTCCGACGACCCGGCTTGGACGAGCACCGGATAGCCTTGCGGCGGTCTGGCGATGTTGAGCGGTCCTTTGACATTGAAGTAATTCCCCTTGAAATCCACCTCGTAAATTTTGCTCGAATCGAGCGCGACATCCGCCTCCCGGTCATAGACCAAGGCGTCTTCCTCCCAGCTGTCCCATAGCTGCTTCGTCACTTCCACGAATTCATCGCCGATATCATAGCGTTTGGTCGGCTCGGGATGTTCGCTCCTGCCGAAGTTGGCGGCATCGGCCGCCGAATGGCCGGTCACGATGTTCCAGGCGGCCCGCCCGTTGCTGAGATGATCCAGCGAGGCGAACTTGCGCGCGACATGGAACGGATCGTTATAGGTCGTGCTGACGGTGGCGATGAATCCGACATGCTTCGTCAGTCCGGCGAGCGCGGAGAGCAGCGTGAAAGGCTCCAGTCGGCGTCCCGTACCGGAATAATTGTCGGCCGTGAACAAGGAATCGAACAAACCTCGTTCGGCGATTGCGGCCAAGCCGGCATAATAGTCCAGACTCAGATCGCTCTTCGGATCGGATGACGGATGTTTCCAAGCTCCGGCATGATGGCCGGACCCGCGAATGAATACGTTGAAATGCAAGCTTCGAGCGGATTTTCCCATAACAGGGCATACCTCCATTTTCCTGATCTTTAGAAAAGCAAAACCGGCCGACGCGGAATCGTGGCTAAGGAGCCATGAATCCGGTTGACCGGTCTTAAATCGGGGTAAGTCGATAACTTTACTCGAAATAATAAAACATTTCATTCCCGCTCGTCAATCCCTAAATAGATAGAATTCTTAGAAAAAAAGTTATTGACAGCGATTGGAGGCGATTGATATAGTGTTAGCCATCAAACGCGATTTGATTAATCTGATTGGAATACTATGAATTAAACTCGAATAATCGGGAGGTAACAGGATGAGCAGCTATCGTCAATTGGGAAGAACGGGATTGAAGGTTTCGGAAGTAAGCTTGGGCACGATGGCCTTCGGACGCTGGATTAGCGAGCAGGCATCCGCTGAAGTGCTGGACGCGGCGCTGGACAGCGGCATCAATCTGATCGACACGGCCGACGTATACGGCAAGGGCAGCGATCTGGGCAATCCGGACTCGACCGGCGAGTCGGAGGTGATTCTCGGCCATTTGCTGAAAGAAAGAAGGCATCGCATCATTCTCGCCACGAAGGTGCACGGACGTGTCGGCAGCGAAGTCAACGACGCCGGGCAGAGCCGCTATCATATATTCCGCGCGGTAGAGAACAGTCTGCGACGATTGAAAACGGATTACATCGACCTGTATCAGGTGCATCGCTTCGATCCGAACACGCCGCTCGAAGAAACGCTGAGGGCGCTCGACGATCTGGTGCGTCAAGGCAAGGTTCGCTACATAGGCGCTTCCAACTATGCCGCCTGGCAACTGGCCAAAGCGCATGGCATCAGCAATCAGCTGAACCTGCACCGCTTCGAGAGCGTCCAGCCGGAATACAGCCTGATCTCGAGGGAAATCGAGCAGGAGCTGATTCCGTTCGTGCAGTCGGAGAAGGTGGGCGTCATCGTGTACAGCCCGCTCGGCCGCGGTATCCTGGCCGGCAAGTACCGCGCCGGCGAGGCTCCTCCGGAAGGATCACGACTCGCTGCCGGTGAGAAGCGGCTGCAGCAGTTGCTGGAGAAGCGTCACAGCTTGACGCTTCCCGAGGCGCTCAAGGCTTTGGCGGAGCAGCGCGGACTTACACTGGCGCAATATTCGCTCGCATGGGTGCTTAGCCGACCCGGCATTACTTCGGCCATCCTCGGCGCTTCCAAGCCGGAGCATATTACCGAAGCGGCCAAGAAATGGCACGAGCGCTTGACTCAAGAGGAGCAGGACGAGGTGGACGCTATTGCGGCCAATCTGCAAGCTCCAAGAGACCCTGTGCACTTCTAATAGTATAGCTCCACGGTTCGACCGTTCAGACGGAGGCGACCTGCGCAAGATTCGAGAGACGAATCGGCGCGGGCTGCCTCTTTTTAGTTGGCAGATGAGGGAGGTGCGGCATGGCGGGCATTCAGATCCGACACGTATACAAGCGATACGGCAAAGACAAGCCGCCGGTAGTGAAAGATTTTCATATGGCGATCGAGGATAAGGAGTTCATCGTGTTCGTAGGCCCGTCCGGCTGCGGCAAGTCGACAACCTTGCGCATGATCGCGGGGCTCGAGGAAATTTCCGAGGGGGAAATTTATATCGACGAGCAGTTGGTCAATCATCTCCCACCCAAGGACCGCGACATTTCCATGGTGTTCCAGAACTATGCGCTGTACCCGAACATGAGCGTGTACGAGAATATCGCCTTCGGGCTGCGGATGCGCAAGCTGCCGCGGCACGAGATCGACCTCGCGGTCCGCAAAGCGTCCCGCATTCTGGAGATCGAGCCGTACCTGGAGCGCAAGCCGCGCGAGCTGTCCGGCGGGCAGCGGCAGCGGGTCGCGCTAGGCCGGGCGATCGTCCGCAATCCGAAGCTGTTCCTGATGGACGAACCGCTGTCCAATCTCGATGCCAAGCTGAGGGTATCGATGCGGATGGAAATCATCAAGCTGCATCAGGAGCTCGGCACGACATTCATCTACGTCACTCATGACCAAGTCGAGGCGATGACGATGGCGGACCGGATCGTGGTGATGAAGGACGGGATTATCCAGCAGATCGATACGCCGGAGCGCATCTATTCCGCGCCGAACAACCTGTTCGTCGCCGGCTTCATCGGCTCGCCCCAGATCAATCTGATCCGCGGCCGCATTCAGGAAAACGAACGGGGCGGCTTGGAGTTCCACACCTCGCGCTTCTACCTGGCCATCCACGAGTCCAACGCCGCTTTGCTGCGACGCCACCAGCAAGTCAATCGGCAGGTGGTCCTAGGCATTAGGCCGGAGAACATCACGCTCGAGGCGTTGTTCTCGGAGGCGGTCATCGACGGGAAGTTCAAGTTTACCGAGCTGATGGGGGCGGACCGGTATTTGTATTTGGATATCGGCCAGGACTCGCTGCTGATTGCACGGGTGAATCCATCCGCACAGTTCGCTTCGAACGAGTCGGTCCGGCTCGGGGTGGATACGCTCAAGATGTTGTTTTTTCATCCGGATACGGGGGAACGGTTCCTCGAATCGACTTAAGCATCCAAGAATGCGGAGGAAAGGGGAAATGGAGGTGAACATTCGACTGTTGCCCAAATGGGGCGGTCTTGCGCTGATAATAAGCATCGGGCTGCTCGTACAGACGGCATCGGCGGCGCTGCCGTCGGCGCCGGACCGGCAAGCCGCTTCTGCGCAGCAGGCAACCGGCGGGCTGACGACGAGCGCGCCGACCGCCGCTAGCGTGGAGCCGAGCTATAGCGAGAGGCTGGCGGCTTGGACGGCGCAGGGAGTGGGGAGCGCACGCAGTGCGCTGCCTGTCGGAATCGGCAAACCTTCCCGGATTTCCGATCCGACCCAGCTCAAGCTCGGCGAGTATGCGGGACGCAAGGACGTACTGATCTGGAATTCGGCGCGTAAGGAAGAAGCGGCCTATGAAGTAGACATTCCGGAGAATGCTCTGTATGAAATTCATGTGACTTATCGCACGCTGGACGATCACGGAGGGACGGCGCCCATTCTATGGGACGTATCGCTGGACGGCAGCCGGCCGTTCGCGGAAGCGTCCTCCGTCGCGCTGTACCGGACTTGGCAAGACACGAGGCCGATCGTGACGAATAACGACGGCGATCAGATTCGACCGAGATCGAATGAAACGGGGGAGTGGTATACAAAGCCGCTCGTCGACTCGACGGGGGCGCATGTATTGCCGCTGCAATGGTATTTGTCCAAAGGCAAGCACACGTTGGTTTTCTCCGGATATGACGGCATTGCCGTAAGCGGCATTGTCTTGACGCCGCCCGAGCAGCAGCCTCCCGCGTATCGGGATGCGGCCCGCGGGCAGGGACAGTCGCAGCCGGTGCAGGCTCCGGTGCAGACGCTTCAGGCGGAGGATTTCCTACACAAGAACGATACGTCGATCAAGCTGTTCTCCGACCGCAATCCGCGCAGCGTACCGCGCGCCAAGGGCCGCATTACGTACAACACGGTCGGGGGAGCGCGCTGGGCCGAGCAAAACCAGGAGATCACCTGGTCGTTCGAGGTGTCCGAGAGCGGAAGGTATTCGCTTGGCTTCCGCGCCTTGCAAAATGTCTTAGCTCAGAAAACGAGCTTCCGTACGGTGAGAATCGACGGAGAAATTCCGTTCCGTGAATTTCTCGCGTACGGATTTCCTTACTCCGCCCGCTGGAAGGGGAGAGTGTTGGCCGACAACGCAATAGGCAAGCCGTATGAAATCTACTTGGAGAAAGGCCGCCACACCGTGTCGCTCGCGGTTACGCATGAGCCAGTCGCCCCTATCATTGCGACCATCCGCACGCTGTCGCAGGAGCTGGATCGGATCGACTGGGAGCTGCGCGGGCTGGTCGGCGCGGTGATCGATCGCAACCGGACATGGGATATGGCCCGCGATTACCCCGGCATGTCGGACCGGCTGACGGATCTCGCCGCGAGACTGGAGCAGCTCGCCGACCGGGCGGTCGCCGTCAATGGCGGCAAGGATTCGGTCAGCCAAGGGCTCGTCACGGCCGGGCAGGATCTTCGTTCGATCGCGCGCAAGACGGAGGAGATTCCGTACCACGCGGCCGAGATCGCGGCGATTCGCGAGCGGCTCAGTCTGTTCATCGAATCGCTGCTGAAGCAGCCGCTCCAGCTCGACGAGCTGTACATCGCGCCGGCGGGAGGATCGTTCCCGCGGATGGAAGCGTCGCTCTGGAGCCGGATTTGGGGCGGTCTCGCCAACTTCGTCTATTCGTTCGACAGCCGGGACAGCATTACGGAGCTGAGCGACGACAAGCTGAACATCTGGGTGCAGCGCGGCCGCGATTACGTGGACCAGCTCCAGCAGCTGGCCGACGAGGCGTTCACGCCGGTGACCGGCATTCCGGTCAAGGTCAACCTGCTCGCCAATCCGGAGCTGCTGCTGATGTCCAATGCCGCCGGCGTTCAGCCGGACATCGCGCTGGGGCTGACGCAGGACTTGCCGGTCGATCTGGCGATCCGAGGCAGCGTGCACAACTTGGCGGCGTTCGCGGACTTCCGCGAGCTGTACGACAAGTTTAGTCCCGGCTCGTGGCTGCCGTTGCATTACGACGGCGGGTATTACGGGCTGCCGGAGACGCAATCGTTCCAAGTGCTGTTCTACCGGAAGGACATTCTGGAGCGTCTCAAGCTGCGCGTGCCGCAAACTTGGGACGACGTCTACGACATTTTGCCGACGCTGCAGCAGAACAGCATGAATTTCTATGTCAATCCGCTGCAATTTTCCCAGTATTTCTATCAGAACCATATCGACTTCTACGATAAGGACGGTCTGCATACCGAGCTCGACCAGCCGGCCGCGTTCCGGGCGTTCAAGCAGTGGACCGATCTGTTCAATACGTACGCGATCGAGCGGGAGGTCCCGAGCTTCTATCAGCATTTCCGCGACGGAACGATGCCGATCGGCATTTCCGACTACAACATGTACATGCAGCTGTCCGCTGCGGCGCCCGAGCTGAACGACCGTTGGAAAATCGCGCTGATGCCCGGCACCAAGCAGACAGACGGCACGATCAGCCGCTGGGCGGGAGGCGGGCAGCGCACCGGCGTCATCTTCGAGCGTTCCAATAAGAAGGAGCAGGCTTGGACGTTTCTGAAATGGTGGCTGTCGGCCGATGTCCAGCAGCAGTACGGAGCCGATCTCGAGGCGGTCAACGGCATCGCGTTTCGTTGGAACACCTCCAATGTCGAGGCGTTCCTCCGGCTGCCGTGGAGAAAAGAAGACGCCGCCGTCATCCTCGAGCAGTGGCGCTGGTACAAAGACATTCCGAACGTGCCCGGCGGGTACTTCCTGGAACGGGAAGTGAGTAACGCCTGGATTCGGACGGTAGTAAGCAAGGTGAATTACCGGTCCTCGCTCGAGCAGGCGGTGCGCGACATCGACCGGGAGCTCAGGCGCAAGCAGGAGGAGTTCGGGTTCGTCGATGCGGCCGGCAACCGGCTGAAGAGCCTGAATATCCCGGTCGTGAACGAGCCGTGGGAAGGGATGGACCGCTATGTGGACTAGAGTATGGTCGGCCCGAACCTCGTACTTGTTCATCGCCCCCTTCATGTTATGCTTCATCGCTTTCATCGTCTTGCCGGTATTGGCGGCGATCGCGCTCAGCTTCACGTACTACAACGCGATCGAGCCGCCTCGGCTGATCGGCTGGAGCAACTTTCAATATTTGATCTCGCAAGACTTTCTGTTCCTGAAATATGCGCTGCCGAACACGTTCAAGTTCGCGATCATCGTCGGTCCGGGCGGGTATGCCGCAGCTTTCATCCTGGCTTGGCTCATCTCGCTGCTCGGTCCCCGGCTGCGCAAATGGGTGGCGCTGGCGATGTACACGCCGTCGCTCACGATCGGCATCGCGATGACGATCATCTGGCTGCCGATGCTGTCCGGGGACCGGATCGGCTACTTGAACAGCTTCCTGCTGGAGCGGGGACTGATCGACGTGCCGAAGCTGTGGGTGACCGATCCGCTGCTGCTGATGGATTCGATGATCGCGGTGACGCTCTGGTCGAGCATGGGCATCGGCTTCCTGGCGATGCTGGCCGGCATTCTGAACGTCGATCCGATTCTGTACGAGGCCGGCCGCATCGACGGCATCCGCAGCCGGCTGCAGGAGGTGTGGTACATCACCATCCCCTCGATGAAGCCGCAGATGCTGTTCGGCGCGGTGATGGCGATCGTCACGACATTCAAGACGGGAGCGATCGGGGTTGAGCTCTCGGGCAAAAATCCGACCCCGGAGTACGCCGGCCATCTGATCGTCAACCATATTCAGGATTACGGCTTCATTCGTTTCGAGATGGGCTATGCGGCTGCCATATCGGTGTTCCTGCTGCTCCTGATGTACGGCTCCAACAAGCTCAGCTGGCGGCTCTTCGGCAGCAGGGAGGATTCCTAACATGATCAAGTCCAAAACGGTCGGAAGAGCGCTGTTCGTCGCCTTGATGCTGACCTTCGCCGGTCTCATGCTGCTGCCGATCGTGTACGTGTTCAACCATGCGTTCAAGCCTTATCACGAGCTGTTCGTCTATCCGCCGAATTTTCTCGTCCGCGAGCCGACCGTGCAAAATTTCATCGAGCTGCTGTGGATCACGTCCAATTCGGTCATTCCGTTATCGCGCTATTTGTTCAACAGCCTGTTCATCTCGGCGGTCACCGTAGCGGCAGTCACCCTGGCCAGTGCGATGTGCGCCTATGCGCTCGCCAAACATGAGTTTCCCGGGCGGACCTTCCTCTTCTCCTCGGTTGTGCTCATGCTGATGTTCGCGCCTGAGGTGGTGCAAATTCCGCGCTACTTGGTCGTCAGCCAGCTCGGTCTGATGAATACGTACTGGGGGCATGTGCTGCCAATGGTCGCTCTGCCGGTAGGGGTGTTCCTGCTCAAGCAGTTCATGGAGCAAATCCCTCCCGCGCTGCTCGAGTCGGGCCGAATCGACGGCGCGAACGAGCTGACGCTGCTCCTGCGCATCGTTATTCCGCTCAGCATGCCCGCGGTAGCGACGGTAGCGATTCTGGCGTTCCAGAACTCGTGGAGCAACCTGGAGACGTCGACGTTTTTCATGCAGGATGACGATATGAAGACGTTCCCTTTTTTCTTGTCCACGCTGACGAACAACCTGGCCAATAATGTAGCGAGACAAGGGGCGGCGGCGGTGGCGGCATTGGTCATCCTCGTGCCGAACCTGATTTTCTTCGTCATCCTGCAGAGCAAAGTGGTCGATACGATGGCGCATTCCGGCATCAAATAAGCGAAGGGGGAGCTGCTATGACCAGACGGCTGCGGCTGCGCTCGGCCATTCTATTCATCCTGGCGGCACTTGGCGCCGCTTCGCTTCACCTGCCGGAAGCAAGCGCCCAGTTGCCCTACAGCACCTATTACAAAGACGGCTATGGCCGGACGGTGCAGATTCAATCGGCGTATTACCCGGACGGCGTGCTGGGACGCGAGCTGGGAACAGGCGCCGGCAGCACCGTGCCGCTCAACCAGCCGCTCGATCTGTTCGCGGACAGCCGCGATCAGCTGTATGTCGCCGACACCGGCAACAACCGCATCGTGCAGCTGGATGCCGATGGCCGGTTCATTCGAGAGATGAACGTCCGGGAGAGCCCGCTCAGCCGCCCGAGCGGTGTCTACGTGACGGACGCGGGGGACATCTACATCGCCGATACGGGCAATCACCGCGTCGTGCGGCTTGATGCCGAAGGTCGGCTCGTCCGGCAGTTCGGACGCCCCGAGTCCAGCTATTTGCCGGCATCGTTCAAGTACGAGCCGGTCAAGGTGATCGTGGATAAGCGAGGATTTCTTTACATCACGACGCTCGGAGCTTTCCAAGGGCTGCTGCAGCTCGATCCGGAGGGAGCGTTCCAGCATTTTTTCGGGGCGAATAAAGTGGCGTTCTCGCTGTTCGATTCCTTCAAGCGGCTCGTGTATACGAGGGAGATGTACAACCGGGAGCTGAGCAAGCTGCCCGGGGCTATCGTCAATGCGGCGATCGACCGCAACGGGTTCATCTATACGGTGACGAAGGAGACGAAAGCCGATCAAGTCAAGAAGTTCAATATCGCCGGGCTGAATCAATTGGAAAATCGCGGCGAGTTCGCATCCTCTTCCGGAGGCAAATCGAAATCGTTCGGGGAAACGGCATGGGGCCGGTCCTCCGATCCGCAGCTGCAGGACATCACGATCGACTCGCATGGCAACATGACGGTGATCGATGCGGTCCATCCGACGGTCAGCCAATACGACGAGAACGGCAATCTGCTGCTGTTCTGGAGCGGCGGCGAATATGCGGGCACATCCAAGCTCGGGCTCGTGAAGGCCGCGTCGGCGATCGAGACGGCCTCGGATGGCCGGCTGCTCATCCTGGACAGCGAGAACAGCTTGATTCAACGGTTCCGGCTGACGGAGTTCGGCCGTCTGGTGCACGAGGCGAACAAGCTGACCCAGGAGGGCCGTTACGAAGAGAGCGAGCCGCTGTGGCGGGAGGTGTATCGGCTCGACGCCTATTACACGCCGGCGCTGGTCGGTCTGGCCAAAGCCGCGTTCAAGAAGGAGCAGTACGAGCTGGCGGAAGAGCTGTTCTTCAAGGCAGGGGTGAACCAAGGTTACTCGGATGCGTTCTGGCATAATCGGCTCGTTTGGTTCCAGGAACACTTCGCGCTGCTGATGAATGTGGCGGCGGCTCTCGTCATCGCGGCCATGCTGGCCGACCGGCTATCTCGCAAGAGGGCATGGCGGGATCGGCTGCGGAGCGCGTTGCAGGCGCGGCGGGAGCTGCCTCTACAACTGCTGCATGTAAGGCGGCTCATCGCGCAACCGATCGACGGCTATCATGCGATTCGGTACGAGGCCAAGGCAGGTACGGCGAGCAGCCTGATCATGCTGGGGCTCGCGATATCAGCGTATGCCGCCATCTTGGCCGGCACGAGCTTCGTCTTCAATCCGGCCATTTACACCGGGGTACGGCTCGGAGCGTCCATCATTCCTTTTGTCGCCGTATGGGGCGGCTGGGTCGTGTCCCACTACTTGGTCAGCTCGCTCATGCGAGGGGAGGGACGTCTGCGTGACGTATTCCAAGGGAGCTCCTATGCTCTATTTCCGATTATTCTCATAGGAATACCCGTAACTTTACTTTCCCAAGTATTCACCACGAGCGAGCAATCGATATTCGGCTTACTCCAGCTGTTCCTGATCGTCTGGACCGCGCTGCAATTTTTCTGGATGGTGCAGGGCATTCAAAATTACAGCGTGGGAGAAGCGATCCTGAACATAATTCTGTCCCTGCTCGCCTTGGCGATCATCGCGGTGCTGATCTTCATCTTCTTCAGCTTAAGCGGCGAATTGATCGATTTCATCTATTCCATATACCAGGAGGTGGTGATCCGATGAAAAGCATTCGTTGGCGCAACATTCGCATCCTCTCATCGGTCGTCCTCGTCCTGGCGGCTCTCGTCTGGATCGGGCTCCAGCTGGAGACGTGGAAGAAGCTCGGCTCGATTCGAGGAGGAACGGCGCGGGCGGCGCTTGTGCTGACCGATCCGGCCCGCGCACCAGCGCTGAAGGCGGAGCTGCCTGCGGAAGACCGCTTCCGGCCGGTGGCGGAGTCGGCGTCGCTACGGCTGCTCGCGGACCCGGTTACCGCGCATTTCCAAGTGGTCAGCAAATCATCGGGCCAAGTGTGGCGCTCCTACCCCGATCCGCAGGCGTGGGCGGGAGAGAAGATCGCCGGCGCCTGGAGGAACAATCTGCTGTCGCCGATCATCGTGGAGTATGTGAACTTGGCTAACTACAAGTCGACGTCCAAGGTAGCCGGCTTGATCGATGAGGCGGGGTTTCTCGAGCAGTATCAGACGACCGCAGACGGCTTCACCGTCACCTTCGTCCTGCCTAAGGGGCAGTTCAAAATCCCGATTCGCGTAACCTTGAAGGACGATTATGTGGAGACGACGATTCTGGACGGCGGCATCGTGGAAGGGGCGCTCAGCCTGCTGAACGCCAAGCTGTATCCGTTGTTCGGCAGCCAAGCCTCCGCCGGGCAGGATGGCTATCTCTTCGTACCCGACGGACCAGGTGCGCTCATCCGGTTCAAGACCGACCGGATTATGCCGCTCTTGACTTATAATCACAGCATTTATGGACAGGATCCTGCGTTCTTCCGGGAGGATACGGGCCGGCAACGCATCGCGCTTCCCGTATTCGGGCTGAAATCCGGCGCACAAGCGTTTCTCGCCGTAGTCGGACCGGGGGAGGCTTTCGCGAATGTGTTCGCAGCCCCGTCGGGCTCGATCGGCCAGTCCAATTGGATCACGGCGGAATGGCAGTACCGTAAGCGGTTTTTCCAGAGTGTGAGCAAAAGTACGGACCAAGGCTTCTTTACTTACAGCGGAGAGCGATTCACGGCACCGGAACGGACGATCCGCTACTACTTGCTCGGATCGAATGCCGGCGATTATGCGGGGATGGCCGCGGCTTACCGCTCCCATCTCCAGAGGGAGGGCGAGCTGAAGCGGCTGGAGGGCACAAAGCCCGACATACCGCTGTACATCGACTTGATCGGCGGAGACATCGAGAAAGGGCTGGTGATAGATTCGTACATCTCGGCGACTCCCGCATCGGACGCCATCACACTGCTCCAGGATGTGCATAACACGGGCGTTCGCCAAGTGAAGGTACAATTTGCCGGCTGGCAGCAGGACGGGTACAGCACCCATGGCGGCTACTTCCCGGTTGAATCGAAGCTGGGCGGCAATGCGGGGATGAAGAGGTTCATCGATTTAGCCCATGGATTAGGCGTTCCGGTGTATTTGTCGGCGAACTACACGCTCAACACGAACGGGGATGACGGCTTCTGGTCGAGGCGCGACGGGCTGCGGGATTTGGCCGGCAATGTGCTGCAGGCGCAGACGGGGTGGAGAGAGGACCCCGGTACAATGGTCAGCCCGAAGTTTTACAAGAAGGTGATCCAATCGGACTTGCCGGAGTACAAGAAGCTGGGAGCCGACGGGATCTACTATGAAGACGGAATCGGGGCGCTGCTTCCTACCGATTTCAATTCGAAGTACTTGAGCAGCCGAGCCGATGTGATCGCGGTGCAGCGGGATTTGATTCGCGAGACGGCCGACGCGTTGGGCGGGGTTGCGGCGGGCAATGCCAACGCCTACGCCTGGAAGGGGCTAAGCCACCTGCACCGGCTGACGGACGACTACTCCTACGATATTTTCGTCGACGAGGCGATCCCGTTCGCCCAGATCGTGCTGCATGGCTCCTTGACCTATACGTCCGAATGGTCCAACATGCGCAGCGAGTCGCGCGCCGACTTCTTGCGAAGCATCGAATACGGAGCGTATCCGGCTTATGTGTTTTCGGCCTCCTCCTCCGACAAGCTGAGGCGAGCTTACACCGTATGGCAGTACAGCCTAAACTACAAGGACTGGCTGCCGTCGATCAAGCAGGAATACGAACGGGCCAACGAAGCGCTTGGAGCGGTTCAGGCCAAATGGATCGTCGGCCACCGGACGCTTGCGCCCGGGGTCAAACAAACGGAGTATGAGGGCGGCTACAAGATCATCGTCAATTATAACCGGACGGAGTATGCCGCGGGCTCGCTGCGGGTGCCGGCGCAAGATTTCGCCGTCGTGAAGGGAGGGGCCTCACCATGATCAGCCGAGGAAGATTAAGCGCGACCGCGCTGCGCAAAATCGAAGGCTCCCTGTTCATCGCACCGTGGATATTCGGCTTCTTCGCTTTCCTGGCATTTCCGCTAGGCTACTCGCTCTATATGAGCTTCCACCAGGTTCGCATTACGGTGAAATCGGTCGTATATACGTTCATCGGGTTCAAGAACTACAAGGAAATATTGGTTTCGAACGGCAGCCTGCTGTATGAAGACCTCCTGCCGTTTCTGAGGGAGTCGGCGATCATGATCCCGATCATTCTCGTCTTCTCGCTGCTAGTGGCGATCCTGCTGAATCTGAAGTTTCCCGGGCGCACGCTGTTCCGGATCATTTTCTTCCTGCCGGTCATCTTCTCGTCCGGACAAATCGTCCAGGAGTTCATCAATCAAGGAGAAGGCTCGCTAAGTGTGCTGGAATCGCTGAACATCGACGCTTATCTGCAGGAATATGTGCCGGCCTCCTGGGCTGAACCGATTCAGAAGGTGATGGGCTCGTTCGTCTTGATTCTCTGGTATTCGGGAGTGCAGATCCTGATCTTCCTGGCCGGACGCCAGACGCTGCCGGCATCGATGTACGAGGCTTCGCGCATCGACGGCTCCGGGCCGTGGAACACGTTCTGGAAGCTGACGCTGCCGGGACTCGTGCCTTACATTTTCCTCAATCTGATGTATACCCTTGTGGATCTGTTCACGTTCCCGTCCAATCCGATCGTCAGCAAGGTCAATACGACCAATTACGGCAGCTCGAGCGCGCTCGCCTGGATCTATTTCACGATTATTCTGGTGTTCGTCGGGGCGGCGATCCTGCTGTACAACCGAGTGGACCGGGCGCTGGCCGGCAGCCGCAAATGAAAGGAGGCAGCAACGCCATGGAAAAAGTGACGATCAGCCGGTCGAAATGGAACGCGGCTCCCTTGTATCGCAAGACGTCCGACTTCATCCGCTATCGGCTGATCGGCAGCGAGATCGACAAAGGCATTTTGTTCAAAATCGTCATGTACATCATCCTGATCAATGTCGCGTTCATCTATATCAAACCGATTCTGTACATGGTGACGACGATGGTCAAGGACGCGAGGAATATCCTCGATCCGGCGGTCATCTGGGTGCCGAAGTCGATCTTCCTCGGGCATCTGCAGGAGGCGAGCCGGATGCTCAGCTATCTCAAGAGCTTCGCCATCAGTCTGACGCTGGCCGGGTCCGTTGCCTTCCTCCAGGTTTTCTCCTGCGCAGTGGCCGGCTATGCGTTCGCCCGGTTGGATTTCCCGTTCAAGAAGCTCTGGGGCCTGATGCTGCTCCTGGCGTTCATCATGCCGCCCCAGGTCGTCATCCTGCCGACGATCATGCTGTTCAAAGGGTTCGGATGGCTCGACACCGTGCTGCCGATGCTCGTACCGGCGCTGTTCGGTCATGGCTTGAAGGGTGCGCTGTTCGTCATCATTTACCGTTCGTTTTATTCGACTTTGCCCAAGGAGCTGGACGAAGCGGCTAGGATCGACGGCGCAAGCGCGGCCCGGCTCTTTTTCCGCATCATGTTTCCCTTATCCAAGTCGGCGATCGTGGTGGTTGCGCTGTTCTCCTTCGTGTGGAACTGGAACGACTTCTATTTTCCTTCGCTGTTCATGTTTACGGCTCACAATGTGCCGCTGTCGATCACGCTGGCGCGGCTTGCCGGAGAGCTGGCCCGGGCGGCGGGCGCCGGCGAAATGACGGTCTATGCGGAGCCGATCAAGATGGCGGCGTCGTTCCTCATTATTTTTCCTCTGCTGATCGTGTACGCCTTCGCCCAGAAGTGGTTCATCGAAGGGGTGGAGCGGACCGGATTGGTAGAGTAGGTTTATCAAAATAAAAAGGAATAGGTGGTGCAAGTCCATGAAAGCAATGCGCAGTTGGTTGACCTTGATTCTCATTACCGGATTGATCCTCGTCCTGGCTTCCTGCGGCAAAGACGGCGTGGAGAACGGAACGGGGACGGAAGCAACGGGAGCTGTCAAGAAGCTGGGGGCGGAGCCGATCAAGCTGACGTTCTTCAGCACGAGCGGCACGTTTCCCGACGTGGAGTTCAACACGCTGATTGCGGGGCCGATCAAGGCGAAGTATCCGAACGTAACGATCGAGCGGATTACGCCGGCCGCCACGACGACGAACGAAGAGGTGCTCTCGACGTACACGCCGGACATTATTTACTCGTCTTCCTCCTCTCACCAGCGGATCGTGCGGACGGGCGCTTACGAGGATTTGCGGGAGCTGATCAAGAAGCATAAGTTCGATACGAGCCGCATCAAGCCGATCCTGTGGAACTACATTCTGGATATTACGAAAGGCAAAGGCGACGAGGTGCTGGCGATTCCGTTCAACGCGAACCAGCATGTGCTCTACTATAACAAGGACATCTTCGATAAGTTCGGCGTCCCGTATCCGACCGACAAGCAGCTGACTTGGGATCAAGTGCTCGATCTGGCCCGCCAGCTGACCCGTACCGAGAACGGTGTTCGCTACATCGGCTTGTCGACCGATAATTTGACCGGGCTCGCCAAGGGCCTGGGGTTGCCCTACCTGAACCGGGGAACGGGCGAAGCGGCGCTTGATACGCCGGAATGGCGCCGTATTTTCGAGCTGCAGAAAAAAATATTCGAAATTCCGGGGCTCATCGGTCCCGACAAGAAGTGGAACTGGGGGCGCGACGACTTTATCAAGGATCAGAAGGTCGCGATGCGCGTCACTTGGCTCGCCAATCATATCGGACCGGCGGAGGAGCTTCGCCAGCAGGGAGTCGACTTCAACTGGGATATCGCGCCGGCTCCCAACTTCAGCGATCAGCTCGGCAAGACGCGGGAGGCGCAAATCCATTCGTTGTCGGTCAACAGCAAGAGCAAATACAAGGACGAAGCATTCCAGGTCATTGCGGAAATTTTATCCGATGACGGACAGCGCATTCTGGCTCGGAACGGTCGCGTGCCTGCGGTGATCAACCCTGAGTTGAACAAGGAGTACGGACTGGATATTCCGGTGCTGAAGGGCAAGTCGGTGCAAAATGTGTTCGTCGGCCAGCCGCTTCAGGAGCACTACATCCATCCGTATGAGCTGGAAATCTCGGCTAAGCTGACTGATGCCGCCGCCGACCTCGCGATCAACGGACTCGATGTAAATTCCGCGATCCGGAAGGCGACGGAGGCGATCAACAAGGATGTCGCCACGCTTCGTACGACGTTAGGCAATCCATAAGAGGTAGAGGAGGCGAAGGCAATGGCACATGTGGAATCGACCGAGCCGGAATTCGGCTGGTACATGCCTACGAGAGGGGACGGCCCTTACATAGGGGTCAAGGCGGAGCGGGTCGTGGACACCGCGTATTTGATCCGGGTGGCGCAAGCGGTGGAAGCGTCCGGCTACACGTTCGCACTCATTCCTACCGGCGGCGAATGCTCGGACGCCTGGATCGTAGGCGCTACGCTCGCCGCGCATACGAAAATATTCAAACCGTTGGTGGCCATGAGACCGGGGCTGATCGCCCCGGCGCTCGCCGCACGGATCGGCGCCACCTTGGACGAAGTGACGGGAGGCCGGGCGCTGATCAATATCGTCACCGGCAACTCGGAGCAGGATATGAAAGCTATGGGCGATTCGCTTGCCTTCGACAAGGAGGCGAGGTATGAGCGGACGCTGGAGTACATCAAGATCGTACGTCAGCTGTGGGTGAACTCGCATGGCCGGAGCGGCGGCATATATTTGGCCGGCGGCGGCGTGGGCGGAGAAAGCACCGATGGCGGGGCTTCCGTCGAGCGTCTGAACCATGCGGGCAAATATTTCATGATCGAGGACGGCATCAGTTATCCGCCTCCGGTGCAGCGGCCGCATCCGCCGTTCTACTTCGGCGGCAGCTCGCCTGCGGCGAAGCGGGTGGCGGCGGAGATCGCCGACGTGTATCTGATGTGGGCGGAGCCGATCGACTGGATTCGCGAGCAGATCGAGGAGGTGGAGCGCTACCGATTGGAATTGCTGCAGACGCAGGGCATCGATCGTACGATCCGCTATGGAATGCGCGCGCAGATCGTCATCCGGGAGACGGAGGAGGAAGCGTGGGAGGCGGCCCGCAACATTATTAGCCAGGTCGAGCCTCGCGCTCGGGAGGCGGCTGCAGAGCGGTTCCGCGGGGCGGCTTCGACCGGCCAGCAGCGCCAGAATCAAGTACGCGAAGCGGTCGCGGACAACGATTATGTGATCGGCCCGAATTTCTGGGCCGGCCTGTCGATCATCCGGGGCGGCGGGGCGATGGCTTTCGTCGGGACGTCGGATCAAGTGGCCGACCGGCTGCTCGAGTATGTCGATATCGGCATCTCGTCGTTCATCTTGTCGGGGTACCCGAACCTCGAGGAGGCAACGCTATCGGCGCCGCTCATTCCGGCGGTGCGGCGCAAGCTGCAGGAGCGGAGAGCGGAGCAGGAGGCGGCGGCTTCGGTTTAGCGGTATTAGTTTGGAGGCTTTAAAAAGACCTGCGGATCTTCTTCATCCGGCCAGGTCTTTTTGGGCGTACATCCGGTTTAGCGGACAGGTGCTCCCCACGTACCAAACAAAGCTCGATCGCCTAAAAAACCATCAGGGTTAACCCCCGATGGTTTCTGCTATTCCCGGCCGGTAATGCGGGCGAGGATCGAGCGGCTGGCATGACGAACCCCGGCGATGAGCCGGTAGGAGGGACCGTGGCTGTGCGAGGCTAACGGTCCTGCGAAGAAGAGGCCGGGCAGGCTGCTCTGGAAGTGGGAGTCGAGGCGGGGGAACGGCTCGTAGCCGGGCGCTTCCCGCCCGATGCGGCGGCGAAGCGTCTCGTCGAGAAACGGGACGCGATCCAGATCGATGCGATAGCCGGTGGCGGCGATCAAATGATCGACTATCCGTTCCTCCCCGTTGGATAGCCGCAGCCTCAGCTTGCGTTCCTCGGTCGGCCAGGCGTGATCGATCGTAACTCCGCCGGTTTCCGGCACCTTGCCCTCCACATAGGGGCGGAGGAAATACGTGATACTGCCGTGATGGGGCTGCGACCATCGCTCCTGCTTTTGCTCCGGGTCTTTCGCGTAGAACGTATAGGCCAAGTCGACTAAATTGCGGCCGGAATCCAGATTGTTTTCGCCGCCATAATGGGGCAGCTCCTTGCGGTAGATCAGCTCGACTTGGCTGTTCTCGATATGCAGCAGCGCGGCGGTTTCCCAGGCGCTCTGCCCGCTGCCCAGCACGGCTACTCGCTTGCCGGCGAAGATGGAGAATTCCGTGCGGCCGAATGAATGGGAGACCAGGTCGGTGCCGATGCCGGCGAAAGTATCCGGGATGTACGCATAATGCTGCACACCCGTGGCGATTACCACATGTTTGGCTCGATACGTTTCTCCTCCTTCATTAATAAGGGTGTATGCCTCTTCTTCGTATGTTGCTTTATGGATCAGCTCGGGCGTAAAGACAATCTCCGCTTTCTCGGCGAACCAGAACGCGTACTCCAGAAAGTGCTTGCGCGGGAAAGGGGAGCTGAGCGGTGTCCCGGTCTCCTCACTGAACCTATGGATAGTGAAGACGTCCTCCGGGTCGGAGAAGCTGATATACTGCGGATTGGTGCGAATGAACATGCTCTGGGGCATCTGATGCTGCCAGAAAAACATCGGATAGCCGAACAGCTTGTAATGAAGTCCGGCCGATCGGGCATGGGCGGCGAGCGAGATGCCATAGGCTCCCGCTCCGATAATGGCTAGATCCAGCATAATACGTTCTCCCGTGACTGGTATGGCGAGCTGCTGTACAGGTGGGTTTAGATCACTTCCAGCGGGTACAGCTCCGTGGACAAGTAACGCTCCCCCGTGTCGGGCAAAATGACGACGATTGTCTTGCCCGCGTTCTCGGGACGTGCGGCCACCTGCAGGGCGGCGCTGACGGCGGCGCCGGAGGAAATCCCCACGACGAGCCCTTCCCAACGGGCGAGCTGGCGAGTCGTATCCATCGCGCTTTCGTTCCGGATCGCGATAATCTCGTCCACGACAGAAGGATTGAAATTGTCCGGTACGAAACCGGCACCGATCCCCTGTATTTTATGCGGCCCTTTCGCGCCGCCGGACAGAACGGGGGAGCCGGCGGGCTCCACGGCGATGACCCGAACGGATGGCTTCCGCTGCTTCAGCACCTCGCCTACCCCCGAGATCGTCCCGCCCGTGCCGACTCCGCTGATGAACAGATCGACTTGGCCGTCCGTGTCGTTCCATATTTCTTCCGCTGTCGTGCGGCGATGAATGTCGGGGTTGGCCGGATTTTTGAACTGCTGGAGGATGTAGGCGTTCGGGGTTTGGGCGGCGATCTTCTCGGCCCGGCTGATAGCGCCGGCCATCCCTTCCGAGCCTGGCGTCAGCACGAGCTCGGCGCCTAAGGCGAGCAGCAGCTTGCGGCGCTCCACGCTGAACGTCTCGGGCAGCGTGATGATGAGCCGGTAGCCGAGCGCCGCTGCGGCAAAAGCGAGCCCAATGCCGGTATTGCCGCTTGTCGGCTCGATGAGGATGGAACGTTGATTGATGAGTCCCCGATCCTCCGCATCCTTGATCATGGCGAAGCCGATCCGGTCCTTGACGCTCCCGGCGGGATTGAAGTATTCCAGCTTGGCGATGATTCTAGCCGCGCTATTGTGATGCTGATTGAAGTTGGCTAATTCCAAGAGGGGAGTGTTGCCGATCAATTGGGTAAGATTAGTCGCTATGCGGCCCATGGCGCGTTCCTCCTTTATTTAATAATGAAGCCTTGGCTGGAAAGAAAGTCGAGCATATGCCCGCGAATCCGTTCCTTGCGGAACCGCCCGACCATTTCTTGCGACCAGTATGTATCCTTGCTCCCGCCGGTGCGGTCGCGATAATACTGTTTGGACACGGGATCGTACGCTTCGATGCCCGTGGCAATTTTCTCCTCGCGATACGTCTCTTCGTGAAAAATCGCTTCCTGCGGAAGGCGGGGCCGAATATCCGGCGACTGGTCGGGAACGCCGACGCACATGCCGAAGACGGGATAGACCAGCTGAGGCAGCTGCAGCAGCTCCGATGCTCGAGCGGGATTGTTGCGAATGCCGCCGATATACACCGTCCCGAGTCCGAGCGACTCGGCGGCGATTGTCGCATTCTGCGCCGCCAGCGTGGCGTCGATCGTGGCGAGCAGGAACGTCTCGACGTTCTGCTCGAGCGACTCGATGCCGTGAAGCCGGAGCGCGGCCTGCACGCGTCTTAGATCGGCGCACCAAACGAGGAAGAGCGGACTCTCGCCGATATGGCGCTGGCCACCGGTCAGCTCGACGAATTGCTGCCGGGTCGCCTCGTTCCGGACGCCGATCACGCTGTACGCTTGAATATTTGTGGAGGTCGGGGCCGCTTGCGCCGCCGCCACGATCTGCCGCAGCTGCTCGTCGCTGACCGGATCGGGCTTGAACTTGCGGATGGAGCGGTGGGAACGGATTTGCTCGATAATGGCGTTCATGACAGCCTCCTTGTTCTCGGGAGATTCGCTTCTATGCCGCAACGCCAAGTAGAGACACAATGCGCGATTGTGTCTCCAGACGTCTGGTCAACATATTACAACTAATCCTAGCGGAATAGTTAAGTTTAAGATATCATGTTTTTTCTTGACCGTCAATTGCAACCGACTGGGCTTTTCCACCGTAGTACCTTAGTAGGGGTCTGAAAAGAAAGGATGGGGGTCCATGGAAGTCATCAACATGCAACAACGCGGCAGGCCGCAGCTGCCTCCGGGCTGGAAGAAGAAGCTGACGCTCGGCATCGCCGGGATTGTGGCACTCAGCATTGGTTTAACTTCCTTCTATACGGTGGAGGAACACGAAGCGGCGGCGGTTCTGACCTTCGGCCAGTTCACAGGGGAAACTGACTCAGGGTTGCATTTCAAGCTGCCGTATCCGATTCAGCGAGTGGTTATCCTGCCGGCGCTCCAGACGCAGAAGATCCAGATCGGTTATAGGGAGGAGAAAGGACGGATAACGAAGGTCGATTCGGAAGCGCTGATGATCACCGGAGATGAGAATATCGTCTGGGCGGATGCGGTAGTGGAATGGAACGTCAGCGATGTGCGCCAATATTTATTCAATATTTCCGAGCCTGAGCTATTCCTTCGCAATGCGGCGAGCGCGGCGATTCGTTCCGTAATGGGTTCCATAGCGCTGGATTACGCGATTACGGACGGCAAGACGGAAATTCAGGGCAAGGTCAAGGAGCGTCTGATTGAGCTGCAAAATCGCTACGAGACCGGCATTCGCGTGCTGGATGTGAAGTTCCAGGACATCGAGCCGCCCGAGGGCGACGTGCAGACCGCCTTCAAGGAAGTGACTAATGCCAGGGAAGAGAAGAGCACGAAGATCAACGTGGCGAACAAGTATTCGAACGATATTTTGCCTAAAGCGCGGGGCGATGCGCAGACGCTGCTCGAGCAGGCGGAAGGCTTGAAGAAGTCGAGAATTTTGAATGCGCAGGGCGATGTGGCGAAATTCAATGCGATTTATGGCGAATACGTCAATAATAAGGACATTACGAAGAAGCGGCTCGTGCTGGAAACGTTGGAGAAGGTCATGCCGAATGCGAAAATTCTGATTACCGACGGCTCGGGCGAGACCGTTAACTATTTCCCGGTGAATGAGCTGCTGAAGTCTAGTTCCGGCACTTCGACATCAACTAGCACGCAAGGAGGCGGGGGCCGATGAAATCGCTTTATGGGAATATTACACTGGGGCTTCTGGCGCTCGTGGTGCTGATCCTCCTGACAGGCTCTCTCTACGTGGTAAAAGAAGGCGAGCACAAAGTCGTGCTGCGCTTCGGCGAAGCGGTGCGGATCAGCTCCAGTCCGGGACTGGCCATGAAAATTCCTTTTATCGAGAACGTGACCTCTCTGCCCAAGTATCAAATGATTTATGACAGTATGCCGACGCCCATCCTGACTCGGGACAAAAAGCCGATCGAAGTCGACAATTATACGATCTGGCGCATCTCGGACGCCCGGCAATTCCTGCGGACGGCCAGATCGATCAGCTCGGGCGAGCAGCGCATCGACGCGGCCGTGTACAATACTGTGCGCCGCAAGCTGTCCGAGATCGATTATGGCGAGATCATAAGCGAGAACACGCAGCGCGGCAATCTCAACGATGAGATTACGAAGGAAGTCCGGGACGTTCTGGAGCGGGACAATTACGGCATCCAGGTTGTCGATGTGAGAATCAAGAGAACCGATCTGCCGCCGGAAAACAAGGATAGCGTATTCAAGCGGATGATCTCCGATCGCCAGTCGATTGCGACCAAATATTTGGCCGAAGGCGACGAGGAATCGAAGAAAATAATGGCCCGTTCCGACCGCGAAGCGGTGGAGCTGAAAGCCGCAGCGGAGTCGACGGCGAAGCGAATTATCGCGGAAGGCGAGCAGGAGGCGGGGCGCATCTATAACGATGCTTACAGCAAGGACCCGGCTTTCTACAGTCTATACAGGACGCTGGAGAGCTACTTGACCACCTTGAAGGGGGAGCCGGTCATCATGATGCCGATCAATTCCCCTTACGCGAAAATTTTGCTGGGCGAATGATCGGTCTGGGGGCTTAGTCTCCGACTGTACGAAGAAGCCTCCTGGCCTGCTTGCGAGCGGGTTGGGAGGCTCCTTGTATGCGTTTGAGCGTTCGCTTTACATTTGCTCCATTCCGAGCTATAATCTCTTTTGTCGTCATTTTTGACGGACATGCGGTCGTGGCGGAATTGGCAGACGCGCTAGATTCAGGTTCTAGTGGGGTAACAGCCGTGGAGGTTCGAGTCCTCTCGACCGCATCACCATAACAGAGAACAGGCTCTTGAATTTGTCCTTGCGACAAATCAAGAGCTTTTTGTTTGATCGGGATTTGCAAAACGCCGCTCATGATCTGCCTTGTTGGGAGAAGCAGCGGAGAAGGAGCGAACAGTAACAGGGTTCCCCATCGCGCAGTGCGCAGGGGGTCCCTGTTACTGAGCGAACCTCTCGGCGAAAGCCTTGATCCGATCGACGAAAATCCCTTGCAGCTGATCGGTGCCCTCCTTTGGTGCCTTGTAGGCTTTATAGCCCCCGAATGATTCAATGCAGAGCGCCGCTTTTCTAAGGTCGGCTGGAATATTCTTCTCGATAATCTCTTCCGTCTCCTTGGGTTTCTCGTTGCAAATAAAGTATCCCGTGACTTTTTTCAGGAGCTCGTCATGATTTTTTTTGATGAAGTCGCGAATCGGCTTGTATATTTTCCCGTCTCTTACTCCCGCCCCCAGAATGATACGGTCGAATTCTCCGATGGCGGGCTTGTCCGTCTCCAAGTTGCATGTCGTGCAATTCGACAGCTGCTCCGACAATACGTTTACGCATTGCGCCGTTGCTCCGGTTTTTGTTGCGAATAGAACGAGTACCGCCATTTTTTTCTTCACCCTTATCTCGTTATGAGTTGTTGCGCGCTTTCGAATGAAGATGATGGATCTGATCCTCCAGGACCGCGCTGGCTTGGCCAAGGAATTGCGTTATGAGTGCGAGTTCTTCATCCGAGTAGGAAGAGGCCAGCTTCACCATCTCCGCATGAAGCTGAAGGTATGTTCTGCTGATGTCCTCTCTATTCTCGTATAGCGGAACAATAATCACCTTGCGGCGGTCTTTCGGATCAGGTTGTCTTTGAACAAAGCCGTTCTTCTCCAACCGATCAATTAGCGCGGTAACGCTCCCTGTCGTGAGCCCGGTTAGCTTCGAGAGCTCGCCTGCCGTGATAGGGCCCTTCTCATGCAGGATATCGATGGATAAGAAATCATTATTGTATAATCCGAGAGCGGTCGCGACGCTTTGCTGATAGAGCACCGTTCGGGTTCCTAAGCCTCGCATGCGCAACGTGAAATTCTCCTGCTGCTCCGTAGGTTGTATTTGCCGATCGCTTGACAAATGGCAGCCCTCCTCTTTGGACATATAATATCTTGACTGTCAAGATTCTTTATAAACAATACACTTGATGATGCGTTATAAATCAACTTTCTTATTGGAGGCAAACAAAGGTGGAAAAGGGAAATAAGATGGGGATCATACTTGGAGGATTGTTGTTGGCCATTTTATTGGCATCAATGGATAATACCATTGTCGCTGCGGGAATTGGTACGATCGTCGGGGATTTAGGGGGATTCTACAAATGAATATGGGTCACTTCGGCGTATACGGTTGCGGAGATGGCCGGCACGCCTATCGAACTTGCGGACCCGCGCTGCCGCGGTGAAGCCGTGTATGGCCGCATTGCTCAGTACTGAAGAGGAAAAAACTGTTGTCTGCAGCTCTTGAAGGTGACAACCCCATACTATCTGAAGCCGAGATAAATGTATGTTGGGTAGTTCAAAGGATTCATGATTGAATCGAGTGCTCTTCGACTCGGTTCTTTTCTTTTTCAGAAGCTAATTCGAGGGGATTACTTTTCACGCCGCCGTTTAATTTTCCAAAGTTATGGCTACCTTCTTCAAGTCAATCACAGCATTTAACTGCATAAGAATATCAAGCCCGAGAAGTCCGTTGATGTTTCCATGAGGATCGATAACTCCAAAATCCAACTTCACTTTACTGAGGCTCACAGACCCAAGATTAATTCCTTCAACCTGCTTGGAGAAAAAGTTGTGAAGGCTGCTGAATAATCCGGAGCGAATTGAGCCAGCGTTCCGGTGAGTGAGAGCCACATCTCCGGCGTTTTTGAGCCACTTGTCCGGACGAGGTGAGCCACCCCATAGTGCCTCCTGCTAGAATGATCCGTATGCGTTGTTGAAAGACAGCGTAAATCATTCGTGAGGAGGTCACTATGACCCCATATCGTGAAATCCTGCGGCTGTATAGCCAAGGAATCAGCCAACGTAACATTGCCCTCAGTTGCGCCTGCTCGCGCAACACCGTAACCAAAATCATTCAACGAGCAGACGAACTCGGGATCGCCTGGCCGCTGGAAAAAGAGCTGACGGATGGCGAGCTGCGCCAGCGTCTCTTTGCCGAATCGGCTCAAGTCTCGCGCCGCCAGCACCCGGATTACGACTACATTCACAAAGAGATGGCCAAAAGCGGCGTCACGTTAAGCTTGCTTTGGAACAAGTACTGTGAGCAGTGCCGGCTGAGCCAAGCCATACCGCTGATGTATTCACAGTTTTGCTATCACTATCAGCAGTACACGTTGAAATCGAATGCCACGATGCGCATTCAGCGCAAGCCGGGTGAGCAGATTGAGGTAGATTGGGCAGGGCAAACGGCTTCCATCATTGACCGCGACACCGGTGAAATCGTCACCATGTATGTTTTTGTAGGCGTGCTCTCCTACAGTCAATACGCCTACGTGGAAGCCTTCCCTTCGCAGAATCAGGAAAGCTGGATTACCGCCCATATTTACATGTATCAAGCCTTCGGCGGCTCCACGCGCGTCCTCATTCCAGACAATTTGAAGACAGGAATTGAAAAGACAACTGGGCAGGAGCCCGTCATCAACAAGGTGTATCACGAGATGGCCGAACACTACAACACAGCCGTTATCCCTGCTCGCGTACGCAAGCCTAAAGACAAGCCAAATGTAGAGGGCTCGGTCGGCGTCGTTTCCAACTGGATTCTGGCTGCGCTGCGTAAACAGCAATGCTTCAGCGCGGCGGAGTTAAACCGAGCGATTCGGGAGAAGCTTGAAGTCTTGAATGCCAAGCCGTTTCAGAAAAAAGAAGGGAGCAGGCTCAGCGTGTTCACAGCAGAGGAAAAACCGTTTCTGCTGTCCTTGCCAGCTGCCCCCTATGAGATGGCGGTTTGGAAGACCGCCACGGTCCAGTTCAATTATCATATAAGCGTAGAGAAAATGCACTACTCCGTCCCTTATGCATATATCAAGCATCGTGTGGATGTCCGCATGACACGATCGACGGTAGAGGTCTTTTATCAAAATCACCGAATTTGTTCTCATCCTAGGCTGTACGGGAAACCTGGGCAGTACAGCACGGTAGAAGCGCATATGCCGGAGAATCACAAACAATATGTCCAATGGAACGCTGGGCGATTCATCGCTTGGGCACAGCAGGTCGGCCCCTATACAGGCGCCGCTTAAGGAAAGTGAAGCACGGGATTTACTCGAAATCGTTGAAGCGCGCCATCAAACCGGCGCCACCATCTTCTGCTCCCAGTTCGCTCCGGAGGGGCTGGCATAGCAAAATCGGTGAAAGTACACTTGCCGATGCCATTCTCGATCGTATTGTTCATTCCTCCTACACGATAACGATTGAAGGCACAGATTCCATGCGCAAACGCAAAGGACTCATAAAATAATGGATTGGGAGCCATCTGATGCAGGAATTTCTGCAGCTTGAAATCGAAAGATAAGCCTGGGTGTAACTAGGCCAAGCGGCAATCCAATGCTGGAGTTAACGCGCGCGGTGCGACGGCGTAGAGTTTCTTCAAGCTGAGCCGCCTTCCAAGCATGGGTGTTCCAAGTTATAGAATGTCCGTTAATTATGAGAAGAACGCTCATTACTCTGGACAAGGCGGACCCCTCTAGAGATTCTCGATCAAAAACGTTTGAAGAAGAAATCCAATGTCATGCCATAACAAACGATGACTATGAGCATTTTTTGATTTTTTATGACGGTAGGTTGGGCTTAAAGGCTGGTAATGATGAGGGTTTATTTAGGTTTCTTTGTGAAATGGTTCATCCTTTGCGCGCTCAGACAAAAGTGCTTGGCAAAGCGTTAAAGAGGATATTCATGGCTGTTAAAAATGGATGAATATGAAATAATATGATAGTGAGAAAATATCTGGTTACTTTGTTTACTTTTATAGATTTTGCGTTTAAGGATAGTACAAATATTTTGATTTGCGAGTAGGCTATTGCTGGGAAGACAGTTTTTCTGTAGAGTGACATTTTGTAATGCCTATAACATAATCGCTGTAACTAAGACCAAAAACAAAGAGAGTCTACAGCCTAATAGAAAAATGATTTAGTTTTTTGGCAGATCATCTGCAAACAGAATCGCAAGATAATCCTGTACGCCGTTCAGTACACGATGGACTGAGACATGCTCGCCTTCAATTTTATAGAAAATAAGATAAGAGCCATATATCAAGTAGCGGTAGTCGGTCTTTATATTGATTTTGGCTCTTAAGGAAGCTCCGATTTCCGGAAAATCAGCAAGCCCTTCAATTTTGTTGTAAATGGCGGTCGCCACCTGTATGGCTGCATCCGGATTGTCCTCGGCGATGTAGGCTTTAATGGCCAGGATATTAGAGATCGCCAAAGGATTAATTCTCATTTTATAGGTAGCCATCGCTAGCCCTCTAGAGCATTCCGGAGGTCATCGAGCGATTTCCACTCCTCACCGGTTTTGATAATATCCTCAGCCTCGGAAAGCTTCGACAAAAGCTTGATTATCGCTTGCTGCTTCTCATACTCCTGAATATCCAGCACTACATAACGTCCTCTGCCGTTTTTGGTCAGGAAGACAGGTGCTCCATCCTGACAGGAGCGAAGCACCTCATTGTAGTTTCTTAAGTCAGACACAGGTTTTATATTTGGCATATTGCACCTCTATATTGTCAATGTATGTTGCTGTATTTATTGTAACAAATTTTACGCAAAATAAAACAGCAAATCACATTCTACAATTCGATTTTAATAATTCCATGAGTTCCCCCTTTTCGACGAAGCTCCATGTCGTCTACATATCGCACCTGATTTCGAATGCGGGACTGTAGGGCCCCATCAACCCCTGCCACCCCAATAACTAACCTTTCCCCCGTAAATACCCGCAAAAAGTTTGCTATTAACCAACTTCCAACCGCTATGCAGCGAAATCCCCAAATCCCAGCCCATATCAGCCAACTTCCGTTTGCTAATAACAAACTTTTGTCTTTTCCGGACTACAGCCCGCCATGGGACAGGCAACATTCCGGCCGTCGCCGAATATGCTATTGGCAAGAGCGTTGCCAATGAAGGCGACGAATCCGGGGGTGAAGACGGGATGGAGAAAACGGACCTCATTCGCGAGCTGCAGCTGCTTCCCGAGCAGATCAAATGCGCGGAGCTGAACTATTTGAACGCGCTCAACATGCTGGCCGAGCTGAAGCATTTTCTGGTCGATTCGGAGTCCAAGGTGATCCGCGACGGCAAGGTGAACATGAAGAATGAGCAGACGCGCGCCGCCGATATATGGCCGTTTACGAAGGAGATTCATCAGAAAATCCTAAAAGCCGATGCGGAGGCCGATCGGCTGAAGGCGGAGTTTCATTATTTGCGCCGCAAGCTGGAGAGCATGCAGCTGCTCGTTAAGCTGATGCCGCTCCCGGAATAACCGGCAACTCCACTATTCTTACCGCTGGGGCGCTATTTGCGCGGTGTGACCGACCCTTTGGCGCCCCAGATGAACAAACCGGCAACCGCAGCCGCAACCGTTATCAGAGGCGCCGCCATAATAAGAAACGTTTCCATCCTCAACGCATCTCCCTTCCAACCCACTTAATGTTTATCAAAATTACCCTTTACATATTTCGCATCGAACAGGAACAGCCGCATGAGCAAGTAGAGCGACGGAATGAGCAGCAGCAGGCCGAGCACGAACACGATGACAAGCGCGACAGCCATGGCTTCGCTGGTGAAGTTATCATGAATCGTCAAGTACGGGTACAAAATATAAGGCAAATGCCCCGCCCCGTAGCCGAAGAAAGCAAAGCCGAACTGCAGCATGACGAACACGAACGCCCAACCGAGCTGCTTGCGCGTCCAGACGAAGTAGACCGCCACGAGAAAGCTGAGAAACGAAAGCACGAACATGCCGGTCAAATCCAGCATTTTGTCGAAGTGGACCGGGTTATGGCCGCGGATCGAGAAGAACACGAGCAGGCTGCACATGATGGTCGGCAAGCTCCAGGCGAGCGCGTATTTGCGCACGATTTCGAAGGCCGGCCGGTCGCCGGCTTTATGCGCATAGTAGCTCAGAAACATCGCCGAGATGTAGAGCACGCTGACGATCGCCAATAACACGACGGACCACGAATATGAGCTTTTCACCAGGTTCCAGAACAAGAAGCGCACCTCGCGCGAGCCACTCACCTCGATATAGCCGCCTTCGGAAATCGTAAGCACGGTCGACAGCGCCGCCGGGATCAACAAGCCGCTCGCGCCGTATAGCAGCATGTACATTTTGCTCGTGCGCGAGCCGTATGTGTTGAAGGCATAGTACGAGCCGCGAATGGCGAGCAGCACGATCGCGATGCTGCCGGGGACGAGCAAGGCGGTGCCATAATAATAAGCTGTGTCAGGGAAAAAGCCGACGAAACCGACGAAGAAAAAGACGAGAAACACGTTCGTCACTTCCCACACAGGCGACAGGTAGCGCTCAATGACGTTCTGAATGAGATGCCGAGTGCCTGTCACCGAGCTGTAGTAGCTGAAGAAACCGGCGCCGAAGTCGATCGAGGCTACGATCAGATAGCCGAACAAAAACAGCCAAAGCACCGTAATGCCTAACACTTCGTAGCTGATGTTCATCCCTTCACGCCTCCTTCTCCTCCATCGATGCCGCGTGCGATCAATTCATCCTCCGCTCGATTCGTACGGAACATTCGAGTTAACACCCTCACGGACGTAACGCCCAGCACCAAGTACAAGATCGAGAATACCACCAGCATCGTATCGACGTGATCGGAGGTCGTCGCTCCTTCGGAGGTGCGCATCAGCCCACGCAAAATCCAAGGCTGCCGGCCGACCTCGGAGAAAATCCAGCCGTGCTCGATCGTAAGCATCGCCACAGGGGCAGACGCAATAATCAGCCGGAGCAGCCATTTGGCATAAGGATTCGTCCTGCGCAGCTTCATGAACACCGCGAACAGCAGTACGACGAACGTCATGTAAGCGACATACCCCATTTTAATATCGAACAAATAGTGAATATAAAGCGGAGGATGCTCGTCGGCAGGGATATCGTTCAAGCCGATCACCTCGGCCGACGGGTAGCCGTGAGCCAGGATGCTCAGCGCGTTCGGAATATGAAGTCCATACTTCACTTCATTGTTCTCGTCCAGCACACCTCCAAGCACGAGCGGGGCATTCGTGGTCGTCTCATAATGCCATTCCATCGCCGCCAGCTTCTCCGGCTGATATTTAGCCAAATACTTGCCCGATAAGTCGCCGATGATGGCTGTGGAGAACAGGAAGACAAGCGCGCTAATCATCGTCAGCTTCAAAGCCTTTTTATAATAAACATGATCGCGTCCCTTCAGCAGCGACCAGGCGGCGATAGCGGCCAGCACAAGCGCGCAAGTCAAGTAGGCGGACGAGAGCACATGGGCGACCTTGGTCGGCATGGCCGGACTCAACATGGCGGCGAGCGGATTCACGTCTGTAATTTTACCGTCCACATAGTTGAACCCTACCGGGTAGTTCATGAACGCGTTCACGATCGTGATGAAGAAGGCGGAAGCCGAAGAGCCGATCACGACCGGGATGAGCAGCCAGAAATGCGCGGTCCGGCTTTTGAACCGATCCCATGTATAGAGATAGATGCCGAGGAAGATCGCTTCAAAGAAGAAGGCGAATGTCTCCATAAACAGCGGCAGGGCGATCGATTGCCCGGCGACGCGCATGAAGCTCGGCCAGAGCAGGCTGAGCTGAAGCCCGATGGCGGTGCCGGTGACGACGCCGACCGCTACGGTAATAACGAAGCCGCGAGCCCAACGCCGCGCGAGCAGCAAGTAGTGAGGGTCGCCGCGTTTGATGCCGATCCACTCGGCGAGCGCGATCATGAGCGGGACGCCAACCCCGATCGTAGCATAGATGATGTGGAAGGCTAACGTGAGCGATGTAAGAATACGGCTGAGCATGACAGGATCATAGCTGGATGACATAGGAATTCCTCCTTACGGCTGGGAGTGAAGCGTTGGCCATACAATTTCGTTTCATCTGAAGAGATGCCTTACTATCGAGAGCAGCATAATGCCGGCGACGGCGATGCAGAGTACGATAAGCCGTTTCTCCTGCTTGGCGATGCGTTTGTTCGGCTCGTCGGAGCCCGAGGCTGGGTGGCGCATGGGGACAGAACCCCTTTCTATAATAGGTTTGTGAAATTATTCACGGGCTATATAGTAAGTATAAACGATTCCCGTAGTAGTCAATCACCGACATTGTGTCCGGGTTTTGAAGAAAATATTGCAAATTGATGAAGTTTCTCCGGCGGTTTGTCATTCGGTAGTGCAATCCGCCCGGTTGGCGGGAAATCGGACAAATGTACGGATTTTGCAGTACTTCCCATTCATCCGCTATGGTACTGTTAGAACAGGAATTGGAGACGCTTGCATTTCGGGGAGGGATTCAAAGAATGAATCGATTGGCGACAAGGCAAGTACATCTTGATTTTCACACATCGGAGTGGATCCCAGAAGTAGGAACCAGATTCAGCAAAGAAAATTTTCAAGAGGCGCTCAGGCTCGGAAAATTGAATTCCATCACGGTGTTCGCCAAATGCCATCATAGCTGGAGCTATTATCCGACTGAAGCGGGGACGATGCACCCGGAGCTTGACTTCGACTTGACCGGGGCGATGATCGAGGCTGCCCATGAAATCGGTGTGAAGGCGCCGGTTTATATCACGGTAGGCTGGTCTTCGAATGATGCGGAAGCGATGCCTCATTGCGTAACGGTCACCCAAGACGATCAAGTGAAAATGAGCAACGGAACGACGGAAGCTTCTCCGGATGAGGCTCGACCGATCGTGTCGTGGAAATTTCTGTGCCCTAGCGGGGATTATGCGGATCTGATCTACAAGCAGACAAGAGAAATTTGCGATCGTTACGCGAACTTGGACGGGTTGTTCTACGATATTTGCTTCCATCATGCTTGCTGGTGCAGAGCTTGTGTAGAGACGATGAGGGCGGAGGGATTGAATCCAGACGATCTACAGGACGCGGAGACGTATAAAATCCGCAAATGGCGCCGCTTCACGGAGCAGTGCACGGCGATACTGCGGGAGAAACATCCGGAGGCGACGATTTTCTTCAACGGAGGCGCGCATGTCCATGAGCCCGTCTGGCATGACACTCACACCCATATCGAGATGGAGGATTTGCCGACGACTTGGGGCGGGTATGATAAAATGCCGCTGCGAGCAAAATATTTCGCAAGGTATGGGAAAGATTACTTGGGCATGACCGGCAAATTCCACACAATGTGGGGCGAATTCGGCGGCTTCAAGCCGGCCGATGCGATGCGCTTCGAAAGCGCGGCGATGCTCGCATACGGGGCCCGCTGCAGCATTGGCGACCAGATGCACCCGTGCGGCGAGATGGATCTGGAGACGTATCGGCTCATTGGGGAAGCGTATGCCTATGTCGAGCAAATCGAACCATGGTGCTTCGACGTGGAAGAGACGTCCCGGCTTGGCATTTTCCTGTCAGGCTCGACCGAATCGGATGAAGGCTTGGCGAAAATATTGCTCGATCGCCAGCTGGATTTCGATCTCGTGCTGGAGTCGGCGGACTTGCTGCGCTTCGATGCCGTCATCCTGCCCGATCAGGTGAAGCTGAACGAAACATGGGCGCAAGCGCTTGGCGAATTCGCAGCCCGCGGCGGGGGCGTGCTGTTGACGGGCAAAAGCGGTCTGGATGAGGCGACAGGCTCCCGGTTTGCGCTCGACATCGGAGCGGAGCACCAAGGCGCCTCTCCATACGATTGCGATTACTTGCAGCTGGATGGCGCTCTCGCGGAAGGGCTGGTCACAAGCCCATTCTTGTTCTACGAGCCGGCTCAGCAGCTGCGGCTGACGGACGGCGAGCCGCTCGCCTCGATTCGCGAGCCGTACTTCAGCCGCACGTACGCCCGCTACTGCTCGCACCAGAACACCCCTTACAAGCTGGAGCCCTCCGACTCGCCGGGCGCCGTGCGCAAAGGCAGCGTCGTCTATTTGGCGCATCCGATAGGCCGGCTTTATTTCAAACATGGCGCTCAGTTTCACCGGGACTACTTGATCAACGCATTGAAGCTCGTTTACCGCGAGCCGGTCATGCGCATTTGGATGCCAAGCGCCGCTCGCGTTCGCTTTGTACGCCAGCCTGCGGAAAGCCGCTATGTGCTGCACCTGCTGTACGGCTCGCCGATCCAGCGTGGCCGAACGTCCGTCATCGAGGACTTGCCGCCGATCCGCGCCGTGCGGACCGTGCTGCGAGTGGAAGAGCCGATCCGCACCGTTTCGCTCGCTCCGCAGGGCGCTCCGCTCTCTTTTACCCAACGTGATGGGGTGATAGAGTTGATCGTGCCGGAGGTGCTGTGCCATCAGATCGTAGTGCTCGACTATTAGAACAAGTGACCGTATAGAAGAATGGTTTCTTCACGATTGAACTTGGCAGTCGCGATCTCCGTCTACCTTCATAGAAGGCGGAGATTGTTTTTTTGGAGGCGGCTCGACAAGTTTTTAGTTTGGGGTGACAGAATTATACAAATAGGGTACAATAGAGCTATTGTAATGGAGTCTTAACCGTGACAATAGGGCCTAGGGATTATTTTTTACATAAGGATTCAGGCAAGGCACACTTATCGAAAGATAGGGTCGCAAACCTAATGGGGCTACCGTGTATCGCATCACTACATCATGCCAGCCAGGTTGCAGAATGATGAGAGCGCCCTCGAACTTGAGGGCTTTTTTGTTGATCGTGTAAACCCATACATAACGACGCCCCATTCGCTTGTGAACCATTTTTAGCCGAAAAGGGGGTGTTATCCAGTTGCTGGACGCGGTCAAACGCGTTCTGAGCCGATTGTCGGCGAAGGACAAGGACACATATGGACATGTATTGAGAGTAGGTGTAATGGCGCAGCGATGGAGTGAATATTACGAGTGGCCCTTGCAGGAGAACAAGCTGTTGTTTATTGCCGGGTGCTGCATCCATGACGTCGGCAAAATCCGGATCGAGGATGCCATCCTGTTCAACACGTCGAAGCTCGAGCCCTCGGAGTGGGATGTGATGAAGCGGCATCCGGAGATGGGGGAGAAGCTGCTTCTCGAGGAAGGGGTCTCCGACGGACGACTGCTTGGCATCGTCAAACATCATCACGAACGATGGGACGGCAAAGGGTACCCGCTTGGCATGCGCGGCGATGAAATACCGGCGTTGGCGCGCATGTGCTCGATTCTGGACGCCTTCGACGCGATGATCTCGGACCGTCCCTACAAGAAAGGGATGTCTGTGGAAGAGGCGCAGAGCGAGCTAGTGGCGCAGAGCGGCATTCAGTTCGATGAAAGTTATGTTCGGCAGTTTCTGGCGATTCCGGGCGTGCCGCCACGTCATTCGAAGGAAACGGAGACGGATCGATCAGCCACCTTCGGGTCTATATTCTCCGTACAAATGTTCCGGGAGTGGAAATGATTGAGCTTAAGGAGAACACGGTCATGACACATAAAAGAGTGTATTCGCGAAGGGCGACGCTGTCGCTCAAAATGTCTGAATTCGAAGTGCCGCCGATGCAGGATTTGCTCGTTATCGGCCGCAAAGCCCCGATCGGGCCGGAGGCGGTCAGACGGATGGCAGAGGCGCTGTCGCCCGAGCAGTTCACGATCATTCGGCTGGAGCATCCGAAGGTAGAAGCGGTACTGCTCCGCACGTCCTTGCTCCAGATGCTGGATAAGGAGATCCTGATCAACATCATTCTGGAAGAAGCGGAACGAATGATCAGCGATACAATGGTGATCCGCTCCGAGATCAATATCGAGATATCCGTTCAACGCGAGGTGGAGCTGTCGTGAGAGTCGGAGATATGATGTCTACTCCGGTCTGGACCGTAACATCCAGCAAAAGCGTACGTTACGCGTCCGAGCTGATGTCGCAGCTCAAAATCGGTTCCCTTGTCGTCCAGGATTACGAGACCGTGCTCGGCATTATTACGTCGCGCGACATTCGCGAGACGCATCCGAACCGGATCGTAGCCGATGCGATGACCTCCGAGCCCGTATGCGTGCCGATCGCAAGCTTCGCTTGGGATGCGCTCGATACGATGGAGCGGCTGCAGCTCGAACGGCTTCTGGTGACGGACAAGGAGCATCTTTGCGGCATGATCACAAGAGATACGATCCGCATTCGGCTGAAAGAGCTGCAGGATCCGATGACCGGGCTGTTCCGTCAACCGTTCGTTCATTCCATCGGCACCGATTTTTTGCGGAAAAAGCGGGGGTTCCATCTGCTATTCATCGATCTGAACAATTTCGGCGAAATCAACAAGCAGTATGGGCATCCGATCGGTGACGACCTGATTCGGGGGTATTCGGAATGGCTGGATTCGCTTGGCACGAGTGATGACTACTTGTGCCGATATGCGGGAGATGAATTCGTCATCTTGTCGGCTCGTCCGGCCGCCTCGTTGCTGCAGCTCGTCGAAGTGCTGCACGAGCCGGTGATGATCGAGGGTATTGAAGTGACGACGGCGATCGGCATCGTCTCCGATTTAAGCGAGCCTGATTTTTTCCAGATGTCGTTCCGCGAGTTGATCAGCCGCGCCAGCTTGCACTCGACTTCGCTGAAGCCGGGCAATACATACGCATAGAGAGGAGCCCTTGCGCATCGTCAGCCGGTACCCTTGATTGCCAGAAGCGGACGCCGTTGGTACAATAGGTACGAACAGGAATTCGCTTCTGGAGGAGGTTGTCCGATGGCGGAACGGAACACTAGAGCGCAAGGGCAAGGTGTTTTGCAGCCCTCATACCGGATCTTCATCGTATTGTTCCTCTGCAGCTGCATCTGCGCGGGCCTATTCGCCACTCGGGTTGTTGTGATGGACGCATGGACGTACCGCTGGCTCATCGTGCCCAATTTGATGCTGGCATGGATTCCGTTTCTTTTGTCCGAGTGGATCGGGCGTAGCTATTGGACCAACGGTCGCGTCAAAGCGACCACATGGCTGCTTGGCGTAGTCTGGCTGTTTTTTTATCCGAATTGTTCTTACATTTTAACCGATATCGCCCATGTGGGTTATTTCAGCCGCGGGGCGAAGCCGACGATTGCGTTCTATGATCTTACGCTGAATGTGATGACGGCGATAACGGCTTGGCTGCTCGGCGTCTTCTCGCTTTATAGGCTCCACGGACTCGTGCTACGCGCGATGGGGAATGTCACGGCACACACGTTCGCGGCTGTCATCCTAGGCTTGAGCAGTATCGGTGTCTATATGGGGCGGTTCTTGCGCTGGAATTCCTGGGATCTGTTCACGAGACCGGTCCATGTGTTGACGAGCACGCTGGAGGCGCTCGTTCAACAGGACGCGCTGCTGTTCGTGACGTCATTCGGACTGTTGATCGGAGGACTGTATGCGGCGCTGTACATTTGGAATCCGCACCCGACCCGCACGGCCGAAGGTGATGTATGAAGCCGCTATTATCCGCCCTGCACAATCGTTTCCAGCTGAGGCTGCTGCTATTCCTGCTGCTAGTGGGCTCGATCCCGCCGCTGCTTGCGGCATTGTTGTTGAATAATCAGTTGGGACCGATCTATGAAGAAGAGAGGGCTGCGTTGCTCGAGCAATCGCATAAAAGGGTGCTGGACCGCGTCCAACTGGAGCTGTCGAGCATTTCACAGGAAATCCAGCAGGCTTCGGAGGATTACGCGGTTCAGCGCTACGCGTTACGGCCCGGTCTGGCACTGGAGCCTGTGGAGGAGCGGCGCATTCGCGACTACCTGGACGTGATGATCAAGCAGCAGCTCGAGCAAAGCCGCTATATGGCGCAGCTGTGCTTGTCGTTCCGGGGCACGAATCAGACGATCTGTTCCCGTCCTTCGAACGAGCTGGGTGTCGTGTACACCTCCTATATGGAGGCGCCTGCGACACGCGGCAAGTATGTGCCGGTACAGGTCGCGGACACGGCCTCGGGCCTTACGGGCAAGAGCCAGAGCCATTACGTCGCCAATACGATACCGATAACGGAGAGAGGTACGAGATTGGAGCTTGGGACCGTCGGTGTGCTCGTCTCGCTCGATCGGGTGGTGGCCGATGCGCAGGAGCACGAGCTTCGCGGCCCGCTCACGATCTATGACGACGAGAAGCGGGTGCTGTACGAATCATCCGGAAGCGGGAACGTGAAGGTGAACGGGGAGATGGGGGAGCAGCTCGAATCGACTGCCACCATCGCCTGGCCGAATGGGGAATGGGTGTCGAGCGAAGCTGCGGTGGAGGCGTCGAATCCGTATTTGACGCGGATGCATAGCGTGCTCGTCGTTTTGTTGATCGGACTGGCGCTCGTGTCCGCCGTCAGCGCCTATGTGTTCGCTCGGCATGTAACGAAGCCGCTCAATCATCTGCGCGGGCTCATGAAGCGAGCCGAGCTCGGCGATCTGAAGGCGTACTGGATCGACGACGGCATCGACGAGCTGAATGCGCTGGGCCAGAGCTACAACCAGATGCTGAATCGGGTGGAAGAGCTGATCAAGCAGGTCAAGCAGGAAGAAGCGCTGAAGAAAGACGCCGAGATGGAAGCGCTCCAGTATCAGCTGAATCCGCATTTTCTCTACAACACGCTCAATACGATCAAATGGGTGGCCAAAATCCACAAAACGCCGCAAATTTCCGAGGTCGTCAGCGCCCTGGTTCGGCTGCTGCAAGCGAGCTTGGGCAAAAAGGGCGACTTCATCACGATCCGCGAGGAAACCGGCCTGATCCGTGACTATATGGAAATTCAGAGCTTTCGGTACGGGGAGCGCGTCCGGATCAAGCTGGAGATAGATCCGCTGGCTGAAGGCTGCCTCGTGCCGCGGATGCTTCTCCAGCCGCTGGTGGAGAATGCGATTCTGCACGGCATCGAGCCGGGCCGGCGGGAGGGGGTCATTACGATCCGTGCCTATCTGGACCGCGACCTGCTCTTGTGCGAGGTCGAGGACGACGGGATCGGCATCGCCTCGAAGGCGGCCGGCGAATATGAAGCGGCCGATCTCGGCCAAGCCGTGCGGCGCGGACCGCTGTCCAAGGAGAAGCTGAGCGGCGTCGGCATCACGCATATCCGCGAGAAGATCAAGCTGTACTACGGGCCGGACTACAAGATGTTCATCATCAACAAACCCGGGGAAGGCACGACGGTTCGTATATTCCTGCCGATTCATCAGAGCGAGGAGACCTAATCGAGGCGGGGGAGCGGGCTAGATAGATGTACAACAATTGTACATCTGAAGCTCAAAAGGCCTCAATATCGGCTGCAGATGTATAAGGTTTGTACAACTGCGCTCAAAAACGAGCTGATTTCGCGTTCAAAGTCTATAAAATAGACATCTGAACGGCGTAAATCGGTGTTTGGTGTACAAATCCTATACATCTGAGACGCGAAAAGGCCGATTTTAGTCTCCAGATGTACAAATCTTCTACAATGGGGCGACGGTCGTTCGGCGCTCAGTCGTCCGCTAAACCCGCCAAGTAGTTACAATAAACTCAATACATGGGATCGGGGAGAAGCAGCATGAATGTGCTAATCGTTGACGATGAGCCGATCATCCGCATCGGGCTGCGCTCGATGCTTGATTGGCGGGGCGCCGGGCTGACGTTGCTCGGCGAAGCGGAGGATGGCGAGGAAGCACTGGCAATCCTGGAGTCGCAGCCGGTCGACCTGCTGGTGACGGATTTGCTCATGCCTCGCATGGACGGGCTGGAGCTGCTGAGGCGGATCAAGGACAGCGGGCGGGATGTCGGCATCGTCGTGCTGAGCTGCCTGGACGATTTCGCCTGGGTGAAGGAAGCGATGAAGCTTGGCGCGAGGGACTACATCCTGAAGCCGACGATGGAGCCCGAGCAGCTGCTCGCCGTGCTCGAGGAGACGCGACGCGAGATGGAGGGGCGGCGGGCCGAGCGGGACCGCGAGCGGCAGTGGCGCCAGGAGCTGCAGCAGACGAAGCAGGCGCAGCTGGCGCTGAGGGTGCAGGCCGCGCTGCAGCAGGGGTGGCCGGATGCGCTGCTGGAGGCGGAGCTGTTCGGCGACGCGGCGCGGGGGTTGGAGCCGGCGGCGAGCGCCGCGGATGCGCCGCCGGGCGGCTCGGTGCGGCCGCTCTACAGCGTGCTCGTCGCTGGAGAGCCGGCTTCGCGGTTGCACGAGCCCGACCGGGACGGGCTCGGCTGCCGTTGCGCCGTGAGGCTGTCGCCGGAGCGGCTGCTGCTGTTGTGCGAGGCCGCGCCGGATACGGCGGCCTCGGTGCTGTTGCCCCGGCTCGAGCTGGCAGCAGCCGAGCCGGCGGGGGTGGACGGCTGGCCTGGCTTGCCGCCGGCCGATTGGTTCGCGAGCGCCGACCGCGCGCCGCTCCGTGATTGGAGCGGGCTGCTGCAGGCGATGGAGCGCCATGAGCGGCGGAGGCAGCAACGCTTCTACATGGCGGAGCCGCCGCGCTGGATGGCGGAGCTGTCGCTGGCGGAGATGCCCGACGGCTTGAGCGGAGCTGTACAGCCAGCTCCGCCTACGGCGCAAGAAGAGGCTCAACTGCAGCCGAAGTCGCAGATGCAGCTGGAGCTGCAGTCGCAATCGCAGCCGCAGTCACAGTTACAGTCGCAGTTAGAGTCACAGCCGCAGTTGCAATCACAGTCGCAGTTGGAGTCAAAGTCGCAGTCACCGTTACAGTCGCAGTTGGAGTCGCAGTTAGAGTCACAGTGGCAGTCGCAGTTAGAGTCACAGTGGCAGTCACAGCCGCAATCGCAGCTGCAATCACAGTTGCAGTTAGAGTCACAGCCGCAATCGCAGTCACAGTTACAGTTGCAATTAGAGTCACAGTCGCAGTTGCAATCACAGTCGCAGTTGGAGTCAAAGTCGCAATCGCGGCTCTTGCCGTTGCCGATCGAGACGCGCAACGACCTGCTCCGCGCCGTCTCGCACGGCAACGCGCCGGGCTTCCGGCACCACGCTCGCGAGCTCGGTGCGCAGCTGGCGGCGGCGCGGCGGCCGCTCGCGGAGGTGACCGCCTTCGCGGCCGAGCTGCTGACGCTGACGCTGAGCTATGCGCGGCATCGCGGCTACCGCCAGCTCGAGCGGCTCGAAGCGCTCGGCGAGGCGGTCCACCCGCTGCTGCGCCGCTGCGGCACCATCGGGCAGCTGCAGGCGCTGTTGGACGCCGTCTACGAAGACTTGGCATCCCGGCCGCTCGGCACCGAGCCCGAAACCGCCAGCGCCGCTGCCTCGGACCGCTCGGCATCCCCCTTCGTCCGCAAGGCGCTGCGCTTCATGCAGGAGCAATACCACCGCAACCTCAGTACGGCGGACATCTCCGAGCATGTCAAGCTAAGTCGGAGCTACCTAAGCGACCTCTATTCCAAGGAGACCGGCGAGTCGCTAAGCGAGACGCTGACGAACATCCGCATGGAGGAAGCCAAGAAGCTGCTTCGTGCCGGAGAGCTCAAAATCTACGAAATCGCCGAAGCGGTCGGCTTTCCCGATGCGAAGACGTTTACCAAAGTATTCAAGCGCGTCGTAGGCTGTTCGCCCAAGGAATATGAGCTTTCGATCATTTCTTCTTAGGTTGGCGTTGTTTGGGGTCGCAACAGCGCGGGAACGGCGAAATAGCGTTAGGCGGGATACGGCACATATCGCTTGTTGCCCGGAAACATGGGGATCCGGGCGACGGGAGCGAAATAAGCTGATGTTAAAGTAGGATCGTAGTATGGCGTGCGAGTAGGGTAGTAGGAGCACAGCCCGACGAAGAGTCTCGGGATTTGTTTCGCCTTACTCTACATAGTATCCAGCCGCCCGTTCCAGCGGCCAAGTAGCCCAATTTTACCCTACATCGCATCGAGTCGACCATTTCATTCGCCACAACACTTAAGTAGTAACTATGCAACTATGCAAACACCTAATTTGCTCCTCTGACAGAGAATGTGGAAGAATAGCGCTACAGGCAAGCATTATTTTCACGAAATGGCCGAATTCCGCTCTTGTGGAGCAATAGCACTTTGGCAGCAGGCATACCTTTGTTTGTATCGCACATTCGAACAAATAGACACCTTTTCTAACAAAAAGGCGTCTGTTTTTTTATTTGGAAACGGGTTACAGTGTAACCAGACTCATACGAGCATCCATAAAAATGCTGCAAAATGATAGTTTTGCAAGGAGGTCGGACAGTGGAAGCAGCTAGAGCAGCGGAGCAAGAGGAGCCTATCGTGCAGGCAATCGGCGTGATCCGGACGTTCGGCCGCGGCACGGGGGCGGTCACCGCGCTGAAGGGCGCCAATTTATCGATCCGCTCCGGCAGGCTGGTCGCCTTGCGGGGCCGGTCGGGGTCGGGCAAGACGACGCTGCTGAACTTGCTCGGGGCGCTTGATAAGCCGACGGAAGGCGCGGTTTATTTTCAGGGCCAGGAGCTTAGCGGCATGTCGGAGAAACACCGGGATTTCATTCGCAGGCGGCATATGGGCTTGATTTTCCAATCGTTCGCCCTGGTCCCCTACATGTCGGCATATGAGAACGTGGAGTTCGGTCTGCGCATCGCAGGGGTGTCGACTCAGCAGTACAGGAGCATGGCGGAAGAGGCGCTCGATTTCGTCGGCCTGAAGGCGCGTATGAAGCATCGCCCGTACGAGCTCTCCGGGGGCGAGCAGCAGCGGGTGGCCATCGCGCGGGCGATTGCGCATCAGCCCTCGCTTATTCTGGCGGACGAGCCGACGGCGGAGCTGGACAGCAAGATGGGGCTGCAAGTGCTGAAGGTGTTCAAGGATCTGGTGCAGCGAGGGATGACGATCATCCTGACGACGCATGATCCGGCGATTATGGAGATTGTCGATCAAGTTTATTCACTGGAGGATGGGATCATTGTCGACGAAGGGTAAATCCGTTTTTTTGAAAACGATTGCATCCGGCATGCTGCTTCTGCTGCTAGCAAGCGGCTGCTCGCTGTCGCCGGAAGAAGAGCAGGCGCTCAAGCCGCCGCTCGTGAAGCCGGTCAAGGAAAACTTCGAAACGTATGACGTGAAACGGGGCACGATCGTCAAGCAGTTGAACGCGACCGCAGTCGTCACTTCCAGCAGCTCGGAGAACTTGTTCTACAAGGAGTCCGGCGGAAGGCTTGCGTCCATCGACGTGAAGCTGGGCGATACGGTACTGCTGGGACAGGTTGTGGCGACGCTGGAGCGTGGCGATCTGGAGAGCCGCATTCGGCTGCAGCAGCTGACGCTGGAGAAGGCGAAGATCGCGCTGGAGCAGACGAAGCAGGATCAGCTCGGGAATGTGAACGCCATCCGGCTGAAGATGATCGACGTAGAGTCGGCGCAAATCCAGATGGATCAGCTGCAAGCGCAGCTCGAACGGACGAAGCTCGTCAGCCCGCTCGCCGGGGTGATTACGTATTTGGACGCCAGTAAGCCGGGTGATACCATAACAGCGTATAAGACACTCGTGACCGTGGCTGATCCTACGCAAGTGCAGCTGGTTTATGAGAACTCGAACACGACGGAGCTGAGCGGCATCCATGTCGGGATGGAAGCCCGGATCAAAATGCCGAACGGCGAAGTGAAGGGCAAAGTGCTGCAAACCCCGGCTACCGCGGCTTATACCGACAACAAAACGCAGGCGGATCGCAACGCACGGACGATTATTTTCGGCGGCGTAGACAATCTCACCCAGCAGGCGAAGATCGGCGCCTCGATCGGCGTGATCGTCGAGACAGATCGGGCCGACAACGTCATCGTTATTCCAAGGCTCGCTTTGCGTTCCTACCTCGGGCGCGATTATGTGCAAATTCTCGAAGGCGAGAGCCGCAAGGAGATCGATGTGGAGCGCGGACTCCAAGGCTCGACCGAGATCGAGATTCGCAAGGGGCTGAAGGAAGGCCAGAAGGTTATCTTGGGCAATTAGGCATATGACTTTTGAAGACAGGAGTTGGGTTTGGTGGCCTTGCTCGTAATGATTTTGCGCAAGATGGCCAAGAACAAGTGGCTCGAGTTCAGTCTGTTGATCGGGCTGATCGTTTCGGTCGCCTTGGCCAGCTCCATGCCGATCTATACGAATGCGATTTTGCAGCGGATGCTGGTTAAGGACTTGGAAATTTTGCAGACCAACTCCGGCTCGTATCCCGGGATCGTCTCCACATTCGTCTATTTGACGCCGGAGCTCGATAAAGTGGTGAATTGGAAAAAGGACCTGGACGCCGCCGATGCGTTTCATCGCAGCCAAGAGTCGCAGTTCGGCATTCCGATTCTGGCTTCCCGTATTCAACGGACTACGATCGGGTATAATCTGGTTCCGTCCGACACGACTCAAGCCGATCCGACCAAAAACCGGTTCGTCGAAATTTCCGCGATGAGCGGGATGCAGGACCATGTGCGGATCGTGGACGGACGTTTCCCTTCAGGCCAGCCGGTGAACGGCGTCTATGAGGTGGCGGTGACGGAGGAGGTGCTGGGCAATCTGCGGCTTGTGCTCGGCAACGAATTTACGGTCGAAGACAAGGAAGTGAAGACTCCCATTCGGTTCAAGCCGGTCGGGGTCATCGATCGCAGCGATTACAACGATGTGTATTGGTCGAGCAATTTGACCGGCTACGATGCTACATTCTTCATGGACTATGACTTGTTCGAGCGAGAAATAACGACGACCGGCAAAATGAATATCATTTATTCCACGTGGTACAAGGCGCTCGACTACTCGCAGCTCAAGCTGGAGCGGTTGACCCAGTTCACGAACACGGTAGCGGGTTTGGAAGCCTATACGAAAAACTATTTCGGCAGCCATTTCAACAACACGGTCAAGGCGGCTTCGGTGCCGATCATCAATACGTACTACGACAAAGAGAAGCAGCTTCGTCAAATGCTCTGGTCGCTGAACTTGCCTGTTATCATCTTGCTCGCCTTCTACTTGTTCATGGTGGCGAATTTGATTACGGAGCGGCAAAAGACGGAAATCGCCGTCCTCCGAAGCCGCGGTGCCAGCCGACTGCAGATCGTGTTCAGCTACTTGGTGGAAGGCGTTCTGCTAGGTGCGGTAGCATTCGCAATCGGTCCGCTCGTCGGGCTGCAACTGACCAAAATTTTGGGTGCGGCTAACGGCTTCATGCAGTTCGTGCAGCGGGCCGCAATCGACGCCAAGCTGAATGAGGAAGCGTATCGCTACTCGCTGATCGCGGTGCTGGCTTCCGTCACGATGACGCTGATTCCGGTGCTGAATGCGACCCGTGCCTCTATCGTCGGTCATAAAGCATCGATGGCGCGGCAGCTGAAAATGTCGTTCCTGCACAAATCGTTCCTCGACGTCCTGTTGATGGGCGTATCGATCTACTTGCTATTCTCGTTCCATCGCCGGATGGAGGACCTGGTCGCGCTCGGGCTCGATGCGAAGGACTTGAAGATCGATCCGCTGCTGTTTCTGGTCCCGGCTTTGTTCATGCTATCCATGGGACTTCTGCTGCTGCGGGTGTACCCGTTCTTCCTGCGGCTTGTGTACTTGATCGGTCGCCGCTGGTGGCCGCCTTACCTGTACTCCGCGCTGCTCCAGGTGGGAAGATCGGCGACGCAATACCAGTTCATCATGGTATTCTTGATCTTGACGCTGGCGACCGGATTGTATAGCTCCAGTGCGGCCAGGACGATGAACCAGAACATCGAGGATACGCTGCGGTATAAAAATGGGGCCGATATCGCTTTGCAGACGAAGTGGGAAAACGACGCTCCGCCTACTGACATGGAGATGGGAGGCGCTGGCGCGGCCATATCCACAACGCCGAAGAAGATCCAATACACGGAGCCGCCTTTTCTGCCCTATACGCAGTTGCCTGGCGTCGAAGCCGCCGCTCGCGTATTCAGTAAGAAGGATGCGGTGCTCACGGTGGGCAAGGAAACCACGGCCATCCAGCTGATGGGCATCGATACCGACGATTTCGGTCGGACCGCATGGCTTCGCGATCAGCTGCTGGACCACCATTTCTATGAGTATTTGAATTTGCTGGGCTCGGATCCGAAGGCGGTGCTGATCTCCAAATCGACGGCTGATCAGTATAAAGTCAATGTCGGCGATACGATCGCACTTAGCTGGAGCGGCATCAAGCAGACTAGCTTCCAAGTGTACGGCATTATCGATTTCTGGCCGAGCTGGAATCCGAACCCGCCGTCGAATGCGGCGCTGAAGACCGTCACAACTGGCAGCGGCTCGAGCACGGCTAACAAGGCGGTTCCGAAAGTGAAGCTGCCGATGCTCATCGTCGGTCATCTGTCGTATATCCAGAACAACTTGGCGTTGGAGCCTTACGGTGTTTGGATCAAAATGAAGCCGGACGGCACTAGCAAGGAGCTGTACGCGGCCATGGAAGAGAAGATGATGCCGATCGTCGGCTTGACCGACACGAGACAGCAGTTGATCGCCGCCCGCAACGATCCGTTCAATTTGGCGATCAACGGCGTTATGACGCTTGGCTTCTTGATCGGCATCGGCATCAGCTTTATCGGATTCCTGCTCTATTGGGTGCTGTCGTTGTACGGACGCATCCTGCAATTCGGGGTGTTCCGGGCGATGGGCCTCTCATTTCGGCAAATTATCGGGATGCTGGGGGCCGAGCAGCTGCTCACATCCGGCGCGGCCGTGCTGATCGGGGCGGTCACGGGGACGCTGACGAGCTCGCTGTTCGTGCCGTTCTTCCAGCTGACGTTCGATCCGAGCACGCAAGTGCCGCCGTTCCGGGTCACCTTCCACTGGCTCGATCGCGTGAATTTGTACAGCATCGTCGGTGTCATGATCGTGATCGGCCTGTTCATTATCGGGTTCATGCTGTCCCGCATTAAAATTCATCAAGCCGTCAAGCTGGGGGAGGACTAGCATGATCGTTTGCGAAAATTTGGTGAAAATTTACAAAGTGTCCGATCTCGAGGTCGTCGCGCTGCAGGGACTCGACCTGCAGATCGACGAGGGCGAGCTGACGGCGATCATCGGCAACAGCGGCAGCGGCAAGTCGACGCTGCTCAACATGCTCGGCGGCCTCGACCGCCCGTCGGCCGGCAACCTGCATGTGGACGGCAAAGATTTGCTGAAGTTCACCGAGAAGGATCTGGTGAAGTACAAACGCGAAACCGTCGGCTTCGTCTGGCAGAACAACGCGCGCAACTTGATCCCGTACTTGACGGCGCTGGAGAATGTTGAGCTGCCGATCCTGCTTCAGGGGCGCCGCCGCCGGGAACGCGCGCTCGAGCTGTTGGACGCGGTCGGGCTGAGCCATCGTTCGAAGAACAAGCTGAGCCAGCTGTCAGGCGGCGAGCAGCAGCGCGTGGCGATCGCCATCGCGCTCGCGAACAAGCCGCGGCTGCTGCTCGCCGACGAGCCTACCGGCTCGGTCGATACGAAGATGGCGAACCAGATTCTCGATCTGTTCCGCCATCTGAATCGGACCATCGGGCTGACGGTCGTCATCGTCACGCACGACCCGCTGCTCGCCAAGAAGGTCGACCGGGTCGTCGCCATCCGGGACGGCAAGACGTCCTCGGAGATGGTGCGGCTCCGGTCGTATGCCGACGAGCTCGCCGACTTGGAGAAGGGCGTCGAGGCGCAGGAGAAGGAGTCGCATATTGAATATGCGGTTGTGGACAAGGCGGGCCGGCTGCAAATTCCGTCCGGCTACCTGGAGTCGATCGGCGCGGCCGGCACGAAGCGGGTGCGGGTGCAGGTCGAGGACGGCAAGATCGTGCTGCTGCCGCCGGAGTGAGACTTGAGGCGGCGAGGCTCTATTATGGAGAAGGGAAGAAGCTGGATGAAGCGTCGGTTAGTGCAACGTATGTTTACTGCGGCAGTCGTCATGGCGCTCGTGATGAGCCCGACGATGCCCGTGTTAGCGGATGGAGGAGAGGAGGCCGCCGTTCATGAGAAAATTGCGCAAGCCTCGTCCATCGGCTCCGTCTATATCGGCCCGAGCAGCTACTTCGAGCTGCTGCAGGCGAGTCTGGCACCGGGCGAGGAAGGCAGAGTCGTCACGTTCAAGATCAGGCTGCATAATGGAGGGACTGCCGACCTGTCGCTGATCGATTACTGGCTGCGTCTGCAGACGACGACGGGCCAGGAATTCGCCATCAACCTGCTGCCTCGGGACAAGGATAAAAATCGCGTTCCGGCGGGCGGCAATGAGGAGCTGACCTTCTACGCGAAGGTTGGGCCTACGACTTCTCTTCAGGATCTCGTCTTCCGCTTCATTCAATGGGACTTCTCTGCGCCTAGATTCGAACGCAGCCTGGGCCAAGTGTCGGTGCCGTGGGATTACAGCTTGCTGACGCAAGCGGACGAGCGCCGAATCGTCGATGTAGGCGGGACGCGGCTGAAGACGGCGGTATCGCGTGTGACCGTAGGCCGCGGAGCCGAAGATTATTACGTGAGCCTGACTTACCGGCTTGAGAACATCGGGAGCAAAAGCGCGACGCTGCCGGGTTATTCGTACGCCATCCGCACGTCGGAGGGGCTCTTGTACCCGCTGGACGGCTCGGGGGCGAAGGATCTGGCGATTTACCCGAGGGCGGCCAAGGAAGTTCGGCTGACGGGGACGATCCCCGTCGCTGTGCCGCAGGACGGCTGGGAGCTCGTCGTGACGGAGACGGAGCCGACGGCGAAGATCCAGCTGCCGGTCGCCTTCTATGTGCTGCCGGCCAGTACGACAGAGGACGTATCGGTCCCTACTGGCGGCAAGAAGGTCGTCGATGTGAACGGCCTCCCGCTCGCCCTCTCGATCGGTCGGGTATCGATGAGCAAGAATGACGTGAACTACAAGGCTACCGTTTATTTGCGCCTGGAGAACCAGGGCAATGAAGTCGCTCGAGTGCCCGGATATGCCTTTATCGTGCGCACCGGCGAAGGGCTGTCCTACCCGGCAACGGCGGCGGGAATGAGCAATTTGTCCATTCTTCCGCGCAGCGCCAAGGATGTGACGCTGAACGTCAGCATCCCGGTCGGCGTGGCGGCGGACAAGCTGGAGCTCGTCGTGAACTCGCCGACATCCGCCGGCAACGGCGGCGGCTCGGGCACGGGCGCCGCCGACTCGCGCTTCGAGTACCCGATCGCGGTATTCGAGCTGCCGAGTCCGACGACGAATGAGGGCCAGCTCGGCGGCACGAGCGAGTTCTCCAACAAGAGCGGCGTCTACGCCCTGACCTTCAACAGCATGCAGCGACTGCCTTGGGAGGAGACCGACATCTTGAGCGCGGATCTGACACTGACGGGCAGAGGCAGCTCTTCCTTGCCGATCCCTGCGCTGAGCGGTTACTTCCTGCTGGACGGGGCGATTCAAGTGCCGGCCAAAATCGTACAGACGGATCGGCTCATCTCCTTGGCCAAGGATGGAGCAGTAAATCTGCAGCTCTATGGCTCGATTCCTTACACCTACGCTTACTCCGATCTCAAGCTGATCGTGCAAGAGAAAGTGTCGGAGACGGAGACGAACGATCTCGCCGAGTTCAAGAACGAGGCCGACGCGATGACGATGCCGGTCATCGCGACATCCGACACCCACACGATCGACGCGGTCGGACGTCAGGCGGGACTGAGCATCCGCAGCTCGCGAACGTACAGCGGTGTCGACTCCAGCCTGTTCACCGTACAGCTGAATGTGGAGAACCGCGAGAAACGGTTCACGAACGTGGGCAAGCTTGTCGGTTACTTCAAGACGAAGGACGATCTGATGTTCCCGGCCACGATCTCCGAGGTGAAGAAGAAGATCAGTCCGATGGGCAAGGCCGTCTTGCAGGTGTCGGCGAATTTGCCAGCGGGGTTCGATACGGCGAGCATGCAGCTTATTCTCGGGGAAGGCGTGAAAGACGCCAGGCTCGCAGAAGGCGCGGATGCGCCGAACGCTTATGTCAATGCGGTCACCTTCAACATTCCAGGGGAAAGCAGTAAGGTGCAGGAGGGCTTCAACAGGCTCGACTTGTTCCCGTACACGCTCTCGATCGGCAAGCTGTCGTCGACAGCCGTGACGACGAGCCAGTTCGCGCTTTCGTTCGAATATACGCTTTCGAAGAACATGTTTGCGGAGTCGAGCGGGGAAGAGCATCAAGTCATCGTCGAGTTTTCCGACCCGGCTGGCGGCCTGTCCTTCTCCCAGACGTTGACCCTCGACAAATCCACCGACCCGGAAGCCGTCGGCAACCTGGCGGTCGGGCAATATACGAAGACGATACTCAAGAACGACCCGGCGCTGCTGGCGCGTCTTCCCTACTTGAGCAGCTACAAGATCAACGTGTACGACCAATTCCTCGGCCAAAAGAAGCTGATCGCTTCGCAGACGATCAACTGGTTTGTAACGTCGGAATAATAACGACCTTAGAAAAACCGTCCGAAAGATCGAAGATCGCCGGACGGTTTTTTGCTGCGCATACCTATTTTAGTGTCCTCCGGCCGTAACTTTCAGCCCCACGATGCCGGAGATGATCATCGCCATAAACAAGAATCGTGCGAAATCCCGCGGCTCTCCGAAAAGCACCATGCCGAGAATGACGGTGCCGACGGCGCCGATTCCGGTCCAGACGGCGTAGCCGGTGCCGATTGGCAATGTTTTGAGCGCGAGCGACAGGAACAGGAAGCTGACAATCATGCCCGCCCCGGTCCACACACTCGGCCATAGCCTCGTGAACCCATGCGTATATTTCAGTCCGACCGCCCACACAACCTCGAACAAGCCGGCGATGAACAAGTACAACCAAGCCATTTTCCCCACACCCTTTATCTAGTCGATATCATTTAGCTTCTCACATCGAGCCCATACCACTCGTGCTGTTTATTGGGCGGCAATCCCGGCCCAATACAGCTTCCAAATGTCCGGCAGCCGCTTCCCGAACTCCTCTGCGCCGTAATAGTGCGTCTGGATAAACGTCCCGTCCATCAAACATAAGAAGGAGGCGATGAGCTGTTCCACATCGATCGACCGCAGCGTGCCATCCGCCACTCCCTCCTCGAACAGCGAGCTCAGCAGCCCGCGCAGCGACTGTTCGGCTTCCAGAAACCGCCCTTGAATCTCTTTGCGCATATAAGCAGGCGGGAAAAACAAGGACCGCTTCAGAAAGGTGCTCTTGACCTCGCTCAGCGTATAGTCCCCGCACGATTCTCGAATGACCGCGAACAGCCGCTCCTCCAGGCTCGAATGTCCGGCAGCTTCTATCGCCACCCGCAGATGCTCCGTATGCTCTCTGGCGATATCGTCGAACAGCTCCATGAACAGCGTCTCCTTACTGTCGATATGCGCATAGAGGGAAGGGGTCTTGATGCCGACGGCCTTGGCAATTTCCGACAGAGCCGTCCCGTCGTATCCTTGCAGCGCGAACAGGCGAATGGCTTCTGACTTAATCGTCTGACTTGGCGGCATATTGCTACCTCATGCTCCTTTCATTAACCTAACGAACGTTAGTTAGAATTTATTCTGTTTATTATAGTTCCTCAGCGCCAATTTGACAATACCCGGATTATCGAGCGTCCGGAACGGTTAGACTGAGTAGGGTGTGGGAAAGGGGAGATGGATTGCATGGCGAATAAAAGCGAGGATTTGATCAAATACATTACCGAGCAGGTCGTTACGTATATCGATACGCCGGCCGAAGTGCGTAAGGAGACGAGGAAAGCGCAAAAGGACACACGCGAGCCGTGGGTCAGCCGCTGGTTCGGACAAGTGCCTTACGCAATTTCGCTCTGGCTGACTGACTGGAGGAGCCGCCGGCAGGCAAAAAAAAGGACACCCTCGCATGAGAAGCGTTGAGGGTGCCAAAGTATATATAAAAGAGGAGGAGAAATACCGAAAGTTAGGGGAGGTGAAACGTGCCGAACCGCTTAAGCTCCTCGAGCGGCATGTACCTGGAGCCATCCTGCTCCAGCCGTACGAAGGCGCTCTGGTCGTTCCATGGCACGACACCCGTGACGGCAAACGGTGCAAGCACCGCGCGGTCGTACAGATCGCCTCGGTAAGTGATCGCCGTATCCGGACCGGAATCCATGGCGAGCGTCAGATCGTTCACATTGTTAACGTTGAGCGGTGAACCGCCGGTAAGCCAATACGTATTGTGGAACGGATCGAAGATCGGCCATTCCCGGGCTGCCGTTGGCTGCAGCCCGTCAGTAAGCTTAGGCAGACCCAAGCTAGGCGAGGCCTCGGTTGCTGCGCTCGGATTTGTAAGCGATTTCAGCGATTCTATGTTCCGCTTCGACAGAGGCAGCTGCTCACCGGTTTTCGCATCCACGTAAATCGACTCTTCCGAGTCGGCGTTCAGCCGCCAGACGGCATGCAGCGAACTGAGATACAATCGTTCCAACGTGAATCCTGGCTGTGCGACAAAAGCTACCAATGACATCGTATCGGGTATAAGGGCAAGCTGTACCAACGTGCGATACAGCGTCTGTAAGCTGAATAAAGGACTTGAGCCGATGCCGTATTCCGCTAATACCAGACTGCCGTCCGAAGCGGAGCTGACGACCAAGTAGCCAATCTCATTGCCGTTCTCTTGTAGCAGCACAACCCATCCGTGCAGACCGGGTCCAAGCGGGAAGCGGTTCCAAGTTGCTCGGGACCAAGTATCGAAGCCGGTTTGTGCGGACAGCTTGTCGACCCAAGCCTGGATCTGACGATCCAGTTCGGAGGAAGCGGTCGCAGCGGCGATTGCCGTTGCCGGCACACCAACCGTCGTCGTTACCGCAGAGCCCGATTCCGATACGAAGGTTCCGTCGGGCGGCTCTCCGTGAACGGTGTTCGGTAGAATGGAAACCGTAAGGGTCAATCCCAAATATAAAGCTGCGAATCGTAAAAGCGATTTCGCCGGAAGTCTCGTCTTGCGCATCGGTTCACCTGCCTTGCAGCGATTGGAGAAGGGGGCGGTGGAGTGACAATGGTGTACTACCAGCTTATGTCCATATTGTACGGGATATGCCGGTAAATGTTTGTTAGAACGTGTCGCCGCCCTGCTTTTTTTTCGCTTGTTTTTTTGGGAGCTTTTAGCGTCTTTCGTCGCTATTCGTCGCGAAGGTGAAAGAGCCCGCAATTGATGACGGAAACTTGGACTCTCGGCCTATATTGCCACTCCATCTCTTGCCTCCGGCTATCCCACTGCGCTTGCACCGCTTCCTTCTTGCCGGCCTCCACGGTCCCGATCAGCTCGCCATAGTAGCCGTCGACGCGTTCGAGCTCGTCAGCCAGCCGCTCATGAGCACCGTCCGCCCATCTGTGGTCCACTTGCCGCAGCAGCTTCTCCACGTACTGCTCCAGCATCGTGCGAGCGCGTGTTATGGTTAACTGCTGCCGAGGAATAATGCCGCCGACGGGAAAACGAGGCGTCAACCGCTTCGTCATCACCCTGTCGTGGAAGCCGGTGACGATCTGGCCGTTCGTCAAGTCGATGCCCAGCGAGTGGAGCTCATCGCGCTTCATATCGCATAGCAACTCGACCTTGTAGTTGACGGCAAGCCAGGACGTGTAGCCGACCGATGTTGTGAAGGCGCCTCTGGCGACAGCCGTGCCCGGCTCCTCGAACAGCTGGACGAACTTGCCGTTCGAACGAACAACCTGGAACAGCTGCTCCAGCCGCCGGCTGCCGAACGTCACTTCGTCCTGCGCGATTCGGCCGGGCCCGGTCAGAGGCGGCGTGATGCCGAAATAGCGCTCCAGGATCGACTCCGGCTCTTTCTTCGGGCTCGAAGCCTGGGGGGCGGCGGCCGCTCGGCGTTCTTCCTCCGCGCGATGCTTCTCCGGATCGAAGACGAACTTGAACGTCATCGTCTCCGGCGGCGTCCCCATTCGGTCGATAAAGCTCCAATAGAACGGCCGGTTCGACAAGCTGCGGTCCGCCTCGGAAGACAGCTTCACGGTCACGTGAGCCGGCGATTTCTCGATAATATGGCAGTCGGTCGTCTCGAGATAGCGTATGAAAAACTTCTGAATCTGCTTCGTATTCACGTCCGGTTGTTCGCCTCCCTCGCAATCGTCTGCCCTGCGGCATTCAGCACGCGGTTGATGCCGGGTCCGCCGCCGCCGTGCTCCTGTTCTTGCTCCTGAGCGACTTCATCCGCCGCCTCGTGGAACGACTGGCCCAGACGGTCCATATGCCGCCGGACTTCATCGTCGCTGCCGCTCTCGGCGATGATGCGGAACAAGCTCGACTCGAGCGAGGTACGCTTCTCCATCCGCTCGAGGATGACGTCTAGGCCGCCGATGACCATTTCGAACATGTTGATTTTCTCATGCAGCAGCGACAGAATATGCTCTTCGATTGTGCCTCGGGTGGACAAGTTGAAAATATTGACGTTCTCGGTCTGGCCCAAACGATGAACCCGGCCGATCCGCTGCTCGACCCGCATCGGATTCCACGGTAAGTCGAAGTTGACGATGTTATGGCAAAACTGCAGGTTGATGCCTTCGCCACCTGCCTCCGTGGCCACCATCACTTGCGCCCGGTTGCGGAACAAGTCCATCATCCAATCTTTTTTGCCCCGGTTCATGCCGCCTCGGTACGACACCGCCGTTACATTATGCTCCTTGAAAAACTTCATCAAATATTCCTGTGAAGCCCGGTATTCGGTGAAGACGATCACCTTGTCGTTCAGCGCCTGGATCAGCTCCAGCGTTTTCTCGGCTTTCGTATTCGCCTTGATGCCTTTGATCAGCTCGACAAGCTCCCATATTTTAGCCCGGATCGGAGAGTCCTCGGCTGCTTTCTTGAACAAGTTGTACAGTGTAACAAAGACGGCGTCCCGACTGCTGCACACTTCCCGTTGCAAGGTAACAAGCGAGAGCATGCTGCTTACATCGCCGGTATCGGCCGCGTCCTGGAACCGTCCTTTGACGAAATCGCAAACCCCGCGGTACAGCGCCATTTCTTCCTCGGACAAGGTGAGCGGGACATTTTTTACGATCCGTTTCGTGAACTGCATTTCTCCATCGGCTCGGCGGTTCCGAATCATCACCTTGGCGAGCGTCTGCTGAAGCACATCTTCGTTCTTGGGCATCCGCTTATCGACGACGAAATTGCTGGCGAAATGCTCGACCCCGCCCAATTGACCCGGCTTCAGCAGCGTAATCATGTTATACAGCTCGCTCAGATCGTTCTGCACCGGCGTAGCGGTTAGCAGCAAACAATACTTTTTGCGCAGCTCGGTGACGAATTTGTAGTTGGACGTCTGTTTGTTCTTCAGCTTGTGAGCCTCGTCGATGACGAGCATGTCATAGTCCATACCGAGCACAATATCTTTATGCGGCACGCGCTTCGCGGTATCGATCGAGGCGACGACGACGTCGTATTCGGTCCACATGTATTCTTTCTTTTGCGCGACGGCCGAAATGCCGAATTTCTGGTTCAGCTCCCGCACCCATTGCAGTACAAGCGACGCCGGCACCAGGATGAGAATTTTCCGAACGAGCCCGCGCACCAAATATTCTTTGAGAATAAGTCCGGCTTCAATGGTCTTACCCAAGCCTACTTCATCCGCCAAAATCGCCCGGCCGCGCATCTCGTACAGCACTTTCTTGGCCGTCTCGATCTGATGGGGCAGCGGCGTCAGCTGGGGAATGTGGCTCAAGCATTGCAAATCTTCGAAGTTCGCTACGAGACTGGCCTGCACAGATTCATAGGCGAGCTGGTATTGCGTGAAGTCGTCCCATGGCCCGTTTTTCAAGGCGCGCGTCTCCAATTCGTCGAACCACGAACGCTCGAAGTGAATGTTCAGCCGGTCGTGAAGAGGGCGGATATGTTCGGATTGGTCGGTTTTGAGCATGGGGCGTGATCCTCCTCAAGCTTGGCAGATGGCTTGCGTTATATGTTCCGGTCGAAACTGTTAGCCTAGTATGCACCAAAACAGAGCGAAACATAACTTTTCTCTTTCATCCCGGGAATTGTTGGTGTAGAATAGTTAGGTATGTTACGGACCGACAACCGAATAGCTGCGGATGAACGTACAAGGAGAGATCGACGGAGCCTCTAGGGAGGCGGCCGGAGGCGCCGAAGGAGTAAGCCGAATGGTGAATCTCTCAGGCAACAGGGACTTGTGCGGGACGCAACTCTGGAGAGAGCCGGAGCGCCCGAGAGGGCTGCCGGAGGCCACCCACGGGGTAACTTGAAGCGGATGCGGATAGGGAACTCTCAGGTACAAGGACAGAGCAAAGAGATGTATGCATGTACATTTTTTTGCTGTGTCCTTTTTGTGTTTCGGGCATGCTAATTAGCTAGAGGCAACACATTTTATCGATGAGGTGATGGCATGACGGAACTGAAAAAAACGCCGCTCTATCCGCTCTATTCGGCGTACGGCGCGAAGACGATCGACTTCGGCGGCTGGGACTTGCCGGTCCAATTCGGCGGCATCCAAGGCGAGCACGACGCGGTTCGCGAGCGTGCGGGGCTGTTCGACGTGTCACATATGGGCGAGTTTATGGTGACCGGTACCGGGTCGGCGGCTTTCATCCAGCGGATGACGACGAATGACGTCGCGAAGCTCGAAGCCGGGCAAGCGCAGTACAGCCTGCTCTGCTACCCGAGCGGCGGCGTAGTCGACGACCTGCTCGTGTACAAGCTGGGCGACGACCGCTTCATGCTCGTTGTGAACGCTTCGAACATCGACAAGGACTTCGCTTGGCTGTCGGAGCATCTGGGTGCGGACGAGGACGTGAAGCTGGCGAACGTCTCGGAGGAGACGGCGCTGCTCGCGATTCAGGGGCCGATTGCAGTAGGCATCGTAGCGGGGCTAACTGACGCGCCGGTGGCGGAGCTGAAGCCGTTCCGGTTCGTGGCGGATGCCAGCGTGGCCGGCATCAAGGCGCTAGTGTCGCGCACCGGCTATACCGGCGAAGACGGCTTCGAGCTGTACGTCGCGGCGGGCGATGCGGCTCCGATGTGGGAGAAGCTGATCGCAGCAGGCTCGGACATTGGTTTGGTGCCGGCGGGGCTCGGCGCGCGCGACACGCTGCGCTTCGAGGCGCGGCTGCCGCTGTACGGCCAGGAGCTGTCCGAGGACATTACGCCGCTGGAGGCGGGACTCGGCATCTTCGTCAAGCTCGACAAAGGCGATTTCGTCGGCCGCGAGCCGCTGGCGTTGCAGAAGGCGGAAGGGCTGCCGCGCAAGCTGGTCGGCATCGAGATGATCGACCGCGGTATCCCGCGCTCGCATTATCCGGTCTTCGACGCGGAAGGCAATCGGATCGGAGAAGTGACGACCGGCACGCAGTCGCCGACCTACAAGCGCAATGTCGGATTGGCTCTGCTCGACAAAGCGTTCACGGCGCTTGAGACCGAAGTGTATGTAGAAATTCGCGGCAAGCAGTTGAAGGCGGTCGTCGTCAAGGCGCCTTTCCACACGCGGCCGAAACAATAAGAGATTCGAGAGGAGACTACCGTCCATCATGACTCACCGCTACTTACCGATGACCGAACGGGATCGCGCGCAGATGCTGGAAACCGTCGGCATTCACTCCATCGAGGAGCTGTTCGCCGATATTCCCGCGCAAGTGCGTTTCCAGGGAGAGCTTCAAATTCCTCAAGCGATGACCGAACCCGGCCTGCTGCGCCATATGCGCAAGCTGTCAGGGAAGAACGCCGACTTCGACCGTTATGCGAGCTTCCTGGGCGCAGGCATCTACGACCATCATCTGCCCGTCGTCATCAATCATGTCATTTCCCGCTCGGAATTTTATACGGCATATACGCCTTATCAGCCGGAGATCAGCCAAGGCGAGCTGCAGGCGATCTTCGAATTCCAATCGTACATCTGCGAGCTGACCGGCATGGCCGTGGCGAACGCTTCGATGTACGACGGTTCGACTGCGCTGGCGGAAGCCGGCGCGCTGGCACACGGCGCGACGAAGCGCCGCAAGCTCGTCGTCTCCCGCGCCGTTCATCCGGAAGCGCGCAGCATCGTGCGTACGACGGCGAAGGGCTTGAACCTGGAAGTCGTTGAGGTTGGTTGTGTGAACGGCGTCACCGATCTGGAGCAAGTGAAGTCGCTGGTTGACGGCGATACCGCAGCGGTCATCGTACAGTCGCCGAACTTCTTCGGCAGCATCGAGGACTTGGCGGCGATCGAGCCGGTCATCCACGGCGCCGGCGGTCTGCTCGTCGTGAGCAGCAACCCGATGTCGCTCGGCTTGATCGAAGCGCCGGGCCGTCTCGGCGCGGATATCGTCGTCGGCGACGCCCAGCCGTTCGGGATCGCCGCTTCGCTCGGCGGACCGACTTGCGGCTACTTCGCCGTCGCCGACAAGTGGATGCGCCGCATGCCGGGCCGCATCGTCGGGCAGACCGTCGACCGCGACGGCAAACGCGGCTTCGTGCTGACGCTGCAGGCGCGCGAGCAGCATATTCGCCGCGAGAAGGCGACGTCGAACATTTGCTCGAACCAAGCTTTGCTGGCGTTGTGCGCTTCGGTTTATTTATCCACGATGGGCAAGCAAGGGCTGCTGGATGTAGCCGGGTTGAATGTCCAGAAGGCGCACTATGCCGCTCGCGTACTTGGTGCGGTTGAAGGCGTGGACGTAGCTTACTCTTCTCCGTTTTTTAATGAATTCGTGCTGAAATTGAACGGCGGTGCCGCTAACGTGGCCGAAGTGAATGGGAAGCTGCTGGAAGCGGGCTTCATCGGCGGCTACGATCTGGGCCGCGAATATCCGGAGCTGGCCGGCCATATGCTCGTCGCTGTCACCGAACAGCGCAGCCGGGAAGACATCGATCAGTTTGCCGCAAGCTTGAAGGAGGCGCTCGTTTAATGAAACACGATAAAGCACTAATATTCGAACTAAGCCAACCGGGCCGTGTCGCCTACTCGCTGCCAACATGCGATGTGCCGGAAACCGATATCGCCGAACTGATCCCATCGTCATTGCTGCGTACTAAGCCGGCCGAGCTGCCGGAAGTGTATGAAGTGGACGTCATTCGCCACTATACCGCTTTGTCCCGCCGGAATTTCGGCATTGACAACGGATTTTACCCGCTCGGCTCTTGCACGATGAAATACAACCCGAAAATCAACGAAGACGTGGCGCGCTTTCCCGGCTTCGCGAAGATTCATCCTTATCAGCCTGAAGCTTCGATCCAAGGCGCCTTGCAGCTGCTATATGAGCTGCAGAACGACCTGGCTGAAATCACCGGCATGGACCGCGTGACGCTGCAGCCTGCTGCCGGCGCTCACGGCGAGTGGACCGGTCTGATGATGATCCGCGCCTACCACGAGAGCCGCGGCGAAGTGCGGACGAAGGTCATCGTACCGGACTCCTCGCATGGCACGAACCCTGCGAGCGCGACGGTTGCAGGTTTCGAAACGATCACGATTCCGTCTGACGACCGAGGCTTGGTTGACCTCGACCAGCTGCGTGCCGCAGTCGGCTCCGATACCGCGGCGCTTATGCTGACGAACCCGAACACGCTCGGCTTGTTCGAAGAGCAGATCGTCGAGATCGCCGAGATCGTCCACAATGCGGGCGGCCTCCTGTACTACGACGGCGCGAACTCCAACGCTATACTGGGCATCGCCCGTCCGGGCGACATGGGCTTCGACGTCGTGCACTTGAACTTGCACAAGACGATGAGCACCCCGCACGGCGGCGGCGGCCCCGGCGCCGGTCCGGTCGGCGTCAAGGAGAAGCTCATCCCGTACTTGCCTGCGCCGATGGTCGTGCGCAGCGAAGACGGCGTGTTCAGCCTCGACTACAACTATCCGCAATCCATCGGACGAGTAAAAGGCTTCTATGGCAACTTCGGCATCCTCGTCCGCGCTTACACGTACATCCGTACGCTCGGTCCGGACGGCCTGCGACAAGTGTCCGAATATGCGGTGCTGAACGCGAACTATATGATGCGCCGTCTGGCTCCATACTACGACGTGCCGTTCGAGCGCGCGTGCAAGCACGAGTTCGTCATGTCCGGCCGCCGGCAGAAGAAGCTCGGCGTGCGTACGCTGGACATCGCCAAGCGGCTGCTGGACTTCGGCTACCACCCGCCGACGATCTACTTCCCGCTCAACGTCGAGGAGTGCATCATGATCGAGCCTACGGAGACCGAGAGCAAGGAGACGCTCGACGGCTTCATCGATACGATGATTCAGATCGCCCAGGAAGCCGAGACGAATCCGGATCTCGTCGTGAACGCACCATATTCCACAGTCGTGAAACGTCTGGATGAGACGCAAGCGGCGCGCAAGCCGGTTCTGAACTGCACTTGCGGTTAATTGCTTTTGGATGAGTCCCTTGAGTCCTACTCAGGGGGCTCATTTTTTGTGGAGTAGGCACGCATCCCGTTCGCCGCTCTTGCGCCTGGCATATCTTGATACGGATGCCGAAGCGAAGGGTGTGAATTATGAGACTATTAATTATTGCGCCCCCCCAGATTCCCGTACCTCCGGCCGTGGGAGGCTCCGTCGAGAATTGCATCTACCAGATCGCCAGACGGATGGCGACGAACCACCGGATTACGGTGGCTTGCAGACAATCCGGAGGCCAAAGCGCTGCGGCATCCCGTGGCAACCTGCACTTCGTCCGAGTGCCTAGAGGCTCCGCCGCCGCTTACCTAAAGGCGATCCGGCGCAGGCTGCGCGGGCAGCGCTTCGACATGATCCAGATCGATAACCGTCCTTCTTACGTTCCGATTGTCCGTAAGCTGTTCCCGGGTATCCCGATCTCGGTATTCCTCCATTCTCCGACCTTCATTACCCCGCCGAGCAGCTCGGTTGGGAGGGCGGCCGTTCATTTGTCCGGCGCGACGCTGATTGTAGCGAACAGCAGAGCGCTTGCCGGGCAGCTTAAGGCCATGTTCCCCCGGTTGAAGAGTCGGATTCGGCATGTGCTGCTAGGTGCCGATCTGTCTCAATTCAGACCGCCGACTGAGCATGAACGAAGCAGGACCCGCAGCGGCTACGGCCTGTCGGGTTCGTTCAACATCGTGTTCGCCGGGAGATTAATTCCGAAGAAAGGCGTGCCTGTTCTGATCCGGGCGGCTCGTCTCGTTCGTCAGCAAGTGCCGTCCGCCAAGCTTGTCATTGCAGGAGGTGCCGGCAAGCCGGGATATGTGAGCGGCCTGAAGCGTCTGGCAGCCGTCAATCAGGTGCCGCTGAAATTTATGGGCTACGTACCGCGCCTCCGCATGCATGAGGTGTATTGGGTGGGCGATTGCTTCGTTTGCCCGTCGCAGTGGAAGGAGCCGTTCGGTCTGGTCAACGCCGAAGCGATGGCGGCCGGAACGCCTGTAGTCGCTTCGCGGATCGGGGGAATTCCCGAGATCATCTCGCACGGGGACACCGGTCTGCTAGTGAGCCGATACCGGAGTCCAAGCGCCTTCGCCGGGCAAATCCTGAAGCTGGCGCGCGATCGCGGAGCGGCTTCTCGAATGGCGCAGCGCGCCCGTCAGGCGGCCGTCCATCGGTTCAACTGGGGCAGCACCGCCTCCAAGCTGGCGAGCATTTATACCCCTTATGCGAAAGGATGAAGCCGCGCATGCGAACGATTAGAAGCAAGTGGGTGAAGACGAAAGTACTTCTAGCGAAAGCCTCGCTTAGCGCTTATGTGCCGAATACGAAGCGATTGACCCGGGACAATTTGCGGCAGATGCTGGAGCGCTATCGGATGGTATATGTCAAGCCGGACGGAGGTACCGGTGGCAACGGGGTGATGCGCGTAGAGCAGCGCGCCGGCTCGTATTCGTATCAGATCGGTACGAGGCGCCGTGTTTTTGCCACCTATCCGGCTCTGTACAAATCGCTGATCACGATGACAAGAGGGAAAGCTTATTTGGCGCAAAAAGGCATCGAGCTGATGAAATGCAGCGGCAGGCGCTTTGACCTGCGAATCATGGTTCAGATCAACTCGGCAGGCCGTTGGGAAACGACCGGGATCGTCGCCAGACTGGCTGCTCCTAAGAAAATCGTAACCAATTATCATAACGGCGGGACTCCGGTTTCCACCGACTGGCTGTTCGGGCGGATTATGCCGGATGCTCAGCGGACGGCACTTTTTGCGAAGCTGAAGGCTCTAGGTGTGGCGACGGGGGTTTGTATGGGGAAACGATTCCCGGGAGTGAACGAGGTCGGGGTGGATGTCGGATTGGATGGCAGTCGCAAGCCATGGATCATCGAAGTGAACACCAGGCCGGATCTGTACATTTTCAACCAACTGAAGGATAAGCGCATGTTTCGCAAAATGTGGGGCTATGCCAAAAAGCTGGGCCGATTCAAACGTAGAAAAAGCACGGCAGGACAGTAGTCTATGCGTCGCCGCATGGGTAAAGCCCGACAGAAGAAGGTCCGTTTCCTTCCGCTCGGGCTTTCGACATGCATAGGGCTTGCACAATTGGACAAAATCGGAGGGTTGCGAGAAACAGCTGACGCGAGTGCTTTACTGTGATAAAATATTATTACTCATTATCCGATAATGGAGGAAATAAAATTGCTGAACCGTCAACAACAAGACCAACGACCTAACATCGTGTTCATCATGTCGGACGATCACGCTTCTCATGCGATGAGCTGCTATGGCAGCCGGGTGAACGCGACTCCGAACCTCGACCGGATTGCGAACGAGGGGATTCGCTTCGATAATTGCTTCTGCACCAACTCCATCTGCTCGCCTAGCCGTGCGGCCATTCTGAGCGGTACATACAACCATATCAACGGTGTCAAATCGCTGCGCGATCGGTTCGACGGGCGGCAGGTGACGTTCCCTAAGCTGTTGCAAGCGGACGGCTATCAGACGGCAATGGTCGGCAAGTGGCATCTCGGACATGGAGGCGAGGCTGATCCGACCGGTTTTGACTTCTGGAGCGTCGTGCCGGGCCAGGGCGAATATCACGATCCGGAATTTATCGAGATGGGCGAGAAGAAGAGGTTTTCAGGCTATGCGACCGATCTGATCACGGATTTCTCCATCGATTGGCTGGACAAGCGCGATCCGGAGCGTCCGTTCCTGCTGATGTGCCATCACAAGGCGCCTCATCGTCCCTTCCAGCCGGATGCGAAGCATATGCATATGTACGAGGACGTAGATATTCCGGAGCCGGAGACGTTCTATGACGACTATGAGGGGCGTTCGGAAGCGGTTCGAGAGGCCAAAATGCGCATCGATCGCGACATGGACGATCTAGTCGATTTGAAGGCGTATCCTCCGGAAGGCTTAACCCCGCTTGAGCAGAAAAAATGGCGCTATCAACGCTATATGAAAGACTATTTGCGCTGTGTCGCCTCGATCGACGACAATGTGGGGCGGCTGCTTGATTATCTGGAGGATCAAGGCGTGGCCGACAATACGATCGTGGTTTATACGTCCGATCAAGGTTTTTTTCTCGGTGACCATGGGTGGTACGACAAGCGGTTTATGTATGAGGAATCGCTGCGCATGCCGTTCATCGTTCGTTTCCCGCGGGCGATTCGTCCGGGCTCGGTGACGGACAAAATGGCGCTGAACGTCGATTTTCCGGTTACGTTCCTCGATTATGCGGGGGTGGAAATTCCGGAGGCGATGCAGGGAGTAAGTCTGCGGACGATCTGGGAAGGCGGGGAGCCGGCTGAGGGCTGGCGTACCTCGATGTATTACCGGTATTGGATGCATCTCGACGATTGGCACAACGTGTACTCGCATTACGGGGTGCGGACGGAGCGCTACAAGCTGATATACTACTACGCAGAGGCGCTCGGTACGCTGGGCTCGAAGGAAGAGAAGCGGACGCCGGAGTGGGAGCTGTTCGACCTGCAGGAGGATCGCTATGAAATGCACAACCGATATGGCGATCCCGCGTATGCTGCCGTTACGGCGGAGCTGAAGCAGGAGCTGCGGCGGCTGCAGCTGGCTGTGCTGGACGAGCCGGTGGAGGAGGTTGGGTAAGGCGATTTTGTTGACCCTTTGAAAAGCGCGCTGAAAAGTTGTAGGATGGAACCTATGAAACTGGATTGCCGGTGGGCGAGGGGGAAAAACGATGACGACTTGGCGCTTTATACATTCCGGCAATAACTCGCCTGCCAAGAACATGGCGGTGGACGAAGCGATTCTCACGGCGGTCAGCGAGGGGCTTGTTCCGCCTACCGTGCGGTTCTATGGCTGGGATCCGGCGACGCTGTCGATCGGCTATTTCCAGAAGGCGGAGCTGGAGGTAGACTTCGACGAGGTGGCGCGTCAGGGAGTTGGCTTCGTCCGGCGGGCAACCGGCGGGCGGGCCGTGTTGCATGACCGGGAGCTCACGTACAGCATCATCGTGTCCGAGGAGTATCCGGGCATGCCGCGGACGGTCAACGAAGCCTACCGGGTGCTGAGCGAAGGGCTCGTGCTCGGATTCCGCAAGCTCGGCTTGAGCGCGGAGATGGTGAGCCTGGCGTCGGAGGAAGAGAAGGAGAAGTATTCCACCGTCGGCTCGGCTGCCTGCTTCGATTCGCCGTCGTGGTACGAGCTCGTCGTTGAGGGACGCAAGGTCGCGGGCAGCGCGCAGACACGCCAGAAGGGCGTCGTGCTGCAGCACGGCTCGATCCTGCTTGAGCTCGACACCGAGCAGCTGTTCTCGCTGCTGCGGTTCTCGAGCGAGCGGATCAAGCAGCGTATGATGGAGTCGTTCGCGCGCAAGGCGGTGGCGATCGGCGACGTCTGCCGCGACGTCGGCCTCCCGCCGGTGACGCTGGAGCAGGCGGAGCGGGCGTTCCGCGCCGGCATCGCCGAAGGGCTCGGCGTGACGCTCGAGGACGGCGAGCTGACGCCGTACGAGCGCGAGCTGTCCGAGCGCCTGGCGCTCGAGCGGTACGGGCATGACGAATGGAACCTTAAGCGATAGTCGCTTAAGGTTCCGTTTTGTTTGAGCGGGGTGCATTTGTTTGCTTGGCTAGTTATGTAGAGGTCAAAATGACCTCTACTTCCGCTTATCCTTGCGACACGAGCCCTGCATACCGCTCGAACGCCGCCTGCAGCCGGCGTACGACCGGCCCCGGCTGTCCGCCGCCTACATTCACGCCGTCGATCTGCACGATCGGCATCACTTCCGATATTGTGCTGGAGAGAAACACCTCGTCCGCCTTCATCATTTCATCCACGGTAATGGGCTGCTCCACGAACGGTATGTCCAGATGTTGCGCCAATTGGCGGATGACGAGCCGCGTTATGCCGTGCAGGATCATGTTGTCAGCAGGATGGGTGATGATGCTTCCGTCTCGCACGATAAGCAGGTTGGATGCCGTGCATTCCGTGACCGTCCCGTCCCGATGGAACACCACATCGTCCGAGCCGACCTCTACCGACTCTTGCTTAGCCAGCACATTGGGCAGCAGGTTCAGCGTCTTGATGTCGCAGCGCAGCCAGCGGATATCGGGACGCGTGATGACGGCAATCCCGCTATGCATGGTCTCGAACGGCCTGCTCACCTCGCTCGTATAGGCGATCAGCACCGGTTCCGTCCCGGCCGGAGGGAATGCATGCGCTCTCGGAGCCACGCCGCGAGTAACTTGCAGATAGACGATCCCGTCGTCCAACTTATCAGCTTCTATCAACTTCTCCAAGTAATCGTTCAGCTTGTCGATCGAATTCGGGAGCTCCAGCTTGATTTCGCGGAGACTTCGCTTCAGCCGGTCGTAGTGGGGGCCGCTCTCGAACATCCGTCCGTTGTAGACGCGGATGACTTCATAGATGCCGTCGCCGAAGCAATACCCTCGGTCCAGATAAGACAGAGCGGCGTCGCCGCGGGGAATGATTCGTTCGTTTTGCAGCATCCAACTCATATGATTTCCCCTTATATCTAGTATTGGAAGGCCCGCCTGTTGCGGTATCTATCTCATACTAGCAGCGTGGTTCGGCAGTGTCAAAACCGATCTGAACCCCTCCCCCAATCCCGCAAGCCGGGATGTGTCGATTATATGAATAACATTGGAATTTATCGGCTGCAGCCCTTTCAAATGTGTTTTGGATCACAGAGGAAAGCGTGCATTCGTCCTATACTGTGTATGTAGAAGCACAAACGGAAAGGGTGAATTCGAAATGAATCAACATTTTAGCGGAGAGGAAAAAATCGGTTCGATTGTTTCCGTTTTCCCCGGTGCCAGCCATTTATTCAAGGAAGTCCAGATCGATTTCTGCTGCGGAGGCGACCGTAGTCTATTGGAGGCGATCCGTCAAAAAAATAGGGATGAGCACGAAATTTTGCGCCGTTTGAATGAGAGCTTTGCAGAAATGAAAAACAAGGCTGAGCAAGGCGGGACGGATTGGCGAGAAGAGCCGATAGCCGATTTAATCGATTATATCGTGAATCACCATCATGCTTATTTGCGAAAAGAGCTGCCGCTGCTGAGCGAATTCATCACGAAAGTTTTACGCGTTCACGGTGGAGACCACATCGAGCTTTCGCTATTGCATAAACGGTTTCATCAAATGAAAATCGAATTGGATCAGCATTTGATTGCGGAGGAAGAGGCACTCTTCCCGCTGTTAAAGCAATATGCGAGCCGGCCCGTTCCCGAGAAACATGAACAGGTCATCAAAAGTTTGCGCGAGCTGGAGACGGACCATAGCGCTGTCGGGTACTATCTGAGAGAGATGAGAACGATCACGAACGGATACGCCTTGCCGCCGGAAGCATGCAGAACGTATACGGTAGCCTTTCATAAATTAGTCGAACTGGAGTCGGATCTATTCCAGCATATCCATTTGGAAAATAACATTTTATTCCCGCGAATTGAAAATCAAGAAGTACGATAACGATGGAGGTGGCTGCAATGAACTCTACGCCATTCGGTTGTGGAGCAATGAACAGCGGAGCAGGCAATGCGGAGATACGGTTATGCGAACCTTTGCAGCGATTGAAGCAGGAGCATATTCCCTTGAGGATGGCCATGGACGCTTTTTATTCAACGGCCCAACAGCTTGATGAGGAGACAGGCATAGAACAAAACGATCTCGTGCACACATGGCTTGATCAGGTTGCCGATTTTACAGTTCAGTTAAAGAAGCATTCCATTAAGGAAGATGACGGATTATTTCCGATGATGGCCAACTACATGGGCAGAACGGTCGGTCCGATTGCTGTCATGGAATACGAGCACGAGCAAGCGGAGCATTATTTGCAACGTTTCCTGGAGGCGGCTGGTCAAGGGGAGAGGGCGAGGAAGCACGAAGAGATTAGAATGCTTGCCGGCTACGCCGTTCAAGCTTACACCATATTGACCCAGCATTTCGGCAAAGAGGAAGCGGTGTTATTTCCTCTGGCGGAAAACATGCTGTCTCCCGAAGAAAAGCAACAATTGAACCGCATAGTGCAGGAAAAATAAGCGATGGTCCTGAAAGTCCCGAGATGGTTCAGCCGTTTCGGGGCTTTCCTTGTGAAGGGCATCCCTTTGGAGGGGGCGGTGTTATTTTGAAAAAGCGGAGTGTCGTAATTCCTCATGAGCATGGCGGCTGGGCGATGGTAAGCGTACCGTTCCTGCTCGGAATGCTGACCGGGAAACCGCAATGGATGCATGTGCCGCTATTTTTGGCATGGCTATTTCTTTATTTATCTTCGTATCCATTTCTGCAAGCTTTTAGAAGATCCTCAGCTAGAGTTTTTTTGGTCAGATGGGGCGTCTTATACAGCTTGGCTGCACTCGCTTTTTTGATTCCGACGATAGTGTACAAACCATCGCTTCTCTATTTTGGTCTTCCTGTTCTTGTCCTGCTGTTGGTTAACATGTGGCATGCCAAGCGCAAATCAGAAAGAGCAATCGTGAATGACCTGTGCGCGATTCTCATTTTCTCTATCGGTGGTGCCGCTGCTTATTCGCTCGGCGATGGAGGGTGGGATCGATCAATGGCCGCGGTCGTTCTTTTCAGCTTTTTGCATTTTACGGGCAGCGCCTTTTTCGTAAAGACGATATTTCGCGAAAGAGGGAATAAACGTTGGCTCGTCTACGCACGCTTATATCATTTGTTGCTGCTCGTCATTCCGTGGGCGGTCGGCTATCCAACCCTCATCTTCGCCTATATTTTCTCAGCGGCGCGAGCATTCTTTTTTGCAGGAAAACCATTGCGTCCATGGAAGGCGGGAATCCTTGAGATCGTGGGCGTGCTGCAATTTCTAATCCTGTCGGCGTACTTTATCCGGTTCTAGACGACAGGACTGAGGCACTAACAGGCGGCTCTTTTGCAAAAAACAGCGATTGATAGAGAAATAGAGAGGCTGAGAGCTTGAAGTTCGCTTTACAGAGTCAAAATCGATTCCCATGCATTCGATGCACAACATATTGTGAGGTATAATGAGTCCTACACACTATATATTGTGTTGCGCCCAACCGTTCGGCTGGTCGCCTACATATCATAGGATATAGCGTTTCTCAAGTCAGGACTTACTTTCACTACTTTTCCGGGAGGTTTTTATTTTGGAAACCGCACGTGCAGTCAAGCGTCTGGAGGGTTTGAGCGAGAAAATCTTTTTGGACCGATACGCCATGAAGGATGCCTATACCGAGCATACGAAGGTAGGCGACACGGTGCTCGTCCTGACCAAGGATGATCCGAAATTCCCGAGCAAGGACGTAGGCGAAGTTGTTGCTCGCAATGGTCGCCATGTGACCGTGAAGCTGCGAAACGGCGAGCTGTTCGAATCCACCATCGAGAAACTCACCCTGAACGTTGAGCATACGCCGGAGCAAATGTGGGATCGGTTGGCGACCGCTATGGCGTCCGTCGAGACGACTCCGGAGAAGAAAAAGGAATGGAAGGAAAACTTCCGCTACATCCTGGACGACTGGAGGCTCGTTCCAGGTGGACGGATCGCAGCAGGCGCCGGAGCCAGCGATGAGCTGACTCTATTCAATTGCTATGTCGTCCCATCCCCGCACGACAGCCGCGGCGGCATCATGAGCACGCTGTCGGAGATGACCGAGATCATGTCGCGCGGCGGCGGCGTAGGGATCAACCTGAGCTCGCTGCGTCCTCGCCGTGCCGTGGTGAAGGGCGTGAACGGCTCCTCCAGCGGCGCCGTATCTTGGGGCGGGTTGTTCAGCTACACGACCGGCCTGATCGAACAAGGCGGCAGCCGTCGAGGCGCGCTTATGCTGATGATCAACGACTGGCATCCGGACCTGATGGATTTCATCACCGTCAAGTCGACGATGGGCCAAATCACCAACGCCAACTTGTCCGTTTGCGTCAGCAACGCCTTCATGAAAGCCGTGAAGGAAGACCTGGACTGGGATCTCGTGTTCCCGGACACGACGGTGGCGGACTACAACGAGACTTGGGACGGCGACCTCGTCAAGTGGCGCGCCGCCGGCAAGCCGGTCCGCACTTACCGTACGGTGAAGGCGCGCGAGGTGTGGCACACGATCATCGAGTCCGCCTGGAAATCGGCCGAGCCGGGTGTCGTCTTCATGGAGTACTACAACCAGATGTCCAACAGCTGGTATTTCAACCCGATCATTTGTACTAATCCGTGCGGAGAACAAGGACTGCCGGCTTGGGGCGTGTGCAACCTGTCCGCCGTCAACCTGTCGAAGTTTTATGATCAGAAGAACCACGACGTTGCTTGGGATGAGCTGGGCAAGACGGTTCGTTATTCCGTTCGTTTCCTGGACAATGTCATCGACAAAACACCGTATCATTTTGAAGAAAACCAAATCAACCAGATGGGCGAGCGCCGCGTTGGGCTTGGCACGATGGGGCTGGCGGAGCTGATGATCAAGCTCGAGATCCGTTACGGCAGCCCGGAATCGCTCGTGTTCCTGGACCAATTGTACGGCTTCATGGCGCGCGAGGCGTACATCTCTTCCGCCGATATCGCCGGGGAGAAAGGTTCCTTCAAGCATTATGACCGCGACAAATTCCTGCAAAGCGGATTCATGAAGCAAATCGTCGAGACATATCCGGAAGTCGGTTCAGCGATCGAGAAAAAAGGCATGCGCAACGTCACCGTCATTACACAGGCACCTACCGGCAGCACGGGCACGATGGTCGGTACATCGACGGGGATCGAGCCTTACTTCGCCTTCGAATATTTCCGCCAAAGCCGCCTCGGCTTCGACAAGCAATACGTGCCGATTGCGCAGGAGTGGAAGGACAAGAATCCGAATCAGGACTTGCCGGACTACTACGTCACTTCGATGAGCTTGTCCGCTCAGGATCATATCCGCGTGCAAGCGGCGATCCAGAAATGGGTCGACAGCTCGATCTCGAAGACGGCGAACGCGCCTCATGATTTCACCGTCGAAGAGACGAAGGAGCTGTACGAGCTGGCGTTCGACTTGGGCTGCAAAGGCGTGACGATCTACCGCGACGGCAGCCGCGACGTGCAGGTGCTCTCGACGGCGAAGGAGGAGAAAAAGGAAGAGCCGGCTAAAGCCGCCGTTCCGGTAGCTGCTGTTGCTTCAGCTGCAGTTGCGGAAGCCTCCCCTGCAGACGCGGGTCAGCATGCCTCAGCTGAGTCGGAGCTGACCGAACTGTCCAGCACGCTCGCGGTGACGATCGATCCGCAGACGAAACAAGTGTTCGACAAACAGTACAAGCGCCGTCCGCAAATATTGAGAGGCGCTACCTACAAGTACAATACGCCATTCGGCATGGCTTATATTACAATCAACGACATGAACAATAGTCCGAGCGAAATATTCCTGAACGTGGGCAAAGCCGGCTCCGATGTCTTCGCCATGTCCGAAGCGCTCGGCCGCGTCTGCTCCTTGTTCCTGCGCTACGGCGACCATGGCGACAAGGCGCAGCTGCTGATCAAGCACCTGAAGGGCATCGGCGGGTCCGGCGCGATCGGCTTCGGCCCGAACCGCGTCGAATCAATCGCCGACGCGGTAGCCAAGGCGCTCGAGTCGCACATCGCCGGCGATGACGACCCGGCCAGCGAATACGTCACCGCTGCGCAGGAGGTGACGGCTACATCGGAGAAGCCGGCCTTCACTTACGTCTCCGCCGTCAGCGAGAGCTCCTCGACCGACCTGTGTCCGTCGTGTGGCTCCGCCTCCCTCATCAACTCCGAGGGCTGCAAGAACTGCTCCAACTGCGGCTATAGCCGTTGTTCTTAAGAGTGAAGCTTGGGGATAGTTCCTGAGACTACTTGTGAGTTGTAACTTGATTTGTCGTCGTTAGGAAGATGAAATGTCATTGAAATTGAACAAAAATGTCGCTCGCCCGTGCCTTCATGGTACGGGCTTTTTGTCATATGGGTTTCAAAATGTCCTCGTAGTTTAACCCCTACCTATAGAGGTAATAACTATTGGGGAATGTGCTGCCTTATCAAACGTGGTATTGGCAGAAGGGCCAAACCTATACCCTGACGCCAGGCGATCATACCATCACTGTAGATGTACGGGAAGACGGTGCAATGCTAGACACGATCCTGTTGACGACCAATACGAACTACGTGCAGGATTTGCTCTGGTATGAGGCGGAGTCAGGCACGATGACATCGCCCATACAAGCTTCTGCTTGTACAGGCGCCTCGAATGGACAATGCGCTAAAGTTCCGGATGGGCAAGGCAACAATGTGGGCAAGTCCAGCGTAACGATGACCGTATATGACGGTGGTATCTTCATTTCCGAAAGATATGCAAGGTTTCATTGCAAATCCTTTTTTAATTTCCGATATGCGCTCGGGGACATGCCGTTCATACTCTTGAACACGCGCCCGAAATGCGTAGTATTGGTGAAGCCAGTCTGAAGGGCGATTTCCGTTATGTCCGACCCGGTGTGGCAAAGCAGCCGCTGCGCTTCCTTTATTCGAAGACTATTCAAATATTCTACATACGTAAAGCCGGTCAATTGCTTAAATCGTGAGCTTAAATAGTTGGCGTTGAAATGAAACCGGGACGCCAAATCGTGCAGTTGAAGCGGCTCTCTGAAGTGCACGTTTATGAAGCGCAGCATATGTGCAATATTCGCTTGCATCGAGCCATTCGACAGATGATGTTCCAAAGGTTGGAGAGCAAGTCTCGCTGCGAACAGGAGCAGCTGCTTGACGAGCATAACGATCTCCTGCTCAAACCCTACAGGCTGGTGCTTGGCCTCGTACATGATTCGGAACAAAATACTTTCTACATATTGTTGTTCTTCTGGGAGAAATCGAAGGACCCGGTCCTGCTGTATGAAAGTGTATAGCAAATCGATAGGCGGAATGGAGTGGCGATGCGGCGCGATCCAGCTCGAGTGGAAGCTGAGCTCAATTTTTTCGTAGGGGCTTGTCTCGGCATCCATGGTGCGGTGTATGTCTTGCGGAGCGATGAAGATCATCTCGCCCTTGGACATCGAATAGGCACGCTCTTTCACGAAGAAACGTCGTTTACCGTCGATCAGGTAAGTGATTTCAAAATGGGGGTGCCAATGACTATCCATATAATAATGAGGCTTTCTCATACGCTTGACAGCGACTTTCCCCAGATCGTATGAAGTTCCGGTTTCTGTCAAATACATGGTGATCACGCTCCAGTTCGGCCGTGCAATCTTCTTACATTATAACCTAACAAAATGTAGAAAGTCTCTACATATCGGTCCTGAACCCTAATGCGTTCCACTCTATAATAGAAGCGAAAGAGGGATTGAACGACCTAGGAGAGGAAAATGAATATGCAAATTCGAGGGAGAACGAGTCGAACAATTACGTCGGATTGGAGTTTTGTGTATTACGCTGATCCCGAGTTAGATGAATCCTATGCCGCTGAGGGTCACGCCGACGACGAGTGGGTGGCGATTGGGCTGCCGCATACTTGGAGCACGTACGAAACGACCGGAGAGCTGCATCCCTTCATCATGCACCCGTCCGAGAAAGACGATTCCTACTGGTGGTACGGCTGGGGATGGTACCGGAAACGGCTTCATATCTCGGACAAACATGCCGGCAAAAGGCTGTTTCTGGAATTCGACGGTGTGATGAAGGTTGCCAGGGTATACGTGAACGGCGAGTTTGTCGGCGAGCACAAGGGAGGGTACGCTTCGTTCTCCCTGGATGTGAGCGGGCATGTGCGTATAGGCGGCAGCAATGTGATAGCCGTGGCCGTGTCGAATCGCCGCAACGATCTGTTCGGCAGCATTCCACCGATGACGGCGGGTAATTTCAACGTATACGGCGGCATTTACCGGGACGTGCGTATCGTTGTGAAGGAGCCTCTTCATATCCCGTTCCAAGGGAGCGCAGATCACGAGGGAGGCACAATTGTCACTACACCGCAAGTTTCGCACGAAAGCGCCACTGTCCGTGTGCGGACGTATATGAAAAATGACGGACAAGAAGACAAACGTTGCACCCTCGTCACATATGTACTGGATGCCGACGAGCGCGAGGCGGCGACTATGGTTGCTCAAGCGACAATTCCGTACGGGAGCATGCACATGTTCGACCAGACCAGTCCCTCGATCGCTCAACCGAAGCTCTGGTCGCCCGATGAACCGAACATGTACAAGGTCGTGTCCCTTGTCCTGGACGAGGACGTTCCGGTGGACCGATACGAGAGTCCGCTCGGCTTCCGTTGGTTTCATTGGGATTACGAGCAGAAGCGGCTTTTCTGGAACGGGGAGCTCCTCCTGATTCGGGGGACGAACCGCCATCAGGAATATCCGTGGCTGGGCGACGCCATTCCCAAGTGGATGCACGACATGGACCTGCACGATATGCGGATCAATCAGGGCCATAACTTTATGCGCACGTGCCACTATACCCAGGACAAATATGTATACGACTGGTGCGACCGCCATGGAATCATTGTGTGCGAGGAAGTGCCGAATATCAAGAACATTGAATTCGGCGACGCCGTGCAGGAGCAGCAAGTTCGAGAGATGATTCGCCGCGACCGCAATCATCCGAGCATCGCCATGTGGAGCATGGGCAACGAGACGACGAACGCAGCTGATGCTGCGTGGGCGAGGGAAGAAGACGATACCCGCATCATTCATTATCGGCATGTCGGAGGCAGAGGAGAGCAGGAGCCGCACAATCACCATCAGCTGGAGATGGAGAATGTGCTGCGCTGCACGATACGCGGCTGGTACAACGCGGATGTGAAACCGTTGCAGCCGGACAACGGCCAGCATACCGGGCATGAACGCTGGCAGCACGATATGGCGCTAATAGAGGGAGGCAGCTACCGCGGGCGTATCGATATGAACGGCGTCATGTGGATTTATGCCGATCATGGCGCAGACCGCGAATACGTGAATGCTCCGCTCAAGCATGTCAATCCGAAAGGATGGGTGGACGCCTATCGTGTGCCCAAGCTGATGTATTACTTGTGGCAAGCCCACTGGTGCCCGGAGCCGATGGTGTACATGCACCCGTACGATTGGACGCTGCGTTATTTGGATCAGTGCCGATCGATCACCGTCAATAGCAATTGCGACCAGGTGGAGCTATGGTACAAGGATGAGAAAATCGGCGAACGAAAGCCAAACCGTGAGAACGGCTATACGGTTGCATTCGAAAACGTCCGAATCAGGAAAGGGTTGCTGCGCGCGATTGGCTGGCGAGCCGGCGTTCTTGCGGCAACGCATCGGCTTGCGACGCACGGCGAGCCGGCAAAGCTGCAGCTTCGTTCGAAGCAGCAGGAGTGGACGGGCGAGAAAAGGCTTGTGGCCGACCGGTCGAGCATCGCTTTGCTGGAAGTCGATATTGTCGACGAGCATGACGTTCACGTTTTCGGCGCAACGAACGAGCTATACGTCGAGGTTGAAGGGGAGGGGCGGCTCGTCAGCCCGTCTGTGTATACTTCCGATATCGACAAGCATGAAGAGATGGAAGGAACGATGTACGTGGATGCGCCTGTAACAATCGTCGTTCGAACGACGAATAGGGCCGGGACCATTCGCGTGACGGTGTCGTCGCCGGGCTTGCAGTCCGCCGTCATCGAGCTGGAAAGTGGGGAGCGGGTTCAGTTGAGTGACCGTAATGATGATGATGGCATCATTGAGCCGCCTTGTTTGTCCCGAGGAGACATTTCGCAGGTTAGACCGAGGACTGGTGATGCCGCTGCTTTAGCCGCGCATCCCATGGCACTGCCGCTAATCAACCATGATATTGATTATGATGACCGCGATCCCTTGCTGTACGAACGCGATATGACAGCCTTCCTCCTGTCGCTTAACCCCCATGTGCAGCCAGCTTCGGCTCCGTTCGTTGCCCTTGTCCGCTTAATGACTCTACAGTTGCACATGGACAACGGGCGTATGGTGGCCGATGATTTTAATTTCAATATCGAGCGTTACAACGAGGAGTGCAGCGGGAACAGCAAAGCTTAAAATGCGGGGAGTCCTCGATGAAAGTGAAACTGATTATGAAAACAGATAGAAAGTTGAAAATGGATGTATTTTACGGCAATTGAACCTTTCGATCTCGTAAAATTTCGTGCATGATCGTTGAGAATGGAACAGGGAGGCGAGGATCGTGTGCGTATGCGGGCACGGTCCTCTCTTTCTATTGACAACCATGTCAATTTTAAGGATAATGGCAACACCATTCAGATATAGAGTACATGGGGGTATGAAAAGAGCTTGTTCTATGGTTCGGGAAAGAAGAAACTGTTTGTCCGATTTCTCGCCTCCTATCTCATTATCTTGCTGGTTCCGCTATCCATCGACACATATATGTATAATCGAACCCGTGCATGTAATTGAAGAAGACGCGAAACAGGCGAACTTTTCGATCCTTGAGCAGAGTAAAGACATCATGGATACGCGGTTGATGGAAGTGGAGTCGCTTGCCACTAAAATCTCTGTCAATTCCAAGGTGCTGCACGTTCTGACCCTTCAGGGGCCGCTGAAGGATGAGGACCGGTACTTGGTAAACGAGGTCAATCAGGAAATGGACCAATATGCGACGACGTCCCTCATCCATGATATTCACATTATGTTCAAGTATATCGACATGATTGTGACTCCAAGTACCATATTTAATGGGCAGCGGGATTACAACGTCTATTTGAAATACGGCGATCTTAACTACTCGGAATGGTGGCAGCTACTGACCGCTCCAAAAGGTCCCTTCTTCCAGGTGTCTCAAGTACGTATTATTGACAAGGATCGACAGTCTGTCACTTATGTGAAGCCCTTGTTCCTCGGATCTCCGCAGCAGCCGGACGGCTCAGTAGCCGTCTATCTGGATGAATCCAAGCTTCGCACCGTGCTGGGAGCGCTGAAATTCAACAATATCGGGGAGCAAGGAGGCCAAGGTTGGGCTTACATTACGGATAGCGAAGGCCGCGTCATTACATCCACCGTTCAGGGCAAGCCATTGACGGTTGTTCCACTTGATGGTTTGAGCGGTCGTGTTAGTGTCCATCGACAAATGGACGGACAAGACTATATTGTCTCCCAAACTGAATCCGCTTACAATGGCTGGCGTTACGTCGCAGTCATGCCGTCAGGTACGGTACTGGCTAAAGCGGTCTACATTCGTAATCTAATATGGCTCGTCATCGGCGGTTATGTGTTGTTCGGGCTCGCGGCCGCGCTCTACTTCGCTTATCGGAACAGCAAACCGCTGCGTGAGCTGATCGAGACCATTCGCGAATTTGTCGGTGCCGATTCCGGAGTAAAGTCTCACAATGATTACGAGCTCATTCAAGGTACATTCTCGGAATTGATACGCCGAAATGAATCGCTGCGCCGCATGATGGACAGTCAGATTCCTTATTTGCAAGCGGCGTTTATGGATCGGTTGCTACGAGGCGACTTCAAGAACACCGAAGAGCTGTTGGCGGTGCAGACGCAAGCGCATCTGCAGTTTAACGGAAGTCGGTTTGTGGCGGCGTTTATTCGATTTCAATCCTTCAGGGGAGAAGAAGATCAGGCACTGGTTGTGAAAGAGCTGAGCGCGCAGCCTTGACTGGTGGCTCAGGTGGCTCAATACTGCCGACGCTTGATAGATGCCCAGCAAACCGTTGCTGGGCATGCCACGCGGCGAACGATGGGGTGCAGGGGGCGTTCCCCTTTTGGGGACGGAAGGTGTCGTTCATCAATGGACGCCCTTAAACCGTCTTTTTTTGGCTTAAGGGATTGAATACGTCATTATATTTTACAACTATTCCTAAAAGCGACAATAAACGTTCCGGAAAATGCCATTTATTTCTTACAAAACATGGACTTTTGGTGGCGAAAAAGCGTCAATTTATATTACAGTTCACACTACTACTTGTGAGTTGTAACTTAATTTGTCGTCGATTGGAAAATGAAATGGCATTGAAATTGAACAAAAATGCCGCTCGCCCGTTCCTTCATGGTACGGGCTTTTTGTCGTATGGATTACAGATGGAGTTCAAAGAGTGATTGGAGTAAAGAAAATAAATTATATGCTCGGAAAAGAGAGGTCTCCAACAAAGGAAGCTATTTCCATAAAATCATTTGGTAGCCCAATTCTAAGGCTTCCTCTCTCGCTTGTTATGAATTTGAAAAAGGTGCTGAATCGTTCTCAGCACCATCTCTTCCATACAAGATTTATTTACTCACACTTTCATACCAGGCTCTTGCGCGCTTCGTAACTTCTTCTCCGCCGGTCTTGTTCCATTTGTCCACGAATTCGTCGAACTTGCTGATCGGAAACTCGCCCAGAATAATTTTGGACATATATTCCTGATATAACGTTTGGCTCTGAATGTCCGGGAAGCCGGCATATACGGAAGCCGGAAGGCCATCGCCCGCAATTTCTTTGCCGTACGGCTGATTGGCAAGGAACACGTCAACGGTCTGCTGAAGGAGCGGCTTTACTTCGGGAGCGGCGGCATTCATTTTGAATTCCAGCGCTTTCAAAACGGAAGCCTGATCACTGATGACGGAAACGATGAGAGGCGTCTCCTGCTTGGCCGGATCGGCTGCCATCAAAACGGGCTTGCCGTCCTTTATCTCATAATGCATGCCTTCTACACCCAACATGACCTTATCCATATATTTCGGATCGTTCGCCCAATCCAACAGCTTCAGAGCATTGATGATGGTTTGCTCGCCTTTCTTAGAGGCAATCACCCAGTTGGGGCGGTTGATTTGCATCTTCGTCGTGAAGCCCTGGAAGCCGTCCGTTTTCAGGATCGGAAGGGCGGCGAGCTTGGCGTCCTTATCAACCTTGACCAGCGCCTCGAGTCTCGAGCTCGCCGTCTCGCTGATGTGAAACCAAGAGCCTAGCTTATCCGACTGAATTTTGGCCAGCCAATCGGCGCTTTTGTTCAAGAACGTATTATTGTCCAGCAGCTTGCTCTCGTACAAGCTATGGGCGAACTCCAGAGCGGCCTTCATGTTTTTCGTCACGGCGGAGTAGGTCAGTTTGCCGTCATAGAGATCCCAATGCGGGTTTCCTTCGAACATCGCGATGCCGTACATGGCGAAGAGGTGGTCCATCCATTTGCCTGCCTCGCGGCCTGCTGTCGGAATCTCGTCGTTCGGGTCGCCGTTGCCGTTTGCATCCTTCTCTTTAAACGCTTTCAGAGCGCTCACATATTCGTCTTTGGTAGTGGGGACCTTCAAGCCGACCTGATCCAGCCAATCCTGCCGGATAAACGAGCCGTAGTAGGTTTGCAACTGCACTAGAGGAATATAATAGATTTTGCCTTTTCCGCTAGGATCCGACGCTTTGACTTTCTTCCAAACGCTCTCCGGTATACGCTTCCACAAATTCGGGGCATATTTCGGCAAGTAGTCGGTCAGATCGGCTATGGCGCCTTGGGCAGCCAACTGGGCTTCGATGCCACCCCATGGAAGGAAGAGATCGGGCAAGTCTCCGGTCGCGATCCGGGTGTTCAGCTTCTGGCCGTATGTATTACCGCCGTCCCAAGGGACATAGGGAGAAAAAATGCCGATGCCCGTGTTTTTCACCAAAAATTGAGAGTATTTACCGTCCTTCTCGATCGGAAGGGTGCCGGTGTTCGTTCCCCATACTTCCAGGTAAGGCGTTTCCTTGGGCGTACTGTCGGCCGTTCCCGTAGTTTGCTTCTCCTCAGTGCCGCATCCGGCTAAAATCAGTGTAGCGCTCAGTGTAAGCGCAAGAAGTCCTTTACCTAACACCGTTTTTTTCATCGTACAGATCCCCCTTCATACAGTCGAGATTATAAAGCCCCGTTATTTTACGGAACCCAGCATAGCGCCTTTGACAAAATGCTTTTGCATAAACGGATAGACGAGCAAAATCGGGATTGCTGCAAAAATAATAGTGGCCGCCTTCAGCGTCGTATTGCTGTAGATGAGAGCCGTTTGATCCGAGGTTACGCTAATTTGCGCATCTGTGCTGATGATATACTCCCGAAGCTTGAGCTGCAACGGATACAGGTTCGGATTATCTATAAACAAGAGCGGGTGCAGGAATTGATTCCACAACGTGACCGCATAGAAGATGCCTAACGTGGCGAGAACGGCCTTGGATGTCGGCAGTACGATGAGGAACAAGAGCCGCCCGTACCCGCAGCCTTCCAATTGAGCGGCTTCTTCGAGCTCCTTGGGCAATTCCTTGAAAAAGGTGCGCATGATAATCAGGTTGTACGCCGTGATCAACTGGGGAATGATGAGGACCCAGAAGTTGTTGTAGAGCCCGAGGTTCTTGATCGTAAGAAAGTACGGGATCAAGGGATATCGGAACACTAGCGTGATGACAATCAGCAGCACGATCAGCTTCGCCGGGCGAAACTCCGCCTTCGAGAGCGGGTAGGCGAGCAGGGAGGTGAGGAGCAGGCAGAGCAAGGTCCCCAGGACGGTCACAACCACGGTCAGAAATAACGAATGCCAGAGAGACTCGCGTTCCAAAATTTTCTCCCATGAAGCGAGAGTGAAGTGGGCAGGCCACAGGGACACTTGACCGGCGTCAGCCGCCCAACCGGCGCTAAGCGAAGTAGACAGCACCTTCAGGAAAGGGACCAGCATCATAAAGCCCAGCAGCCCCATCACGCAGACGTTCGCATATCGAAATAGACGTTCTCCGGCCGACTCCTTCAACGGTCTTACCATAAGGCACCTCCGTCCGAATATTTCTTGGCCGCTCGGTTGAACGCTACGACCAGGACGAAGCCGATGACCGATTGGAACAGCCCGATCGCGGTTGTGGAGCTGAATTGGCCGCCCACGATGCCGACCCGGTATACATAGGTGTCGATGACATCCCCGGTTTCATAGGTCATGGGGGTCAGCAGATTGTAGATCTGATCGAAATTCAGATCCAGGAAGTTGCCGATGTTCAACAGGAACAGCACGATGACCGTAGGCATGATGAGGGGCAGCGTAATGCTGATGATCTGTCGGATTCGGGAAGCCCCGTCCATCATGGCCGATTCATACACTTCCGGGTTGATTCCGGCGATGGCCGCAAGCAAGACGATGGTGCCCCAGCCGGCTTCGCGCCAGATGCTCGTCAGCACGACAATCGGCCGGAAGAATTCCGACTTCTGGATGAAGAGGACAGGCTCGAAGCCGAAGTACCCAAGCACCGAATTGACGATACCGGATGCCGACAGCACATCGAACGTAATCCCCGCGATGATGACCCAAGAGAAGAAGTGAGGCACATAATAGATCGTTTGCAGCACGCGTTTGTACATCACATTCCTCAATTCATTGAAGAGCAGGGCCAGTACGATCGGCACTGGGAAAACAAACAGCAGATTGTAGAAGCCTAGGATCAACGTGTTGCGGAAAACCCGCCAGAAGCTGGAGTAGTGAAAGAAATCGGCGAAGTGCTTGAAGCCGACCCAAGGACTTTCCCACATCCCCTTGAAGATCAAGTAGTCTTGAAAAGCAATAATCGAACCGAATAAAGGGATGTACTTGAAAAGTAGGAAGAACAGCACCCCGGGAAGCGCCATCGCATACAGCATGGCATGCTTGCTACGGATGCGGATACGCCCTCCTTCTATCGCAGGCACGCCCTCGGAACGGGGTTCTACGAAATTTCGATGCATATTCCTCAGATGGCTCCTTTTCCGTGTTTCTGGATGCCCTCGAAAAGCCTTGATGACCGTTTTCTCAAAACCTCCTTTTCCCGGGTTCAAAACTTACCATTTCCGTTGAGGGACTTCTCGAATCTACAATGCCGGGCGGCCTTTCGTAAATCTTCTGTTTTTCACATCATGGCTGAATTTAAGAGGGGAATGGAAGAGATGGAAAAGTGATGATTATCTAAAGACTTGTCGATCGCCGGCATATGGCGGATTGGTGCACATTCCTCTATAATAAACTGCATCAAGCGGGACAAGGAAGGTTGAAGGCAAATGATCATGCAAGGTATTCTCAAGCTTCGACGATCTTTCCAATCGTTTTTCGTGCGAATGCTGGCCAACTTTTTATTCATCATCTTTTTGCTAGTTTCGTTCAATTCCTACTCCTTTTCCTTTTTTACCTCCCATGTAACCGAGGAGATTATCCGCTATAATAATGTGAATCTACAGAAGACGATGGACGACCTCGAAAATCAGTTCAAGCAGATCCGCACCGAGTTCATCTCCATTTTCAACAGCAACCAACTGCTTGGCCTGAATGCCGGGCTCGGCAACACCGGACAGATCGACTACTACTTCGCCGATAAGGTCAAGCTCGAAATATCCGACCGGATCCTGAGCAAACCTGCGCTGCTCTTGTCCAATATCATCTTCTATTACAGGGATGCGCATTTTTTTATAGATAAAAATACGGTCAGCAGCTTGGACTTCTTTCAGAGGTATTACTTCTTCAGCGATTATTCCACCAGCTACTGGAGCAAGCTGGCGCAAGCCGGAGAGAGCTTTACGGTCCTGCCTTCCACCAAATTGCTGGAGAATTACGCGGGTCCGCCCAATCTCTCGGTCATTCCGATTGTCGTAAGGAATTTGCTTTATCCGAAAATGTATGCGATCGCCTTATTGGATGCGGATAAAATATTCCGAGCTTATCACAAGTCCATCAACGACAATTTCTTCATCCGGAATGCTCAAGGCTCTCTAATATTCTTCTCCTCCGAATCCGACACCGACCAGGTGACGAAGGAGCTCCCAGTGCTGACGGGGGAGAGCGGACATGTCCAATGGCGGAATCACTATTATTTTTATACGACTGGGCCGTATTCCGGGTTTACATATGTAAATGCGATCCCAATCGGCGAGATGACGCAGGAGGTTTCGCAGATGAAGCTAATCCTGATCTCGCTTCTTCTGGTGGCGGTGGGGGTAAGCGTAGCCGCTTCCATCTATTTCACCCTGCGACTCCACAATCCGCTGAAACAAATCGTCGAGTCCGTTCATCAACTGCAGTCCCCCTCCGCCTTGCCGGACAACATTAAGGAATTCGCCGCCATTCAGCACCGGCTGGATCATTTGTTCACCTCACTGACGGAAACGAAGCACGATTTGGACAATAAAAGCTCACTCTTGCGGACATATTCCTACATCGACAGCTTGCGGAATATTCAAGGCAACCACCTCGCGGTCGAAACTTATTTGAAGCATCGTCCGTTCGCCGTTTTTCTGGTTACGGTGGCCTTTAAGCCCTCTTACTACGAGCAATTCACCCAACGCGAGCAGGAAGCCGTGGCGTTTATGCTGGCCTTTATCGATAAGTATCTATTGGGGCATTATCCGGATCCTGTCACGTTTCAAATAGAGAAAAATCAGATCCTGTCCATTGTGCCCGATCTCGAAAGTCACGCCGGCCTGGAGCCGCATCTGCAGCATCTGAAGCAAGTATTCGACATGGATATGGAATTCTGCGTCATCACGATTACCGTCAGCTCCGTGTACCGCAACGCCTCGCATTTGACCCAAGCCTATGAGCAGGCGCTGCACCTAATAGAGCGGCGAAAGATCGGCGAGGGCTCCCAGATCATTTACGAGGAGGAATTGGGCGAGCTGCCTGTGTTCCTCATTACGCTCCAAGAAGAACAGGAGTTTAATACGCATCTGCAAGCGGGAAATGCGAAGGAGACGATTCATTGGGTTCTCGTGCAATTGGACCGGTTGGACCGGAAGGCGGCGTTCGCTTCCCATTACAGCAAGTTTGCCACCCATATCGCAGACAAAGTCGAGAAGCTGCTGCACGTCATGAATTTGCCGGGTGAGGAAACGGCCAAGATTCGCGAGGAGCTGTCGTTCTGCGATTCGTTGGAGCGATACAAGGAAGTGCTGACGAAGCTGCTCGCTTGTGTAACGGACCAAATTCGCCGCAAGCTCGAGGAGCAGGACGCCATCACGACGTATGTGTTCAATTATATCGACGCCCACTACCACGAACCGATCTCGTTGGATTTGCTGGCGGACCGGCTGCGCATCTCGAGCGGGTATTTGTCCACCTACTTCAAAGAGAAGACGGGGAATAACTTTATCGATTACCTCCACCAGGTTCGCCTCAACCGAGCGATGGAGCTGCTGGACGGGACCGATTTGAGAATCCAGGAGATCGCCGAGCGCGTAGGGTATGCCAACGTGAACTCTTTCATTCGGATGTTCAAGAAACTGCATGGCGTAACCCCCGGCGATTATCGCAAAAAGATGGGGTAGCAAAGATTTCAGGCGGAACGCAGATTCCCCCGGACCTCGAGGGAGAGGCCGGGGGAATCTTTGCGAGTGCGCCATTCCACTGCATGGTTTAAGAAGGATGCTTGCTGCGTTGCCAGGCGTTCGTATACATCTCCAGGATCGGGTTCAAACCAAGCTTCTCGATTTCTTGCACATAGCGATCCCACTCCGTCAAGGGAAGGCGCCCCATGATGAATTGGGCCAAATAATCGTTAGTCGTCTTACGGATCCGTTCGAAGGTTGTAGCTACTAGAATCTGTTCGTCGTACGTGAGCGGGGGCAGGATCGGTTTGATCGGATGGTTATACTGCAAGGCAACCCGATTGGCCAGCTGTTGCTTTTCCGAATACTGCGCGTTATAAGCATCGAAGCGGAAGACGGCATAGGTGCCGGAGGTGAGCAGATTCGTTTCTTTGCGGAGCTGGAAAGCATCCGAGATCTTGTAATGCTTAGCCCCATTAACGCTTGTATAGCTCTCGCCTTCCTTGCCCCAATTGGTTAGGTGGATGCCTTCTTCCGAGAATAAGAAATCGACATACTTTAGAGCGGTGGCCAGTCTCGGGGTTCGCGCGGATATTCCCATGCCCGTGGTGGCGAAATTGCCGTTCATGACCTCCTGCTTTCCCCCGGGACCTGCGGGAGGCGCCATTAAATCAAACGAAACCCCGTTCGTCAGGTTCTGAAAATAATCAATGCGGACGACGTAGTCGGAGGTGATGAAGGCCTGGCCGGCAGCCAATGTGTCCTCCCATTCTTTATTGGACATCGACATAAAATGGGGCGGAATCAGGCCTTCCGCATAAAAGCGCGCCATATACTCAACCAATGCTCGGAAACCCGGCTCAATCGGACCGTAGTGCATTTGTCCTTCCGCGTCCGCATAGATCGATCCCCCCGAGGAGAAGGAAGGGGCGATTAAGTCCAGGATGCCCACTCCATACCGGAAGGCAAAAGGGTAAGAGTCGGGATAAACTTCCTTCAGCCTCTTCAAGACCATGTAGAGCTCATCCCACGTGCGCGGAGGCTGCAGACCGTATCGGGATAGAACGTCATTCCTCACTAGCCACCCCCGCTGGTCGATGACGTTTCCGAAGGTGAACATGTAGTTCGATTTGTCGACGGTTTCGGACATTTGCCGATTCGCCGGGTTTGCAGCCCAGAACGCTTTGAGATTCGGCAGCTTGTGCAAGTACTGCGTCAAATCCAGGAAGAAGCCTTGACTGCCGTATCGGTTCGCTTCGTCCCAATGGTTGAAGAAGACGATATCCGGCACATCGCCGGAGGCCAGCACGTCGGGAAGGGCATCCGCATATTTGCCGGGAGGCTGCACCCCTCGGATCTCGATGTTCGCGCTGTCCTTCAGCCACCCCCAGACGGGAGCGTCCGGGCGGTAAGGATAGCTGTCGTGGCTCTTAATTAGCATCGTTAAAGGCTCCGAAGGGGCGGTGGACCGCATGGATTGCCCGGGCGAGTCCTGGAGGAGGGCGCCTTCACGTCCCTCGCACCCGGTTATAAGCAGGAGGACGGCTAGCATCCTCCAGAATGTGGTCTTGGGTGGTCTCATCTGCTTATCCGCCCCTTCAGTATGCTGGATTATCCCTATGGTAATCGACAAGGTCAACTCTGTAAATCAGGAAATCAGTCCGGCACGCCCGAGATGATCAGCTGCGGCGGAGACGCTGCATTCTCCTTGCTATTGAAGTCAGTCAGAGCCGTCGATGTGTTCGAGATGAGCACCACGCTCAAGATTCCATTCCCGCTCAGGTTCGACTGCGCGAGTGAAGTCAAATTCAGGAAGTAGCTTTGGGCGGTGGTGGCGGTCGTGAAGGAAGCGGCAGCGGAGCCGGTTCCTGCCGGTCCGTTGTTGTAGGTTAGGCCGGATTCGGTCCACGCATCGTTTGTCACCGCATAGACTTGGATTGTGGCTGCGGCATCGGAAGAGCCGTACAGCTGCAGCGTCGCGTGCGAGATGGAAGCGAAGTCGGATAAGTCGAATTTCAGATACGCTTTGCGCTTCGTATTGTCGTTCGTCGTCTCGCTGATTCTCAAGGTTGTAATGTCGCCGTAGTTCGTATCCCCGAATGTCCCGCCGCGAACATAAGCATCCGCCGCCGGAGCGATCGTGAAGGCGGGACTGAACTTCGCGTGAAGAGCCTGCCCCTTGGCCCCGTTCACATTGATCCGGAGCTTCAGTGTAGGATTCGTCTGCAGCACCGTAATGCGCGAATCCTTCTCGATGACGCCGGATACGCTGCGAGCGAACTCCAGATCGATCGTGCCGGTGTTTAGCTGCGTTGGATCGGATACCGAAACCTCGAATTCGGAGCCGTTCCAACGGGTCATTACGGAAGCTTTTTTGTTGCTGGTCACCGGTCCGGCCGTGTATGTGCCGTTGTTCCAGAAGTTGGCGGCGAAGATTCCGAGATTCGCTTCGCTGACCGCCTGTACATTGGCATTGTTGGCGACGATCGTGATGTCGGGAGCTGAGGCATAGGCGCTGACCTGAGTTGCCGACTTGTTCGGAAGCAGAACATAGGCATAGGTGCTGTTGCTGAATGTACCTGTGCCGTGCTCGTACCGGAGGCTTAGGTAATTCCGCGTCAACGGGTCGGCCAAATTCGCTTCGGTGTGGTAGGGGTTAATGCCCGTCCAGGCTCCCGTACGTGCCTCGCGAAGACCTTTAATCGCAGCTCCTCCCGGGAAGTAGTAGCCGATATCCGAGTTGGAGGTCGATCCGCTTAGATGGGCCCAGGTTGTACCGGACATCGTTTCTGTCCAGCCTAAAGCCGTTGACTTTGCCGTGCCGTTCACGACGAGCGCATTATTCCCCGCGGAATTCAAGCGGCGGTTTTCCACGATGGTCTCGATGGTGCGGCTGGCTGTTGCATTGTCAATATCCGCTCCCAATGCGACGATTTCGTCATCGAACATAAACCACGATTTTTTAGCCGTGAGCGTATTGCTCCACCCAGCTACCTGCATGCCTGCAGCACCATAGAGCCCGTCGATTTCTGTGCCGCCTACCCAAGCCGCGGTGCTCTCGTATTTATTGCCTGATCCGGCGCTCCTGCTCTGGGTATAGTCTACCGTAATGCCGGGTAGCCGTTTGGCGTCTATCGTGGGCCAGTAGCCGTCGCTGTATTGTCGGTCGTCCCCGTTGTACAAGTAGGTCATGCCTTCCCCCGTGTACCAGCCGCGTTTGTTTTCTTCGTTCGGCGGTGCCTGATACTCATAGTTGGAGATGCGGGAGGAGTACATGCTGATGGCGAACGTAAAGCCGGGACGGTGATGCACGATCCGGTCCATGGAAGGGAACGGCTTGAATTGGTTCGGTACGTCCCATTCCGCGATACTGTTGTCGGCCAAGATGCTCTTCACCTGCGTGGCGGCGAAGAGAGAGATGTTCTGGTAGAAAGGAGTGAACAGGCTCGAGCCGGCCCACTTCTTCACCAGCCCGCGGAATTCGGCCGCTTCGCCGGCTGGAGCGAATTCTGCGATGGTGGGCAAGCTGACGAGGAACGACTTGCCGGCGTCCCGATCTTGGAGCAGACCTCGAGAAATCGCGCGTCCGCGAACCATGTCCATGAGGATACCATTATGGAAAACCGGCTCGAACGAGTTGCGGATCCAGTCGTATAGAGCCTTAACATCCCGGTATCCGGCGGCTGACGTATCGTCAAGGGCCCATGCGGTATCGTCGACCAGCCACATATAGCCAGGCAACGCATCGATAAGGACCAGCCCATAGCTGCCCGTATAGGCAACGGTATTGTGCTGGAGGAAGGAACCGTCGGTATAAAAGCCGTCGCCGCTTGTCACATAGTCGAAGACGGAGTAGATACTTGAGCGGGCGAGCTCCAGCGACCCCGAGCTTTTCTTCAAAATGCCGATCAGGGCTTCATTGTAGCATTTCTCAACCAGATTGGCCCCTGTCATATATCCGATTCGAGGCTGAGGTGTAGCGCTGCGGGAATCCTTGGGATCCGGGGAAAAATGCTTGATCGCATTCATTTCCGCCGTGATCAGCGATTGCTTGCCCGCGACAATCAGATCGTCATACATCAAGATGGTTAAGGCCAGGATGGGCTTAGGTACGCCGATTTCGAACTTGTACCACTGAGTGCCTTGCTGCGAAGACACATTGTACCAATTTGCATTTAGAAAGGTCATACCCTCCAGGATGATGCCTCGAAGCTGGGACCGCTCGTACGGCGTGAACGTGGTGTCCGGGTTGGCATACGCCGTCGCTAGACTGAGCAGTCGATTGTAGGAATCCTCTGCGGCGTAGATGTACTTGTCCGGCAAGCTCGATCCTGGCGTGGGTAAAATATCCGGCCAAAGGTACGATTCGCTGACTGTAGGAGAATGATAAGTGGCAAGATGCGTTCGGGCCGTCGATTCGATGTTATTAATCGTGTTGGCGATATCCGAGTCGCCGGGATCGTAGTTCCCTCCTAACTGACGGTACTTGTACTTCTCGCGCAACGAATCGTAGGCATCGGCGGATGCCGGGTTGCGCACGATGATGGACGCCTGCGCGGACCGCGTTACCCCGCCGAGGGTAACCTGGCCGGTTATCGTTGCGGTGCCGGGTCCTTGGCCCGTGACGGTGCTCAGGGCGGCCCCGGTGGAGGCGATGGTCGCGATCGCCGTATTCGAGCTGGACCACACGAGCGTCGCCCCCGTCAATGGCGCTCTTCCCCCATCGGTCATGAAGCCGACAACCTCGACGCCGGTCTGGGTTCCGTCATCCATGGTGGATTTCGAAGCATGAACGCTTACGGAGCTGAGCGTGCGCGTCATCTCGTAAACCCCGATCTCTTCGATCCTCGGAATTGCGGCACTCGGATTTGCAGTCAAGACGACCGTGAGCTTGCGTGCGGAAACCTTAGTAAAGCTGACGTCGTCTGCTGCCGAGGCCGAGTAGTCGGCGAGTACCCGTGATGTGATGGCCGTCCATTTGGCAGGGTTATCGGAGTACGTGCCGGAATAGGACGAATCATTCAGGCGGTAGATCGTGTAGCCGGTTGGCAGAGCAGCTGATCCGCTGGGGGTTACAAAATCCAGCGTGACCCGATCGAATGCCTTGACGGAACCGAAATCCAGCGACAGCCAGACTTCGCCATCGTTTTTATCGGCAGTGAGCGGTCCCCATGCCGAGGAGGGATCCCCGTCATTCGCGTTGGACGGGGGGCGATCGCTGGAAACCGAACTAGCCGCAGCGACTGTACCTTGAGCAGCGGCGGCCAGATTCACCGGGTCCGTAATGGAAGCGGATGCAAGATTGGCGAGCGGGAGCTTCCCGTCCCAGTTGAGAGTCACCAGTCCTAAAGTTAGAGTCAGCACTACCAGGGACAGAAACACGACTTTGGACAGGGGGTTCATCACGATACCTTGGCGCATAAGATTAGGCCTCCTTTAAGATAGTGTATTGCTACCTAAAAGTAGTACATTCGGCCCAAGGCTGTAAATCTTCTTTTTTATAGAAAATCACGACATTATTGAATCTAACTGCCGGGCTAACTATTTTTTCTACGGGGGCTGGCAGGTCCACTTGAGGCCGAGTGTAACTAATTAAGATTATCCTGAATTGTATTAGTTCCCATGCATTTGTTCATCAATCAAATAAATTAATAGCAAAATCAAAAGAGTGAAATTGTAAATGCAAACGGGGCATACATCACTTGGTACCAAGCGATAATACGGCAAACTATTAATTATTTATATAGCATTCTTTTTCTATTAGGGGTACAGGTGCAGATCATACGCCAAGTTCCAGCTGACCAAGTCCACGAATACGATGTGTGGTACTTTGTTATTACTTTGATATTGTTAGCAGACCTATTTGCAATAGTATTGAATCCGAGAAAGAGAGCCCTTCATGACTTCTTAGCCAAAACGTATGTGGTCCATAAAGGGGGGGATCCTAGGGAATTCCAACCCCGTAAAAATAGATTTGTAGCGCATTTATACAAGACATTACCTAAATATTATACTGTCGCTACTACAATTACCGCATTTTCATTTTTCTTAGGATTAGCAATGAAATTGATCTCCAATTCTTTCCCTTATGATGAAGAATCTGTCATGAATCTTGGGGCAGCGGCCATACTCTCTACCTTTTTATTCGGAATTTTAGGCACGGGGATAAGCATGTATTTTATTCTTTCCAATTATGTTCCAAGAGGAAAAGTGATGCTCTTGCTGAGTATAAATATTGCAGCTATGGGCACTATTATTTCTTACGTTTTTTTGAGATAAAGTTTGCACATACTTGACATCAGCCCGTACCTTTCCGGTACGGGCTTTTCCTGTTTTTCATGGTGTTCACCTAACGAATCAGCTCGATAAACCGCTTAGCCGCACTGGACAATGGCATATTGAGCATCGTCATGATCCCGACACGGGAGGGCGGAAGCGAGATGTCCAACTGGATTTCGAACAGCGTGCCGGCTTCAAGCTCATTGAGCACAAACTCCCGGGTCACATACGAGATGCCCATTCCTCTGCGGGCGAACTCGATAAGCAGATCGACGCTGCCCACCTCGATCTCCGGCTTCAGCGTATATCCGTAGCGCTGAAACTCTTCCGTGACCGCCATCCGAGCCCGGCTGTTCCGGGAGAACAGAATGACGGGATACTGCAGCAGCATGTCGAGGGTCAGCACCTTGTCCTTCAGCTGGGCGAAATGGCTGCCGGCCACGAAGCAGTCCTGCAGCTGGAAGCTCTCCCGTACCTTAAGCTGCGGATCGACGATCGGCAGGCGAACGACGCCCAGATCGATCCGGCCTTCTTTGAGAAAAGTGATGACATCCGGTGTGGTGCCATGATGCAGGTGCAGCTTCACCCCGGAATGCTTCGTACGGAATTCCTCCAGAATCGGGAGCAAGTAATGCTTGAACAGCGAGTCGCTCCCGCCGATCCGCAGCTCGCCGCTGTCCAGATTTCGGAGTGCCAGCATATTCTCCTCCGCGTGAGCAATCAGAATCATGGACTGTTCGATATAAGAGTAGAGGATCGCGCCTTCCTGTGTGAGCTCAACCCCCTTGGAGTTCCGGTAAAAAAGCGTCATGCCGAAGCTGTTCTCCAGCTGCTTGATAGCATGACTGACACTCGGTTGGGTGAGGTAGAGCGCATGGGCCGCCTGGGTCAAGCTCCCCGTTTTAGCGGCCCAATAAAACACCTTGTACAATTCAAAGTTATTGTTTATAGACACGGTCTATATCACCTCGTAATTATATTAATTACTTATATACCCCTTATTTGTATTATAGTGATTCTAAGCAAAAATGGAACTAAGCACATTATCGATCTCACTGGAGAGGATCATCATGTTGGAGCCAGCTACAATAGTTTTATTTGGGGCAACAGGGGATTTGGCCAAGCGCAAAATTTATCCCGCTCTCTATAATATGTTTCTCGATGGGAAGCTTCCGCAGCCGTTCTCCCTATTCGGACTCGGTAGAAGGGAATGGACCGATGAGTCCTTCCAGGCCAATATCGAGAAATCGATCAAGCAATTTTCGAGACGCGCACCAGTGGATCCGGAGTCGATCAAGAGCTTCATCAGCGCGTTCCGCTACAGAGTGCTGGATGTGGGATGCGAAGAGGATTACCGCAAACTTTTGGAGCAAGTGGAGAAACGCGAGATGGAGCTGGGGATTCCTCAGAACCGGTTGTTCTACTTGTCCGTCGGACCTGAATTGTTCGAGACGATCGCTTTGCAAATTCTCGGCAGCGGTCTGGGCACGGTGAAAGGCTGGAAGAGGCTTGTGATCGAGAAGCCTTTCGGGCATGATCTGGATTCCGCCAGACTGCTGAATCAGACCTTGAGCCAAGCGTTCACGGAGCAAGAAATTTACCGTATCGATCACTATCTCGGCAAGCCGATCGTGCAACGCCTGGAATCCTTACAGCAGGCTCATCCGGTCTTTCACGATCTCTGGATGGACCGCAAAATCGCCAATGTGCAGATTACCGCGAATGAGTCCGTCGGCGTAGAAGAGCGAGCGGGGTACTACGATCGTGCCGGCGCGATCAAGGACATGTTCCAGAACCACATGCTGCAGCTGCTCATGATGACGGCTGTGTATATTCCGAAGGAAAGCACGAGCGGGAAGGGAAGCAGCAAGAAGACGAAAGTAATGGAGGCTCTGAAGCCGCTGCAAAAGGAAACCGTCCGTAACCACGTGGTTCGCGGGCAGTATTCGGAAGGCAGTATCAAGGGCAATGCCGTTGCCGGCTACAAGGCTGAACCGGGAATCGCTCCGGAGTCGATGAACGATACATTCATAGCCGCCAGACTTCAGATCGATAATGACGATTGGCAGGGCGTACCGTTCTACATTCGGACCGGCAAGCGATTGAAGGAGAAGTCGACGCGCATTGTGGTCGAGTTCCAAGATGCGATGGAGCCGGCCAGCCAAGAGAGCCTTGCACCGAATCTTCTCGTGTTTGAGCTAAGCCCCGAGGAGACCATCACGCTGCAGCTCCACTCATCCAAGCCGGGACGGAGCGAGACATTCCAGCCGATTGAACTCGATCTCGGGACCAATCCGATGAATTCTCCGGAAGCGTATGAGAATTTGATCTGGGATGCCTTGAGAGGGGACCCGACCTTCTTCGCCCATTGGAACGAGGTGGAATTGTCCTGGCTTTGGGTGACACCGATTCTGGAGGCCTTTGCAGAGAATAAGGTTCCGCTGCTGCCATACGAGGCTGGTTCTTACGGGCCTGCAGAAGCGGACGCCTTGCTGGAAGCGGACGGATTCCATTGGTGGTTTGACGACAAGCAACATCTTACATCGGATAGAAAAGGGAGAACTAGTTATGCCTATCACACAAACGATTGAACAATTGGCGATCGATACGATCCGTACCTTGTCCATCGATGCCGTTAATGCGGCGAACTCCGGCCATCCGGGGCTGCCGATGGGTGCAGCGCCTATGGCTTATGCGCTATGGTCGCAACATTTGAACCATAACCCGAGCCATTCCAAATGGTTTAACCGCGACCGCTTCGTCCTCTCGGCCGGACATGGTTCGGCCTTGCTGTACAGTCTGCTTCACCTCTCGGGTTACATGGTGTCACTCGATGATCTGAAACAATTCCGCAAGCTGAACAGCCGTACGCCGGGTCATCCTGAATATGGCCACACCGACGGGGTAGACGCGACGACCGGGCCGCTCGGGCAAGGGATCGCGAATGCGGTCGGAATGGCGATGGCTGAAGCGCATCTCGCTGCGAAATATAATCAGGAAGGGTTCCCGATCGTCGATCACTACACGTATGCGCTGGTAGGCGACGGCTGTTTGAGCGAAGGCATTTCCTACGAGGCGATGTCGATGGCGGGGCACATGAGGCTGGGCAAGCTGATCGTGCTGTATGATTCCAACGACATTTCGCTCGATGGGGCGCTGAATCTCTCCTTTAGCGAGAACATTCAGAAACGGGCCGAATCGGTGAACTGGCAGTATCTACGCGTCGAGGACGGCAATGATGTAGCCGGTATCTTGAAGGCCATCGGCGCGGCCAAAGCGAATACGGAGCAACCGACGCTCATCGAGGTTCGGACCATTATCGGTTATGGCAGCAAAGCCGCAGGCACGAACAAGGTGCACGGCAATCCGCTCGGCCAAGAGGAAGCTCAAGCAACGAAAGCGAGATACAACTGGCTGTTTGAAGAAGAGTTCACCGTTCCGGAGGCGGTCCAAGCGCATTTCGCCCAGCTGAGAAGCGAAGGCGCGGCTAAAGAAAAAGAGTGGACCCAACTGCTCGAGTCGTATAAAGCGCAATTCCCTGCACAAGGTCAGGAGTTCGCGCAAGCTCTGGGCGGTACCGTCTCGCTCGATACGTCCGACATTCTGACGTTCGATACTTCCAGATCGATCTCGACTCGCGTCGCGAGCGGCGAAGCGATCAACCATTTCGTGAAGACGGTTCCTGCGATCTTCGGCGGAAGCGCGGACTTGTCGCATTCGACGATGACGGATATTAAGGGAGAATCGGTATTCGCCGTCGAATCTTATGCGGGACGCAACGTGTACTTTGGCGTTCGCGAGCATGCCATGGGCGCGGCAGGCAACGGCATGGCTCTTCACGGCGGCATCAAGCCGTTCGTCAGCACGTTCTTCGTCTTCTGCGATTACTTGCGTCCATCGATCCGGCTCGCGGCCTTGCAGAAGCTGCCGGTCATCTATGTCTTCACTCACGACTCGATCGCTGTCGGTGAGGACGGTCCTACGCACGAGCCGGTGGAACAGCTCGCTTCGCTTCGCGCCATTCCCGGGCTGACCGTCATCCGTCCGTCGGATGCGAACGAAACGGCAAGCGCTTGGGCTTATGCGTTGGAGCGGAAGGAAGGTCCGGTGGCGCTCATCCTGAGTAGACAGAATCTGCCGATCTTCGCCGAGACCCGAGGGAACAAAGAGCAGGTTGCTCAAGGCGGCTATATTCTGACGGAGACGAATGCTCAGCCGGACGTCGTGCTGATCGCAACCGGCTCTGAGGTATCCCTCGCCGTAGGCGCTAAAGCGGAGCTGGAGAAGGAGGGCACATCGGTACGCGTGGTCGCGATGCCTTGCCGCGAGCTGTTCGATCGCCAACCGACCGCCTACAAGGAAAGCGTCCTGCCGAGTGCCGTCACCAAGCGGATCTCCATCGAAGCCGGCATCTCCCTGGGCTGGGAGCGATATACCGGTCTCGGCGGTACGGTAATATCGGTCGATACGTTCGGCGCTTCCGGACCGAGCGGCGCCATTCTTGCACACTTCGGCTTCACCGTTGACAACGTCGTCCACTCGGCGAAGCAATTGCTGCAGTAACCATTCACAACTATTTAATCGGAGGGATTTTATCATGAAGTTTTTTATCGACACCGCGAATGTGGAAGCTATTAAAAAAGCGTATAAAGTCGGGATTTTGTCCGGGGTAACGACGAATCCTTCCCTGGTTGCCAAAGAAGGCGTGAAATTCGAAGAGCGCATTGAAGAAATTCTGCAAGCCGTGCCGAGCGTTGAGTCCGTTTCCGCAGAAGTCACGCCGGACGCCGTAACGGCCGAGGAAATGATCGCACAAGCGAATGAGCTGATCAAGATCAACAACTACGACAAGAATATCACGATCAAGCTTCCGATGACGCTCGAAGGGTTGGAAGCCTGCCGTTACCTGGCCGACAAAGGGGTAAAAACGAACGTAACGCTCATCTTCACTGTGAACCAGGCGCTCCTCGCCGCTCGCGCAGGCGCTACCTACGTCTCTCCATTCCTTGGACGTCTGGATGACATCTCGGAAGACGGCGTGCAGTTGGTGTCAAAAGTCGCGGAGCTGTTCCGTATTCACAACTTGGACGCTCAGATTATCGCCGCTTCCGTGCGCCATCCGGATCACGTGACCCGCGTCGCTATGGCCGGCGCGCATATCGCGACTGTGCCTTTCGCCGTCATCGAGCAGATCGCCAAGCATCCGTTGACGGATCAGGGGATCGCGAAGTTTGCCGCGGATTGGAAAGGCTCGAGTCGATAAGGCGGGCAGGAAGAGGGCGTGGAGAGGCGTTTCGACGGAACCACTCTACCTGTCCACCCCCGCACGCCAACTGAACACTTACTCCAGAGGACCTGATCGGTGAACTTCCGATCAGGTTTTTTACATACAAGAAAGTTTAAACCCTTTACAGAACTAAAGCGTAAGGGTGCGCTTGCGAAGCGTGGTTGGGGGATTCAGCATCCATGGTGCCATCACACGGCATCGGAGT
>NZ_BIMA01000011.1 GCF_004000845.1 Paenibacillus koleovorans NBRC 103111
TCCCCACGCTCCAACTGAAAATCTTCGCCAGAGGACCATCCGGGTGATCTTCCCCAATTGTTTTTCTTATTTTCCCGCAATAACCCTTGACAAAATGCACTGGGACAATTATTTTGTGTATATGAATAAGTTTTGCCTTAGGGAAAAACATTTGGGGATAAACAAGTTAGCGGAGCGAGCATAAGGAACCATTCTGGAGGAGAAACCGTGATGAGCAAAGCAGTGAGAAAATCTGGAATTTGGGGCACATTAATCGTATTGGCGGCATCGCTGACCCTGGCAGGCTGTGGCACGACCGCAACGAACGGGGCAGCGGACGGGAAGATCAATGTGGTCGCCACAATCGCGCAAATCGCCGAGCCGATCTCGGTCATCGGTGGAGATAAGGTGCATGTGCAGAGCCTGATGGGGCCGGGAGTCGATCCGCATTTGTACACCGCCACGCAAGGCGATATCAAGAAGCTGGAGAGCGGCGACGTCGTGCTGTACAGCGGGCTTCATCTCGAGGCCAACATGGTGAAGGTGTTCGAGCAGATCGGCAAGAAGAAGACGGTGTCAGCGATCAGCGAATCGATTCCGAAGGAGAAGCTGCTGAAGGATGCGGGCGGAGCCGTCGATCCCCATGTCTGGTTCGACATCGATCTGTGGAAGCAGGCTTTGACCACGGCGACGGAAGCTTTGAAGACTTATTCCCAAGAAAACGCGGACTATTTTGAAACGAACAAAACGAATTATTTCACACGGCTGGACGAACTGAAAAAAGAATCGGTCGACAAGCTGGTGCAGGTGCCGAAGGACAAACGGGTGCTCGTGACGGCGCATGACGCGTTCGGTTATTTCGGGCGGATGCTGGACATCCAGGTGGTCGGCTTGCAAGGCTTGAGCACGGAGGACGAAGTTGGCCTTACCGATATCGAAGATACGATCAACCTGCTGATGAAGCATAAAGTGCCGGCCGTGTTCGTCGAGAGCAGCATCAATCCGGCATCGATCCAAGCGGTCATCGAAGGCGCCAAGAAGAAGGGGCTTGATGTGAAAAAAGGCGGCGAGCTATACTCGGATGCGATGGGAGCGGCAAGCTCTCCGGAAGGAACGTACCTCGGCATGTATCGGCATAATGTGAATACGATTTATAAAGCGTTGAGCGGGAAGGGTGAGTAGCATGAGTGCGGCTTTGAGCGTGCAAGGATTGAATGCGTCCTATCGGAAAAACAAAGTGCTGGACGGGGTGAGCTTCGATGTCCAGCCGGGTACTTTAACGAGCATCGTCGGTCCTAACGGAGCGGGAAAATCCACATTGCTCAAAGTGATGCTGGAGCTGCACCCCAGACTGTCGGGCAACGTTCGTTTCTTCGGCTCGGAGTACCGCAGCGTCAAGTCTCGAGTAGGCTATGTGCCGCAGCGCGGATCGGTGGACTGGGATTTCCCGACGGATGCTTTGGATGTTGTGCTTATGGGGTTATATGGCCGGATCGGTTGGCTGAAATGGCCAAGGCGCGCGGACCGCGAGAAAGCGATGCAGGCGCTGTCCGAGATGGGTATGGCCGATTACGCCGGCCGACAGATCAGCCAGCTGTCCGGCGGGCAGCAGCAGCGGGTGTTTCTGGCTCGGGCGCTCGTACAGGAAGCCGATTTGTATTTTCTCGACGAGCCGTTGGCCGGGGTCGATGCGGCAACGGAGCGGGCGATCATGGATATGCTGAAAACATTGAAGAACCGAGGCAGTACGGTTATGGTCGTGCATCACGATTTGCAGACCGTCGAAGATTATTTCGACCATGTGCTGCTGCTGAACCGGTCCGTCGTAGCGCACGGCTCGACTCGAGATACGTTTACCCGCGACAATATATATCGGACGTACGGCAGCACGCTCCGTTGGATGGGAGAGCGATTCGGATGATGACGGCGTTGTCCTACAATGCGCAGTGGGTGCTGTTCAGTACGCTGCTGCTCGGCATGGCGGCCGGCGTCATCGGCTGCTTCGCCTACTGGAAGCGGCAAAGCTTGATGAGCGACGCCTTGTCCCACGCGGCGCTGCCGGGCGTCATCATCGGATTCGCCGTCATGGGCGTGAAGAGCATGCCGGTTATGCTCGCCGGTGCCGCCGTCAGCGCGCTGCTCGGCGCTTTGCTCATTCACTGGATCCGCACCTCGTCTCGGGTGAAGGAAGACACGGCGATGGGCATCGTCCTGTCCGTGTTTTTCGGCTTCGGCATTATGATGCTCACGTTCGTGAACCGGATGGAGGGAGGCAGCCAGAGCGGATTGGACAGCTTTATTTTCGGCCAGGCGGCGTCTATGGTGGGCAAGGATGTGCTCATCATGGCCAGCATGGCGGTACTCGTCATCTTGGTTGCGGGCTTCGGGTACAAGGAATGGAAGCTGTTCCTGTTCGATCCCGATTTCTCTCGGGGCCTCGGGCTCTCCAGCCGCTGGATGAACAGTATCTATATGGCCGTGCTCGTCCTGGTTATTGTGATCGGCATTCAGGCGGTCGGCGTCATCCTGATGGCAGCCCTTCTTATCATACCCGCGGTTAGCGCCCGTTATTGGACGCAATCGTTCAAATGGATGCTGGTTTTGTCCGCCTTGTTCGGCGGAGGCGCCGGATTGGTCGGTACGCTGGTCAGCATTCAGGGCAAGGGCTGGCCGACGGGACCGTTCATCGTCTTGGCCGCTTCGAGCCTGTTCGTCGTCTCGCTTGTCTTCGGAGCGCGCAAAGGGCTGCTCATCGTTTATTTCCAGCAGAGGAGGCAGAGGAAGCAATTGCTGCAGGCGCCGACGGCCGGAGGAGGCAGCGGCAGCGCTACCGGAGCGGGTGCCAGTACGGGTGCCGGTGCGGGTACGCTGGAGAGGGGGTCCGTCTCATGAGCTACTCGGCTTGGATTTTGTTGACGGCCTCTCTGGTCGGACTGTCCTGCGGCATTATCGGCGTGCTCCTGATCCTGCGCAGAATGGCGATGATGGCCGATGCGATCAGTCATTCGGTGCTGCTCGGCATCGTCATCGCCTTCCTCGTCACCCGAGAGCTGAGCGGGGTGCATATGCTGATCGGCGCAATCGCCGCCGGTTTGGTTACGTCCGTGCTCGTGCAATGGCTGCATGCCCGCGGAGTGCAGCAGGAAGCCTCGATCGGGATCGTGTTCACCACTTTGTTCGCGATCGGTGTCGTGTTGATTGCCACGAAGGTCGGCAACGCCCACTTGGACGTGAAGCATACGTTGATGGGCGAGATCACGTTTATCCCCTGGGAGCTGATCAATCTACCATTGGTCGGGGAAATTCCGGAGGCGGTGTTCATCCTTTCGCTGGTGCTGCTTGTGGTTGTTGTTGCGATCGTAGCGTTCTACAAGGAGTGGAAAATTACTTCGTTCGACCCGGCGCTAGCCGCCAGTCTTGGCATTCCCGCCGTGCTGATGCATTACGTGTTCATGTCGCTCGTATCGGTGACAACGGTTGCTTCGTTCGATGCCGTAGGCGCGATTATGGTTGTCGCGATGCTGATTACGCCGGCTGCATCGGCTTACCTGTGGACGGACCGGATGTCCGTCATGATGGTTTTGAGCGGCGCATTCGGCGTTGTGTCGGCCATCGTCGGCTACTATGTAGCGGTTTGGCTGGATACGTCAATCTCCGGTTCGATGGCGTTCGCCACCGGGATTTTGTTCGCCGTCAGCTTCCTAGCGTCGCCGAAGCATGGTTTGCTCGCCAGGTATGTGCGGCCAGCCGCCGTGATTCCGGATGCCAGCGCGCCTCCGACGAAAAGTTTGGAATAAGGTACTGGGAGTACGTTTAGCCGAAAGCCATTTAGCCGACACTAGTTGTCGGTTCAATTTTGAATTTAATATTCCTTTACAGGAATATTCCTGTTGTGGTATATTGAACGTGTGAAAGAGAGAACTACGAAAAATAAGGAGGAAAATACAAATGTCGAAGATGATAACAAAGGTAGAAGGTCCTGAATTGGTAATCGAGCGTGTATTCCAAGCGCCGCGGGAACTGGTGTTCAAGGCGTACAGCAGTGCGGAGCATCTGAAGAAATGGTGGGGGCCGCGCGGCTGGGAGCTGACCGTCTGCAACATCGATTTCCGTCCGGGCGGCGTCTGGCACTACTGCATGAAGTGTCTCGACGAGAACCAAGGGGATTTCTACGGCATGGAGTCTTGGGGCAAAGGCGTGTATCACGAAATCGTGGATGCGGAAAAAATCGTCTACACCGATTACTTCTCGGATGCGGAAGGCAATGTTTCCGACCTGGGCGCTCCAGGCGAAGTGACGCTGAATTTCGTAGACGAGGGCGGGGCGACGAGATTGGTCAACCGCGTCGTCTACCCATCCGCCGAAGCGCTCAAAGCAGTGCTCGACATGGGCATGGAGCAAGGATTCGCGGAAACGCTGGATCGTCTGGCCGAGTTTTTGGAGTCGCAGCAATAATCGATTTGACAGAGCTAAAGCCGTCCTGTATAGGGCGGCTTTGCTTATCTGGTCGATGGGAGGAGCCGGCTGTATTCCGGACACCACTCCGCTACATTCCACCTCTGCCGACCTTCTAACTCGCGAAACCCGCCCATCCACTCATTCAACTCCAAAATTAGCTATTCCGGATCAGCTCGGCTAATTTCTCCGCTATTTGCCCGAACCCCTGGTCCCTCGGATGGACGTTGTCGGCCAGCAGGCTGGAGTCGGGGGGCATCAGCTCGGTGCCGCGAATCAGCCGAACGCCAGGGTGCCGAAGTACGGCTGATTCAATCGTATCTGCCATCTGCTCGAATGTGCCCATCTCCTTCGGCGACTCGATATCGACACGCCAGAGCGGGGTGAGCACGCAAACTTCCGCCTGCGGGAATATCTCCACAACTGCCTTCACATAAGCATCCACCCGGTCATGCAGCTCCTGCAAGCTTTTCCACTTCCCCCAGTCGTTCGTTCCATACGCAATCGTAATGAGATCGGGCGTGTAGTTCAGGCTCGGATCCAAGCTGTCCTTGTTGAAATGATAGCCGCCGACGCCTTGATTCAGCAAGCTCATCCCCAGCTTTCTCGACAGCAGCACGGAATACGTGAGGGAGGGGAGCGTCGCGTCCATGCCTTGGGTAATCGAGTCGCCCAGGCAGAGCAGCTTCGCTACCGGGGCGGGCGCAGGTTGGACTTGGATGCCAGCCGGCCAGAGCACGTCCCGGACGATCAGCTCCACATTGTGCGGCATGTAGACGGTCACCCGGCGGAGCTGGTTCAGGGGCTGAGGCGGCAGCGAAATATCGAAGCGGCGCAAGCCCAGCGACGGCTCTTGTTCCCCGACCGATGCCGTCCATTGGTCGTCGACGTAGACGTCGAAGTAGATGTAAGGCCGGATCAAGCTGATCAGTTCGACTTGCAGGGCGAGTGCGGCGGAGTCGGTCAGCACGTCGAGGCAGACGCCTGCTGGGCAGAGGCTGCGGGCTCGGTATACGGGGATGTCGGCGTAATGCTCGAGCTGTTGCTGTGAAAACCGAGTCAAGGAAAGTGTATTTCCGTTGTGTTCGGGCTGGAGGCAATTGCGGAATTGGTTGACCAACGCTGTAATAGGTCGAGCGGTCATAACGGTTTATTCCTCCCGGATTGTTTTTGGTTTCGAAGTCCGTACCAGTCTTCACTCGGTTTGTTGACTACAAGGGTGGAGCAAAACTGGGTAAGGCTTACACCCGTAGTTTTTTTGAACATTTTGCCGAAGCTGTGCACATCCGCATACCCGACCTTCTCCGCAATTTCGCCAAAATGCAGCTTCGTCTGAATCGCGAGCTCCTTCGCCTTGTGCACCCTGACTTGGGTCAAATACTGCACGGGGGTAACGCCGTAGAGCCGCTTGAATTCGCTGATCAAATGATTTTGGCTGAAGCCGGACAGCTCGACCAGATCCTGAATGCGTACCTGTTCCATATACCGTTCGGTCAGGTAGTTCTTCACAAGAATCAGCTTCGCCAAGCTGCGGCGTGTCGTCTCGTTCGGAGGAGCGAGCTGGTCCTGGAATTGCTCTAGCGCCAATGTGAAGATGTCCAGCAGCAATGCCTGGCACTTCAGCGTGTGGAACCAGCCGGGCTGGCGATAGGACGCCACGAGCTGAATGAGCTTCTCCTCCACCGGCCTGCCCTCGAAATTGCCGAGCCAATGCTCCCCGCCCAGCACCTCATCGATCGGAAACGGTGCTTGTCCGAAGTGAAATACAAGCGAGATGCAGACATAGGGCTTGCCTTCGATCATGGAGATCGTGTGCGGTTCGCCGGGGCGGTGGAAGAGCAGATCGCCGGTTCGGGTCAAGTAGTGCCGTCCGCTGACCGGGTACTCCGCAGCGCCATCCAGTACGTACTGCAGGGCGTATTGGGTGAGCGTCCGGTTATGGACGGTGCTCCAGCCGGCAGGCGCGTGGAACGTATGGGCGAGTGTAATGTATGGCGCCGGGTAGGGTGGCTGGCCGGCTCGTCCTTCGGTTTGCTCATCTAGGGTGGTCACGCCGCTTGCTCCTTTTCTGAGATCGGTATTTTGGAACCCAAATCATCGATTCCAGCTAAATACTTCTCCTATGGCTTCATCGTACAATGAGTTTACAACGCATGCAAGCACTGAAAATCAGAATGGAGAAGGAGAGGCGATTGTCGATGAAAGTGGAGCCCAATAGCGCTTATTCTATGTTGGTGGCCGACGCCGCTCAGCAGGATTGCATCACGGAGGAGCAGAAACAGTTTTTTCTGGATAATGGATTTCTAGTGGTGCGTGGCGTGCTGCGCGGTGAAGAATTGGATACCATTCAGCGCGATATGCTTGGTTTGATTGAGGCCAGGGAGTCTGGAAATCCTACGGATTATATGTACGGCAAAGGGGTCAAGAGCGGCAAGGACGTGCTGCGCCGAATCGAGTATGTGATCGACAAATGCGACTCGATGAAGGTGCTGCTGGGCCACCCTTTCATCCTGAGGTCCGTGGAGCTGCTGCAGGGCCGCAACTTTATCCCGACATGGGATTCCATGGTGCTGAAAATGCCGGATGAAGGCGTCATCGTGCCTTGGCATCGCGACGGCGAAACCGAGCTCAGCAATCCGGACGACAGCCCGATCTTCAATGTAGATTTCTACTTGGACGATGCGGATTTGTCCACTTGCTTGTGGGTCATCCCCGGCAGCAACGGGTGGTCGCCCGAGGAAGTGAAGGCACGCTGCGCTCGCCCCGGCTTCGACACGTCGGACGCGGTGCCGGTGCCGATGCAGGCGGGCGATGTGATCTTGCACCACGTGAAGGTGCTGCACGGCTCGCCGAGCGGCGACGGCAACCCGCTGCGCCGGACCGTGTACTATGAGTTTCGACCTGGCGAGGTCGAATACGAGCACGGCCCGCACACGCGGGAGTATTTGCCGCTCAAGCAGCAGGTGCTGCTGCACTGCCTGGACCGGCGCCGGGAGGCTTCGTACGCGGCGGGCGAGCGGCCGTTCGAGTATCGGCCGGACGGCCGGTTCGCGGTTAGCGCGAAGCAGCCGATCGGCACGTACCGGTACCCGCACGGCGAGTATTGGCGCCAGCGGGAGTAGCCACTTCGCGTGCGTGAGGTACGAGCAGGGCAGGTGCGGTGCCGGGCAGGTACGGGCAGGACAGGTGCGGTGACGGACAGGTACAGCAGGGCAGGTGCGGAGACGGGCAGGTACGAGCAGGTACGGGCAGGGCAGGTGCGGTGACGGGCAGGAGCGCAGGAAGTTGACTAAACTCGGGTGCAAATGATCGGATGGCAGGGGTTAGTGCAGCAAGTTGTCTAACTCCGCTCCACCGAATGTCCGGCCCTCGACTTAGTGCAGCAAGTTGACTGACTCCGCTCTAACTTGGTGGATCCCATGTGAGTGGCGAGCATGAATGGAGAACGAAGGTTGTTGGCGGACAATAGATCTCTTATTTGTGCGAAAAAGCAGTTTGGCGGGAGTTTAGCGGACACAGATGACGCTATTTGGCCGAAAATCAGTGGGTTGAGGCGTCTTGGCCCCCAATAACGCATCCTATGTCCGCCAAACTTGTAAGAATGCGCTTTCACTCACAAATAAGGGCTCCTCTGTCCGCAAACCAACCACTCTCCGCATCCAATGTGCTGTTTTCGTCCCAACTGGTGCATGACTGCAACTAACACCGCTCCACCTGCTGCAACTCACTGTACCTGATGATCTGTCTCCGCCAATTCCTGCATGACTGCAACTAACACCGCTCCACCTGCTGTCACTCGCCGCACCTAATGATCTGCTTCCGCCAATTTCTGCATGACTGCAACTAACACCGCTCCATCTGCTGCCACTCGCCGCACCTAATGATTTGCTTCCGCCAATTCCCGCATAACCCAACTAATACCGCCCAATCCTAGTTACTCGCCGCAACCCATCCAGTTATCCCTCAGCCACACTATTGCAATGCTCCAACTAATTCTGCTCCAACCGCTGACCTCTGCCAGTACTTGTGCAAATCCGCACAATCTCCGCCACGCTACCGCCTCCTATTCTGCCAACATCTGCTCCTTAACCAGACAGGCACAGGTCCGCACTTTTCCGCCGCACAGCCGTTCCCTTGTTCAACCCGTCATTTCCCCGCAACCCCGCACCCCGCCATCCCGCCATCCCGCCATCCCGTCGTCCAACCACCACTAAGTCCGGATTCCGTACTAAATTTACTCAACTGCTGCTCTCCCGACTAATTAAGTCCGCTATCCGTACTAAATTCGCTCGATTGCTACTCATCCGACCAACTAAGTCCGGATTCCTTACTTAGGTCGCTCGGCTCCACCCACCCCGCAAAGTCCGGGTTCCCGTACTAACTTAGGTCGCTCGGCATCCACCCACCCCGCTAAGTCCGGGTTCCCGTACTAAGACCCTCACCGACCGCCACCCAGCAGCAGCAACTCCTTTCCCGTAACCCCAAAGCCCCTCACAATCCGCCCCACAAGCGGGTGAAACGTCCCTTTTCTTATAAAATTCCACCTCTCTTTAAGAAAATCCACCTCCGCTTTCTTAAGAAATTCAAGCTTTCCGGAACGTTAAAGTAGGCAGTCGGGCAACCGCTGTGATACTTTTTAATCACCGAATTGTAAACGTTTCCACCTAGAGAGGAGTCACAAGCGTTGCTGAACAAAATGATGCGAAGTTACCAGCTCTATCTCATGCTGCTGCTGCCCGTCGCGTATTTCATCGTCTTCAAGTACGTGCCCATGCTCGGCATCCAAATCGCCTTCAAGAAGTATATGGTGCTCCGAGGCATTTGGGACAGCCCGTGGGTCGGGTTCAAGCATTTCGAGAAATTGTTCAACTCGTACCAGTTCACGAGGATCGTGCGCAACACGGTCACCCTAAGCCTCTACGAGCTGGCGGTAGCGTTTCCGTTCCCGATCCTCCTGGCGCTCGCGATCAACAGCTCGAACAACAAAGCGTACAAGAAGGTCATTCAGTTGACGACGTACGCGCCGCATTTTATTTCCACGGTAGTCATAGTAGGCATCATCGTGCAGTTCCTGAGTCTCCGGCTAGGGCTGGTCAACAAAATGATCGAGGCGCTGGGCGGAGAGGCGATCGACTTCCTGGGCAAAGCCGAATACTTCCAGTCGATCTTCGTCTGGTCCCACGTGTGGCAAAATGCCGGCTGGGGAACGATTATCTACCTGGCGGTGCTGGCATCCGTCGACCCGCAGCTCTATGAAGCGTCGATCATCGACGGGGCGTCCAAGTTCAAGCGCATTCTTCACATCGATATTCCGGCTATCCTGCCGACCGTAATCATATTGTTCATTTTACAGGTAGGCTCCATCATGAATGTAGGCTTCGAGAAAACGCTGCTCCTCCAGACACCGCTTAATCTAACCTCGTCGGAGGTGCTGCAGACGTACGTGTATAAGGTAGGGCTCGCGTCCAACATGATCGATTACTCCTACGCCACCGCGATCGGGCTGTTCACAGCGGTTATCAACTTCGCGATGCTGCTGATCGTCAACCACACGGCCAAACGCGTCGCGAAGACGAGTCTCTGGTAGCCGACCGCCAGCCCACCCGGCTGTCCGACCGTCCGCAACACCATGTACCATTCATTCATTTGGCAAAAAAGCGAGGGACATCTCATGAGCCGCATACGCGACAGCGCAGGCGATCGAACGTTCAATTTTCTGAACTATTTGTTTATGACTTTGTTTTTCCTGGCGGTGCTGTATCCCATCCTCTACGTGATCAGCTCTTCGTTCAGCTCCCCGTCGGCGGTCATGGCAGGCAGGGTCAAGCTATGGCCGGTCGAGCCGAGCCTGGTCGGGTACAAGGCGCTGTTCGAATATAGCCCGATCTGGAGAGGGTATGCGAACTCTATTCTCTACACGGTCACGGGGACGATCGTCAACGTGGTGCTCACCATTCTGGCCGCCTACCCGCTGTCGCGAAAAGACTGCTATGGCCGCAACTGGATCATGCTCCTGATCACGTTCACGATGCTGTTCAGCGGGGGGCTTATCCCGACCTACCTGGTCATCGACGCTCTGGGCATGGTCAATACGATCTGGGCGATGATTATCCCGAGCGCCATCACGGTGTGGAATGTAATCCTGGCGAGAACTTATTTTCAAAGCACGATCTCCGACGAGCTGCTCGAGGCCGCCCAGATCGACGGCTGCAACGATTTCAAGTTTGTCGGCTACGTGGTGCTTCCTTTATCCAAGGCGATCATCGCGGTCATCTCCTTGTTCTATGCGGTCAGCCATTGGAACGCTTTTTTCGACGCACTGATCTACCTAAGAGATCGGGATAAATACCCGCTGCAGATGTTCCTGCGCGATATCCTCGTGCTCAATGCGGTGGACACGTCCATGATCGGCGTCGATTCCGAAACGGCGCAAGCGCGTGAGGGGGTGAGGGAAGTTCTGAAGTACTCCATCATCATCGTAGCCAGTTTGCCGGTGATGCTTATGTATCCGTTTGTACAGAAATATTTTGTCAAAGGCGTTATGATCGGTTCGCTCAAGGGGTAAAAACAACTTATAATTGGGGGTAACAGGGTGAAAAAACAATTTGCAATTGGGATGAGCACAACTTTGGTTCTCAGCTTGCTCGCGACAGCATGCAGCAAAAACAACGGCGCCGAGTCGACGCCGACACCGCTGCCGGAGAACAGCAACGTCACGGCAGCCGGCACGTTTCCGGTTGTGAAGGACAAGGTCAATCTGAAAATTTTCACCGTAGCCGATCCTAACATAGAAAACATGGAAACGAACGAGCTGACGAAGGAGTACGAAGCCAAGACGAATGTGCACATTGATTGGATGCTCGTTCCCAGCAAGGACATGGAGCAGAAGCGCAACCTGCTGCTGGCGTCCAATGCGGAGATGCCGGACATCTTCATGAACGCGAAGATTAGCAACGTCCAGCAAGTGCAATTCGGCAGTCAAGGCGTTATTCGTCCGCTCAACGACCTGATCGATAAATACGGCTTCCACATCAAGAAGATGTTCGAGGCGAATCCGGTCATCAAGAAGATGATCACGGCGCCGGACGGGAAAATTTATGCGCTGCCGTCTGTGGCGGAGGTGCTGCATACGCAATACGGCCAAAAGCTGTGGATCAATCAGGCATGGCTGACCAAGCTCGGGCTGAAAATGCCGACGACGACGGATGAACTGTACACGGTGCTGAAGGCGTTCAAGGAAAAAGACCCGAACGGCAACGGCAAGGCGGACGAAATTCCGCTCACAGGCGCGACTTCCGGCTATATGACGAGCGTGTACCATTTCATCATGTCGGCTTTCGTGTATGACAAAGGGTGGGATGATAAGCCGTTCATCTTGGACAACGGCAAAGTATCCGTCGCATACAACCAGCAAGGCTGGAAGGAAGGGCTGCTGTTCCTGAATAAGCTATACAAGGAAGGCTTGCTCGATAAAGGCGCCATCACGCAGGACAACGCCCAGCTCAAGCAGCTCGGCGACAACAAGGACGTCACGCTGCTTGGCGCCGTAACGGCAGGAGCGATGACCGGCTTCATGGCGGCCGGCACGCCGCGTCAGAAGGAATATACGACGGTGCCGCCGCTGAAGGGGCCGAGCGGATTCCAGTCGACCGGCTACTACCCGTACCAGGTCGATTCGACCAAGGTCGTCATCACGACGGCGAGCAAAAATCCGGAAGCGGCTATTCGCTGGATCGACTGGTTCTACAGCATCGAAGGCAGCATGCGAGGCAATGCAGGCCGGCTGGACGTCGAATGGAGATACGGCAAGCAGGGTGAGCTCGGCCTGAACGGGAAACCCGGCTCCTTCTACCGGATGCTGAAGTTCGGCCAGACGCAGAACGTGCACTGGAACACGAACCCTCCGGGCTTCATTACGGAAGCTTGGCGAAGCGCCTCGATCGTGGAGCCGACCGACCAGGAAGCAATCCTTTACAACGAAACGAACAAAAACTACGTCCCGTACAAGCCGAAGGAAGTGCTCCCGCCGCTGTACATGACGGCCGAGGAGTCCGAGGAGTACGCGGGCATCGACTTCTCCATCATGGACTACCTGAAGCAAACGACTGCCCGTTTCGTCGTCGGCGATCTGGACATCGAGAAGGAATGGAATAACTACTTGAAGGAACTGGACCGGATGGGCCTCAAGAAATACATCGAGTTGACGCAGAAAGCGTACGATCGCCAATACGGTAAAAAATAAAAAAAGGATTTGCTGGCCTGTCGGGACTAAGGTTAACCCGGCGGGCTCCTTCCTTAAAGAGAGGCGGACCAGGATGTCAACGAAAAAACAGCCGAATGTGCTGCTGCTGTTCCCCGATTCGCATCGCGGCGATTGGATGCCGTATGATTCGGACACGCTGCAAGCAGCGGGACTCGAGCAGCTTGGCGGAAGAATGCCGAATATCCGCAAGCTGATGGACCGGGGAGTGACGTTTACCCATGCGGTGACGCCGGCCCCGCTCTGCGCGCCTGCGAGAGCTTGTCTCGCCGCCGGCGTTCGATACGAGCAGTGCGGGACGCCGAGCAACGAGGCGAACTTCCCGCTCGACAAACGAACGTTCTACTCGGTGCTGCGGGAAGCGGGTTATCGGGTTGGGGCCGTCGGCAAGTTCGACCTGCACAAGCCCGTGCACTGGTGGGGGTTGAACGGCTGGCTCGACGAACTGGAGACGCTCGGCTTCACGGACGGCATCGACAACGCCGGCAAAATCGACGCAGTCGTATCCGGCAAGGAAGAGCCGAAGGACCCGTACATGAAGTATTTGCATGACCGCGGGCTGGCGGAGCTGCACGTGCAGGACATGACGGGACGTCGCGGACACGGCACGGCTCCGACCGAGCTGCCCGAGGACGCGTACTGCGACAATTGGCTGACCTCTAATGGTCTTCAGCTGCTGTCGGAATTTCCGGCCGATCAGCCTTGGTTCTTGATGGTCAATTTCACGGGCCCGCATGGCCCTTGGGACATCACGAAGTCGATGAAGGAAGCGTGGGAGGGCGTACCGCTGCCGCTGCCGAATCGGTGGGACAAGGATACGGACGAGTTGGCGGTCGAGATTCGGCGCAATTACGCCGCCATGCTCGAGAACATCGACCGCAACATCGGGCTGCTGCTCGAGGAGATCGAACGCCGAGGCGAGCTGGACAACACGATCGTCATTTACACATCGGATCACGGCGAGATGCTCGGCGACTTCAACAGGTTCGGCAAATGCGTGCCGTACCGCGGCTCCGTCCATATCCCCCTCGTCGTCAGCGGGCCGGGCATGCGCGAAGGCGTGCTGACGCCGGCGCTCGTCGAGCTGCAGGATTTGGCCGCGACGATCGTCGAGTACGCCGATGCCGCGATGCCGGAAGCGGTAGGCTCGATGTCGCTCAAGCATGTATTGGAAGGCGGTACGGAGCAGGTGCGGACGTACCAGGTCGCGGGGTTGGATGCCGACGGAAGGCATACGAAGCATACATGGCGGATGATCGCGGACGACAGGTATAAGCTGCATTTGACCGATGGGGCGGAGCCGGAGCTGTACGACATCGCGGCCGACCCTTGGGAAAACCGAAACATCGCCGGGGAGCAGCCTGAGACGATGGAGCGACTGCAGCGTCTGGCAGTGGAGGGCTGAGGTCGGGATGAGCGAAGCGGCAGCTATTGTGCTTTATATGTCGGCGGACGGCGACGACAGCTGGTCGGGCGAGCAGGCGGAGCCGGGAGCATCCGGTGCGGCTTCCGGTGCGGGAGCGGAAGGTCCGCTACGTACGCTGGAAGCCGTCCAGGCGAAGCTGCGCAAGCTGGTGCGGCAGGCGGAAGGTGGCGGCTGTGTAGCCTTGTCCGATGTGACTGTACTCGTGCGCGGGGGTACTTACTTGCTCGGCAGCCCTGTCATTTTCACCAGAGAAGACTGGCCAAGTGAGGAGTTTACGCTCACAATCGAGGCTTACCCGGGGGAAACGCCGGTTTTCAGCTCGGGCGTCCCTGTAGGGGGCTGGAGGAGGCTGGAGACGGACGGAGCCGAGGGGGTCGCACTTGCCTCTTTGCCGCCAGAAGCAAGGGGCCATGTGTGGGTGACGGATGTGCCGGCCGAGCTGGCGGACCGGAAGTTCCGCACGTTGTACAAGGGAACAGCCTCGCTGCCCCGGGCTATCTCGCCGGGATTCAGACCGGAGCTGGAGCATGTGAATCACGGGGAGAACTGGGCGACCGACCCGAAGGACATCCTGCACTTCCCGCCCGGTGCAATGCGGAGCTATGCCAATCTCGAAGATGTGGAGCTGCTGATCCGGCCTACGTTTCAATGGCTGATCAATATTCTCCCGTTGAAATCCGTGGACGGGGAAGCCCGGATCGCGCGGACGGCTATCGACGGCACTTATCCGCTGAAGCAACTATACCGGCAGCCCCATCAGAAGACGACGTGCTGGGTGGAAAACGCGCTTGATTACCTCGATGCGCCCGGCGAATGGGTGCTCGATTCGGCCCGGCGCAAGCTGTACCTCTGGCCGCCGGACGGCGAAGTGCCCGGCGAAGACATCTATGCCGCGTCCTTGCGGGAGTTCATTCGCATCGAGGGTGACGCGGCGAACGAGACGCCGATCTGCGGCATCGATCTGCGGGGTCTTACGTTTACGCAAGGAGACCGGGATGTATGGACGGCGAAGGATGCCGGGCTGCAGCATGACTGGGACATGTTCGACAAGGACAATGCCATGGTGCGCCTGCGTTGGGCGGAGCGATGCAAGATCGAGCAATGCCGGTTCGTAAACAGCGGGAGTTCGGCTGTGAGACTCGATCTGTACGCGCAGCACAACCTCGTCGCCCGCAACGAGATCGTCCATATCGGCGGCACCGGTGTGCTGCTGTGCGGCTACGGCCCGGGGACGAAGGATGTGAACCGCGCGAATCGGGTGGAGCATAACCACATCCACCATTGTGGGGAACGGTTCTGGCACGCCCTGGGGATTTTCGTCTGGCAAAGCGGAGACAACGTCATCGCCCGCAACCGGATCCATAATACGCCGTACAGCGGGATCGCAATCAGCGGCGTGCGAGACATGCACCTGGCGTTCAAGCAGCTGCGGGAATGCTCCAGAACGATCCGGTGGGAGGAGCTTGGGGATTTGCCGGAGACGATTCGTCATTGGGAGGAATTCGTGCCGTATCTGCATGCTCGCCGCAATCGCGTAGAGTTCAACGAGCTGTACGCCGTCATGGAGAAGCTTGGGGACGGGAACGCGATCTACTTGTCCGGCGCCGGCGACGACAATGTCGTACACGGCAATTATATTCACGACGTGGTAGACTGCCATATGCAATCCGCCATTCGGACCGACGACTATCAGCGGCTGACGCGTATTACGGGCAACCTCATCTGCCGGTGCTGCGGCGGGGGCATTACGCTCAAACTTCTCAATTTCGTGGAGAACAACTTGATCGCCGATCTGCTGCCGGTTGAGGAGCCTGACGGGACCCTCACGCCCCCGAAGGGCTACCTGATGCTACGCAAAAGGCCGAGTGCCGGATCGACGATACAGCGGAACATTTTGTACAAGACGGCCCTGGAAGGCGACTTCTATTTGGAGGGACGGGGACCGGACGGCGAATGGGCGAAAAACTGCGAAACCGATCACAACCTGTACTGGTGCACGGCAGATCGGGGCGAGAGCGACGCCTTGCTGGAACGGAACCGAATGGACGGTATCGATGTCAATAGCATTAGCGCCGATCCGTTGTTCGTCGATGCGGCTGAGGGCGATTACAGGCTAACATCGAATTCTCCTGCTCTACGTGCGGGCTTCGTACCGATAGAGATAGGCGCTGTTTGGTTGAAGCAAGAGAACTAGAAGGAGGATCATACTTATGCGTCAAATGCCGGCTTATTTGCGGGACTACCGGGAGTTGTATGAGAAAAATCCGCGCGAAGCGAACTTGACCTGGTTTCGGCAGGCGGGGTATGGATTGTTCATGCACTATGGCCTGTATTCGATTCTCGGTTCGGAAAGCCGTGAGGACGAGAAAATCATGGAGTGGGTGCAGTATAATCGGAAAATTCCCGTCTCCGAGTACGCCAAGCTCAAGGACCGGTTCACGGCCGAAAACTTCGACGCCGACGCCATCGCTTCGTTCGCCAAGCAATGCGGCATGAAGTATATCAATCTGACGACGAGGCATCATGACAGCTTCTGTCTGTTCGAGACGCGGCATACCGACTTCAACAGCTTGAATTCGCCTGCGGGGCGTGACTTGATCCGTGAGTTGGCCGACGCTTGCGAGCGGCACGAGCTCGCGCTGTTCCTTTATTATTCGCATGGCCGGGATTGGAAGCATCCGCATGCGCCGAACAACGACGCCTGGGGCAGCGCCGCACGCCCGCAGTACGACCCGCCGGAGCCATCGTACAAGGTAGGCGAAGAGCATAACCTCGACGAGTATGTAGAGTTCATGAAGGCGCAGGTACGCGAGCTGCTCACCCAGTATCCGACGGCGGCCGGCATATGGCTGGACGGGCTTGGCGTGCTGCTGTCGGGCGACCATGAGTCGTTCAAGACGGAGGAGCTCTATGAGCTCATCCGCGAGCTGTCGCCTCATGCGCTCGTTTCTTACAAGCAGGGGCTGTTCGGAACGGAGGATTATTTTGCCCCGGAGCATAAGGTGCCGAAGAAGGAGAACGAAGCGGGCGAGGATTATCAGAAGCATACGAATCGGCTCGGTAAAATCGAGGAGCACAAGGAGAAGCTGGTCGAGGTGTGCACGACGATGATCAAAAATCCGGTTTCTTGGGGCTATAAGGCGAAGGCGGTCCATCTGACGGAAGAAGAAGTGTGGGAAAAGCTGACGCAGGCTCGGGACAACCGGTATAATTTGCTGCTGAATATCGGGGTGATGGGGGACGGCGGGTTGGATCCGATCGACGTGGAAGTGCTGCTGCGGGTCGGGCGACGGCTGGCGGGCAGCGTATCCGCAACGTAGATCAGGCTGCGTTCAGTTGAAGCGGTAGGTATGTGCGAAGCCCGGCTCCTCGAACTCGAAGGAACCGGGATTTTTAATGTAAAAAAACCTAGTTTTCATATCGAAATTATGGTAGTTTAAAATCAGGCAATCATTGGTCGGCAGCAGTGCGGGTTATTGGAATTGATCTTTCGATGAGGGGCCACTATAATTTAGATAGAGTGGAAGCGGTTTCACAAAGGAGCGCGTCAGTTGAAAATTAAACTACGCAGAACATTTTCGAGCTTGCTTGTCTCATACCTGGTTACCATGGTGTTCACAGTCTCGATCGGGATTGTGACTTATTACGGAGCGCTGCGAGAAATCGAGAAGGATGCCGCGGACTTGAACCTGAGCTTGCTCCGTCAAAGCAGCGAGGCGATCGACGCCCGTCTGAACGAAGTGGAGAGCCTCGTGGACCAGTTGAGCTTTCATCCGAAGATCAATGCGTTTCTAAGCATTACGGACGTGGACGGCGAAGAAGAGAACGATCATTATAAAGCGATCGATACGTGGAGATACATTCAATCGTATCAATTTATGAGCAACTTTATTTACAATTTCTACATCAGCTTCATCAACAGTCAGATCATTATGTCGCCCAAGGATATGTCCTACCGGATGCAAATGTATTACGAGGAGTCGCTGAACTACGTTGGCATGCCTTATGCCGAGTGGCAGTCGGAGTTCATGGGCCGCTTCCACAACGGAGAGTATTTGCCTGCGCAAAAAATTATTATCAACGGGAAAACGAATGCCTTCATTACTTATTTGCAGACGGTTCCGCTCGGGTTCCGGACGAATTTCAGAGGGACGCTGATCGTGCTTATCCCGGAGAGGGAGGTTCACTCGCTGCTCAGCCGACTCAACATTCAGGAGGGCGGATGGTCGGTCATCTCCGATGCGAGCGGCAAGACGATCACTTCCATTACGGACGGCAATCGGCAGATCGATATGACCGGCCTGCGCAAGGACGGCTTGTCGGGCATCGTGCAGCAGCAGGTGAACGGCGAGGACATGCTTGTCAGCTACTACACGTCCCCTTCCACCAAGTGGGAGTATGTCTCGGCGGTTCCGATCCGCGTCGTGATGAAGAAGGCGGACTATATTCGGAAGACGAACACTTATATTTTGTCCGTCGGGCTCGTGATCGGGATGATCATCGCGATCTTCTTCGCCTATCGGAACTGGAAGCCGATCAAGACTCTCGAGCACTCGATCTCCCGGCTTATGCACAGCAACGCCGAGCTCCATACCGAGCTCGAGAAGCAGGCGCCGCTGCTGCGGGCGGCTTTCTTCGACAGGCTGTTCCGCGGGGAGTTCAACGACGCGCAGGAGGTTCGGTCGGCGCTGGACGACGTTGGCATTGCGCCCGGGGGGAATCGGTTTGCGGTTGCCGTGCTGCGGCTGGAGGAGCTTGAGGATTCGGACGTTCCGGAGCCGATGGAGTCGCTGAAGGTGAAGCGCGTCCTGGTGAAGGACGCGCTTCGGGGAATCGTCGGCGACACCGGCTTTATCCACGATCTGCGGCAGGATCAGATGGCGGTGCTGTTCTGCGTTACCGAGGCCGAACCCGAGGCTGGGCGGGCCTATATCGACGAAGCGATTGCGAGAGCCGGCGAGGAGTCGAACCGGGTGCCCGGGCTCCGGGTGCTGATCGGCATCGGCGGGCTGTACGACGAGCTGCTGGACGTGTACCGCTCGTATAACGAGGCGGTCAAGGCGCAGGAGCTCGTCGACATCCAGCGCGGCGAGAGCTGGCTCCGGTACGATCAACTGCCGAACACCAGCACCGGCTACTACTATCCGCTCGAGATCGAGCAGCGGATTATGAACTTGGTGAGGTCCGGCAACGAGGCGGAGACGCGCAAGCTGCTGGCGGACGTTCACCATGAATCCGTGACGCTGCGGAATGCTTCGCCCGACATGCTGAAGCTGCTCGTGTTCGATTTGTCCGCGACGGTGTGCAAGCTGATCCACGACGTCGCGCCTAGCCAGCCGCCGGACCGCGCCGTCGGGCAGCATGAGGAGTTCCTCGAGCGCATCGGCTCGAAGTCGTCGTTCCAGGACGCGTACGCGCATATTAGCCAGACGCTCGTCGGGCTGTGCCAGGCAGTCAGCGGGCAGAAGAAGAGCCACAATGTGGAGCTGAAGGACAGCATCATCGAGTTTATCGAGGAGAATTACCAGGACGGGAACTTGGGACTCGCGCATGTGGCCGACCGGTTCGGCATCAGCGAGGTGTACTTATCGCAGTTTTTCAAGGAGCAGACCGGCGAGAACTTCTCCAGCTACATGGAGAGCAAACGGATGCAGCGTGCCCGCGAGCTGCTATCGCTGACGGACCTGACGGTCGACGAGATTTCGAAGCTGGTCGGTTACTTCAACTCAAACACGTTCTACAAAGCGTTCAAGCGTATAGAAGGTGTCAGTCCCGGCACGTTCCGGAACAAGTTCCGGGCGTGAAGGCGCGGCGTGGTGCGAGTTGCGAGTGGTAGCAGGTGCACGGGTGCCGCGGTCTTGCAAACGTAACTCCCCTTCTCCCCCGTGTCACCTTTAAGCCGAATTGTACGGTTTTGGCCAAGTGAATCCGGTGCTGGAAGGGTGAAACAGTCGGCTGCGGGCGATGTAGAGACTGATTTGGGCGTAAGCGCTAGTCCTAGTCCGATGGCAGCAGTTTTGGTGGCGGAAATGCGGGGGACGTAAGGTGCGTGGTGCAGAGTACAGAGTGCAGAGTACAGAGTGCAGGGTGTGCTGGATACCAAGGTTCTCAATTTGAGAACCAAATTTCGCAATCAGCCGCTCGTTCGGCCAATCTACTCAGTCCGAAGCAATGAAGCGGATTTGTACGGTTTGGCCGAGTTACTCGGGTGCGGGAGGGTGACTTGGAGCAGAATTGTGCGGTTTGAATGAGTTACTCGGGTGCAGGAACGTAGCTTGGAGCAGAATTGCACGGTTTGGCCGAGCAACTCCAGCATAGCGTGTAACTCCGCATCCAATCGGCCCTTCCCTCACCCGACGGTCGAATGAATACGATATTTCGCATTCATTCAAGCAATTTCTCCGCAAACTCCACTCACCCAAATCCCCGTATTTGCACCTAATCCCGTTTTATGCAGCCGCCCGCCCCGATCCAATCCACCCCATCCACACCCATACAACCGGTGTTCTTAAGCATTTCCATCCTTCCATTTACATTCCACATTCGGTTTCCTAAATATATCCACGAGGCCAGCGAGCTTACAGTATAAGCCGGCCCGCCCCCGCCTGTATACTTCCTCTTGTAAGCGCAGCGGCACTCACAGGGAATAGCTGCGCCGAAGGAGGCGAACCGGCACCACTATAACCATCCCCGAATGATAGATAAAAATTCCTTCGGAGAGAGCTGGAAAGGCAGCCGTGCGAGTCAGAAGGGAGAGGAGAAACTTAATGAAAATCAGCGGCAAAGTTTGGCGACAAACTTGCTGCACCCTATGGGGAGCGGGACTTACAATCGCAGCCTCCATCGGCCTTTTAATGATCGGGGCGGACAAGGCGCAAGCGACGGTACAAGCAACTTACTACGTGTCCCCGTCGGGAGCGACACAAATCCCGGCACATTGGCGCAGCCGTTGTCGCTTCCCTGTACACGGCCAACAAGAAAATTACGCTCACGCAAAATCAACGATGGGCTTACTTAGACGACTTGAAGAAAGGCTCTCGCTACTTTGTCCAAGGGGCGATCGAGCTGCTGGACGCGCCGGGTGAATTTTACCTCGACAAGGCTGCCGGCTATCTGTACTACTACGCGCGTGACGGCGCAATCAGCAGCCAGGAGATCATCGCGCCCAAGGTAGACAAGGTCATCTTGTTCCATGGCAGCACGAACACGACCCGCGTCCACAACATCCAGCTCGACGGCCTCACCGTCATGGTGTCCAACAGCACATACGCCGACCTGAACGGCGGCAACACCGGCAACATCGACCTCATCAACGCCGAGGACATCACGATCAAGAACAGCCAGATCAATCTGGCTTCCGCCTCCAATGGCATCTCCATGCCGCCGAACGACGGGCAACCAAGCCCCGTCAAGTCGAGAGTCATCGACAACTTGATTTACGGCAACTACTTCCACGACGTAGGCGACAGCGGCGTCCGCATCACTGGCATCGCCAACACATCCGACTACACCCACATGAACAACGTCGTATCCAACAACTGGATCGACGACATCGCCCGGATCGCCACGAACGGCGCCGGCATCTATTTCGCCAACGCTGCTTACGCGGAAGCGTCCTACAACAAAGTGACGAACGCCGTGCATTACGGCATCCAAGTCAAAGGGCAGCAAATGGACGGAAGTGCCGGCCACCATCGAGGGCATCACGGTCACCCCGCAAAATCAGTACAATTTCAATCCGGGCCGGTACAACTTGAACAAATTCAACGACATCTCCAAGGTCAACCAAGATACGCAGGACACCGGCATTCTGAAGACCGGCGGAGTCGTATACGCGATGCTCGCAACAACCGCCTGTACGACAGCGGTCGCTTCGGCTTGCAAAAAGGGCTGTACCTAGCTTAGTCCAGATCGAGGATTAAGAGGCACCCGAGAAAAATCCGATTTGAGAGGGGTATGAACGAATGTCCACCACTGCAAGACTTTCCAAGTCCGGTTCCAAGTCCGGTATGATTTACGCTGGGGCTGCGATCGCATTCGCGCTGGCCATCCTGTGGGCGCTCCTTGACGCTTCTCCGGCGCATGCCGCCGTTCAGGCGACCTATTACGTCTCTCCGAGCGGAAGCGATACGAATCCAGGGACCTTGTCCCAGCCGTTCAAGACGATAACGAAAGCACGAGACGTCGTCGACACGATCAACAACAACATGACGGGCGATATCATCGTCTACCTGCGTGCAGGCGATTATTTTGTGGACACGACCATCGTCTTCGACGAATCGGATTCCGGGACGAACGGCTACAACGTCATTTACAAAAACTACGACGCGGCCGGCAGCGCCCGTATTATCGGCGGCCAGAAGCTGACAGGCTGGACACTGCACAGCGGCAACATTTACAAAACGACGGTAGGAACGGGCTGGTCCTTCGATGCCCTATTCGAGAACGGGGTTGCGGCGAAAATCGCAAGACATCCGAACACCGGCTACAAAAAAATCCAAAACGCCGACTCCTCCCAGCCGATGAAGGCGTTCAACTATTACAGCGGCGATATCCCGTCGATCTCCGACCTCAGCAGCCTGCAAGTGTATGTGTGGCCGGGCGCGCACAACTGGGCGAACGAAATTCTCCCGATTCAGTCGATCAACACGAGCAACCGGAAGATCACCTTGACCGAGAACCAGCGTTGGCCTTATTTGGATACGCTGAAGAAAGGCTCTCGTTATTTCATTCAAGGCGCGATGCAGCTGCTGGACGCTCAAGGCGAATTTTTCCTCGACAAAACGGCCGGTATCCTCTACTACTACCCGCAGAATACGCCGATCAACAGCCAGGAAATTTTCGCGCCGAAGGTGGATAAGATTTTCCTGTTCAACGGCAGCTCCAACACGAGCCTGGTAAAGAACATTACGATCGACGGTCTGACCGTCATGGTATCGAACAGCACGTACCAGGACATGACGACCGGCGGGAAAACGGGCAACATCGTGCTGATCAACGCCGAAGCCATCACAGTCAAAAATTCGCGTATCCTGCACTCCAATTCCAGCGGCATCTCGATGCCTCCGACGGATCTCCAGTCGACACCGGTCAAATCCCGCGGGGCCAACATCCTCATCTATGGCAACTACATCCATAACGTCGGCGATTCCGGAGTCAAAATCGCGGGTACGCCCAATACCGCCAACTACATGCAGACGCATCCCATCGTTTCCAACAATGAAATCGATAAAATCGCGCGAATCAACGCCAACGGAGCGGGCGTACAATTTTCCAACGTTTCGTTCGGCGAAATTTCCTACAATCAGATCACGAATGCAATTCACTACGGCATCGAGGTCAAGGGCAGCAAGTGGACCAACATGCCGGCGGTCATCGAAGGAACGACGGTCACGACGGCGAACCAGTACAATTTCAATCCGGGGCGCTACAATGTCGTCAAGTTCAACGACGTGTCCAAGGCGAACCTGGATACGCAAGACACCGGCATGATCAAGACGGGCGGCGTTTACCAGACGACGATCGACAACAACCGCCTGCACAACAGCGGCAACTTCGGCTTGCAGAAAGGGCTCTACCTGGACGACGTCTCCGACTACAATACGGTCACGAACAATATCGTCTACGGCCTTAAGGGCTCCACGAAAATTACGTACAATGTCAAAGGGATCGGCAACCTGATCCAGAACAACATTGCCGACGGGACGGGCGGCGCCAAAGCGGTGCAGTTGAACGTCATCGGCGATCAGCCGACGCGCAACAACACGTTCCTGAACAACATCTACTTCAAGTATCGCGTGTTCTACAACTTCTCTTCCTGGTCCAACAACCGGGTGCAGCAGTCGGACTACAACTTCTTCTACAGCACGACCGGCACGCGGACGATGGCGGGCATTCCGGGCGCCGACACTTACACCAACTGGCGCACCTTGTTCAGCAACAAGTTCGACCAGCACTCCTCGACGGCGAACCCGCTGTTCGTCGACGCGGCGAACCACGACTACACGCTGCAGCCGACCTCGCCGGCGCTGACCAAGGGCTTCGTGCAGATCGACCAGGCCAGCATTGGTCTGAAAGGCGACTACATCTACGCCGATACCGGGGCGGATCTGCTCGTGGAGACGAACGTGGTTGAGCCGGATCCGGACCCGTCCTTCGCGGAAGATTTCGAGCGCGGCTTCGGCAACTGGCAATCGTCGTTCGGCACGCCTACGGCCAGCACGACGCAAGCGCATAACGGCACGACCAGCTTCCTGCCGAACGAGGACCGAGACGAGATTTATCATTTGATGGACAATGAGACATACGGCGTGCTGAAGCTTTGGTTCTATGACAACGCCGCCGACAACAGCATGAAGGTGAGGGCGAGAGTGTCCAGCTCATCGGTAGAAGAGAACGCGATGATCGGGGTCGTCACCTACAATTCCACCAACAAGTATTCTTACCTGGTCGATTACAACACTTGGATCACCTCATCCGTCACCCGCACGACCGGCTGGCATGAATTCAAGTTCGACCTGTCCTCAGGCACGGATTGCAAGCTGTATATCGACGGGGTTTTGATTGGGACGACAGACATCATGACCTCCTTTGACGGCATTTACCTGGGCGACAATGCCGCCGACGGCTATACGGGGAACGTGTACTTCGACGACGTGCAATTGTTCGATATTTTCGAGCAGTATGAGGAGTAAGCGCGGTGTGTAGAGGAATGTAGTAAGGCAGAGGGAGACCGTTGGAGCTTTGGCTCCGGCGGTCTTTTTAGCGTCCGCCCCACCCCATTTCGCCACCGATTCCTAAAATTATCAAGCTCGCTGAACAGGTTCCTGTATTTTTGCCGCGGACGGCCATGGTACGCTTCATCTAAACGTATGCGCTTACATCCCACACCCTGGAGGTTGCCAATGACAAAACCCGTCGACAAACCGAATATCCTTTGGATTTTTTCCGATCAACATCGCCCGCATGCCATAAGCTGCTACGGGGATAAGAACATTCGGACGCCGAACATGGACCGGCTGGCGGAGGAGGGCATCCGCTTCAACTGCGCCTACTCCAACACCCCGATCTGCTCCCCGTTCCGGGCTTCGCTCTACACCGGAAAATACATCACCAGCCACGGTGTCGTTTCGCTGCATGTGCCCCCAAACCCGGGACAGCGTATGCTGGCGCAGGAGCTGCAGGATTACGGCTACCACACGTCGCATATGGGCAAATGGCATATTTCCGGAGGAGCGGCGCCTAGCCATTTCGTCTCTCCGTATTTCCGTCCCGGCTGGAACGACTGGTTAGGCTTCGAGTGCTCCAATCGGCCATGGGAAACGATGTATTCGACCGGCACGGCCCCGACGCCGCATAAAACGATGAAAGGCTTTCAGACCGATGTGCTGACGGACTTCACCGTAGATTGGATTCACAGCCGCGCGGGCAACCCGACTCCCTGGTTCCATGTCGTGTCCATCGAGCCCCCGCATCCGCCGCACACGGCGCCGGAGCCGTATATGGAGATGTTCCGCGACCGGGAGCTGACGCTAAGGCCGAACGTGCCGCTCGATCATCCCGAGCTGGAGCAATGGAAGGACTATTTGCGCGCCTACTATGCTCAAATCGCCAACCTCGACCACAACATCGGCCGCATGCTGAACGCGCTGGAAGAGACGGGGCAGCTCGACAATACGATCCTTTTCTATTTCGCCGACCACGGAGATATGATGGGCAGCCATGGCAAACGGGGAAAAACGCAGCCCGAGGTGGAGTCCAGCCAAATTCCGCTTCTCATCCGGTACCCGAAGCAAATCCCGGCCGGTCAAGTGTCGGATGGGCTGATCAGCGGTGTCGATCTGATGCCTACGTTGCTCGGGCTGATCGGGGCCCCAATCCCGTCATACGTAGAAGGCTCGGACCTCAGTGAAACGGTGCGAGGTCTGCAAGCGGAAGGGGCGAAGAGCGTAGTGCTGCAGTTTGAGAAAAACTTTTGGGCGGAAGATCCTGTGAAAACGTTCCGGACGCTGGTGGAGGCGGAGTGGTTTTACACCGTTTATTTGCTGAAAGGGCCGACGCAGCTGTTTCACATGAAGGAAGATCCGTATCAAATGAACAACTTGATCGACGATCCGGCTTATGCAGAGGTGAAAGCGCGGATGGATGCGGCGTTAAGAGAGCGGCTAAGCGAGCTGGGGGATGATTTCTTCTTGCGACTGCAGGCCTTGGAAGCTCGGGAGGCTGAGGTGCGATGAGCAAACCTAAACCTAATGTGGTGTTCGTCATCACGGACGATCAAGGCTACGGGGACCTCGGCTGCGCAGGCAATCCGATCATCCGGACGCCGCATATCGACCGGCTTCACGCAGAGAGCGTGCGGTTCACCGACTTCCATGTCGGTCCGACATGCGCCCCGACCCGCGCCGGGTTGATGACCGGCCATTACCACAACAGCACGGGCGTCTGGCACACGATCGGCGGCCGCTCGCTGCTGCGTAAGGATGAGATCAGCTTGGCCGATGTGTTCAGCGCGAACGGATATCGGACCGGCATCTTCGGCAAATGGCATCTCGGCGACAACTATCCGTACCGGCCTCACGACCGGGGCTTTCAAGAGGCGGTCGTCCATGGAGGCGGCGGCATCGGCAACACCCCGGATTATTGGGGGAATGACTATTTCGACGATACGTATTTCGATCGCGGGTCGCCTCGCCGTTTCGAGGGCTATTGCACCGACGTCTGGTTCCGGTTGGGGCTGGACTTTATCGAGCGCCATCGCGACGAACCGTTCTTCTGTTACATCCCGACGAATGCGCCGCATTCGCCTTTCCAGGTTGAGGAGCGGTATGTCGAGCCGTATCGGGGGCAAGTACCGGAGAACCGGGCGCGCTTCTATGGCATGATCACGAACATCGACGAGAATGTCGGGGGGCTGCGCCGCAGGCTGGAGGAGCTGGGGCTGGCGGACAATACGATCTTCGTGTTCATGACAGACAACGGCACGGCGACCGGCTGTGAGGTGGATGAAGAGAAATTCGTGATGAACGGCTACAACTTCGGGATGCGGGGCAAAAAGAACACACCCTATGAAGGCGGACACCGGGTGCCATTCTTCCTTCATTGGCCGGCCGGCGGCTATTCGGTCGGCAAGGATGTAAGCGAGCTGACGGCGAACGTCGATTTCTTGCCGACGCTTGCCGAGCTGTGCGGGCTGGAGTTGCCTGCGGCGCTCCAGCCCGACGGGGTATGTGTGGTGCCGCTGATGCTTTCGGGGGAGCCGAAGTGGGAGGAACGAGCCGTCGTCACCGACTCGCAGCGCATCCCGCAGCCGATCAAATGGCGGATGAGTGCGGTCATGCGAGGCAAGTGGCGGCTCATCAACGGCAAGGAGCTGTACCGGGTCGATGCCGATCCGGAGCAGCGGGACGATCTGGCGGCGATTTACCCGCAGATGGTCGAGCTGCTGCGCAGCGATTATGACATGTGGTGGGACAAAGTGTCGGCCAAGTTCGACGAGGACATCCCGATCCACATCGGCAGCCCGCGGGAGCCGGTCACGCTGTTGTCGCCGCACGACTGGCGGGGCGATGTCGGCGAGTGCGCCTGGCACCAGACGCATATACGCGGCGCGAAAGTATGCAACAGCTATCTGGAGCTGTTCGTGGAGCAGTCCGGACGGTACGCGTTCGAGCTGCGCCGCTGGCCGCGGGAGGAGGACCGCGCTTTTGCGGAAGGCATTCCCGGCGAGCTCGGTCCCTACAGCGGCGGCGTGGCCGTACCGGTGACGAAGGCGGCGATCCGGATTCGCTCGGAGTATGCGGAAGCGCACATAGCTGGGGATGAAAGGCAGATCACCTTCGAGCTGGAGCTCGAGGAAGGTCCGGCGCATCTGCAAACATACATGGAAGCAGGGGACGGTACGGTCCGAGGGGTGTATTATGTGTACGTGAGGAAATTGTAAAGGGCGTTCCCCGGTTCGAGATCGACCTCCCGCTATGCTATAATGGACGAGACTACAAGGCGGGAGGGAAATCTAATGACCACGAACAACTCGGCGGTGCTTCACAACGGCGTGACAATGCCATGGCTCGGACTAGGGGTATGGAAAATGACGGATGAGCAGCAGCTGATCCGAGCCGTCCATGCGGCGGTCGAAGCCGGTTACCGCAGCATAGATACGGCGGCAGCTTATCGCAACGAAGAGGCGGTCGGCGAGGCGATCCGCACTTGCGGCATTGCGCGGGAGGAGCTGTTCATCACCTCCAAAGTGTGGAACGGCGACCAAGGCTACGACTCGACGCTGCAGGCGTTCGACGCGAGCATGGACAAGCTCGGAATCGATGTGATGGATCTGTACCTCATCCACTGGCCGGTGAAAGGCAAGTACAAGGACACTTGGAGGGCGATCGAGAAGCTGTACGCCGACGGCCGCATTCGGGCGATCGGGGTCAGCAACTTCCATGTGCATCACTTCGAGGACTTGCTCACCGAAGCGACAATCGTGCCGATGGTCGACCAAGTCGAGCTGCATCCGCGGTTGTCTCAAGAGCCGCTTCGCGAGTATTGCCGCGCGAACAACATCCAGATCGAAGCGTGGAGCCCGCTCATGCAAGGCCGCGAGCTGCTCGAGCTGCCGCTGCTGGCCGAGATCGGCGCCCGCTACGGCAAGTCGGCTGCGCAAGTCATCCTGCGCTGGGACATCCAGAGCGGCATCGTCACGATTCCGAAGTCGGTGACCCCGGAGCGTATCCGCGAGAACGCCGCGATTTTCGATTTTGAGCTAAGTACGGAAGACATGGCCGCGATCAACGCGCTTAACGAAAACCGTCGCATCGGCTCGGATCCGGACAATTTCAATTTCTAAGCTGCTTGGATGCATACGATAGCCCCTCGCCGGTGAACGGTGAGGGGCTTTTTGTCTTGTTTGCGGCGTAGCCGATCCGGTGGAAGTGTCGATGGCTTATTCGATGTCCGCGCAAATGCGCAGGTTGGATTTCCTTGACAAGCTGAGCATAGGGCGAGCAAAATCAAATTGTATTGGGTTTAGTAAGGAGAGCTTGTCCAACCTGCATTTGGGAGGATTACATGGAAAAGAGTACTGTAGAAGGCTTAAGAATCACAAGCACAGCGCCGGCATCGATGGCGGTTGTCGTGCAGCCGGGACAATGGCGGCGCGCAGACGGCACCACAATGGCGATCGAGGAGCCTGTCCGGCTCCCGATTCGTTCCGCCGGTCAGCGCTTGCTGCATCGACAGGCGTACAAGATCAAAGGGCAAGCGGAACGCTCTCCTGCCGGCTGGAACGGGGAAAATATTCGCGGCAGTGGGGGTGACCCTTATCAGCGCATGGTCCCAGGTACGCTTAGCGTGTACAATGCGGACCGCACCGTGCTGTACACGGCCGACAGGGATTATGTGCACGACTATTACTGGGGCACGATCAAACGGCATCCGCAGGGACGAATCGAGAACGGCGACAAGCTGTCGCTCGATTATGCGGTGTGGCTGTGCCGCTATGATGCGGTCGTACTGACCGATGAGGGGCGGTTGGTTGTGGTAGAAGGCAACGAGGAGGCGCCCGAGTCGCGAGAGCTGATGCTGCCGGAGCCGCCTCTAGTAAGGGATGGTCTCGTCCTGGCGCATGTGTTCGTTGCATGGGGAACCGACGCGATTTATGACGGCGGGAGTCGTGTGAGAGGAAACTCGTCAGTCGGGGACTCCGTTGCGGAGGAGATGCCCCGGCTGACGGGACGTTACGAGGATACCGAATGCAGAACATACTGCGTCGAGGTAGTGGAAGGGAATCCGCAAGCAACTTTCGTACGAATAGGGGCAACCGGTGAAGATTACGGCCTTGGAGTTTCCTTGCAGGCGGATACGATGAGATGGTCGGAACCGTTCGCTTGGGAGACGGGCTCTCCTCTCCCGTTATGGTTGAATTCGGCCTATGGCCACCATATAGATTGGGGCCTCGCGCTGGATTGGGCTCTAATGGAGCGTGCATCGCTGCCTGTTGGTCGCCGTTTCGAAGTGGAAGCCGTACCGGAGCTGATTTTCGATCTCCGCTTCTTGGAGAAGAGGGAGCCGGTCGAATCGATCCCGGTCGAGCGCGGGGAAGGGCTCGGGAGCGTCATCGACAAGTTTCGGGCGGGTAGCGAACCGTTGCGCATCGCTTTCTTCGGCGAGAGCACGACGCGCTCCGGCCATTGGCCGTATCAGGTGATTCGCGGGTTGAAGCAGCTGTACCCGGCCACGCGGATTTTCAGCTCGAATGTAGCTGTGGGAGGCGAGTCTTCCACCAGGGGACGTTTTCGCATGGACGAGGAAGTGCTTCCATTAAACCCGGATTTGACCTTTGTCGAATATATGATCAACGATTCCTGCACCGGCGACTTGACGGCTATACGGGAATCCATGAGCGAGATTGTGGAACGACTGCAGGCCGGCGGTTCCCATGTCGTGATTCTTTCGCATAACGGCATGAACCCGCTTTTCTGGGAAAAAGGAAACTCCGGCAACTACATGCGGTTCCATCGCTTGTACCGTGAATTAGCGGAGCAATACCGGTGCTCCTTCATTGGCGGATACGCTTATTTTCATAGGCTTCACGAGTACGGCAAACATTACCTCACCGAACTGAAGGGGAATATGGTGAACCACCCGTATGGGAATGTGGATGCGGAGTGGGGACCGTTCGACGAGGCGACGAGCTCCGCGATCATGAGGTTGTTCGGAGAGTCCGATTGAAGAGGAGGAGCGGAAGCATTGTTACTTGCTTACTCGACCTGAGGTCGATCCCGCTAGGATCGGCGTAACCGGCAACTCGGGCGGGGGCACGCAGACCGCCATGGTGATGATCTGCGATCCGAGAGTGGCGACAGCCGCTCCAGCCACCTTCATTATGAACCGGCGTATTTACTTGTGGTCGGGCCAGCCCCAGGCAGGGCGGGAGCGGTGCGAGACGAATCCGCGAATCACGCCGCAGGGGATTTGGAACGGCTTGAGCGTCGACAGTCTGATCTGGTGGAGCCAGCCCGGGATTGTGGGACACGGGTTGCTGTTCCGGCAGTGCCGGGCGACGGCAGAGAACCAGCCGTTGATTCTTGCCGTATGGGATGGCGGCACTCGCTGCCTCCGGCCGCATGCCGACTGGATCTCGCGAGCTTGCGCCAAAGGCAGAGCGGTGCTGGTGCTTGACGTCACGGGTGCCGGAGCGCTAACGCCGAACGCGATCAACGGCTTCGATCTGCGCGGTCCATTCGGATGGCTAGATTCGAGGAGGAGAGCGACCGTATGCCGCAGGTAGCGGAATGGGTCCGCAGCCGCTACTACGACAACTACGATTTTACAGGTCTGATTTTGCCGGGAATTCTGAAGGTTTTGAATTCGGAAGAGGTCTGATTGACGAACGGAATCGGGTACGGCTGGCATTGACTTCCTTTCCATGCATTCGCTATGATTTGGACAGAAGCGGAAGGAGGACGGTTTATGTTTTTAACTCGATTCAGTCTTAGAAATCCGATTGCCATCTTGATCCTGGTCATCCTGGTGGCGGTCGGCGGGGCCTATTCGGCTACCCAATTCAAACAGGAATCGATGCCGGACATCGCCATTCCGTATTTATTCGTCACCGCGCTGTACCCGGGCGCCACGCCGCAAGAGGTGCAGAACGAAGTGGCGCTGCCGCTCGAGCAAGCCTTGAAGCAGGTGGAAGGAGTGCAGGTGCTCGAATCGACATCAGCCAGCAACGTCGTCACGATCAACATGCAATTCTCCTTCAGCGCCGATCTGGACGAGAAGGCGGAGCGCATCGAGGAAGTGTTGAACGGAATCCGGTTGCCGCAGGGCGTAGAGAAGCCGGTACTGAACAAAATCACGCTGGCCAGCGGTCCGATGATGTACACGGCGGTGACGGCGAAGCCCGGAACCTCGGTGCAGGAGCTGCAGCAGCTCGTTCAGGGCAGCATTCTGCCGTCGCTTCAAGGTATCGATGGGATCGGCAAGGTGCAGACCGCCGGGCTGGCTTCGGAAAATTTGTACATTCGGCTCAAGGCCGGGGCGATGGCGGAAAAAGGCGTCTCGTACATGCAGATCAGCCAAGTGCTGCAAGCGGTCAACGTAACGTTGCCTGTTGGCTCCGCGACGATCGGCAAAGTGGAACAAAATGTGCTGATTACCGGCCGGGTTCATACGATCGAGGAGCTGAGGCAGCTCGCCGTCTCGGCGAATCCGCCCGTCCTGCTGCAGGATGTAGCCGAGATCACGCGCGGTTCATCCGTACCGGAGACGATCTCACGGGTGCAGGGCGAGCCTAGTGTGGCGATCAATATTATCAAGAACAGCGACGCCAACTCGGTCGATGTGTCGGATCAGGTGATGGAGAAGCTGGAAGCGGCCGTTAAGGGGAATGAAAAGGTGTCTCTTGACGTTGTCTACGACTCCGCCGACGACATCAAACGGTCCGTGAACAGCATGGCGCGGGAAGGGCTGCTGGGCGCTTTGTTCGCTTCCATCCTGATCTTGCTGTTCCTGCGGAACTTGCGGGCGACGCTCATCGCGATCGTCTCGATTCCGCTCTCCATCGCTATGGCGATGGCGCTGCTGCATACGTTCAGCGACGTGACGCTGAATATTATGACGCTCGGCGGCATGGCGGTCGCCGTCGGCCGCGTCGTTGACGACAGCATCGTCGTCATCGAGAATATCGTGCGGCGCATCCAGACAGCCAAACCGACGAAGGAGCTCATGCTGGACGCTACCCGCGAGGTGGCCGGAGCGATTACATCCTCGACATTGACGACGATCGCCGTGTTCGCGCCGCTCGGTTTGGTGAGCGGGCTGATCGGCAAAGTATTCGCGCCTTTCGCGCTCACGGTTGTCTTCTCGCTGCTCGCCTCGCTGCTCGTCGCCGTGACGGTCGTGCCGCTGATGGCGCTCGGGCTGATGCGCTACAGCCGGCGCGGCGTAGGAGGAGCAGGAGCGGAGCATACGGAAGACGGGGACACTGCGCTGAGCCGCGGGTATAAGAAGCTGCTGCGCTGGTCGCTCAACCACAAGATCGTCGTCGTACTGCTGTCGCTCGTCGTGTTGGCGGCCTCCTTTATTCTCGCGCCGATGGCAGGCATGACTTTTATTCCGGAGCAGAAAGAGAAGTTCGTCATGATGACGCTCACGATGCCGAAGGGCACGGGGGTAAACACGGTTGACGAGCGGGTGCAGGCGATGGACCGGCGTCTCCGCGAGCTGGGGCATGTGAAGCTGTCGCAGGTCACCTCCGGCAGTCCGAAGGGCGAGTTCGATCCGATGACGTATACGGCGGGGGCGTCCAATAAGGCGACTTGGATCGTCAGCTTGGACGAGGAAGCGGATGTGACGGCGTTCATCAAGGACCGCAAGCGAGAGCTCGATCCGAAGATCGAAGGGGCTACTCTCGACATCCAGGAGCTCACAGGCGGGCCTGGCGGGCAAGGCGTGTACATCATCGTGACGGGACCGACGCCGGAGGCGATCCGGCAAGCGACGCTCCGCATCACGGAGGTCGTGCAAAGCATCGAAGGGACCGACGGCGTACGCAATACGCTGCTCGACGATCTGAAGAGCGTGGAGCTGAAGGTTCGTCCCGCCGATGCGCTGAAATACGGATTGACGACCGCTCAAGCCTGGAGCTTGCTGCGGCCGCTGCTGAACGAAGAGAAGGTCGGCAAGCTGGGCGACGGCAAGCGGACGAGCGACATTTACTTGACGGTCGAGGGCGTGTCGCGGAATTCGCTCGAAGATATCGCGGCTCTTCCGCTGTTGTCACCTGCTGGGTTGACCTTTACGGTGCGCGATATCGCCGACGTCCGAGAAGTGAAGCAGTTGAGCGCTTTGCAGCTGCGCAACGGCGCAGACTTCGCCGCAGTGCTCGGCAACATCATCGATAAGGATGCAGGCAAAGTAAACTCGGCGCTTGAGGCGAGGCTGGACGCGCTTGAGCTTCCGGCCGGTACGGATTACCTGATCGAAGGGGCGAACAAACAGATCGAGGACATGCTGAACGACATGTTCATGGCGATGGCCGTGGCTGTAGGCATGGTGTACATCGTTATGGTCGTCGCCTTCGGCGGAGGCAAGGCGCCGTTCGCGATCCTGTTCTCGCTGCCGTTCGCCGTGACCGGCGCCTTGGCGGGGACACTCATCGCAGGCGAGCCGATCTCGATCGCGAGTTTGATCGGCATCCTGATGCTAATCGGCATCGTCGTGACGAATGCGATCGTCCTCGTCGACCGCGTGCAGACGAATGTGCGCCAAGGGCAGCGCATTCGCGACGCGCTGCTCGAGGCGGGCGGGACGCGGCTGCGGCCGATTCTAATGACCGCGATCGCCACGATCTGCGCCTTGCTGCCGCTGGCGCTGGAGCTCGGAGAAGGCGGTGCGCTCATCTCGAAGGGGCTGGCCGTCGTCGTCATCGGCGGGCTCGTCACTTCGACACTGTTGACGCTTTTGATCGTGCCGATTATGTACGAGGCGCTGCACTACAAGCAAGTGCGGAGGGAAAGGCGCGGCGGCCGTCGGTTGTTCAAGGTCGAGGAAGAGTAGGCTAGGCGACAGCTGAAGTTAGAGCTGAAGTTAGAGCTGGAGCTAGGGTTGCCGGGCGAGCCAGTACTCCATGACGGCATCCACATGGATCTGCATCGTGTCGAAGGACGGGATGGAGAGGGAGTCCTCTTGGACGATAAGCGGGAACTCGGTACAGCCTAAGATGATGCCCTCAATCCCGTGCTTCTCTTGAAGCTGGGCGATAATCGTATACACCCGGGAGATCGTCTCCTCCTTGAACTGCTCCAGCGCGAGCTCCTTGTCGATGGCATGCTGCAGGAACAGTCGGTCCTCGTAGGGAGGGATGAACACTTCCATACCGGCTTCGCGAAGCGGGGTATGATAAAACCCATGCTCCATCGTGAAAATGGTGCCTAGCAGCCCGACCCGACCCAGGTTCACTTGCCGGACGGCTTCGCAGGTCGCTCGGGCGATGCTGATCAGCGGCAGGGACGCTTTGCGCTGGATGGCGTCGAAATGCATGTGAGGCGTATTGGAAGCCAGGATGGCGAAGTCGCAGCCCGCGGCGGCCAGGTTGGTTATGGAAGCGCACAAGTAGTCGATCACGTCGTTCGCGTCCCCCGCTCTGGTAAGCGCCTGGACTTTGGATAGATCGATCATATCAAGCGTCATCTCAGGGATGCTGCCGGTGATTCCTCTGTCGTATAGAGCTCGCACAAGCAAGCGGTAATACTCAATATTCGAAGCGAGCGTGAAGCCGACGATTCCGAGTTTTTTCATTGCGTTGGATGCCTCCCTAACTTAATCTGACTTCATTGTATCGCATCATTGGAAAAAAAGACCACCCGCCGTGCCATTAAGGTACCTCGAGTGGTCTTAATTTTATGTTATTTGGTAGAGGCGTCCATTGGAAGGGAGCTGACGGTCGCCACTTGGGCAGAGCCTGCGCCGCTTGCCGCACTGCCGCCGATTTCCCTTGCTTCGCCGCCGGTCTTTATGCGCTTCAGAGGCCACCAGTTCGCTTCGCCGAATAGCATGGCGATCGCCGGTACGACGAGCCCCATGAACACGGTCGTATACAACCCGAGTCCGATCACGATGCCGGCGCCGATCTGCACGAGCGTGGTCACGCCCGAGTACATGAAGGCGGCGAACGTGCCGCCCATGATGACCGCGGCCGAGATGATGACGCCTCCGGTTGTGGTCATCGCCTTGGTCATTGCCGGAATGACGCCGCCCGGACGATACTCTTCCTTGAAGCGAGCCATCAGGAAGATGCTGTAGTCGACCCCTAGCGCCACGATCATCAGAAAGACGAAGAACGACACCGTCCACGATAACCCAGGGTAGCCGAGCAGCTGGACGAACAGGAACTCGATGATGCCCATCGTAATCAAGTAATTGAACGCCAGCGATATTAAAATGTAAAGCGGCGCTAGGATAGAGCGGAGCAGAAGCGCCAGCACGAGATAGATGCCTAGCAGCACGAGCACGCCCGTGCGGATGAAATCGTCGTTCGAGATGCGGTCCAGCTCGTGGTACTGGGCCGTCGTACCGGCCAGCTTCACATCGGCGTCGACGATCGCCGAACCGTGGAAGCTTTGTGCGATCGTCCGACGCAATTCGTCCATCGCATCCATCGCTTCCTTCGAATACGGATGGCTGCTCAGGATGATCTCGAGCTTGGTGATTTTGCCGTCCGGCGACATGTACACCTCGAGCGAGCGCTTGAAGTCCGGCGAGTCGAGCACGTCGGCGGGCAGGTGCCAGCCGGCGATCTGCTTGCCGGCTTCGCGCGAGATCGTCTGCTGTGCGGCGCCGATCTGCCCCAGGCCGTCGGCCGCTTGACGCAGGCCGGCGACGCCGTCGCCGAGGCCGCGCTCGAGCTGGCCGAGGCCCGTCTGCAGCCGCCCGATGCCGTCGGCGGCTTGCCCCTGCCCGTCGGCGAGCTGGCCGAGGCCGGCGCCGATCTGGTTGACCGCGGGGGAGAGCGCCCCCGCGCCTTGGGTGAGCGCGCCGAGCCCGCCGCTCAGCTGGGGCAGCGCCCCCGCCAGGCCCAGCTGCTTCTGCAGCAGGGCTTGGTAGGCGGGGTCATCGCCCAGCGCGGGGTTCGCCTCGGCGAGCCGCGCCAGGTCGTCGCCCATCGAGGCGACGGTCGTTTCCGCCTGCGCGGCGCCCTGCTGCGTCGCAGCCAGCCCCGAGCGCAGCTCGGTCAAGCCGCCGCCGACTTGGCGCAGCCCTTGCTGCGCGTCGCGGGTGCTCGCGGCCATCTGCGTCAGGCCGCTTCCCAGCTCGGCGAGCGGCGCCGTGCCTTGCTGCAGCTCGGTGCGTGCCGCGCCGAAGCCGTCCGCGACCTGCTGAACGCCTTGGCGAACGTCGCCAATCGCCTGCGTCGTCTTGGCGAGCTGGTCGGGCACCGTCAGCTCGCCGATCTGCTGGCCGAGCGGGCGCGTCGCGCTGCGCACCTCGGCGACATGCGCCGCCTTGGCGACTATGGCGCTGCTCGCCTCGATCGCGGCCAGCGCTTCCGGCGTCCGCATCGAGGCGGCGGACGTGATCGTCGCCGTCACCGGGAACACCTCGCCCGCGCCGAACTTCTCCTTCACCGTGTTGAAGCCTTGCACGGAGCCGGCGTTCGGATTGATCTCGGCGATATCGTCGAACGACCGCTTGCCGTGGAACATCATCACGAGCGGCACGGCGATCAGCACGGTCGTCAGGAGCACGGCTAGCGGGCGTCGCGCGGATAAGGCCGCCATACGGCCCCACAGCTTCGACTCGCCGTGGCCTTGACCTGGCTTGACCCGGACGGGCCAGAACATCTTCGGCCCGAGCAGGATGAGCAGCGCCGGCGTCAACGTCAAACCGGCCAGCAAGGTCACGAGCATCCCGAGCGAGACGCCGACAGCCGACTGGTACATGCCGAATTGGGCGAAGCCGATCAAGAAGAAAGCGATCAGGACGGTGCTGGCTGAGAAAATGACCGTTTTGCCCACGGTCCGCATCGTTCGTACGAGCGCTTCAACCCGGTCATGTCCGTGGCTGAGCTCCTCGCGGAAGCGCTGAATGAGCAGGATGCAGTAGTCCGTCCCGGCTCCGAAGAGGACCGCGATGAGGAACGACTCCGTGAACGAGGAGACGGGCATGCCCATGTCGGCGGCGACGCCTACGAGCGTGCGGGAGACGAGATACGACAGCGCGATCGTGAACAAAGGAATGAGCGGTGCGATCGGCGACCGGAACACGATCAGCAGGATGGCGAGCACGAGTACGACGGTCAACATTTCCGTCTTCTTGAGCCCTTCCTCGCTTGATTTCTGGAAGTCGGTCGAGATCGGCGCGCTGCCCGTCAGCTCGGCGGTAATGCCGGCAGGCAACCCTTCCTCGAGCGTCTCGCGAATGACGTCCAGATTTTCTTGGGTCGTCGGAGCGTTGTCCGGCTTGGCGAAGTCGATCAAGGTCAGCAAAGTCGTCTTATCCTTGCTCTCCAGCTTCTGCGCGAGCTCCGGCATCTCGAACAGCGAGGTGACGCCGACGATTTCGAGCGCCTCGCGCTGAGTGTTCAGTTGCTTGATTTTACCTTGCAGCCATTGCCGGTCGCCTTCCTGTATGCCGCCTTCGCGATGCAGGACGATGACGGCGTTCGAGCGCGACTTGTTGTCGGGGTTGATCTGGTTGGCAATGTTCATCGCCTGCATCGAATCGGCGTCGGCCGGAATGAACTTCGCTTCCGTCTGCCGGATGATTTGCGTTAGATCGGGCAGGATGCCGGCTTGCGCGGAAGCCATCAAGCCTCCGGCCAAGACGATCCAGCCGAGCACGATGAACCAACGGGCTTTGGCAAGTGTGCGGATCCATTTTTCCAACAAAGTAAGTCCTCCTATCCATGTATGTAGCTTCTCTAGTTTCACTTATACTATAAAAATGACCGTTGGTCAATATTTTATACAAGCTGTTTTTGTGTTACAATGTAAACGCTGTATTACTGTTATTACAACGTGCGGAGGAGTTATGAACCGAGAAGAAAAAAAGCGCGAAACTCGCAAACGCATCATGGAAGCCGCCGTCAAGCTTTTTTCCGATCAAGGGTATGATTCAACGACCGTCGCGCAAATTACGGAGAAAGCCGGTGTCGGCAAAGGCACCTTCTTCAACTATTTCAATTCCAAAGAAGAGATCATGTGCGATCTGCAGGGCTTCTGGGCGGTGGACGAGATTATGAAGCTGCGCGAACATCATGGCCCGTACGTGCCTGTCATCAAAGAGCTGATGATGGAGCTGATCCGTCGCATGCAGCTGAACCGTCCGCTCGCGAACGCGATGCTGACGGGGATGTTGTCCAGCCCGATTAATTTGGCGAATCAAAACGATATTTTGCAATCCGTCTATGAGGCCGCCGCCCCGGTCATCCGACTGGCTCAGGACCGCGGGGAGCTCAGCCGAGCCCTTTCGCCGCAAGCGATTGTGGAGCAGATCGTGCAGAGCTTTTTCGGCTCGATGCTGTTCTGGTGCATGGAGCAGGGCGAGGAGCAGCTGGAGGCGCAGATGCGCGTGACGATGGAAGTGACGTTGGCCGGCTTGGCCCCGCAAGAAGAAATCTAGCAACATGTGAATCCAGGGCTGTCGAATTTCGGAAGAAAATGGTATACTGGCTTCGTGAGCTTTTGAAGGAGCCTGCAGAGGAGGGATGTTCCGCGTGACCATTCAATCGCTAAGTTCTGCGTTCAGTCAGTACCAGGCAAGCAGCTTGCCCGCGGCCGTCGGCATCATGATGCTCGACAAGGTGAAGGTCATGACCGAAATGCAAGGCGCTCAGATGGCGCAAATGCTTCAACAGAGCGTGCAGCCTCACCTGGGCGGGAACATCGACATTCGAGCGTAAATGGAATATGTAGTGATCTGGGGCAGCCGATTCGGCTGTTCTTTTTTTGCGAGCTTCTGGTGCTCGGGGACAATAGGGAGATGACATAGTTACTGCTAAGCAGCTAGTCTACTCAATCTTCTCCTCCGGTTCATTTGTACGATTTTTCGTGCAAATGGAGGCTCAGATCAGCTACCCTTTGCAACACCAGCCACTCGAACCATCCGAGCCGCCTCAGCCTCCCCGCCGAACCCGTCAACCAAGTAACCTAGAAGCTTTTACACTCCATTGTTACTTGTCCGCCGATCCCAGCTTACCCATTCGCTACAGTAGATCCATGTATTCCTGCTAACCTTCTGTTCTTGTCTACTTCAGCAGTCTACTTGGTGGGTAAAACGGTCGGCAGTAGGCGAAGTGGGGTAAAATTGGTCTACTTGGCGGCTGCCACGATCAGCGGTGGGCCATGTAAAATCACCCATAAACTTTAGCGAATCCGCCAAGACCGGCCGCTTCCCATCATGCTACAGTTAGCTCAAACGAGAGGGATAGAGGAGACGTGGTTGAGATGACGGGGCAGCTGGAGCAGTTGGGGTTAACGGAAGAGCAAATCGCGTTCTACAGGGAAAATGGGTTTGTCCAGGTGGACAATGTGCTGACGGCGGACGAGATTGCAGAGCTCACGTGCTACATCGAAGAAGCGATGGCGGAGAAGGGAGCGCTTGCCTTTCAAAACTCCGAAGGGGAGTCGAGAAGCAGCTACTACCGTGTGCTGAACCAGAAGGTCAACACGTGGCGGGATCACGCCGGCATGGCGCGCTACACGACACATCCGAAGCTGGCGCAGATCGCGCTGCGCCTGTCGGGGGCGGACGGCATCCGGCTGTTCCACGACCATGCGCTGTGGAAAATGCCGCAGGATTCCAAGCCGACGCCGTGGCATCAGGATTTCGTCTACTGGCCGATGCACGAGCTCGGCAAAACCGCGCTCTCGGCTTGGATTCCGCTGGACGATGTGGATGAGAGCAACGGCTGCATGATGTTCATCCCGGGCTCGCACGAAGCCGGTATGCTGCCGGGCATCAGCTTGAGCGATCCGCAGGATATTTTCGAATACGTGCAAGGGACCGACCTCGACAAGAAAAAGCCGGTGATGGTACCGCTCCGAAAAGGCAGCTGCACATTTCACAACGGCTTGACGTTCCATTACGCTCACGCCAACCGAACCGATAATCCGCGCCGCGTGCTCGCGATCATTTATTTCCCGGACGGCACGACGTACAACGGGAAAAAACATGTGATCACCGATCCGTGCGAGTTCCAGGCCGGCGAGCCGATCCAGGGCGGCCTGTTCCCGCTGCTGGCCAGCAACCAACGCGCCTAACAAAAACGGAGCTCCTCAACAGAGGGGCCCCTCATTCATTCACACACGCTCGCTCGACCGCACCAGCAGCTTCCACGCCACCCACAGCACCGAGCTGACGAGCATCACATCAAAACACACATTGAACAAAAACAGATGTTTGGCCAGATCGGCTTCTCCGTCCCCGATGACAGGTATCAAAAAGGATATAGCCCCGATGCAGCCGACTAGCGCGAACAGCTCCGCGAACACACGCTGCCGTAAGCTCGCCGCTCGCAAGTACTCCCAAACCAGCACCCCGAAATAAAAAACATACAAAGCGAACACGAACCAGAACCGGTTCGGCAGCCAAGCCTTCTTGCCTTCGCTCCACAGGCTGAGCTTCGTCAGCACCGCCCCGCGCGGCTGGCCCTCGGACTGCTCGTACGTGCCGAGGTAGTACGGCCGGATCTTCATCCCTTCCTGCGCCGCCACCTCCAGCTTCTCGAGCAGCCGCCCCGGATGCTTCAAGTAGAATGCCGCAATCTTCGCATGACTCATCCGATTATAGAACATTTCGTATAACTGCGGGTCCCGCTGCGGAATCGGCGTGTTCGGCGTGAAAAAATTCGTATTCGCCAGCACCGCCAGCTCCGGGCTCAGCCCCAGCTCCTGCAAATCCGCCTGAACCGTATCCGAATCCTTCAACACGCCATAGAAGACGGTCTGGTAAATATTGATCTCCTTGAACTGCTTCGGCGCGAGCGCATACATAGCGGCGGACCCTAACACGAGCGCCAGCGAAAAGCCGATCACCCGACGTCGCCACCCGCGATCCGGGCTGAACCCGAGGAAGCGGAAGCCCATCAACCCAGCCAATACGCCGACAGGGGCGTTCTGGATTTTCGAGAAAACGAAGAACAAACAGGCCGTGAAATAAAGCGCCAGCAGCCGCTTGGAAGGTTTCTCTTGTCTTGTCAGCGCGATGCCGAATGCTAGAGTGAGCAGCAGAAAGACGAGCGATACCGGCTCGCCGAACAGCGAGTTGAAATAAGCGACATAGGCGCCGTCCGCGAACACGACTACCAGAAGCACCGCCAACAACCCATTAAACGCAATCGACGTCTTCGATTTGTTCCACCGCAGCAAATAATAGAAGGCGACCAACAGCAGCGCCCCATACAGCAGCACCATAAATCGCATATCGAACACGGAGTTGCTGTGCAGCACCCGATTCAGCAGCGTGGCCGCGAAGACGACTAACGTCTGGGTCGTAATGTATGCGCCTTTGCCTAACATTACGAGGCTCCAGTCCTCTATGTAAAACCCGAAATACTTGTCGTCGTAGCTAAGCGTCGGATCCAAATAATCGAGCCCGACCGTAGCCATAATCCGCAAAAAGTCGCCATTGTCCGCCATTCCGACAATAGGAGGGACCATCGTCACATAGATGATGATCCCGCATACGACGGCTAACGTCCAAAACTCAATCGTGCGAACCGCCCTCGACAAGGACGCTGCGAATCGCCACCAAAGCGAACGCCATCGATTCAAGATTCGCCACCTCCTGCACGCAGCACCGGTCCCCCCGGCACCCGAAATGTGAAGAAGCGATGGCCAAGGTAGTTCGTAATCGTATAAACGCCGTTTCCGATCAAGATCGCCACATTTTCCGCCCACTTCGAGCCTTCGACGCCTATCAGCCCTAATCCCCAGTGGCTAAGCATAATTCCAAGCTGGTAGGAGCCGAAATAGCAGACCAGAATGACGAGCACGAACTTCCAGGCGCTGCGGCCGACGCTGACATCCGATTTGAACGTGAATTTCTTGTTCAGCCAGTAGCTGACAATCGCCCCGATCGTATTCCCGAGAAAGGTGGACACCCAGTAGTTGAAGCCGGCGAGATTGAGAAAAGCGTAAGCGGCGGATAGTCCGACCAGGGTGTTAAGCACGCCGACGAACAGAAACCGCACGAAAGAATGATTCCAATACGCTTGCAGTCTGGCGTTCATTACTCCGACCCTTTCACCGGCTGCAGATCGGCACGTGCGCCTACGCCAGGATCAGCCGCCCCACCGGCACCGCCAGCGCCGCCAGAACCACCAGAACCACCAGAACCGCTGCCGAGCTCACTAACCGCTCCCACGGCCATACGCGAAACTTGCGGAATCAGCTCTGTCTCCACGATGAACAGTGGACGATGTTTGACTTCCTTGTAAATTTTACCGATATACTCGCCGATCAACCCCAAGCTGATCAACTGGATGCCGCCGATAAACCAAACGGACACGACGATGGACGTCCAGCCTTCGACCGTGTTGCCGACCATTTTCTGAATGATCGCATACAGCCCGGCAATAACGCTCACAAGAAACATCAGGAAACCAGCCGTAGAGACGAGCCGGATCGGAGTGACGCTGAGCGAGGTGATGCCGTCCCAGGCGAACGCCAGCATTTTCTTCAGCGGATACTTGGACTCGCCGGCGAATCGCTCATGACGGTCGTAATACACGTTGGTCGACTTGTAGCCCACCATAGGCACGATGCCGCGCAGGAACACGTTCACTTCCTTGAACCGGTCGAGCTGCTCCAGCGCGCGGCGGCTCATCAGCCGGTAGTCGGCATGGTTGTATGTAATCTTGACGCCCATGCTCTTCATCATCTTGTAGAACGATTGAGCGGTGAACCGCTTGAAGAATGTATCGGTATCGCGGCTCTGGCGCACGCCGTAGACGATGTCGTAGCCTTCGTGGAACTTGATCATAAACTCGCGAATCACGTTCGGATCGTCCTGCAGGTCGGCGTCGATCGAGATCGCACAGTCGGTCCGGTGCATGACGGATTTCAACCCGGCGAGCAGCGCGCTCTGGTGGCCGGCGTTGCGGGCAAGCTTCAGCCCCGAAATATGCGGATGCGTCCGGTGATACTTCTCGATCAGCTCCCAAGTCCGGTCCCGGCTTCCGTCATCGACGAACAGCACGAAGCTGCTCGGGGCGGCCAGCTTGTCCGCTACCAGCCGCTCCACGACGGCCGTCAATCGAACGACCGTTTCCGGCAGCACTTCTTCTTCGTTATAACAAGGCACTACTATGCTTACGACAGGCAATTTCCCAATACTCATCGGCGTTCTTGAATCTCCTCATCTATTAAGAAATCATTGTGACAACAGGCTAGGATTTGAACTCATCATAACCCTTTCTTCCAACCAAATCAACCGCATCGCTCTATCCGACGATCACTCCGAGAGGGTATGACGATCCGTCTGAAGAGCCGCCGACGGACGTCCCTGCAGGCGGGCATACAGCTTGCCTCCGAGCCGCTCGAAGCGCGCCGCGAAACGGTCGTAAGCCTTCGACCCGACGATCAAATCGGCCAGCTTCACGCATCCGTAAGCGAAGAGCATGCCGGCGAACATATCGATGATCCAATGTATTTTCAGGTACAAAGTAGAAATCATAATGGAAACGCCGTAAATGCCGATGATCCAGCGATACCAGCGGCTTTTCTCCCGCATAGCGAGCAGGATGGCGGCAAAAGCGATGGAAGTGTGCATGCTTGGGAAACAGTTCAGCACCGTAGCCAGCGTCTTCTCCTCCGACATGCCGCGCTCCAGCAAATCCGGCGTCCCTTGCACATACCAAACCTCCTGCAGAAAGATCGTGTTATAGAACGGGAGAATGAGAGGCACTTGCAGCAAATACCCGGCAAGCGAGTAGCGCCCGAATTTTTTCGCATCCTTGGTGCAAAACGCGCGAATGACGCAAATCCAATACGTCAGCGCAAAGCCGAAGCCGTACACCCACTGAAAATACTTCGTCAGCCATTCGGGCTGCCAGATCCGCATAAATGCCGCGTCGTTGAATGGAATCGAGTTGAACCAGTCGTTCCATTTGAATATATGGCGCACGTTCTCGGTCTGATAGCCAACGATTTTGAACCACAGCGGATTCGCGTATTGATAGATGAGGAAAAAAGCGAACAGCACAACGAGACCGATCGGCATGAACTGGCCCCAAGAGAGGTCCTTCGAGTCCTTATTCGTCCCATCCAGAGAAGCCCCTAGCACAAGCAGGCATAAAAAGCCCCAATTTTCCACACGGGAAATAGCGATGATCAGGATGGACAGCACGGCGAACAGGATGCCCATAATAAGCTGCTTTTTGGTAAGTCTGGTAAGCATGGCGCTTGGTGATTCCCCTTTTCTATGACGTTCCCTTTACACTTCATTAACAATACTGGATGGACGGGCGGGGTGGCAATACCGAATTGTGGCAAATGTACAGGCGCAAGGTGCTGGTGGCCCGGAGTCGGATCGTTTTCAGCAACTATTTCAGCTTTTCGGCTAAATACAAGCGGGGGAGAATTCTTATATAATGAAGCGGAGAAAAAGGTGAGGGGAGCATCCGCGACGTGATGAGCTCGACTGGGAAACGACCGAATGTCATTGTGTTTTTTACCGACCAGCAACGATGGGATACGACCGGCGTGCACGGCAATCCGCTTGATTTGACCCCGAATTTCGACCGGATGGCGACGCGCGGCACGCATCTGTACAATACGTTCTCGATGCAGCCGGTTTGCGGTCCTGCTCGCGCTTGTATGCAGACGGGCCAATACGCGACGGTGAACGGCTCGTTCCGCAACGGCATTCCGCTGTCGCCGGACGCGAAGACGATCGCTCATTACTTCAATGATGCCGGGTATCGGACAGGCTATATCGGCAAGTGGCATCTGGCGCCGGGCAACAAGCCGGTTCCGGAGGAGTATCGGGGCGGCTATCAGGAATGGCTGGCTTCGAATGTGCTGGAGTACACGTCCCGCGCTTATGAGACAACGATGTACGATGAAAATAATGAGGCGGTGCAGCTTCCCGGCTATCGGGCGGATGCTCTGACCGACGCGGCGATTCGGTTCATCGATCGGAACAAACAGGATCCGTTTTTTCTGTTCGTCTCTTATGTGGAGCCGCACAATCAGAACCAGCGCGACGATTATCCGGCGCCGGAGAGCTACCGCGGTCGCTACACGTCGCGCTGGGTTCCGCCGGATCTGGCGGAGTTCAGAGGCTCGGCGCATCGCCATCTGGACGGCTATTACGGCATGGTGAAACGGCTCGACGAGTCGCTCGGCCGCCTGCAGGACACGCTGATCAGCCTGAAGCTGGACAAGGACACGATCCTCGTGTTCACGTCGGACCACGCGTGCCACTTCCGCACGCGCAATGTCGAGTACAAGCGCTCGTGCCACGAGAGCTCGATCCGCGTGCCGACCGCGATATGCGGGCCGGGCTTCGACAGCGGGGGCCAGCTCCGCGAGCTGGTCACCCTGCTCGACATCGCCCCGACGCTGCTGGACGCGGCGGGCCTCGAGGTGCCGGCCCATATGCAGGGCCGGTCGGTGCTGCCGCTCGTGCGCAGGCAGAGCGCGGATTGGCCTGACGACGTGCTGATCCAGATCAGCGAGTCGCAGGTAGGGCGGGCGGTCCGGACGGCCCGCTGGAAGTATGGGGTCGACGCCCCCGGCTTCGATCCGAGCAAGGACATGTACGCCGACAAGTACGTCGAGCAATATCTCTACGACCTCGAATCCGATCCGTATGAGCTGCAAAATTTGATCGGCTTCCCGTCGCACCGCGAGGTGGCGGACCGGCTGCAGCAGCGGCTCATCCGGCGGATGACCGCCATCGGCGAGCCGGAGCCGACGATCGAGCCCGCGCCGCCTGTCCGCAGCGGGCAGCGTCAAGTGCTGGATTGGGAGCTGGAGCTGTAAAGCAATTAGACGAGCAACCTTGGAGTCTAACGGACTCCAGGGGTGCTTTTTATTGTGAAGGTACCTGAAGAGGCTGCGAAAGGAGCCTCTGTCCCCATTCGATTCCTAGCACCACTTCTCTCCTTGCACCTGCGCTCTCCAGCCCTCGCTTGCCCTCGTCTCCCCCTCACCAACCCTCACCAGCCCTCGCTTGCCCTCGTCTCCCCCTCACCAACCCTCACCAGCCCTCGCTTGCCCCCGTCTAGCCTCCGCCAGCCCTCATCCCCACCCGATGCAGTCCGAATTTTCCTCACTGCGTGGCGTCTGCTAAGCAGAAGGTCGTCTGTAGTCCGACTTAGCCCACTTGCGTAGCCGTTTCCGCGCTCCCCTTCTGAACCCGCCGCTCCAATTCGGTGAAATCGGACTACGGAGCAAACCCCGACTTCAACCGACTCCGCAGTCCGACTTTTTCGGACTGCAGAGTAAGCAAGGTTACTTGGAGGTCGGCCGCATGGGTTGCATCTAAAGTTACGCTCAGCTCGATTTTCCACTTTCCGGCACTGTACTTTCGGTCCCAGCCAGTAACCGTGCTCATGGGTTTCGAACCCCCTTGCTAAGGCGGCTACTCCAATTCGGCAGGACTAGAGAACCCTTCTCACCTTCGACTTACACTGCAATGACAATACCCTCTCACTCCACAAGTGATGACAATCCTGCTATAAACCCCAAACTTTTGTGTCATCGAGCCTATGGCCCCTTGCTTTATGATGAGGATGCACGAAAAAAAGGAATCGGGGGGGTCATTGATTTGATTAAAGCGCTTTCTTCCTGGAAACGCGCGTCTCTAGTGTTCATCGGATTGTTCGCCTTGATTCTAGTCATTATAGCGGCAGCGGCAACGCCTGCCCACGCGGCGGTGGCATGGGACACATTCGAAAGCGATACGCTAGGCGCCGTTCCTGCAGGGTATTACAGCACGGGCGCGTCTACAACCGTATCCAACATACAGGCATACGCCGGCAGCAAATCGGTTCGCATCCAGGATACTTCGGCTTCCGTCTTGTCGGCGCTAGTGAAGAAAACGGCGCCATCCCATGCCAAGCTGCTGGAATTTCAAATTCACCCCGTTACCGTCGCTTTTACGAACGTGTTTAGTTTAAGCACGGGCGATACAACTGACGATATCGTATTCCAATTGGGCGTTCATACGGATGGCCGGCTCAAATATTACGACGGCACCGCCTGGAACTACATGGGAGCGGTCGGCACGGTGCCGATGAACGCCTGGAGCAAAATCCGCGTCTATGCAAGCGATACGACTTCGGCGGATCTCTACGTGAACGATGTGTTCATCGGCACGGCCGGCCTCTATCACTGGTTCCCGACGATGGATCGGGTCATCTTCCGCAGCGGCTCGACGGCAGGAACAGGCGATGAGTATTACATCGACCAAGTCAGCTTCATCGATCCGCAGGAGGAAGATACGTTCGAGGATGGGGCGACAGGATCGCTTCCGGCAAATTACAGTCTGATCGCTTCCGATGTGAAGGTGAGCACGGCACGTGCTTTTGAAGGAGGCAAATCGCTTCGCATCTATGACAACAACGGCAGCGCTTCATCCAATGCGGTGAAAGTAACATCGATCTCAGCAGCCAAAACGCTGGAATTCCGGATGTATCCGGTTGCGGCGCCGGGAAGGAATATTTTCCACGTAAGTAGCGGCGGCAATGCATTAAGCAATATTGTGTTTATGGTGGGCGTCAACAGCAACGGCAGTGTCCAATGGTACAACGGGTCGAGCTGGGTGAACGTAGGGGGCGCTGGCACATTTACTTTTAATAAGTGGAACCAAGTGAAGCTTGTCGCAGACGACACGACTGCAGCAGATCTGTATGTGAACGGCTCCTTCGTCGGTACGATCGGGTACCGCAATGCCTACACTACCATGGACCGTTTCGGCTTTATGAGCGGCTCGACGACGGGAACCGGCGACGACTTCTACGTGGACAACGTCAGCTTTCAGAAACCCGATCCACCCGCGGGCATTATTTATGAAGCGGAAGCAGCGACGCTCAGCAATTACACCGTGGAGAACGTAGCGGAAGCGCGTGGCGGTCAGGTTGTGAAAGTGACGGCTACCGGCACGGGTACAGCGTCCTTCACATTCGGCGGCACATCCGGCTACTACGCGATTAACGTGGGCTATTTTGAAGTGACCGGTCCGAACGACAGCACATTCCGCGTCAAACAGAACGGTGTCGAGATCGATTACTGGAAAGGCCAATACGACGATCTCGCTCCTCATGTGAGGAAAGTGAAGGAGTATTGGCCGGTAACGAACGGGGATACGTTTGTGATCGAGGGCACTTATGGCACCGATCCTTCCAAAATCGATTATTTGCAATTCACGGACGCGATTCCAAGATCGCTGACACGCGGGCATCTGATCGACGATCAAACCGGTACGATCGGGGAAGTGCCCTCCAGCTGGACCGCCGTGAAAACGGGCGGTACCGTAGACCGGCAGCTCTCGCCGGATAATGTGCCTTCCCTCAGGCTGCATGATACGAGCGGCTCGCAACTAGTCTCTGCGGAGCGAAGGTTTCTCGAGCAAACCTCGGGAACAGTTACGCTGCAGTTCCGCTTCCGCGTATCGGCCAAGGTGGACGGATTGAGCTGGGAATTGCGCAGCGGGGCGACGTCCGGCGTGAAGCTCGTTACGTCCGGCGGCCATATCGCTTATGAGAACTCCAGCGGCACGCCCGTAACGTTGCTCAGCAACTACGCGGTCAATACGTGGTACGGCGTGAGAATCGTGGCGAACATTGACACGGATACGGCGGATATCTCCATCAACGGCGCCACATACTCGGTCACGGGAGTCAGTTTCCGCAATGCCGTAAGCAGCCTCGACCGGTTGTTCATTCAGACGACGAATAGCGGCACGACTACGATGCTGGTCGGTCCGATAGAGCTGGTTAAGGGCTACGAAGTCTACGAGAACTTCCTAACGTATGCCGTCGGCGGTACGCCTTCCGGCTGGACGGTCGACAACAGCGGAGGAAGCGGCGATGTGCAAGTTATGCAGAGCAATGTGCCTAGTGACATTCTCTCCTACAAGTTGAACGACACGAACGGCGCAGCCAGCGTTTCGCTCAGCACCGGCTTCACGGCTCAGACCGGCAAGATGACGGCCGAGTTCATGTTCATGCTTCCGGTGAAGGTAGACGGAATGGCTGTCCAGCTGCTAAGCGGCAGTACGGTAGGGGTGAAGCTCCTGACTTCCGGAGGCGACATCAGTTATGAGAATTCCGTTGGCACCCCTGTGTCGATCTGGAGCGGCTATAAGGCGAACGTCTGGTACGATATCCGCATCGTCGCCGACGCCTCCACGGATCTGGCCGACATTTATGTGAACAAGATCAAGGTGGCCAACCAGGTAGCCTTCCGCAACAACACAAGCAATCTGAATATGATTCAGGCAGTCACTTCTTCCGGAAATACCGGCGTAATGTGGTTCGATGACGTTCAAGTATTCCAAGGCACTTATACGAGCCTCGTTCCGGCTCCCGATACCGCCGCGGCCGATTCTCCCTATACCGTAGGCGTTCAAGCCTGCGACTTGTGGAGGGAGGGCCATCACAAGGGGTATACCGCGCTACAGCCTTACGATAACCGCCTTCCGCTGTTCGGCTATGCGGAGGACGGCAATCCCGAGGTAGCGGACTGGGAGGCAAAGTGGATGCTGGAGCATGGCATCAGCTTGTATATGCCTTGCTGGTACCGGCCGGCCTACACGAAGGGCAATCCGATCAAGGAGCCGGCGGAGTCCGCGAAGCTGCATGAAGGATTCATGAACGGCAATTATTTCGATCAGATGAAATTCGCGATTTTATGGGAGAACAACTCGGCGGCTTCCGGCGTATCGAATGCGACCGACTTCAAAACGAATTTGTTGAATTATTGGATTGAGCACTACTTCAAGCACCCATCCTACTTTTTGATCGACAACAAACCGGTTATTTTCGTGTACAACAGCGCAAACCTGGACACCGACGTAGGCGGCTCGGCGATGGCTCTGAACGATGCACGCAACATCCTGATCGGAGAAGGCTTCGCCGGGGCGATCTTTATCGCGGAGAACAGGCAGACCACCTCGGCATCCGTACAGACGATCAAAAATCGAGGGTTCGATTACCACTACTCCTACACTTGGACGACCGCCAGCATGAGCACCCAGCAGACGAATCTCACCACACAGCGGGGACACAACATCCTAGATCCGATTCCGGTGCTGACGCAAGGCTGGGGCAACGAGCCGTGGGCCGGGCCGACTCGCAAAACGAATATCCCGCTCGCAAATTGGTTATCCGGCTTATCATGGTTGAGGGATACGTTCATGCCCGGGTATTCGTCCGGCTCGCTCGGCAGGAGCCTGATTCTGCTCGACAACTGGAATGAAATCAATGAAGGCCATACGCTCATGCCAAGCAATCTGAAGGGCTTCGGGTATTTGGACGCTATTCGTGAAGTATTCTACTCCGGCTCGGCGCCTCACACCGACTTGCTGCCGCAGGATTTGCATTTGGGGCCTTATGATGAACTGACGCCTAAACTCTATTAATATCAGAAGGAGATTATGCCGGTGAGACTGAAAGATAAAGTTGCAATCGTCACCGGCGCCTCCCGCTCACTAGGTCGGGCGGTAGCGCTAAGGTATGCGGCGGAAGGAGCGGCGGTCGTCGTCGGCTGCGGGTCGGATGAGCAGGCTGCGAACGAAGTGGTGGCGCAGATCGAATCGGCGGGCGGCCAGGCGCTCGCAATACGTGCAGACGTTTCCATAGAGGCGGAAGTGGTGCGCCTGGTGAAGCGGACGACGGATACGTTCGGACGCATTGACATTCTGGTCAATAACGCCGGCGTCGACCCGCGTCAGCACTGGCTCGACATCAGCGGCGACGACTGGGACCGGGTGATGCGCATCAATGTGAAGTCGCAATTTCTGTGCACCCAAGCGGTGTTCCCGCATATGAAGGCGGTCGGCGGTGGTCACATGATCAATGTCTCGTCCGTTGTGTTCTGGCGCGGACAGTCCGGGTATGCTCACTATGTCGCTTCGAAGGGAGCGATCGTAGGTCTTACCCGGGCGATGGCGCGCGAGCTTGGGGAGCACAACATTCGAGTAAACTGCATTACTCCTGGCGCCGTGCTGACGGAGACCGAGCTTGACAAGCTCGGCTCCGCAGAGGCGCAGGAGCAGGCTTCAGCCTACTTGCTGCAGGAGCAGGCGCTCAAGCGGCGGGAGACGACCGACGACATCGTCGGCGCGTTCGTCTTCCTCGCTTCCGCGGACTGCGGCTTCGTTACCGGCCAATGCCTGAACGTCGACGGCGGTTGGATCATGCATTGAAGGGGAGATTCGATTGAAAGTGTCCGAAGTGTTGTCGACGGCGCCGGATCGGCTGTGGCAGCTGGCACGGCAGGCGGGGGTAACGGGTGTCGTCTCGAGACTGCCGCTTAGCCCGGACGGACGGGCGTCCGTCGATTATATGGATTTGCTGCAGCTGGTCAAACGATATGAGGATTTCGGCTTTCGGGTGGAAGCCTTCGAGCCCGGTTACGAATGGGAGCTGGACCATGTGCGGATCGGAACGGACAAGGCCCGTCGCGACGAGGAGATCGCCGCCTGCAAGCGGCTGATCCGCCACCTCGGGGCGCTGGGCGTGCCGGTCCTCTGCTACAATTTTATGGCCCGCTTCAACTGGGTGCGCACGTCGCTGGCATTGCCGACACGTGGCGGAGCACTCGTCACCGGTTACGATCATGCATGCATGAAGGACGCACCGCTCACAGACTCGGGTGTGGTCACCGAGGAGCAGCTGTGGGAAAATCTGCAATACTTTCTTCGCGAAGTTGTACCGGTAGCGGAGCAAGCCGGCGTGCGGCTTGCCCTGCATCCCGACGATCCTCCGGTTTCGCCGATTCGGGGCATCGCCCGAATCATAACGAGCGCCGCAGCGCTGCGGCAAGCGATACAATTAGTTCCGAGCGAGTACAGCGGAATTACGATGTGTCAGGGCACCTTGGCGGCGGCTGGGGAGGCAATTCCCGAGAAAATCCTCGAGTTCGGCGGCTTGAACCGTTTGTTCTATGTCCACTTCCGCGACATCCGCGGTACGGCCGAACGTTTCAGCGAGACGTTCCACGACGACGGACAAACGAATATGGCGGAGGCGGTCAGAGCCTATCGCAAAATCGGCTTCCATGGCCCGGTTCGCGTCGATCATGTGCCGACGATGGCCGGCGAAGATAACCGGACGCCTGGTTACGAGTCGATGGGGAGGCTGTTCGCGCTCGGCTATTTGCGGGGATTGTTGGACGGAACGAACGAGTAACGGCGCCTTGCCAAAGTTCGGCTCTTGTTACAGGAAGAGCGGGGCTGATACAATCGAATCAAGGGGTTGGGTATGGAACAGAGGGGGACAAGCAGCATGCGCCGATTATTGATCGTGGACGACGAGAGCAGTGTATGCGAACGGCTCGCAGGACTACTGCCTTGGAGCGAATATGGGGTCGAACCGGCAGGGGAGGCGCATAACGGCGAGCAGGCATGGGAGATCGTCCGTAGGGGTGATATCGATATCGTCTTGACCGATATACGCATGCCCGTGCTGGACGGGTTAAGCTTGGCGGCTCGAGTACGCGGGGCGCTGCCTCATGTCAAGCTGATCGTGATGAGTGCTTACAACGATTTTGCCTATGCGCAAGAAGCGATTCGTCACGGGGTGAAAGGGTATTTGCTGAAGCCGGTCATCCGGGAAGAGCTGGAGGATTTGATTCGCGGCATGCTGCGGGAGCTCCAACAGGAGGAATCCATCGCTCGGAAGGGGCCAGCGGAGAAGACTGACACGGAGACGCAGCTGATCCGATTGCTTGAGCAGGGGAGCGTCCAGCCGGGCGATGAGCGACTGCCGTTCGGTGCGGATGGGGCGGAGCGTTATGTACGCATTGTGGTGTGCGCCTTCGATTCGCTGCCGGAAGGCGAGCCTCTGCAGGCGGTTCGCAATTGGATTCTAACCGTTGCGAGACAGCAGGCGGCCTTCCGATCCGTACCGCTCCTGATCTACGGGAACCGGCTGATTTTATTCGCCCATAATGCGCAACCGATTAGCAAAACCGACATGCTTGGACCGCTCCGTTCTCTGCAGGAGCAGCTGCGTCTCCATGAAGACGGAACGGTCGGCCGGCTCGGCGGCATGGTGTTCGGCGTCGGCAATTTGCACCGGGGTCACGTTGGCATTGCCGCTTCGTACAATGAAGCGGTTTATGCGCTGAGTGCCCGGTTCTTCTATGGCACGGACAAAATTTTATTCCGTCAGGATATGGCAGTTTCGGGATCATCGGCCCCCTATTCAGCCGGAGAAGGCAAGGAAGAGAAGGTGAAGCGGGCCGCCGACGCGCTCGTCGAAGCGATTGTAGACAGACGGTTGGCGGAGATGTCCCGGCATGTGTTCGGCTTCTTCGATGCCCTGGAGGAGACGTATCCTCAGCGGGTCGCAGATATTCGACTGCAGTGTATGGAGGCGATCTTCGCCCTCGACCGGAAATTGAAGGAACGCGAGCTGGGCGGGAAGTTTCCCAACAAGACGGAAGCGATGGAGACGATTCAAGCCACCGGCACTTTGTCGGAGCTGAAGGCTTGGTTTAAACGCAAAATGGAAGCGGTTGCAGCACGTCGAGAAACGGTCACCTCGCTGGAAGGGACGAACGATTATGTGCAGGCGGCCAGCCAATTCGTCCTAATGCATTACAAAACGAAAATTATGGTGGAGGACGTCGCCGGACGGCTGCACCTCAATCCCAAATATTTCAGCTCGCTGTTCAAGAGAGAGACCGGCGAGAACTTCGTCGATTATGTCAACCGGATTCGCATTGAGAAAGCTTCCGAACGGATTTTGCGCACGGACGCCAAGATTAAGGACATTTCCGTGGATGTCGGGTTCTCCAACTTTTCCTATTTCAACAAGACCTTCAAGCGGGTAATGGGCGTCACGCCTCTCGTATACCGCATAAATCGATCCAAGGAGAGGGAGTGAGCGGGTGGGTGGACGCAAAATCAAGCTGAGCAACTTCCTGATGCTGTTCTCGCTCGCCGCCGTCCTAATCATTCTGTTGTCGATCAGTACTCTGTTCTACTACAAGATGAGGGCGTTCGTTCAGGAAAAGCTCGATCACATCCAGTCGATCAAGGTGAGCCAGATTCAGTTCGATATCGCGGGCAGCTTCAACGACGCCTACAATGTGATGAACCATCTGCGCACGAACGAACGCTTCGCGGAAATGATCGACCAGGTGGAGGAGAATACGTCGACCGCCGCCTTCGACAGAGCGACCATGTCGAACGAGCTGGAAACCTTGCTGTTCAACCTGAAGAAGGACAACCCGTTCCTGCGCAGCATCCTCGTGCAGTCGAACCGCACGCAATACAGCTCAAGCGCTCAATACACGAGCCGTCTACCAGAGAGGGAACCGAAGGAAGGGGAGTCGCCGGTGCTGCTGGTCAATAAAGGCCAGACGTACCGGTTTTTCGGCTTGAATCCGGATGCGCCGCCGTCCGATTCCCGGACGAGAGAGGCACTCGACACGCTGAACGGCTCCTACTACTTGTGGAGCCCGCTCATCGGCCGGAACGGAGGTCGGTTGGGCAGCGCCTTCGTGCTGCTGGACGGCGACTACTTCCGGCAGCATATCCCCTACAGCGAGCATATGGCGCTTCTCGATGCCGGGCATGAGGTCATTTTCGCAGGAGACCAAGTGAACGTATCGGCATTGGCTCGGTTGAGCGGCCTGCAGGACGGGACGTATAAACCGGGTCAGCTCGGGCTGAGCGATACGACCGTGACGATCAAACGTCTGGCTCCGTACGAGCTAAGTCTGATCTACGAGGAAAACGTGTCCATTCATCGGGCGCATTTTACGCTGATCCTGAAATTGATCGGATTTATTTTTACCGCCTGCACACTGCTGTCGTTCGCCGGATCGCGTATTGTGGCCGGTGCCATGCTGCAGCCGCTGCTTCGGTTTCTCAAGCAAATGAAAAGCTACGACAGCTTTGGCGACCGCCCTGCGCTTCCCGTGCAGAAGCGTTCGCTTTCTTTACATACTCGTTTCTTTCTGTATTTTGCCGTTACGATTTTGTTCCCCGTGCTGTTGTTCATCGGGGCTTTCTATACCCAATCGATGCGCATCGTAGGCGATGAGCTTCGCGACTCATACTCGACGGTATTCCATAACACTGTACACAGAATCGAGCTGTTCATCGAACAGAAATCCGTCAGCCTGGCCCGTCTGAGCTATGACACCTACATTCGTCGACTCATTATGAATGAGACGAGCGAATCGCCGCAAGAAATAGCGTCCTGGATTCGCCAAAATGAATATTTGGGCATTTCGCGGGATATCGTGAGCATCTACGACTTGCAGGAACGGCTGATCTTCTCGAACTTCTATCCGCCACCTGACAGAGCAGCGAAGCCTACCGAGGGGGGCGAACGATCCCGCGGACTCAGCTACGAGCTGGAAACGGACCGCAGCGGCGCTTCGTACATCCGCCTCGGCATGCCGATTTTCAACTTATACGGATTTCCACAGCGGATCGGCTTGATTCGTCTCGACATCAACAGCTTATTCCTATCCAACCTGTATGCCGATTTCAAAGAAAACAACAGCAGTGCCTATATCGTCGACGAGCATCGGACGATCGTGTCCCATTCCAGCATGGCCCGCATCGGCCGACAAGACGAGAGCGACGCGACCGACAATGAGTTCCGTTTCGCGGCCAAGCTGCCGCATCTGCCTTGGCAGTTTGTATCCGAATTCGATGCCTCGGCGGTGAAGGAGCAGACGATCGATCTCATGTTCGACGACCTGTCCATCGTGCTCATCCTGCTGCTACTCGCGGTAATCTTTGCCTTCGGCATGTCGCGTTATCTGATTCATCCGTTCCACAAGCTCGGTCTCGTCTTGCCTACTCGCCAGGCCGGCTTGACCGATCGGGACCCGCTTGCCAGAGCGTATGGCATCGAAGAGGTGGATCAGCTCAGCCGCACTTATACCCGAATGCTGGACAGAATTGAAGCACTCGTCGAGGAGTCGCTCATCGCCAACCATCGCCGGCTCCGCTCGGAGTACGAGAAACGCGAATCCCAGCTGCTGGCGCTTCAGGCGCAGATCAATCCGCATTTCCTGTATAACACGCTCGAGAGCCTAGTGTATGCGGTCGAGAAACAGGAGAATGACAAAGCGGTCGTCATGATCCACTCACTGAGTCGGTTGTTCCGGTACATGACAAGCCATGACAGGACGATAGTCTCGATGCGGGAGGAATGCGAGTACGCCCAGGCGTTCGTTCACCTGATCATGCAGCGGTATCACGAACGGGTGGAGTGTCGTTGGCACCTAGACAAGGAGCTGGATCATTGCGGCATTATCAAGCTGGTGCTGCAGCCGATCGTCGAGAATGTGTTCTACCACGGCGTGCCGCAAACGCAGAGCAAGATCGTCATCGATATCCGGACAACTCGACAAGGCGAGCATATCCGCATCGAAGTGTCGGACAATGCGAAGGGCATTCCTGCCGATCAACTGAAGGCGATTCGACAACGGCTACAGGAGCATGACGGCTCCGGCATCGGCATTTACAACGTGAACAAACGGATCAAGCTGCACTACGGGGAAGCCTACGGTCTGGAGATCGAGAGCGAGGAAGGCGCGGGAACGACGGTTTCCATTACAATCCCGCGGCTCTAGCCGCAGCAACAGTGATAACGATCCTGTTATAAACCGCGAACTATTGTGTCATTGTTCCGGCGAACGATCGCTTATTATGAAGGGGCAAACGTTAAAGCGCTTGCAACATCGATAAAGGGGGAATACGCAGTGAGCGGTATTAAGGGTAAAAAGCTTCGAACCGCCCTATTGCTAGGGTTGGTTGTAACGCTGGGGGGTACGGCTGTGGCTTGCTCCGGCACGAAGGGCAACGAGGCGGCGGGCGAACAGACGGGATCGCCGGCACCTAGCGCAGCGAAGCTGGATATCAGCTGGGCCGGCGCGAATGCCAGAGGCAAGGTGGAAGACAACAACTATGTGCAGCAGAAGCTGGAGAGCAAGTTCAACATCAAGCTGACCAACAAGAAGGTCGATCTGAACAACCCCCAGCAGGTCAGTCTGATGCTCGCTTCCGGCGAGCTGCCGGAGGCGACATTCTTCTCCGGCAATGACGCGCTCAAGCTATTCACGGACGGCGAGACGCGCACGATTCCGAAGGCTATGATTCTGAAATATGCGCCGAACTACGCCAAGATGCTGGACGACAATCCGCCGGGCTGGAAGATGGGGCTGGCTCCGAACAAGACGGACGAGTATGTATCCCTTGCCGGTATTTCGGGTTCGGTCGAGGGCCAACTATGGGGCAACGTGTACCGCCTGGATTGGCTGGAGAAGCTGGGCTTCAAGCCGAAGGGCAATCCTCAGCCAGTAGGGACTTCGGGCGGTCGCGAGCGGGTGTTCTTCACGAAGGAGGCGTTCACCCTCGAGGAAGAGGCCAAAATATTCGACGCTATGGTTAATCAAGATCCAGACGGCAACGGCAAAAAAGACACCTATGCCTTCACGCCGTATAACGATACGCTGCTCTGGTGGGGAGCGAATTATCTCGGCGCCTACGGTCTTGGAGCCGATCTGAATTTGGAGGAGAACGGGAAGGTTACCAACTTCAATATTTCTCCTCGGTACAAGGATTTTCTGAATAAAATGGCGGAGTGGTACAAGCTCGGCTACATCGATCCCGAATTCGTCACCTTGAACCGCGTCAAAGGCTGGGAGAAGTTTTCCACGGGCAAAATCGGCAGCGCCCAGTCCCAATACAACGCGGCGGCGCTCATGACCGGCGTGTTCATGCAGCGGCCTCCGGGCAACCTGGTGGCGAAGGACCCGAACGTGAAAATTCTCATTACGCCTCCGCAGATCGGACCGAATGGTAAACAGGGTGCGCCTGCCTACCGTCCCGTGTCGCTATTAGGCGGCTATGACTTCGTAATCCGCAAGGATGTGTCCGACGAGAAGCTCAGTCGTATCCTGCAAGTATTCGACTACATCAACTTTGACAAGGAAGGGCTCATCATGAGCTCGTTCGGAGAAGTCGGCACCCACTTCAATTGGGAGGGTGAGCCGTACAAATCGGCCGCCTTGCCGATCAACAACTCAAACGCGGATGACAAATTCGGCTTGCGCTATTACAATCACGCCATTACAACCCGCGAGATGATGACGTATACGACGCCGCAGGACGTCATGAAGCTGGTGAACGACTACTTCTTCAATAAGAACGAAGGCATGAAGCTGATGATTCAGCCATACAAGTTCGATCTGTTCAAACAAACGAAGTACAACGAGCTGTTGGCGAAAAACGGAGAGAAGCTGAATACGATCGCGAACGAGTATTTGTTCAAGGCGATCGTCGGAGAGGTTAAAGTGGACGATACATGGAATGCGTACGTGGACAACTGGCGCAAAAACGGCGGCGACGAGCTGCTCGCTGAGCTGGAGAAGTCGCCGAAATCCATCGATCTGATGAGCAGTAAATAGAGAGACCTGGGCAGGGGAAGGGCCGTTTGAACGAGAGGCGCTTCCCCATCCCATCTACGAGGTGGCCGTCATGGAGAGATCGGAAACAACCGCAACAACCCGCCTTTCAACCTGGAGACAGGTCAAGCGTATGAAGCTGCTGTACTTGCTCCTTCTGCTGCCTGTGGTACAGCTGTTTATTTTTCAATATATCCCGATGTACGGCGTGTTGATCGCGTTCAAGGATTTTAAGGTAGCCAGAGGCATCTGGGACAGTCCATGGAACAATTTCGAGCATTTCCGCACCTTGTTCAGCGATTTCATCTTTCTCCGCGCGTTGCGCAATACGTTGATCATATCCGGGCTCAAGCTCGTGTTCGGCTTCTTAGCGCCCATTGTGTTCGCTTTGCTGTTGAACGAAATTCGCCATGTCCGCTTCAAAAAAATAACGCAGAGCATCTCCTATTTGCCCCACTTCATGTCGTGGGTTATTGCGGCAAGCATGCTCGTCGAGATCGTCTCCCCGCAGCGAGGCATCGTCAACTATGTCATCACACTGTTCGGCGGTGATCCGGTGCATTTTCTCGCCAGCAAGACGTATTTCGTACCGATGCTGATCATAAGTGACATCTGGAAAGAGATGGGCTGGGCGGCCATTATTTATATTGCCTCGATGGCTTCGATCTCGCCCGAGCTGTATGAGGCAAGCGACGTGGACGGGGCGAACCGGCTGCAAAAAATGGTGCATATTACGATTCCCGCGATTATGCCGGTCGTCGTTATTTTATTCCTGCTCCGGCTCGGCAACATTCTGGAGGGCGGTTTCGATCAAATTCTGAATTTGTACAATCCGCTTGTTTATGAGGTCGGGGATATCATCGATACGTACGTATACCGGGTGGGGCTGGTCGAATACAAATTCGATTACTCCGCTGCCGTCGGGCTGTTCAAAAATGTGGTGGGCGTCGTGCTGCTCGTAACGGCTAATCTGTTCGTACGCAAAGTCAGCGACCATGGAGCATGGTAAGGAGGTGGCAACGCAGATGACAATTAATAGAAATCGCCGCCGCGGCCGTCCCCTTGGCGATCGGCTGTTCTCGATCGGCAACGGAGCTTTCATGGTGATCCTGGCGCTGTCGATCCTGTATCCGTTCTGGCAGACGCTCATCCTGTCCTTGTCCGGTCCGCAATCGGCCATGTCTCTCGGAGTCCATCTTTGGGCGCAAGAGTGGAGCTTGGATGCTTACCGATTTTTGTTCTCCTACGAGGATATTTATGGCGCTTATATCAATACGATTGTGCGGACGCTAGTGGGAACCGTCGTCATTGTCATGTTCACGGTGGCCGCGGCCTACCCGTTGTCCAAGCGCGAGCTGCCGTACCGCAATACTTTGACGATCTTTTTCCTCATCCCTATGTTTTTCTCGGGCGGGCTCATTCCGACCTACTTGCTCATTCGCCAGATCGGGCTGATCGATCATTTCCTTGTGCTTATTTTACCGGGGGCGGTCAGCATCTTCAGCGTCATCATCATGCGGAACTTCTTTATGACGATCGACAAAGCTTTCGAGGAATCGGCCTTCATCGACGGTGCGAATTACTTGACGCTGCTGATACGCATCATCCTGCCGATCTCGGTGCCGGTGCTCGCCACGATAGCCTTATGGGCGGCGGTATCGCATTGGAACGCCTGGTTCGATGCGATGATCTACATCCGCGACCGCGACAAGACGGTTATCCAACTGATTCTGCGCGAGATGCTGACCGCCGTCAATCAACAGGCTTCGGATGTAGCCTCATTCGGCGCCAGCCATGCGGAGTTGACCTTGAATAATGTAAGAGCCGCCATCGTGCTCATCTCGATCGGACCGATCGTGCTCGTGTATCCGTATATTCAGAAATATTTTGTCAAAGGCATAACGCTTGGGTCGTTGAAAGGATAATGGCCGAGAATGCGAACTGTTGAAAAAGGGAGCGATTGATCATGACGCAACTATCTCGCGAGCGGACTTCATTCCGCGTCGAGCGGCAACGGAACGCCTATGTCTCCGCAGGGCTGTTCCCGCTTGCCGCGACGACGGCCGCCTGCCCGCATCCGTCCGATTCGGGACGTACCCGCTGGGTGCAGCTGATGAATTTGTTCGAAGGCTCGGACCGGGGAACCGGCGTGTTATGCCGCATTTCCGACGACAAGGGGAATACATGGCGTGAAACCGGGATCTATGACCGGGCTTACAGGCTGAACCGGGATGCGCACGAGAAAATGTTGAAGCTGCAAAACGGGATCGTGTACGACGAGCGTGCCGGGGTGCTTGTTCGATTCGGCACCGAGTATGTGTGGAGGGAAGGGGACTTGCAGACGATCTTGTCTTCGATCCTGAGCAAACGACGCATTTATTACAGTATCTCCTTCGACGGCGGGGAAACGTGGACGGACAGCCGCTACATGTTCCAGCATGGCGGCGATTACGATCGCGACCGGATGTTCCCCGGCGTTACGTTCGGTCGGAACATGATCATGCCTTCGAATCCGATCGTTGTTCGAGGAGCAGGCAGCCGTCAAGGGAACCTTGCCGTCGGCGTGCAGATTCAGATGCTGGATGAAGAAGGGATGCTATTCAATCCGACTGTGATGGGCTTTTTCCATTCCGGCTGTCTGTTCGGCGCCTGGAATGCGGAGCTCTTGCGCTATGAGTGGACGATAGGAGAGGAAACGGTGCAGGTGCCGGTTACAGAGTCGACGCGCGGGATTTACGAACCGGCCTTGTGCGAATGCGACGACGGTCGGATCATCATGATCCTGCGGGGCAGCAATACGAAGGCGCGCGAGCAAATCCCCGGCACCAAATGGATCAGCGTCTCGGACGATCAAGGGGCGACGTGGAGCAAACCCGAACGATTGCATTACGACGATGTCAGCCTGATGTACTCTTCTTCCACTTTTCCGAGTTTGGTACGGGATCAAGCGGGCGTTTTCTACTTTGTGGGCATGGTGAACGAGGACAACCCGGACGGCAATTTGCCGAGGTATCCGTTATGCATCGCGCAATTGGACACCGACACCTTGACCATTGTGAAAGAAAGCGTGACGCCGATCGTGACCAAGCAGCCGCAGCAGGACGAGGCAAACGGCAAATATCCGGTCGATTTCTCCAATCAAGCGGTGCTATGGGACGAGGAGGACGGCAAGCTGATCGCCTTTGTCCCCTATCAGCCGGATTTGAACTGTTACGAGGGCATTTTGCTGCAAGTGGAAGTACAAGTGCTTAAGCAACAATAGAACATCCTAAGGGGAGCAATTGGAAATGGAGCGCAAACCGTTTGACTTACAGCCAAGTCGTGTATTGCAGAAGCTGAAGGCTGGTGGTGTCGCTTATGCGACCAAGCTGAACTTGGCGGATCCGCGAGTTGTGGAAATCGCCTGTATGGTGTCCGGAGTGGACTGCATCTGGTTGGATATGGAGCATGTCGCGAACGATTGGTCGATGATCGAAAAGCAAATTTTGGCAGCCAAAGCTTATGATGTCGATGTGATGGTCCGTGTGGCGAGAGGCTCGTACAGCGAGCTGGTCAAGCCGCTCGAGCTGGATGCCACGTGCATCCTTGTGCCGCATGTCATGAGCGCGGACGATGCCCGTCAAGTGGCGCACTTCTCGAAATTTCATCCGATAGGGCGCAGGCCCATGGATGGAGGGAACGCCGACGGCCGGTACGCGAATCTGGCGTTGCCGGAGTATATGCGGCAGGCGAACGAGCAGCGGTTCAATGTGCTGCAGATCGAGGACCCGGAGCCGCTGGAGGAGCTGGAGACGATTATCGCTCTTCCCGGCGTAGACGGCGTTTTCTTCGGACCGGGGGACTTCAGCCAGGGCATCGGCGCTCCAGGCGAATGGGACCATCCGTTAATTACGGAAACCCGGAAGCGAATTGCGGACTTGGCGGTCAAACACGGTAAAATCGCCGCGACGATAGGCAGCCTCGGCAATGTGGAGGAGCTCGTCGCCATGGGATACCGCTTTATCAGCCTCGGTGCGGATGTGATCGGGCTGAGCGAGTATTACAACCATCTCTTCAATGAGCTGTCCGGCAAGCAGGAGCGTTTGAACATGAGCTTGTACGGGGAAAAGGCTTAGCGCATCCTTCACAATTTTGCTATGATGGTCATGAGAAAACGCATATTGAAGGAGTTGATCTCATGACCATTCATTTCGCCATCGTAGGTTGCCGGCACAGCCATATCGGCATGTTCATCAACGAGATGCTCGCGCTCGGGCACCGTTGCGTCGGCCTTTACGATCCCGACGACACGAGCCTGGCGGAGCAGCTCGCCGCCAAACACGGGCTGCCGCTCATGAAGGACCGCGATGCGTTCCTCGATCCGGCGCTGCAAGTGCAGGTGATCGGCTCGGCTTCGATCAACTGCGACAAGATGGAGCTTGTCGAGTGGGCCGAACGCCACGGCATCCACGTCATGTTCGACAAGCCGGCCGTCACCGACCGAGAGCAGTTGAGCCGCCTGGAGGCAGTCATCCGCCGCGGTCGCATCCAAGTCGGCATGCTGCTGACGGAGCGGTTCCGGCCGGCGGTCTACACGCTGCAGCAGGCGATCGCCGCCGGACAGCTCGGCCGGCTCGTCAGCGTCTCGATGCGCAAGCCGCATCGGCTGAACCCGGCTTCCCGCGCCGACTGGTTTTTCGAGAAGCGGCGCAATGGCGGCGTCATTGTCGACCTGCTCATCCACGACTTCGACCTGCTGCTCTGGCTGACCGGCCAGCAGGCGGTATCTGTGCAGGCGGTCATGACGAAGAACGAGCTGCCGGAGTACCCCGACTTCTGGGATGCGGCATCCGCCCAGGTCATCATGAACGAGGGGCTCATCGCCCAGCTGTACGCGGATTGGCATACGCCGGACAAAAGCTGGACTTGGGGCGACTGCCGCGTGTTCGTCAACGGCACGGAAGGCTTCGCCGAGCTGCGGCTGACCGGCGATCCGCTCGTCTCCGACCGCGAGGAGCTGCTGCTCGCCGTGAACGATCGCGATCCGCTGCATCTCGCGGAACTCGCGGAGCCGCCTTGCTCGCTGACGGAGGATTTCTTGCGCCGCATCGAGGGGCAGCCGGCGGTGCTGACGCACGAGCATATTCTCGCGGCCAGCGCGCTTACGATCGATGCGGATGAAGGCGCGGTGCTCGTTAATCGTTTTGGTGTACCTGAAGCCTAAGCCTTAGCCAAAGCCGAAGCCGAAGCCGGCCGATAAACTGAGAGATTTCGCCGAAAAACTGAACGGTCTCCTCGCCGAGAGGGCGGTATAATGGCATCAATGTACCGCCACTAGGGAGAGGATGGGAAGATCGATGAGTTTGACACATGCGGAGCTGCTGAAGCTGAAGCGTTGGAATACGCCGACGATCTATAACGGCTGGGAGGCCATCACGAAGCACGACATTACGCAAGGCTTCAACCTGGAGGAGACGCGGGATTATATGCCGCATATGGGGCCGATGGTCGGCTATGCCGTCACGGTTCAATTTGAGCCGAGCAACCCGAACCACCCGAAGCAAAGCCCGCAAGCCTGGAGCGAATATCGCGCATATGTGGCCAGCGTGCCGGGGCCGAAAATCGTCGTCGTCCAGGACTTGGACAAGCCGCGCGTCATCGGGGCGTTCTGGGGCGAGGTCAACAGCAACATTCACCGGGCGCTCGGCTGCGTAGGGACGATTACGGACGGCGCTATCCGCGATACGGACGAGATGTGCAATGCCGGCTTCAAGGCGCTGGCCCGCCGCACTTGCGTAGGGCATGCTTACAGCACGCCGGTGCGTTGGGGCATCGAAGTCGAAGTGTTCGGCTGCAAGGTGAAGCCCGGCCAGCTGATCCATGCCGACAAACACGGGTTCCTCGTCATCCCTCAGGAGGATGAAGCGCGTCTGCTCGAGGCGTCGGTATACATGGACGGCAATGAATGCAGCACGGTCATCCCTGCCGCTCGAGGGGCTGCAGGCAAGTCTTACGAAGAGCTGCTCGCCGGTATCGATGCGGCCGGCCGGCAGTTCGGCGTCAACATGAAGCAAAAATTCGGTTCCACCGGAGAATGGTAGGAGGCTGGACCGGATGATCATCGGGGATTTGAGCAAATGGGAGCGGGAAAAGGCGGCGTATGCTGCAGCGCGGAGGGCGGTGCGGCGACGAAACGGATCGTGATTAAGATCCATAAGGATCTGTTGTTGGAAGCCTAGAATCGTGTTTACGATAATCCCTTGGGGAAAGTCCTTTGTTCTTGGTGAAAATGCGCGCAAAGCTCGAATAGGAGCCGAAGCCGGACTCCTCCGCCACTTGGGCGACCGGCAGCTCCGTCGTCCGGAGCAGGGAGCAGGCGTGCCTCAGCCGAAGCTCATGCACCAGGTCGGTGAAGTGGATGCCGTACGAGGCGACGAATTTTTCGCTAAGCGTAGAAGGGTGGAGCCGGAACCGCTCGGCCAGCCCGGTAAGCGTCAGCGGCTCGAGATAATGATCATAGACGTATCGGACGACCGGCCAGATGGAGCGGGTCGCCGGAGCAGGGACGGGTTCGTTCGCAGCCGCGAGGGAGCTCGTCCCTACCGTCGTTCTGGCGGCTGTCGGCGGTCTGTGCTCCTGCCGATCCGACAGGCTGCGGCCAAAGCGGGTGAGCGCCAGCTGCAGCTGCGCGCGCAGCGTAACCGACCGGAAAGGCCGGTCGCCCTGCGCCTCATGCAGCATCGCCTCGAACAGTGCGCGCGTCACCGCCAGGTCGTCGCCGCCCAGCTGCACATAGGTCCGCGCATCGTTGCTCTCGCTCTCGCCGAGCAGCAGCTCCGGCAAGCTGGCTTCGTCGTCGCGGATCTCCATGATGAAGTCGATCGGAAAGTTGCAGATGAACAGATCGAGCGGCGCCTGCGGATCGGAGACGATGCGGTGCACCTGATACGGGAGCAGCAGCACCATCGTGCCCGGACGCATCGGATGCTCGGCGCCGTTGATCGTCTCGCGGCCCGAGCCGCCGGCGACGAGCGTCAGCTCGACGAAGTCGTGCCGATGCGCCGGCGTAGCGACCTGCAGCTTGCGTTTCATATGGAAGGCGAACCGGGCATCCCGGTTCGGGTATTCGAACAAATATTCAGGGTACATGCGGCTTCACCACCTCTACCTTCTCCTGCTACATTTTCAGCGCAGCACCTTGTGGGAACAGCAGGGTGCCGCTCCCGTTCACCTCGAACCGTTGTCGTACTGCCGAATCCGCAGAAACTCCGTGCGCAGCGAGTCGAGGAACATTCTTGTAGAGCTCTGCATGGGCATCCTCCGGTCATGGAGAAGGCGGTTCGGCCGCACTTCCCCTTTTCACTCCACATTATAAAGGGTTCGTTCCTCTTCATGCACTACATATTTGAGCCCGATGGGCTGTCTTCCCGTGGTATGATTAAGGTTAGATCCGATCGATGAAGGAGACCAACCGACTGATGACGCGCTATACGCAGCCGCCCAAACGATTGAAGAGCGAGCAGTTTATGCCGCACCGCACGGCTTTCAATGTGTTTTATCAAACGGTTCGCGAATTTTTCCCGCTGCATTGGCATGAGTTTTATGAGCTGTGCTTCGTGGTGCATGGGCGGGGCGTCAATTTGGTCAACGGAAGGAAAATCGAGCTGGAGCGCGGCAGCGTATTCCTGCTGACGCCTTCGGACTTTCATGAGCTGTTCCCGGTCGAAGGGGAAAGCATGGAGATGTTCAACGTGATCTTCTCGGCCGATATGATCGGCGAGGAGCTGAACGACCAGCTATTCGCGAGCAGCGACAGCGGTCTGGAGGCGCTGCGGTCGGCCGATTTCGAGCGGCTGCATCGGGAGTTCGCTTTTATTCAGGAGGAAGCTCGCGAGGGAGGGCTCGGTCATACGAGGCTGATTCGCGGGGCGCTGGAGCGTATCCTTGTGTTGTTGCTGCGCCAAAGCACTCGAGCGGGAGCTGGAAGTGGGTCCGCATTCGGACAAGTGAATTCCGAAGCGGTTGTCGGCGAGTCCCGCCATTACCCTGCCATTCGGAGGGCGCTGGTATACATCCATCACCATTTCCGCCAGGAGCTGAAGCTCCAAGAGGCCGCCAAACAAGCGCGGCTGGCGACCAACTATTTTAGCGAATGCTTCCGCAAGACGACCGGCGTCACGTTCCAGGACTACGTCAACGAGCTGCGGCTCCGCTTCGCGCATGACTTGCTACTGGCATCGGCCGTGCCGATTACAGAAGTGTGCTTCGCCTCCGGCTACAACACGCTATCGCATTTCGAACGCGTTTATAAGCGCAAATACGGCGTGTCTCCACAAGGGAGCCGGAAGCGGTAATTGGAGGTGGTGAGTGGAGACGGCTAAAAGCTAAATTTCCACTGGTGCATGCTCGACCAATTGAACTATAAAAATGGAGCCTTTGCCCAGCGAGGTATCGATGATAATGGTGCCGTGGTGGGTTTCTATGATTTCTTTTACGATTGAGAGCCCGAGACCCGTGCCCCCGATTTGTCTGCGGTCGGAATTGTCTACGCGGTAAAACCTCGTGAACAGCTTATCCAGCGCCTCCGGCGGAATGCCGAGCCCGTAATCCTGCACCTTAATCAGCACCGTGCCGTTGTCCGTCTCTACGTAAATGTCGACGCGAGTGGCGCCGGGCGAATACTTGATCGCGTTGCTGAGCAGGTTGTGAAACACTTGCTTCAGCTTGTCTTCGTCGCCCTTCACCCAGATCGGCGCCGCCTCGGCATGCAGCAGCGTCTCGTGATTGTCCTTGCCTTGCCATTGTTCGACGATTTCCCTAAGCAGGAGCACGGCGTCCAACGATTTGAAATGGAACTCCTGCCTTCCCGACGCCATCCGCTGCAAATCCAGAAAGTCGTTGATCAAATTGGACAACCGAGTCGCCTCTTTATAAATCGTGGCAATGTATCGGGTACGCCTGTCTTCGCCGACATCCCGTGCCGATAAGATTTCCACAAACCCCAGAATCGACGTCAAGGGCGTTCGGATCTCATGCGAGATGATGCTGACGAACTCGTTCTTCATCTCGTCTATTCGCTCTTCATCCGTTCTGTCGCGGAAGCTGAGCAGATGTCCCCTCAGTTCGCCGCTCGTTTCATCCGTAATCGGACTGGCGTAGCACTCATAATGACGGGTTTCCCTGCTGCTCGTTACGTAAGTGATCCTCTCACGAAATGTCGGCTTGTTCTGTGTCAAATAAAGCTCGATGAGGGCTGACAACGGTCCTGCCGCCCCTTTCATCCCCATACAATATTCGATAATCCGATCTCCCTCCGTAAGCGGTCTCCCGAAAAATTTTCCGAACCGCTGATTGGCGAACACCACACTCCCGCTCTGATCGCACATGACGATCGCTTCCTGGCTCGTTTGCAGCATTTGCCCGATGATGTCGTTCTGTTCGGCGATTTTGCGTTCCGCGAGCTGGCTCTCGGTCCACAATTCCTTGTACCTGCTCTCGCTCTCGGTTACTTGCCGATATAGCACGGTCATGCCGACGTACATTTTCGTAAACTCGTATATCATCCCGCCCAGCACGATGTTCGCGCAGACGAAGCTGTTCCACTTGGCCACGTACCAGCCGATGCTGAAGCGGCCGCCGCCGCAGAGCACGATCGTCACATCCAGCAGGGAGGCCAGCAGCGCCACGCATAGCCAGGAGTGAGTCACGGTGCTCCCGCGCGTGCGGATGAAAAACCAGATCAGCGCCGCGAGACTGATTCCGACGATCGGCCAGCCGAGACCGTACAGGAACAGCGGTGTAAGCTTGCCTTGATGGAGCAGCACGGGCAGCGAGTCATGCAAGGAAGTGGCGGCGAACGTTAGGCCGGCGATGAGAGCGGCTACGAAGAGGAGCGTCGACCGTTCCAGGAGTTTGGCTTGACGCTTGGTGAGCTGGACGTGTTTGTACTTTTTGTCGATGTAGGTGTACAACAGTATGGCTAGCGCGAAGCCGAGATGCCACGGCAAGTACAGCCACGGCGCGGTTTGGGTGCCGGCATGGAATAGCCCGGTGTCTGTGAAGATGCGCGGGAACGTCATCAAATACATCGAGGTCATCCCGGCTGAGAACAAGTAGCCCGCGAACAGCACGAGCACCGCCGGCGAGCGGGTGACGCGGAATTGACTGAGCAGCACATAGGCTGTCAAGAGCTCGAAGCAGATCACCGTAGAGAAAATGATGGGCTGGTACGCCTGCATCTCCGGCAGCTGCACGCGCGCGAACGGGATGGACAGGAGCGAGATGAAGCAGACGATGGCGCCGATCATGAACGCTAACCGGCGTTGGGAGCGATGGGTCTGCATGTTCAGCAAATGATGCACGTTGATCGCAGTGGGCTGCGGTACGCTCATGGGGTGGCTCCTCCTTGGACGTGGTGGTCGTATCGTTTTCGACGAGGGCTGTGCGGGTTCCTGCTCTGTGCTAGGCGCGGTGTTCCTCGTTGCGGTAGTGGCGGGGCGCAGCAGCTGCTGGGCGTGCTCGATTCCATTGTAGCAGGAATCCGGTGCGAAAACAGGAAGATTAGACCAAAAAACAAGAAGCCTTTCCATCGATTCGAAATGGCGGCCCCTTACAATAGAAGTAGTCGAGCCGGCTTTTTTGAGGAAAGGAGTGTTGTTCGTTCGCTTCGCCGACTTCTGGCCGAGACGAATCCGCTCGTCGACCATCCGACTTGCCGCTTGCTGCGGCTGATGCTGCAAGAGGAGGAAGACATGCTGCGCTGGGGCGAGCATGCGATCGCGGCTTTGCGTGGCAGGGTGAACGAATAGTAGTAACTTCATTCAAACATGGGGCCATGAAACATAATGATTATTACTGAATCATGAAAATGAAAATCATAAAAGCCGCCTCACAGCACCCTGCTGCGTGGCGGCTTTTTGGCAGCCTACAAAAATTTGCGCGCGTGTTTCTTGCCGTCGTAGGTGAACAGCACGCTCTTGTCTTCGACGACCGTCTCGAGATGGACGGTTTTGCCCCAGAGCCGCTGCACGTAAGGCAGCGTCTTCTCCAGGTACTTGAGATCGAGCTCGACGCCCTCGAACGAGTGCTTCAGGTACAGTTCGCCGATGTTGGCATGGTTGCCGTCCATTACGTGGAGCACGGGGAAACCGCCGTTGACGCGGGAATAAACGAGCTGGTCGCGGATGTTTTCCCAGGCTTTGTCCGTCACCTTCCACTCCTGCCCCTTCTTCTCGAACACGTACAGGTCCAGATCCTCCACGAGCTCCTTGGTCATGTAGTTGCGGACGAAGGAGGAGTCGGACTCGAATTCGCGCACCTCGAACATTTTTTCGCGGTCCCAGCGCTTCTCGATGTCCTCGAATATTTTGATGCCCAAATAGTAAGGGTTCAAGCTATGCCGGGAGGGCTGGACGACGCCGGAATTGAGCATGGCGTATTCGATCGTCTCCTCCGGCGTAAGGTCGAGCTCGCGCACGATGCGCTGATGCCAGTAGGACGCCCAGCCCTCGTTCATGATCTTCGTCTCGATCTGCGGCCAGAAATACAACATCTCGTCCCGCATCATCGTCAGGATGTCGCGCTGCCAGTCCTCGAGCACCGGCGAATGCTCCTCCAGGAAATATAGCAGGTCTTTCTCCGGATGGGGCGGGAACCGGCGGGCGGTTGCTTCTCTTGCTTTCACCTCAGCCTGCTCGGCATTGCGGTACTCTTCATCCAGACTCCACAGATCGTCGTAAGTCGTCTTCGGCATGCTGAGCGAAGCCGGACGTCCGGCGTTCGTTCCGGCTCCGTGTCCGAATGTAGCTCCCCCGCCAACCCGGCGTCCGTTCGGACCGTCCTTGCTAGTCGAGCCGACACCTCTCACCGTTTCCTTGGCGAACCGGCTTGCGCCGTATTCCCGATTGCTCGGCTTAATCAACGTAGGGTCTACATGCTCTTGAATCGCCAGAATCGCATCCAGGAATTGCTCGATGGCTTCCGTCCCATATTCCATCTCGTACTGGCTGATCCTTTCCGCCGTCGCGGACATGCTCTCCACCATATTGCGGTTCGTGTTGGAGAACCGAGCGTTGTTCTTGAAGAAATCACAGTGCGCCAGGACATGGGCGACGATCAGCTTGTTCTGGATCAGCGAGTTGCCGTCCAGCAGGAACGCGTAGCAAGGATTGGAGTTGATGACCAGCTCGTAAATTTTGCTCAAGCCGAGGTCGTACTGGGTTTTCATTTTATGAAACGTCTTGCCGAAGCTCCAGTGGCTGAACCGGGTCGGCATCCCGTAGGCTCCGAACGTATAGATGATGTCCGACGGGCAGATTTCGTAGCGCATCGGGTAAAAGTCGAGTCCGAAGCCTTTGGCGATTTCCGTAATTTCGTCGATGGACCGCTCTAGCTCTCTGATTTCGTCATTCGTCATGGGGACACCCGCCTCTATCGCAGTATAGTCGTCTACCTTCACTATATTCCGCGTTAGGCGTTTTGATGAGGGGAGGTAAGCTGCGCAGAGAGAGGGAGAGGCAGGACAAAAATGGTTAGCGAATGAGTTGCACAGGTACGGAAAGTTGTATGCCCACCCAAGCGGAGTCGGCGGTCAGGACCGGCAGCGACAGCTTTTCCGCAAGCGCCAGACAAGCCCGGTCTCCGAGCGACAGACCATGATTACGAGTGACGGGCCGCATAAGTCCGGTTAAAATAGCATCTTCTCGGTGAGCAGCTTCAACTCACCGTCCTCCAGCCGTAAAATCAACTCATCCCCCTCATGCAGCTGAAGCGCTTTGCGAATTTCCAAGGGAATTAAGATTCGACCCTCTTTGCTTAGTTTGACCTTCAGGTCATCCATGTACAAACCTCCTCGGCAATGACATTTCCATGTACAATTGTCATTATCCAGTTTACCTCAAATCCATCGTGTCGACAATCGAGGCTGGTCTATGATAGACGTAAAAAATGATATACTTATGAAAAAAGTAGGTCTACGGAACCGATATTCGGATGGAGTGTTGTTAGGATGAATAGGGAGTTCGAAGTGATTGCCTATCTGCGGGAAGAATTGCTGGAGCAAATGAAGCTGGCCGATCTGGAAGAAGGGTTCGAGCTGTTCCGGAAGCGAACGGTTGACGGTATGAACAGCAGCGGGGAGGAAATAGCCGCCACGGTGTCGGACACGGATGCCGAGCATGCTGTAGTGCTGCACAAACATTTCATGACCATCAGCCATTGTCAATGCGGGTCCATGGAGTACTGCAAGCATATCGCGGCTGTTTTTCTTCAATATTTGCATGCGCACGGCGAAAGACCGGAAAGGTTCGTAGCCGCGGCGGTGGATCATCATAATGACAAGCTTCGCGTGCTCGATAAGAAGCAGAAAAAGGTGGAGAACCGGGCCCACAGCGGGCTGCAGCAGCTCAACCAGCTCAATCAGTCGCAAGTGCCGAAGCACACTCCCGCATCTTCGTCTCCGACATCGGCTTCGCGTGTTCCGAATGTCCCGAGAGCTGCGGAACGGACAAAATGGCCAAACGGACCGAAGCCCGATGATTCGCCGGAGAGCTGGCACGCATGGCTCGAGCAAGCCGCGCCCGTCATGCTGGCGGCACCGGCACATGAATGGATATGGCGGGTGCAAAAGTCAACCGAGTCGTTGAGCGGCGACTGGAGCTCCGAACATAAGGCGATGCTCCACTGGTTCTCCATGCTCTATATCCTCCGAGGTCTCGAGGAGCGAGTAAGGCAATCGCTGCTTCGCGGCAGAGAGCCCGTCGGCTTCATTCATCCTGCTATCGAGAGCTGGATGGAAGGAGTGATGATTCAGGCCTCTTTATTCGCCGAGTGGATAGATCGGACGCCTGCGCATGCGAAGTATGCCCTCGCCTGGATACGCGACGGTGCTCTATCGGGGAATAACTATGAGGTGAATTGGGAGATGGTTTATGGCCGGGTGTGGCTAGGTCTATCGAGCCGCTTCGCCTGGCTGATGCAGGAGAGGAGAGAACTGGATCAACTTCGCCGCCATACTCAAAGTGTGGATCAGTCCTTTCTGGTTAGAATTGTAAAATGTGAGATAGCTCTAGATCTGGGGGAGGGCCGAGACGAGCAAGCCTGGAAACGATGGACGGCTATACCTGGACGAAATGAGCCGGACGAATGGCTGCCTGTCCTCGAGTTGTTTTTGGAATATCGGCTGTGGGCAAGAGCGGAGTTTTGGCTGCAGCGATTGTATGTGCATTATGCCTATCCGGAGGCCTGGCCGGAGGGGAACTGCGATAGATTGCTGGAGCTGACGGCGCGGTTTGCTCTGGACTGCGGCGATGATCGAATGTTCTTGCAAGCCGTGGAACGCCTTCTTCCCGATAGCAAGCCGTTATATGAGCAATACTTGTTGGATTCTTTACAATTTGAAGCTTATTGCGACTTGCAGATGGCGGAGGGTCAGGACCCGTCTTGGGACTATTTTGATTCCGTCTTGCAGCGGATCGAGAAGGAAAAGCCGGACGGCGTGTTGCCCTGGTATCATCGCGGCGTTGAGACATATCTCCAGCGAAAAAATCGTACCGCCTATTCGGAGGCGATTGGTTTGCTCCTCCGTATAAAACGGATCTATATCCGGCAGTCGCTCCGTTCCCGATGGGAACAATATCTCCGCTTGCTGGAAGACAAATATTCGCGGCTGCGAACCTTTCATGACATGCTGCGGGAAGCGGGGGTGTCGAAGTGATTGCGTTGGAACGTATTCCGGTGGATGCGCATTGGCTCGAAGACGGACGATTGTGGCTGCTCAGTCGGATTTCGGCTCGTGAATACATCGCGCCCGCTAGTCTGATTACGTATCTGTTCGGGAAACATGCCGCTTCTTTTTATGGACTGACCGTGTCTGTGGAGGAGCGCAATCGCGTTAAGGGTCTCCTTCTTGACCCGGAGCTTGCCTTATCTTATTTTATACGACCGGGCCACTTGCTGCATGTGGAAGTGAACGGCGATCCCGTATGGAAGGATTGTTTGATCGCCGCCCCGATCCTGCTGGAGGCGCTGAAGAAGGGCTGGTATCGGCCTGCTCGGGAGTCTGCGCTCGAGTCGGGGGTCGACTCCGGCAGAATCGCCTGGAGGCTGGCGCTGCCGCCCGATCGGGCAAGACGGCTGGCAGAAACGTCAAATCCTCAAGCGATTTTCAGGTGGTTTCAAGCGATTATGGACGATTTTCTGCAGCGAGAGCCGCAAATTCAGGCGGCCTACGAACAATTGGTCGAGCGGCAGCCTCAGCTGACGGTCAAGACGGAAGGTTCGCTGCTCGAAGACGAAGAGGAATGGCTGGGCACAATCGGATGGAAGAGAGACGATTGTCCTTTCCGGGCGTCGCTTCAGCTGCTGGAGCCTGAGGTTGACTCGGATTCGGCCAAGCCGCTCTGGGTGCTTCGTGTTGTATTGTTGGACAAGCGCGATGAACGGACAGTCATTCCTTACACGCCCGGTGCGGCGGATGGCGATGCGGGACTGCCTGAAGCATGGCAGGAGGAAGCGGTCGTCCGCATCTCGAGGCTCTTGCGGCGAGCGGACGCTGTTGCCCCGGGTCTTCTTCAGAACGGGGAACCGGCTTTGCTTTCGGATGCTCAAGCATGGGAGTTCCTCGTGCAGATCAGCGTGGAGCTGGCCGAAGCGGGAATGACCGTCCTGTTGCCCGCTTGGTGGGAGCCGGCCCCTTCTATCAAGCCGAAGCTGCGGGCCAAACTCAGGAGCCTCGGCACGACTGCCGGAACGGCAATGTTCACGATGGACAAGCTGCTGGAGTTCGATTGGCGCCTATCGCTTGGAGATGTGGAGTTGAGTGAGGAGGAATTCCGCCAACTGGTCGATGAGAATCAGCGGTTCGTACGCCGCAACGGAAAGTGGATTGCGCTTGATCCGCGTTTGATCGAGCATTTGAAGCTGCTGCTGAGCCGGAGAGCCAGTCTGAGCGGGATGACGTTCCGCGAAGTGCTCGAGCTGCATCTGACAGGCGGCGAGGAACTTGTGGTCGGCGCACCTGATCCAGAGCGGCAGGAACCGGCAGAGGATGCCGGAGCTGCGTCCGAGCACATTCGCATTCGCATGGAGGTTGAGCTGAACGAGCAACTGGAACGACTGATGGAGGAGCTGCATACTCCGTCCCGGATGGCGCCTTTCCCAACGCCCGTTGACTTTAACGGGACATTGCGGCCTTATCAGCAGGCGGGTTTGTCATGGCTGCTGCATTTGCGCCGGTTCGGTCTTGGCGCATGTCTCGCGGACGATATGGGACTGGGGAAAACTGTCCAGTGGATCAGCTACTTGCTGGAGCTGAAGAGGCTGGAGCCGGAAGCGGGTCCATCGCTTCTCGTCTGCCCTACCTCAGTGCTTGGCAACTGGGAGAAGGAGCTGATGCGCTTCGCCCCCAGTCTGCAGGTATATGTCCACTACGGATCAAAACGAGCGAAAGGCGAGGTGTTCCAGGCAGAAGTCGGAGCGGCCGACGTCGTCCTAACGTCCTATATGACCGTCCATTACGATTCCGAGGAGCTTGGCTCTCCAGTGTGGTCGTCTCTATGTTTGGATGAAGCCCAGAACATCAAGAACACGTTCACGAAGCAGGCGGCAGCGGTACGGGAGCTTCAAGCGAAGCACCGGGTCGCGCTCACCGGGACGCCGATCGAGAACCGGCTGGCGGAGCTCTGGTCGCTTTATGAGGTTTTGAATCCGGGCTACTTGGGCAGCCTGTCCCACTTCAGGCGTACGCTGGCGGGTCCGATCGAGCGATTGGCAGATTCGTCGCTCACGGGGAGGCTGCAGCGGTTGGTGCGTCCGTTTATGCTGCGGAGGATCAAGAAAGATCCGGTCATTCAGCTCGAGCTGCCGGAGAAGTATGAATCGAAGACTTATGTGAGCTTGACCGCCGAGCAGAGCAGCTTGTATGAGTCTTACCTCCAGAGCTTCTTCCAACGCATGGAGGCGGCCGAAGGGATGGAGCGCAGAGGGCTGGTCCTGGCCGCGCTTACGAGGCTGAAGCAGATCTGCAACCATCCGGCTCTCCTGGCGCAGGATCGAGAGCAACGGATGCAGACTGTCGATCCGGATCGTTCGGGCAAGCTGACCCGGTTGTTGGAGCTGGTGCAAGCGGTTCGGGATGAGGGAGAGCGGTGCCTGATTTTCACCCAATACACCACCATGGGCGAGATACTCCAAGATGTTTTGGAACGTCAGCTTGGGGAGCGCGTACCCTTTCTCCACGGAGGCGTACCGAAGCGGCAGCGCGACCGAATGGTGGACAACTTCCAGAATAGCTCTTCCCCGGGGCCGGGCGGCGCTTTCGTTCTCTCGCTCAAGGCGGGAGGCAGCGGGCTGAACTTGACCGCGGCGAACCATATATTCCATTACGATCGATGGTGGAATCCGGCTGTGGAAAATCAGGCTACGGACCGTGCGTTCCGAATCGGACAATCAAGAGACGTACAAGTGTATAAGATGATTGCTCTAGGTACGCTTGAGGAGCGAATCGACGAGCTGATGGAGAAAAAGCTGGCGCTGACCCGTCAAATCGCCGGCGGCGGCGAAAGCTGGATTACCGAGCTATCCACGCAGGAGCTGCGTGAGTTGTTCGCCTTGCGAAGAAGCTGGATCGATGAATAAGGGGGCGAGACAAATGGAGCGTTCGCAAAATGGAAACTCCCGGCAGCCTGAATCTGCTCGGGGGGAGAACGAGGAAGCGCATCCCGAAAAGAGGACATCTGAGGCGGGGGCGGAGCTTCTTCAAGAATCTGCGCACTTTGAGGAAATGTCCGAGGAGTGGAAAGCATTGTACGAAGCCATTAGGCTGAAGGCCGAGAGTATCGGCTAGATGGGCAGTCCCTTCCGGATGGAGGGGATCTTTTGTTTTTCGAATCAATCCAACAGCCTCAACACCCCGCACTGCTTGTACAAATAGTGAATGCCCCGGCATTGCGCCTGGTTCAGCTTGTTCAAATACTGGAGCGTATCGCGTACCGTCTGGCGGGCGTGCTCCACATCCTGCCGTTCGATTTCCTCCAGCACCTGCTTGATCACTTCGAGCGAATAGACGGCGGTGCGAAGGGTGCGGATGAGTAGAAGCTGGCGCAAATGGGCGCGGTTGAAGCGGCGATAGCCGTTGTCCGGATCGCGGCCAGGCGCGATCAGCCCTTCCTTCTCCCAGTGGCGGATGGCGGAGCCCGGGATGTTCGTCTCGGCGGCGACTTCCCCGATTGACATCCATTTGCCGGTGCCGCCGGTCTCTTCGACATGGTCCAGCACGCTCGACTCCAGCAGCTGGATCGTTTTGTCCGCCATCACTTTGTCCTGGCGGAGCTTCGCCTGCGCCTCGTTCACCGCCCACAAAGCGGCATCGGCATCGCCTCGCATCAGACTGTGCATCGCTTGACGCACGACATCCATGCCGAACGCCGGGTACATCGCCCGGATGCTTTCAAAGTACGCGATATGCTCCTCGGTGTAGATGCGGTAGCCGTTCGCCGCCCGTTCGATCGGAGGGACGAGCCCCCAAGCCTCATAGTGGCGGAGCGTGCTTGTGCTGATATGCAATTTTCGCGCAATGTCGATCGGTCTGGCTTTCATGGATATTCTGCGGCCTCCCACTTCGTGAAAAAGTTTTAAGCACCATGACAAGGTTATATTAAATAGATGTGTTGGTTTGCAAGCTTTAGATTTCTATAACTTTAGCATTTGCATGCATGTTGTACAATAAGGTTGAAAAACGAAATCCAATCCCCGATTGCAGGAGGAATGCTAGTGAGTTCAGCGATTGTCATTCAAGGCGCAAGAGAGAACAATTTGAAAAACGTTACGTTGTCCATTCCGAAGCACAAGCTCGTCGTCATCACGGGACCGTCCGGGTCGGGAAAATCGACGCTGGCGATGGACACGCTACAGCGCGAGTGCCAGCGGCAGTTCATGGAATCGATGGGCATGGTGACGGATTCGCTGCAAAAGCCGAAGGTCGATGCCATCACCGGCTTGTCGCCGGCGATCAGCATCGGCCAGCATGTGACGAACCGCAATCCGAGATCGACGGTTGGTACGGTGACCGACATTTATACGTACTTGCGGGTTCTGTACGCCCGGCTCGGGCAAAGGGCTTGTCCGCATTGCGGCACGACGGTGACGCCGCCGCTCGATTTGTTCATGGAGCAAGACTTGACCGACGACTCGTTCGAGCATCCCGGTATGCCGTGTCCCCAGTGCCGGACGACGCTGCCGGTTATGACCCATTCGTATTTCTCCTTCAACACGCAGGAAGGGGCTTGCGAAGGGTGCGACGGTTTGGGACATGTGTCCAGTGTGAATACGGGCATGGTGTTCGACGAGGAGCTCAGCTTGAAGGGCGGAGGCGTCAAGGTGCTGTTCGACGCTTGGCTCGATTATATCGTGAGCATCATGGCGGCGGCGGGCAAACATTACGGCTTCAAGTTCAATCCTGAGCTGCCGCTCCATCAATATGAGCCCGCTCAACTCGCACTGCTGTACTACGGGGTCGAGAGCGAAGAATTTATACGGTTCTACCCGGATGCCAAGCCGCCCAAGACTGTATCCAGCGGAAAATACGAAGGCATCCTGACGGGGCTGTGGCGACGGTTTAGGGAGAATGGATCGGGGGCCGAGTATTTCAGGCAGGCGAAGTGCACGGCTTGCAATGGCGCGAAGCTGAAAAAGCAAAGCCGCGATGTGTATGTAGGAGGTGCTTCGATCGCAGAAGTGGCGGAATGGCCGCTCGGGCAAGTGATGGATTGGGTGATCGGGCTCAAGGGAGAGCTGCCGCCGGACGGCCAGACGCTGCTGGAGCCGATCCTGAACGATTTGCCGACCAGGGTGAAACGCATCCTCGACGTCGGGCTCGGCTACTTGTCGCTTAATCGACAGTCGGTAACATTGTCCGGCGGGGAAGCGCAGCGTCTGCGGCTGGCCTCCATTCTTGGCTCGGGGTTGACCGGCGTGTTGTATATATTGGATGAGCCTACGGCCGGGTTGCATCCTCGCGATACGGTCGGGCTGATTCGCGTACTGCAGCAACTGAGGGATCTAGAGAACACCGTGCTTGTGATCGAGCACGATACGGAAGTGATGCGGGCCGCCGACCATATTATCGACATCGGGCCAAGCGCGGGCAAGCTGGGCGGCTATGTCGTCGGGACCGGCACGCTGGAGCAGCTTATGCAGAGCGGGACGTCGGTGACGGGGGCTTGCATGCGGGAAGAGAGCCTGAAGGCGGGGCAGACGTTCCGGCGGCGCCGAGGAAACGGGCAGTCGATCACAATCCTCGATGCTCACGCTCGCAACTTGAAGCATGTCACGGTCGATTTTCCATTAGGCTGTTTCATTACGGTGACCGGTGTCTCCGGATCGGGAAAATCGACGCTGCTATTCGACTTGCTCGCGCCTTGCAGCCAAGAGGGCTTTCAGCCGGACGATTGCGGGAAGATTACCGGGCTCGAGCATGTCGGGCATTGGATTACGGTCGATCAATCGCCGATCGGACGGATGTCGCGCTCCAACGTAGCCACATACACCGATGTGTTCACAGGCATCCGTAACTTGTTCGCGGGACTGCCGGAGGCGAAACGGGAGAAGCTGACGTCGAAGCATTTCTCCTTCAACACCCCGGGCGGCCGCTGCGAGCATTGCCAAGGTCTCGGGACGGTGACTCTCGACATGCATTTCATGGAAAATCTCGAGGTACGCTGCCCGGTCTGCAAAGGACGCCGTTTCAAAGAAGAAATTTTGCGCATTATGTACAAAGGCTATACGATCTCGGATTTGCTGGATATGACGGTGCAGGAGAGCCTGGAGTTGCTGGGGGACCAAGGCAAAATGGTGGAGACGATCCAGCTGCTGTGCGAAGTCGGGCTCGGCTACTTGCATTGGGGACAGTCGGTGACGACTTTGTCCGGCGGCGAAGGGCAGCGCATTCGTCTGGCGAAGGAGCTCAGCAAGCGGTCGAAGAAGCATACGCTGTATTTGCTCGACGAGCCGACGACGGGGCTGCATTTGGGCGACGTCAAGCAGCTGTCGCTGCTGCTGAACAAGCTGGTCGATGCAGGCAACACGGTCATCGCCGTGGAGCACAACATGGAGCTCGTGCGAGACTGCGACTGGGTCATCGACATCGGTCCGGAGGGCGGCGAGGACGGCGGCCAGGTGGTGGCGACAGGCACGCCGGAGCAAGTGGCGGCGGTGGCGGCGTCGCATACGGGCAAGTTTCTGAAGGAGCTGCTCGCCGTGCGGTAATAGAACGGTTGGGCGAGGGCCTGTCAGCCGCTGAGACGAATGGCTGTCTTGTACTCTATTTCGCCCGAATACGTCCCGCACGGCAGAATAAGGTGACCCGTACGCTATTTTTTCCGGAGGTGCCGCAAGTTGGCTTCTGTACCTGTACATTATACAATAGGTGTATGGTTGTGAATGTGGAGGAGGAAGAAGGAACCAGTGAAACCTACTACGGAGCAATGGAGCAAGCTATACGTGACAGCGGCGACCTTTAAACAAGCGGGCTGCTGGGATTGGATGGAGAACATTCACCTGTTCGGCGTACAGGATCCCGATTCGGATCGGGTTGGTTACTGCTGCATCATGGGAAATGGTGGAGAATTATACGGATTGGCGGTGTATATCGGGACGGCCGGGTTGAAGGTGGTCAGCGACATGCTTTTGGGCCGCAGTGAGACCGATTCGATGTTCTCGCAGCATTGCCTGATGCTCGCTTTCGAGGATCGGGAGGACCTGATGACGCAGGAACGCGCGCAGATCAAGGAGCTTGGGTTGAAATTCAGAGGCAGGCAGGCTTGGCCGACTTTTCGGCTGAATGAGCCGGGCTATTATCCGTGGCCGTTGATGACGACAAACGATGTGAATTTCTTGACCGTAGCGATCGAGCAGGCGATGGAAGTGTCGAGGCTGGTTCGAGACAATCCGGACCAACTGCTCGACGTGGAAGAGGGATTCATCGTTACCCGAGTGTCTTCTACTAATGAGGCTGATGAACGGAGCTGGAGCACTGAGAAGTTGAAGCCCGCCGACATCGAGCAGCCCTCAATCGAATACCCGGAGCTGAATGCGTTCCAAATGGCTCAATTGAAGAAAACGGTGAAGCAGAAACAATACGGAGTCTGGGAGATCGGCTGCTTCTATCTGCCAAGTCCCGTCATGGAAGGCGACCGCCCCTATTATCCGATGGTTCTGCTTGCTGTCGACGGCGGCAGCGGGCAGATTCTCACGGCCATTGTGGCGCGCCAGGAAGAGATGGCCGCCAAGGCTATCAGTCAATTGATTCAGATGCTGGAGCAGCTCAAGGGAGTGCCGTCCGAGCTGGTATCCTTGAGACAGGATGCCTTCGGTTTTTTGGCTCCGCTTGTTGCCGAGCTGAAGCTGCGCTGCGCCGTTGTCGAACGAACGCCGGCTTGGGAAGAGGCGGTGGACGGCATGCTGGAAATGATGATGGCGCGCTGATACGCCCCATTCCGTAAAAAAGCAACCTCTCCAGCTATAGGGCTTCGGGAGGTTGCTTTTCTTGATTAATAGGCTGCTCAAGCTTCCTTCGGCTTCGTGAAAAAGGTGCGCAGCGCCTTGTACACTTCGCCTTTCTCGCGAATGATACAGTGCTGGAATCGGGGCAGCTGGATGTGGCGGTAAGCCGACATCAAAGTGCTGCTGCGATTGTACTGATTGACCTCGCCGTAGCCGAACATGTTGCTCCGCGCCAGCAACTCGCCGATCAGCTTCACGCACCGCTCGTTGTCGGACGTGAGATTGTCGCCGTCGGAGAAGTGGAACGGGTAGATATTGAAGTTTGCAGGCGGGTAGCGGCGGTCGATAATTTCCAGCGCTTTTTGGTAGGCGGAGGAGCAGATCGTGCCCCCGCTTTCCCCTTTGGTGAAAAACTCCTCCTCTGTCACTTCCTTGGCTTCCGTATGGTGCGCGATGAAGACGATTTCCACTTTCTCGTACTTCGTCCGCAGGAAGCGGGTCATCCAGAAGAAGAAGCTGCGGGCGATATATTTCTCGAAGCTGCCCATCGAGCCGGATGTGTCCATCATGGCGATAATCAAAGCGTTCGACCGGGGCACGACGATTTCCTCCCATGTTTTGAAGCGGAGATCGTCCGGGGAAATATGATGGATGCCGGGATTACCGTTGTTCGCATTGCGCCGCAAGTTCTCCAGGATCGTCCGCTTCTTGTCGATGTTGGACATGATCCCCTTTTTGCGAATATCGTTGAACCGGATCTCTTCGTCCTGGATATTCTCCTTCTGCTTCTCCTGCAGGTGGGGCAGCTCGAGATCCTCGAACAGCATCGCCTGCAGCTCTTCCATACTAATCTCGGCTTCGTAGTAATCTTCGCCCGGCTGATCGCCAGCCCCTTCGCCTTTGCCCGGACCTTGCTGGGAAGAAGGATCTACGCCTAACACATCGCCCACCTGTGAATCGCCGTCGCCTTGACCGACATGTTTGCTTTTGTTGTGGTTGTAGCGGAACCGGTATTCGTCGAGACTGCGGATCGGTACTTTGATAATTTGGCGGTTGTGCTGGGTGATGATATTTTCCTCGGTCACGAGATCAGGGAGGTTTTGTTTGATCGCTTCTCGGACCTTTTGCTGATGTCGGGTTTGATCCTGGTATCCTTTGCGGTGCAGCGACCAGTCCTCCCGAGAGACGATAAACAGCGGGTCTGTCATGCAGGCACCTCCTGAAAATGGCTTGTAATCAATATATTCAGAATCGGGCTCGATATGTGATTGAAACAAAACTCCGTTGGAGGATGGGCACGGTGTGTGGGGATTGACGAGGGAAGCCATATTTCGGAAAGGAATGTTCACTCTTTTGGCGAAAAGGAAAATAGAGAGGGCAATCGGCGGTATCGAAGCTGTCGTGTCGGTACACTAGCAGGAGGGGATGGCGGGAATGGCACTCGGATTACCTGGAATCGGCGCAACGGAGAGACACGCGGAACGCATATGCCGCAGCTACGAGCATTGGACGGGAAAAGATTTGCTGGCAGGGGAATGGGCAGGAGTGCAGGTGGAGACGGGAGTGAAAGCGGAAAAGGCAGCGGGTGAGGTTTCGGGGGCGATGTTGGGGCCCGTGTCCGTTCCGGAGACATCGGACTCGCTCGCTGACAAGCTGTTTCATTCTTCAATCGTTGTGCTGTCGCACGGGTTGGAGCCGGATCCGATTTTGAATTATGGCAATGCGGCGGCGCTCGAACTCTGGGAGATGGATTGGGCCACGTTTACGCAGACCCCTTCTCGGTTGACGGCGGAGCCGTTAGGGCGGGAGGCCAGGGAGCGTTTTATGCAGCAGGTAAGGCGGGACGGTTATGTGGCGGAGTATACGGGGATTCGAGTTTCCGCGACCGGGCGCCGCTTTTATATTGTAGATGCTCTGGTGTGGAATTTGTTGGATGAGGATGGGGCTCCGTACGGGCAGGCGGCGGCTTTTGCCAAGACGAGGGATGTCTAGCGTGATGCGATGCTGAATTCCTGTAAAAGTGATCAATTTGACTGTGTTTCCGTTCTTCGGTTGCGATCTCCCTTTCGTTACACTAGAGCTGAGGCAGCAAGTATTTCTAGTAAACGGGAGGCGCGAGTGGGATGAAAGCTTTGACGGTTGTGTTCACGGACAAAGAACGGGTAGCGGTAGTCGAGGAGCATGTGGGACCGGTCGGGCCGGATGAGGTGCTGTGCCGCGCGCGGAAATCTTTGATCAGTACGGGCACGGAGACGCTGTGCTTGCGAGGGGTGTTCGATCCGGGGACGGTTTGGGCGGACTGGGTTCAGTATCCGTTTTATCCGGGCTATGGGATGGCGGCGGAGGTGTTGGAGGTCGGCTCGGAGGTGCAAGGCTTGAAGCCGGGCGATCGGGTGTACTCGCATGCCAGCCATCAGCAGTATCATGTTATCAAAGCTGCTCATGTGACCCCGATTCCGGAACATATTGCCGACGAGGAAGCGGCGTGGTCTTCGCTTATCAACACCACTCAGCTGGGTGTTCGACGTGCGGAGCTGAAGCTCGGGGAGACGGTCGGCGTAATCGGTATGGGCTTGCTGGGCCAGCTCGTCGTGCAATATTTGCGCTTGTCGGGCTGCCGGTATGTCGTCGCGATCGATCCGGCGGAAGCCCGCCTGAAGACGGCGGAGCAGTTCGGCGCTACCCATGGGCTGGCGATGGACGCGACGGCGGCACGGGAAGAAGTGCGGCGCATCACGGAGGGCAAGATGCTCGACGTCGTCTTCGACATCACCGGGCATCCCGCCGTACTGGCGCCGGCGACCCGACTGGCCGGCCAACTGGGCCGTGTCGTGCTGCTCGGCGATTCGACGGTGCCGTCGCAGCAGGTGCTCGGGCCGCGCGTCGTCGCCGACTCGATCAGCGTGCTTGGTACGCACGCGGGACTGGCGCGGGGGTTCCAGGGCTGGGACGGCACGCGGATGACGTCGCTGTTTTTTGACTTCTTGCAGAGCGGCCGCATGGATGTAAAAAGCTTGATCACGCATCGCCATTCGCCGGCTAACGCAGTGCAAGTGTATGAAGGGTTGCTGCGGGATCGTTCTTCGGCGCTCGGTGTTATTTTTGACTGGGACTTGCTGGGCTGAGAGCGTGCCGGTGTATACTAAGAGCATGTGAACTTGGAAGGAGCATCGCCTCTGGAAAAGGGGCGTGCTCTTCTTTTGTTTTGGTAGTCTGGGTGGGGGGTTGTGTATCGTGTACGAGCAGGCGCGCGAGCTGTTCGCCAAGGCGGAGCTGAAGCTGTACATCTTCGACATTCATCGGCTGACGGCGATCAATATTCGGAATCGGACATTGACGGGTTTTTATATGATGACATACGTGAAGTCAGGCACGGCCAAGCTGCGCGTCGGCGACGAAGTGCGCGTCATTCCGCCTGGTTCGGTCATTCTCATCCCGCCCGGTGTAGAGCACGACCAGTACAAAGACTCGCCGGAGGAAACGGAATTTCTATGGTGGCATTTCACTTACAAGCTGGAAAATGTGGTGGATGTGATGAAATTTTTGCAGTTGCCTTATCTGTACCCGCTAGAGGATACGACCAAGTTCGAGACCGTATTTGCGGAGCTGATGGCCGGGACGGAGGAAGCGGGCGGGCTGTTGGGACCGATCCTGCAAAAGGCGAAGGCGCTGGAGCTACTGTACTTACTGCTCGACGGCGGCTTGCGGCAGCATGGCCGGATGGAGCCGCGCACCGGCTCGTCCGGGCTGCTCGGCTTGCTGCTGGAGCTCGTCCAGCAGCCGGGCAAGCCGGTGCCGCTGCGCCAGCTCGCCAGTCGGCTCCACCTGAATGCGACGTATCTCAGCAACCGGTTCAAGGAGCTGTTCGGCGAGTCGCCGGTCGTCTTGCAGCGCAAAATCGTCGTCGAACGCGCCAAATCGCTGCTCCGGCAAACCGACATGAGCATCGGCGAAATTGCATTGGCGATGGGCTATCCGGAGCTGACGAACTTCACGCGGCTGTTCAAGGGCTACGCCGGCGTCTCGCCGCAGCAATATCGGCAGCTGGAGGTGGAGCCTTTGTAGGAGGACGAGGCTGGACTCTGTATGAGTCTGGCGCGGCAGGTACGGTGCTGGTACGGTGCTGGTATGGTGCTGCACAGTGCTAGTACGGCTCTGCTCCTGCTCGATGGTGATTCAGCTCCAAGCAGTCGGACTACAGCAGCAGTTGTCTCCGTGCCGGATTCAACCGCCAGAAGTGCGTTCGTTGCTTGCCCCTGCCTTGCGGGAGCAGCCATTCCTTTTCCTCCAGCTGTCTCAAATACTTCCTCGCCATATCGTAGCCGCGTTGAATGGTAAGTTGGACATCGGCCAGCTTGATCGGTCGCTCGATACGCATCGCCAGCCGGATGATGTCTCGTTCCAACGCCGTCAGCTCGGTTGTAGCTGTCAGCAGATCCCCTTCCCCGAATAGCAGCCCCATTAGCTGTTGAAACAACTGTTGCCACAGACGGGGGCGTTCCTTCACATCGTCCAGACTGATCCGAATGATGGTCCAGCGATCGTTCACTAAATGCATGTGACGCACCCATTGATTCGAATATTGGCGCCGGTCCATCTTGTCGTAATGCTTGCCGAACGGATCGACCTCAATGGAAATTTTGACACCGGAACGGATATAAGTGAAGTCGATATATCGCTTACCGTCGAAGTAATCGATCACCTCATACTCCGGGTGCAAAAAATTCAGCGTCCCGAATGCCGGCCACCACACTCGCTTCAGAAACTCCTGCTCCGCATAGCCATGTCCACTCTTTAGTTTGCGTTTCGCTTCCCCTTTCCGCTGCTTCAGATGCAAGTCCATCCATTCCTTGTGAGCATGCTCAAACGATCCAGTGGTCAAAATGAAGTTCTCCCTTTTTCCCGCAAAACAAAAAGCGCCGCTCCACAATGACTGTGAAGGCGGCGCATGCTTTGCGTCCGTTTATTTGTTGATGCTGAGCTAATTGTAGCAGGATTGTTGGCTGGGAAGCAACCCTGCTATCGGCGCAGTCCGAAAAAATCGGACTGGAGAGGCGGTCGTCTTCCGGATATGCCACGTAGTCCGAATTAGCCGAATTGGAGAGTCGATATCCGAAGGGGGTGTGCGAAAACGGCGCTTTAAGTGGGCAAAATCGGACTGCAGCGGACTTCCTGGCTCGCAGAAGCTACGCAGTCCGAATAAGTCGGACTGCATCCGCGGAGGAGTGAAGAGATATGGCTTAAAAGCCTGGTTACTGGCCGGAGTGAAAGTGTCATGCTGGAAAGTAGGGAGTAGAGCTGAGTGTGACCTTAGATGCGATCCAGCCGGTAGACCCCCAGGTTACTGGCTGGGAGTGAAAGTGTCGTGCTGGAAAATAGGGAGTAGAGCTGAGTGTGTCCTTAGATGCTGCCCCGCCGATAGACCTCCTGGTTACTGGCTGAATCCGAGCGTGTCGTGCTGGAAAGTAGGGGTTAGAGCTGAGAGTAACTTTAGATGCAACCCAAACGGCCGACCTCCAAAGTAACTTGCTCGGTTACGCAGTCCGAAAAAATCGGACTGGAGAGGCGGTCGTCTTCCGGGCATGCCGTGTAGTCCGAATTAGCCGAATTGGAGAGGCGACATCCGAAGGGGGTGTGCGAAAACGGCGCTCTAAGTGGGCAAAATCGGACTGCAGCGGACTTCCTAGCTCGCAGAAGCCACGCAGTCCGAATAAATAGGGCTGCGTCCGCGAAGGAGTGAGGAGATATGGCTTAAAAGCCTGGTTACTGGCTGGATCAGAGAGTGTCGTGCTGGAAAGTAGGGGTTAGAGCTGAGTGCGACCTTAGATGCGGCCCCACCGGTAGACCTCCTGGTTACTGGCTGAATCCGAGCGTGTCGTGCTGGAAAGTGTGGGTTAGAGCTGAGTGTAACTATAGATGCAACCCAAACGGCCGACCTCCAAGTAACCTTGCTCGGTTACGCAGTCCGAAAAAATCGGACTGGAGAGGCGGTCGTCTTCCGGATATGCCACGTAGTCCGAATTAGCCGAATTGGAGAGGCGATATCCGAAGGGGGTGTGCGAAAACGGCGCTCTAAGTGGGCAGAATCGGACTGCAGCGGACTTCCTGTGACTTCCTGGCTCGCAGAAGCCACGCAGTCCGAATAAGTCGGGCTGCGTCGGGACGAGGTGTGTCAGGCACAGAATGGCAAGGTAGCCGAGTGCTGTTATCATCTTAATTGGAATAATTATAATTAAATATTGAATATAATTAATTTTAGATTATAATAATTCTAAATAAGAATTCTCAACACCAAGCCAACCGACTAACAAACCATTTAGAAGGAGTGTTGCCGCATGTACGATGTCATCATAATCGGCGGAGGGCCGGCGGGTTCGTCGGCTGCCGTCTATACTTCGCGGGCCGGGTTCCGGACGCTCGTCATCGATAAAGCCCCGAACGCAGGAGCGCTTGCCCTCACACATAAAATCGCCAACTATCCCGGCGTAGAGGAGGAGTGCACGGGCAAAGAGCTGCTCGACCGGTTCCGCCGACAGGCGCAATCGTTCGGCGCCGAATACATCCAGACGACGATCACCGCGGTCGACGTTGAGGGGGACGTGAAGGCCGTGTTCACGGCGGACGGCTTCTTCGAGTCGAAGGCGATCGTCATCGCCACCGGTTCCAAGGGGCGCAACCGGATGCTGCCCGGGGAAGAGAAGCTGCTCGGCCGAGGAGTCAGCACCTGCGCCACTTGCGACGGAGCGTTCTTCGTCGGCAAACGGGTGGCTGTAGTAGGCGACTCGGAGGAAGCCGTCGATGAAGTGCTGTCGCTCGCCAAATTCGGCATGGAGATCGAATTCATCGTCCCGCGCTCCGAGCTGCAAGGAGATGCCGAAGTGCCGTCGCATCCCAACATGACCGTCCACTACAAAACGCGGCCGCTCGAAATTCTGGGCGACAAGCGGGTGGAGGGATTGCGCGTCAAGTATCCGAACGGCGAGGAAGGGACGATCGCCGTCGACGGCGTCTTCGTCTTCCTGTCGGGGAGCAAGCCGGGCACGGACTTCCTGCAGGACCAGGTGCCGCTGGACGCTGACGGCTACATGGTGCTCGATTCGCTGATGCAGTCGCCGGTCCCGGGCGTATTCGGTGCCGGCGAAGTGCGCCGCACTCCGGTGAAGCAGGCGGTGGTAGCCGCCGCGGACGGAGCGATCGCCGCGATGGCGGTCGACAAATTTTTGAACAAACGGGCTCAAGTGATCCCGCAATACAAATAACCAATCCAATAAGGAGGCACCATCCATGTCCATGTCCATATCAGCATCCACTCCAGCTATCGTGTACTCAAGCACGAACTGCCACTACTGCGCACAGCTGAAGCAATATTTGACCGAACAAGAGATTCCCTACGAGGAGCGCAACATCGACCAGAGCGAGCAATTCGCCCAAGAGCTGTCCGATCTCGGCATGATGTCCGTCCCCGTTACCGTGATAGGCAGCATGACCATTCTGGGGCTGAACCCTACCCGGATCAAAAAAGCGTTAGCTGCAATAGCAACCGTTTAGCCGCCATCACCATCTCAACCACCATTATCATTATCCCATTCCCTCAGAGGAGGATTTCATATTTATGACAACCCAAACAACGAACGCACTCGCACCCTCAGCCGCACCGAAAATGGGCCAGCCGGCCCCGAGCTTCTCCATGCTGTCTACGAAAAATCCGGAAACGCTGAGCGAAAAAGTGAGCCTGGACGATTACAAAGGCAAATGGCTGATGCTGTTTTTCTGGCCGTTCGATTTCACGTTCGTCTGCCCGACGGAAATTATCGCGTTCAGCGACCGCTACGACGAGTTCCTCGACCTGGACTGCGAAATTGTAGGCGCATCCGTCGACAGCGTCTACACGCACCGCGCTTGGACGAACACATCCCGCGACAGCGGCGGAATTGGACCGATCCGCTACCCGATGGGCGGCGACGTCACGAAGGATGTGTCTCGCGCGTACGGCGTGCTCGACGAGGAAAGCGGCGCAGCCCACCGTGGCTTGTTCATCATCGATCCGGAAGGCATTCTGCGCTACCAGGTCGTAACCGACATGAACGTAGGCCGCAGCGTGGACGAGACACTTCGCGTGCTCCAGGCTCTCCAAGCCGGAGGCTTGTGCCCTGCGAACTGGAAGCCGGGCCAGAAGACACTGTAAGGGAAGCATCGTATCGTTCACCGAATGCTCAAATTCTGAAGTCCCGGGCGGCTGGCAAAAGAGGCTCACTTTCGCTATGATGTTGGCTAGTAAGGCGAATAAGGAAAGCGAAGGTGACCGCATCATGCTGCGAACTTATGGAGCAATCGGCAGCTTGCTGGCTCTGCTGGCAGTGGCGCTCGGCGCGTTCGGCGCGCACGGGCTGGAGGACAAGATCGATGCCGACCTGCTGGCGGCTTACAAAACCGGCGTACAATACCACATGTTCCACGCCCTCGGGCTCATCGCTCTAGGTATCGTCTCGGACAAGCTGAGCGGAGCGGAAGGATCCCTGAGATGGGCAGGCCGGCTGCTGACAGCAGGTATCGTGCTATTTTCGGGAAGCTTGTACGTGATGGCCGTAACCGACATCAAGCCGCTCGGCATCATCACGCCGTTCGGGGGCGTCGCCTTTTTGGCAGGCTGGGCCTTCCTGGCGTCGGCCTTCTGGAAGCAACGCCGTTCCTCCTAGAGCACTAAAACAAAATCAAGCACAAAAAAACGGATGCCCCCGCACGGGGCATCCGTTTTCTACTTACCAGAAAAATCCGGGGCCGCCGAAGCCGCCGCCAAACCCTCCGCCAAAACCGCCGAACGGACCGAACCCGCCGAATCCCGCTCCGGCTTCTCCGATCGCAAGCAAGTCGAACAAGACGAGCGGAAAGAAAGCTTTGGTCCGGGCTTTATTTTTCCCCGGGAGCTCCACCAACAGCTGGTTGCCGCGCATGCCGCGAAGGATGCCGGATACGACGGCGCCGTCCTTCTTCACAGCGACTATACGTTTGCCCAACAGCTTGCGGGCATCCGAACGAGTGACTCTGCGCTTCATGCAAATCCCTCCCTTCTATGAAGCTACTCTATGATATTCCAAGTAGTTTGAATTGATTGGACATGTATCCTCGTCGCTTAGAAAAGAGAAAACCCCGACGCTAGGTCGGGGCTTCCATATCTTCAATTTCATTCAGCTTGAAGGAGTACACCTTTTTCTCATCCACATGATAGATCGTCAAGTTGTCGGCAGCCGCATCGAAGTTCAAAATCCGGCAAGGCAAGCTGAGCCTGACTCCCTTGCCCTTCACGACGGTGAGCCGGATGAGCGTGCCCTTGTCCTTGTACTCCTCCAAATCCGCGAGGCTGATCTTTTCTTTGCTGATCTTGGCCTTCGGTGACGTAGCGGCGGCAGGACGAGGTGTTGATGAAACTGCTGGAGCGGCTGCAGGAGCAACTGCTGGAGGCAGCGGCGAGGTCGATCCGGGGGAAACGACAGGCGGATGGACCGTCTGCGGCGGCACCCCGACAACATTTGCAGCAGCTAGTGCAGCTTCGATCTGTTTGCCAAGCTCAATGCCCCCTGTAATTCGAAAATCTTTCACCTTGTCATGGTTTAACACTTGCATAAGCGTAGCCAGGGCGAGCGCGTGGGAGCTGTGCTCAAGCATGATTTCCACTTGAAACAAATGCGGCTTTTTCTCCAAAGGGGTACGTTCTTGTCCCATCGTTCACACGTCCTATCCTACCAAAAGTTCACCAACAACTTCATATACAAATATACATAAAATGAGGCGCGTTGAGTACCGGGGATGCAAAAATTTCGGGCGTATATTTTTCGTAAGGACCTGCCGCAGGAAGGACGCGAGAGCAACCCGTAGAGCATACAATAATAAAGCAATACGGATTCGCTTGCAAATAGAGGGTCCGTGGAAGAGGAGGTGCGAGGGATGATTCAGGCCAAACCGATCCAAATCGGCGATCGCACGGTGATGGGCATCACGGTCGAGCTGCCGAAGACGACGCTGGTCATCGTGACGACGGATAAAGGCTATATCATGTGCGGTGCCTTGGATGTTGCATTATTGAACGAGAGACTTCGATCCCGGAACATCATTGCCGGGCGGGCTACCGGAGTCAAGACGCTGGAGGACTTGCTGGAGGCGCCGCTCGAGTCCGTCACCCATACGGCGGAAGAAATGGGGATCGTGCCCGGGATGAAAGGGAGCGAAGCGATTTTACTCATGCTGTAAGCGGTGAAAGGGGCGTAGAAGGGCGGCAAAAAATAATGGAAGGAACGAGACCGGGTCTCGTTCCTTCTGGCTGCTCTATCGTTAGCGGCTAACGGCTCTCGCGCTCGTCCCGAATCGTGCAGACAAGCCGTTCCGCCTCTTCGGGGGTAAGAGGCAGGCCGTCCAGCACAACCATACGTCCATCGGTCGTATATTCACCAAGATCTATCGGATCCGGTGCCGAATCCGGCGTCGAGGTAAAGCTCGGATCGTCCGTCCGGCACAATATATAGTCGAGAGACACTTGGTAATAGTCGGCAATCGTACATAAAGTCAAATAATCGGGTTCTCTCCGATTGGTTTCGTAGTGAGACAGCGCTGCCCGGGAAATGCCCAGCTTGCCTGACAGCTCTTCCTGGGTGAGCCCGGTTTTATCCCGCAGCGCTGCCATTCGTTCGCCGCAACGGATCATAATACTCTCCTCCTCCTTGGACTGATGTGGGAAATGTAAAGATCCCTAAACAATTCGGAGCAAAACGCCTAATTGTGGGGGGGAGCCGTCCGGGAAAACAAAACAGGAGGGGAGCACCGGAACGGGCTCCTCCTCCTCCTCCTCCTCCTGGCTGCCGTTATTTCGCAGCTGTCGCTCTGGAGTCGAGCAACTGCTTCAACAAGTCGGGCCGATTCGTGATGATGCCGTCGGCGCCAAGATCGAGCAGTTCCTTCATCGTAGCCGAGTCGTCTATAGTCCAATAGTGAACCTGTATGCCGAAACGATGAGCCACCTTGATCAGCAGCTCGTCCTTCAAATTGATGCCGCTGCTGCTGACCGGAATCTGCAGCACGCTCGCCTGCGGCCGGAACAAACCGGGCAGGAACGCCTTGGCCAACACCACGAAGCGGGTCACCTCGGACCGTCCGGCGCCTAGCGCCACCGTGCCGCCGGTGACACGGTCGAACCGGGCGATCGCCTCGTCGTCGAAGGAAGTAACGACCGTCTGCTTCTCCACTCCGAATTGCTTCAGCATGGCGAACAGCTTTTCTTCGATTAAAGGATAGACGCCTTTGATTTCGATGTTGTAATGGTAATGGGTACCGTAACGCTGGAATACTTCCTTGAGCGCAGGGATGTACACGCCTTTGCCGCGGTAGCTGGTCTGGCCGTTCAAATCCTTGAACGTGTAACCGGCGTCCAGCTTTTGCAGGTCGGCCAATGTATAGGAGTCCGTGCGGCCTTTGCCGTCCGTCGTACGGTCTACGGTCGCATCGTGCATGACGACGATTTCGCCGTCCTTCGTCATATGGATGTCGAGCTCGAGCACGTCGACATTCAAGGAATCCGCCACGTCGAAGGCTGCGATCGTGTCGGTCGGCGCCAGCAGCTCGCCGCCTTGATGGGCAATGTTAAGCGGCTTCGCGACCGGAGCCAGCGGATTCGGAGGCTGCGGCGTGAAGAAATAGTAAATGACGGTGCTGACCAAATAAAGAAGGACGATCAAAGCCAGCAGTCCTAGTGCGAACTGCTTCAGGAACGTCCCCCAGCGGGGACGCCGGCGACGGGACGTGCCGAAGCTGACCGGACTATAGTTGTGTTCGGTGCTCATAAGGGATCGTTACGCTCCTCTGGCTGTAGAGTGCTAGTTGTCGAACAGCGCCTTCAGGCTGTCGGAGTACGGAGCGCGGACGACGCCCTTCTCGGTGATGATGGCGGTCACATATTCGTTCGGCGTGATATCGAAGGCCGGATTGAACACTTTGACGCCGACAGGAGCGGTGCGTTTGCCGAAGCCTTGGGTGATCTCGTCCTCGTGGCGCTCCTCGATCGGAATTTGCTCGCCGGTCGGCGTATTCAGATCGATTGTAGACATGGGGCAGGCGACATAGAACGGGATGCCATGCGCCTTGGCCAGCACCGCTACGCTGTACGTGCCGATTTTGTTGGCGACGTCGCCGTTCGCCGCTACGCGGTCCGTCCCTACGATGACCGCCTGCACCCAGCCCTTCGCCATGACCATGCCGGCCATGTTGTCGCAGATGAGCGTCACGTCGACGCCGGCTTGCTGCAGCTCGAACGCCGTCAGCCGCGCGCCTTGCAGCACCGGCCGCGTCTCGTCGGCGAACACGCGCAGCGAGATGCCGCGCTCCTGCGCCAAGTACATCGGCGCCAGCGCCGTGCCGTACTTCGCCGTGGCCAAGCCCCCGGCGTTGCAATGCGTGAGGACGCCCATGCCGTCCTCGAACAGCGCGAGCGCGTGCTCGCCGATCAGCCGGTTCGTCTCCTCGTCCTCGGCTTGGATCAGCCGCGCCTCCTCGAGCATCGCGGCCTTCAGCCGCGTAAGACCGGCCTCGCCCTGCTCGCGCACAAGCTCCACCCCGCGGCGCTTCATCCGGTCGAGCGCCCAGAACAAGTTCACCGCCGTCGGCCGCGACGTCGCGAGATAATCGGCCTGGCGCGTAAGCTCCGCCAGGAACCGCTCGCCGGCGTTCTCGCCTTCAGCTACGCCTCGCACGCCGAGATACACCCCGTACGCGGCCGCAATCCCGATGGCCGGCGCTCCGCGCACCTTCAGGTGGCGGATCGCCTCCCAGACGTCCTCGGCCGTCGTGAGCTGCAAATACACGATCTCCTCCGGCAGCAGCCGCTGATCGAGCAGATCGAGATGTTCGTCCGCCCAGCGGACCGATTGCAGAGGGCTGGAGTTGGAACCCGCACCCATAATAGTAGAAACGTGATCCGTCATGTTGTGTGAAGCCTCCTTATTGTACAGCCTTCAGCGCGATTTCGAGCACTTGCTCGATCGAATCTGCTTGTCTATGCCCTTTGATCAGCGATTTGCCGATTGAGAGCGCGATGCGCTGAGCACGTTCCTTGGCAGCCGCATCCGAGATGCGGTCGATATCGGCTACATGCGCGAGCCCGACGACGCGGCGGATCATTTTGCAGCCGGCATAGCCGATCGAATCCTGCAGCAGCCCGGCGATGTAGGCGTCCTGGAAGCCCGGCGTGCGCGACATTCGGTCGACGCAGTCCTTGTCCCACAAGGCGCGGAATTGCTCCTCGAACACGGTCCATACATCCTTCACCGTCGCGAGCAAGTAGCTTCTCATGGAGGCCCGCTGCTCCGACGTCTCGCTCAAGCCCTCCTGCCCGGCGTAGTTCAGCAGCAGGTTGGCTAGCACAGCCCCGATGTCGAAGCCCATGGGTCCGTAATAGCCGAATTCCGGATCGATCACTTTGGTCGATTCCTGCGTAATGAAGATGCTGCCGGTATGCAGATCGCCGTGCAGCAGCGCTTGGGCATGAGTCAGGAAGCCGTGGCGAAGCCGCGCAACCTCGAGCTGGAGCGCGGTATCCGCCCAGAGCGCCTCTGCCTCATCGCGAATCGCTTCATCGAAGCTGTTGTTCGGCGAATCGGTATACGGGTCGTCGAAGATCAAATCTTCGGTAATTTTGCACAGCTCGGGGTTGATGAACTGCTTGACCCGCATTTTTTTATGCTGCTGATTCATTCCGAGGTCGGATGTGTAAAATAAAGTACGGGCCAAAAACGCCCCGATGTGTCCGGCGAAAAGCGGGTACTGGTGGCCTTCCATCAATCCGCGGCGCATGATGACGTGATCGCTCAGATCCTCCATCACCGTAAGCGCCAGCTCGGGCACGTATTTGTAAACTTGAGGCACCAGACTTGGGCAAAGCTCGTGCTGGATCATCAGCAATTCGCTCTCGATGCGAGCACGGTCGAGCGTGAGCGGCCAGGATTCGCCGACTACTTTCGCATAAGGCAGCGCTTGCTTCAGGATGACGCTGGCGTCGGAATGCTTGTCCCGAATATGGAAGACGAGGTTCAAGTTGCCGTCTCCGATCTCGCGGCTCGCCAGCTCCGCGCCGGGCTGGAACAAATTCGGTATTGTGCGGGCGAATTCGATCGCCTCTTGTTCGTTAAGCGGATGGTATTGGCTCATGAAAAAGGGCACCTCCAACAATTTTCTTCACCTAGTATAAGCGATATCCGCTAACGTGCAAATACCGGGCACATATTCCGAACGGTTTCACGTTAACCTAATCATATTCACAAACTTAAGGAGGAACATCCCAAATGTCGCCAACCTCAACTGCAACCGTAAGCGCCGTCGAAGTATTGAACAAACAAGTAGCCAACTTCAGCGTATTGTACATGAAGCTTCACAGCTTCCATTGGTTCGTCAAAGGCCCGCAGTTCTTCACCTTGCATGCCAAGTTCGAGGAGCTGTACACACAAGCCGCTGCCACGCTGGACGAGCTGGCGGAGCGCGTGCTCGCGATCAAGGGCAAACCGCCTGCTACGCTGAAGGAGCAGCTGGAGCTGGCGTCGGTCAAGGAAGCGAAGGGCAACGAGTCGCCCGATCAAATGGTGAAGGCGCTCATCGCGGACTACCAGACGATCATCTCGGAGATCGACAAGGGGGCGGATGCGGCCGATAAGGAAGGCGACGCCAGTACGGCGGATTTGCTGACCGGGCTGCAGACGACGCTCGAGAAGCAGGTGTGGATGCTGCAGGCTTGCATGGGCTAATAAGGAAACGACAAAAACCGTCCAACCGAATTGATCGGGTTGGACGGTTTTTTGTCAACCAAGACGCTAAGCCCTGCGATGTTCGATCAGATCGATGGCGCCAAGCACGATATGCGCCAGGCCGAAGCCCAGCACGCCCCAACCGACGGCAGGGAATTTCCCTCTCAATGCGACGCCCGATGCCGTGACTGCCGTTCCCAGAACCGTGGGTAGAAGACCTTCTCTCATGCTAAACCCCTCATTTCCATCGATTTTGTAAAGGACAAAGCGCATGATTAGGTTGCATGTTCGCCAACCGATCTATGCGCGAGCGGCGTTTGCATTGTTTTCCTTCGGAACGCTATAATCGGTTTGATGGAGGTGCAAAATGGCGATAATAGCTGAGGAGCAAAAAGCGGCATTAAAGGAATGGGCGGTTGCTGTTGAGGCGCTGCTCGAAGGAAGCCAGATCCTGATCATGCGCAAAGGCGGCATTATCGAGGAGACGCGGCATTTCGAGCTGGTGACGGACTCATTCTACTTTTACCCGACCTATGAGCACCAGAAGAAACGGCTGCTAAAAGAAGAGTACCAGGATCGTCTGGACCGAACGCTAGTCGGCTGGACGCCGGAAGACAAGTCGGTCACGATCCGCGCCTATGCCGAAGCGGTTGAGGATATCGAGGTGTTCAGCCAAGAGGAGCTGAATCGGCTGCGGGAGCTGCACATTTGGACGGACGAATTCTCATCGGAGAGACTGCATTGGAAGAAGACACAGCCTCTGCATGTGATTTTGCTTCGGGTGTACAAGCTGGTAGAGCCGATCGAAGCCGACATTCGAGAGGAATATATCGGGTGCAAGTCGTGGTTGGAGCTGCAATCGCCATTGCCGGCCGGCGTTCAGGCGGAGCCAGTACTGTCGGACGAGGAATTCGAGCGGAGATGCATGGAAGTGAAGGAAGCGCTGGGCCGCGTGTAAAATCGTGAGTTTCGGCTTGCCGCGCGGGTCGTAGGCATGTGGAGAGCCCCTGCAGGGGGTTAGGCTTCTCTTGCCTGTCGAAATCGGTTATAATGGATTTATTATTGAGAATCAATGAGAATCATTTAAGAATGATTCTTAAGTATCCGGAGGGAATTGGACAAATGGCTAACGCACCGCAATTCGTAATAGACGGCCTGAAGGCTTCTATTGAAGACAAAGAAATTTTGAAAGGCATCAATTTGACTATAAACGGCGGAGAAGTGCATGCGATCATGGGCCCTAACGGGACTGGCAAAAGTACGCTCGCATCCGCTTTGATGGGTCATCCCAAATACGAAGTGACCGAAGGCAGCGTGCAGTTGGATGGCGAAGAAGTGCTAGAGATGGGCGTGGACGAGCGCGCGCGCGCGGGTATGTTCCTTGCCATGCAATATCCTAGTGAAATTACAGGCGTCACGAACTCCGACTTCCTGCGCAGCGCGATCAACGCTCGCCGTGAGGAAGGCAACGAGATTTCGCTCATCAAGTTCATCCGCCAGATGGAGAGCAAGATGAAGCAGCTCGAGATCAACCCGGAATTCGCACACCGCTACTTGAACGAGGGCTTCTCCGGCGGGGAGAAGAAGCGCAATGAGATTTTGCAGATGATGCTGCTCGATCCGAAGATCGTCATTCTCGACGAGATTGACTCCGGACTCGACATCGACGCCCTGCGGATCGTGGCCGAAGGCGTGAACTCGATGCGCAACGCGGAGCGCGGCTTCCTGATCATCACTCACTATCAGCGGTTGCTCAACTACATCAACCCTGACTTCGTGCACGTCATGATGCAAGGCCGCATCGTTAAGTCCGGCGGTCCTGAGCTCGCTCAGCGTCTGGAAGCGGAAGGCTACGACTGGATCAAGGAAGAGCTGGGCATTGTGGATGAAACCGTAGGTCAAGAAGCTTAATATTTGTACACCGATCAGGAGGAAATGGATATGAGTACACAAACCGTTCTTCCAATCGACCGCGATTCCATCACACAGTTGTCCGCCCGCAAGAACGAGCCGCAATGGATGCAAGATCTGCGTGTGAAAGCTTTGGAATCGGCGGAGACGTTGGAACTGCCGAAGTTGGAGAAGACGAGAATCGACCGTTGGAAGCTGAGCTCCTTCGGTTCTTATAAAGACACGGCGCCGCTAGCCGGCCTTGAATCGCTGACCGGCGCCGCTCGCGATCTGCTGCAGGGCGAAGGTCATGCCGCCAATGTCATCGTGCAGCGCAATTCGGGCATCGCATGGAAGCAAGTGAACGAAGAGCTGACGAAGCAAGGCGTCGTGTTCACCGACCTCGAGTCGGCTCTGCAGACGCACGGCGAGCTCGTGCAGAAGCATTTCCTGTCCGTCGTCAAGGCGGATGAGAATCGTCTGACGGCGTTGCACGCCGCAATGTGGAACGGAGGGATCTTCCTGTACGTGCCGCGCGGCGTGCAGGTGGCGCTGCCGGTCCAGGCGCTGTTCCTTGCCGACGACGCTGAAGCTGCGTTCGCGCCTCACGTGCTGATCGTCGCCGAAGCGAACAGCTCCGTTACGTACGTGGACAATTATTTGTCCGACGACGGCCTGGAGCTCGTGCATAACGGCGTTGTCGAGGTTGTCGTGAAGCCGGGCGCCAAGGTGACATTCGCCTCGATCCACAGCATGGGCGCAGGTTCGACGGACATCACGTACCGTCGTTCCGTACTCGAGAACGATTCCAAGATCGAATGGATCATCGGCGAGCTGAACAGCGGCAACGCGATGGCCGACACGACCTCGATCCTGAAGGGCAACGGCTCCGATTCGGACGCCAAAGTGATCAGCATCGGCCGCGGCGATCAGAAGCTGAACCAGACGACTCGCGCCGTGCATTTCGGCAAGAGCACGCCGAGCCAGATGATCACCCGTGCGGTGATGAAGGAAGAAGCGACGGCGATCATCAACGGCATCACCAAGATCGAGAAAGGCGCAACCGGCGCGAACGGCCAGCAAACCGAGCGCGTGCTCATGCTGAGCCCGCGGGCGCGCGGCGACGCGAACCCGATTCTGCTGATCGACGAGGACGACGTGAAGGCCGGCCATGCCGCCAGCGTAGGCCAAGTCAATCCCGAGCAAGTGTACTACTTGATGTCCCGCGGCGTGCCTAAGGTCGAAGCCGAACGGCTGATCATCTATGGCTTCCTCGCTCCGGTAATCTCCGAAGTGCCTCTCGAGAATGTGCGCAAGCAGCTGGAGGCGCTGGTCGAAAGGAAGCTGGGTTAGATGCTGAACAGCGCCGAGCTCCGGGAGCTATTCCCGATCCTGCATCAGGAAGTGAACGGCCATCCGCTCGTTTATTTGGACAGCGCGGCTTCGTCGCAGAAGCCCCGCCAAGTGATCGAAGCGCTCCGCCACTATTATGAGCTGGACAATTCCAACGTTCATCGCGGCGTGCATACGCTAGGCTCCCGAGCTACGGACGCTTACGAAGGCGCCCGCGACAAGGTGGCGGCGTTCCTGAACGCGCGCAGCCGCGAGGAGATCATCTTCACGCGCGGCACGACGACGGCGATCAACCTGGTGGCGAGCAGCTACGCTCGCTCGGTATGCCGGGAAGGCGACGAAATCGTCATTACGCCGATGGAGCATCACAGCAATCTCATTCCGTGGCAACAAGCCGCCAAAGCGACCGGCGCCACGCTCAAATACATTCCGCTTCAATCCGACGGGACGTTGTCCTTACAGGATGTGGAAGCTACGGTAACGGATCGCACGAAGCTCGTTGCCGTGACTTACGTCTCCAACGTGCTCGGCGTGACGAACCCGATCAAGCAGATCGCCGCCATCGCTCACAAGCACGGCGCCAAGCTGGTCGTCGACGGTGCTCAAAGCACGCCACACTTGAAGGTCGATCTGCAAGATCTCGACTGCGACTTCTACGCGTTCTCCGGCCACAAGATGTGCGCCCCTACGGGGATCGGCGCACTGTATGGCAAACAGGAGCTGCTCGAGAAGATGGAGCCGATCGAGTTCGGCGGCGAGATGATCGACCGCGTCGACTTGTACGACTCTACGTTCAAGGATTTGCCTTGGAAGTTTGAAGGCGGTACTCCGATTATCGCCGGCGCCGTAGGCTTGGGAGCCGGCATCGACTTCCTGCAGGAGGTCGGCCTCGACCGGATTCACAAGCATGACCAGCATCTGGCGCAATATGCGATGGACCAATTGGTCGAGATTGAGGATCTCACCGTGTACGGGCCACGCGAAGGCCGTACCGGACTGGTCACCTTCAACCTGGCGGACATCCACGCCCATGACGTGGCTACGGTGCTCGACACCGAAGGCATCGCGATCCGGGCAGGCCATCATTGCTGCCAGCCGCTGATGCGTTGGTTGAATGTGAATGCGACGGCTAGAGCAAGCTTTTATTTATACAACACCGAGCAAGACATCGATCGGCTGGTTGACGGATTGAAGAAGACGAAGCAGTTTTTCGCCTCGATCGGTGAATAATACGGAACTGATACGTACACGAACCTTATAGGGAGGGATTACGAATGGCCAAGGATATGCTGGATATGGAAGATTACAAGTATGGCTTTCGCGACGAGCACCAGAACATTTTCCGTTCGGAAAAAGGGCTGACGGCAGATATCGTAGCGGAAATTTCGCGGATGAAGAACGAGCCGCAATGGATGCTCGATTTCCGCTTGAAGTCGCTTGACATCTTTAACTCGATGCCGATGCCTCGTTGGGGCGGCAACATGGACGATCTGGATTTCAACGACATCACTTACTACGTGAAGCCTTCGGAGAAACAAGGCAAGACGTGGGAAGAGGTGCCGGAGGAGATCAAGAACACATTCGACAAGCTGGGCATTCCGGAGGCGGAGCAGAAGTTCCTCGCGGGCGTCTCGGCGCAATACGAGTCCGAGGTTGTATACCACAGCATGCAGGAAGACCTGGAGAAGCAAGGGGTTATCTTCACGGATACCGATACGGCGCTTCGCGAGCATCCGGAGCTTTTCCGCGAGTACTTCGGGACGATCGTCCCGCCTAGCGACAACAAGTTCGCGGCGCTGAACAGCGCCGTTTGGTCCGGAGGCAGCTTCATTTACGTACCGAAGGGCGTCAAATGCGATATTCCGCTGCAGGCTTACTTCCGGATCAACTCGGAGAACATGGGCCAATTCGAGCGGACGCTCATCATCACTGACGACGACAGCTTCGTACACTACGTGGAAGGCTGCACAGCGCCGATCTACAGCACGAACTCGTTGCATAGCGCCGTCGTGGAGATCATCTGCAAGAAGAACTCCCGCGCCCGCTACACGACGATCCAGAACTGGGCGCCGAACATCTACAACCTCGTGACGAAGCGCGCGGTTGCCGAAGAGAACGCCACGATGGAGTGGGTCGACGGCAACATCGGCTCCAAGCTCACGATGAAATACCCGGCCGTCGTCCTCAAGGGACGCGGCGCCAAAGGCATGGTGCTGTCCATCGCCGTAGCCGGCAAAGGCCAGCATCAAGACGCCGGCGCCAAGATGATCCACCTCGCGCCGGATACGACTTCTACGATCGTGTCCAAGTCGATCAGCAAACACGGCGGCAAAGTAACATACCGCGGTCTCGCCTCGTTCGGCCGCAACTCGCAAGGCTCGAAGGCGAATATCAAGTGCGACACGCTCATCCTCGACAACCAGTCGACGTCCGACACGATCCCGTACAACGAGATCATGAACGACAACATTACGCTGGAGCACGAAGCTACCGTCTCCAAGGTGTCCGAGGATCAGCTGTTTTACCTGATGAGCCGCGGCCTGACCGACGCGGAAGCGACGCAGATGATCGTCATGGGCTTCATCGAGCCGTTCACGAAGGAGCTGCCGATGGAGTATGCGGTCGAGATGAATCGCTTGATCAAATTCGAAATGGAAGGAAGTATTGGTTAATACTTCCGTATTAACAGACGTGTCCGCATCGACAAGCACCTAGTGTATATGTCGATCGGGCACGTTTTTTGTTGTTCCCGACCCGAATCATCCCATCATTCCTTGTCCAATTAAGGATTCGAATGGATTTCCGAATTTGTTCTGAATAGTGTCCAGTAAGAAAGCCGATACTTTGGCCAAAAGGAGGCGGCTGACCAATGCCGATGGCCCACGTCAATGAAACGGCGCTTTATTATGAGACTCGAGGCAACGGAATTCCGATTGTGTTCCTGCATCCCCCGCTGCTCTCTTCGGCCAATTTCCGCTATCAACAGCTGCAGCTCCCGGACGAGTTTCAAATTATCACCTATGACATGCGCGGACATGGCAAAAGCGCCTATTCGCCGACGCCGCTCGCTTATGGGCTGCTTGGGAAGGATTTGATCGGCTTGCTCGATCATCTGCGGCTGTCGCGAGTGATCTTATGCGGCTATTCGACCGGCGGCGGTTTGGCGCTGGAAGCAATGCTCGCTTACCCACAGCGGTTTCTCGGAGCCGTCCTTGTCAGCGCTATGCCGGAGGTCGACGACCTGTGGCTCAAGTTCCGGCTCGTCGCCGCCACTCGACTGTCGGGGACGGCGTGGACGAACCATCTGCTGGCTTGGGGCATCGCTTGGGGCAACGCGGATCGTAAAGCTACCTTCCGTGAGCTGATGCGGGCGGCAGCCGAGGGCAACAAGGAAAACCAGAAGCAATATTTCAAAGCCAGCCTGCACTATGCTTGCGGCAAGAGAGTCGACTCGATCCGTCACCCCGTCCTGCTGCTATATGGCGAGAAGGACAAGAGGTTCCACAAATACGCGCAGCAGCTGCAGGATCGGTTGCCCGAGGCCGAGCTCATCCTTCTGCCGCAAGCGAAGCATCAAATTCCAACAAAAGAAGCGGCGCAGATGAACAAGCTGCTGAGCGGCTGGGTGAAGCGTCATTTTTGGCCGGACTCCACACGTTTCCGAAATTCCAGCGGTTTACGAAGCTCACCGGACGCGCATCCTATAATCGGAGGTGACAGTTCGCATGCCGAAACGGAATACCCCGGTTCATAAGACGAACAAATTCGAAGACGATCACATGAAGACGCTCAAAGCCGTGAAAGCCGCCGCTACTCCGCCAAGCCTGAACAATTTGCCAAAACAAAACAATCCACAGTAATCTATGGACCCGATCGGTGACAACCGGTCGGGTTTTTAGTTTACATATAAGAAAGTTTAAGTGCTTTACAGTGCTAAAGTGTAAGGGGGACGCTTGTTAAGCACGGTTGGGGTGAGGCTGAACGATAACGCTTCGCCATAACTTATTTCGCCGGAATGGGGAACTAGGGAGAGGAGCAGGTGCCCTCTGCTCCCTTTGGAAAACGCCGCTCTAATGGGGCCGATTCGGACTGCAGAGCTTTTCCGGGCGGTGAAGCGTGCGGTAGTCCGATTTTTGAGGCTGTCGATTAACTGTGCACTAAAAAAAGAGCCGCCTCTCGCCGGGAAA
>NZ_BIMA01000012.1 GCF_004000845.1 Paenibacillus koleovorans NBRC 103111
ACTACAACGCGGGCAACCGCAACGCGGGCCACTACAACGCGGGCAACCGCAACGCGGGCGATTTCAATAGCTGCAATTATTCTTCTGGTACGTTCTGCTCGGAGGAGCCTCCGTTCCTCCTCTTCAACAAAGTCAGCCCGATCAGCCGTGACGAACTATACTGGCATCCTGGCTTCCGTGTCGCACGTCAGTTGCGCGTCGTGGACGATGAAGGCAAAGGCATCGACTATAAGCAGGCGTGGGCGAACCTCTGGTCCGGTCTGTCGAACAGGGATATGATCGCGGTTCAGTCGTTACCGAACTTCGATGCCGACGTGTTCGAGACGATCACGGGGCTGCGCGTATGATCGGCGGATCACGTAAACCACGCAAGCTCGAAAGTCGGTTACGTAGCCACTTGATACAAATCGTTCATCTCCAACCTGAGTGCGAGGTGTGCGGCGTCCGTATGGACCCGCATTTCCTCCGGCCATGGAACGATCGGCAAACGTGTGGGTTCTGCATTTCGACATACTCAGCCGAGGTGACGACACATGAAGACTACGAATACGCCCACTAGAGATTTGGAAGCGGATCTCGCGATCTGCGAGGCTGCGACGCCGGGCAATTGGGAGACGGATGGATTCTCGGTCTTTACCGAAATGAAACCAGACTATTCGGGTGGGTACAGCATCTTTCATTCGCATGAGGGTCCTAATCGCGAGAACGATTGCGAGTTCGCTTCCGCTGCCCGCGCAGGTTGGCCGTATGCGATTCGGCGGGCGATGGAAGCCGAGAACGAGATCGATCGGCTGCGGAATGAGCTGAACATGCTTCAAGAGCAATTACAACAGCAACACCGTAGCGCTTGCTACGACTAATCATACATCAGGAGGCACGATCATCATGTCCGTACAAATTATCGTAAGTGGCGATACCGCCGAAGAAGCACTCATCAAAATTGCAGCACTAGCCAATGGCTTGAAGACCGGCCAATTGGAGCCCGTCGCTATTCCTGCCGCTGAGCCCGAAAAGCCGAAACGACCGCGCCAGTCGAAACCGGAAGAAGTGAAGCAGCCTGAGCCCCCGGTCGTTGAGCCTGAGGAAGAAAATGACGATGACTATCTCGGCGAAGAGCCATTAGCCGAACCGATTCCGACTGATGTCCAGCTCCGCGAGATCGCGAAGTCGAAGAGTGACGCTGACACAGCTGCACGTGCGGCGATTAAGGCCCTGCTGACGAAGTACGGGGTCGCGAATATCACAGGTGTACCAGAGGCCAAGCGCATCGCATTTAAGCGGGAACTGGAAGCTCTATGAAAAACGGATTCGAAATCAGGGGCAATGTTGCCGCCATCCTTCTGCATCGAAACGATGGAGCCATTTTTGAAACCACCATTGATTTTAATGATCTTGAGAAGGCGGCAGAATTTCCGAACACCTGGTATGCAAGTTGGAATCCCCCAACACAGTCCTTCTATGTGTACGGTAAATTGCCAGCAGTCAGTGGTCGCCGTCAAACTGTTCAGCTCCATAGATGGCTAGCTGGCGCAAGTCATACTCAGCAAGTCGATCATATCAATTTGGATACACTTGACAATCGACGTTCGAACTTACGACTCGCGTCGCCTGCTGAGAATGCTCAAAACAAAAAAGTCCAACGTCGAAATAACAAATCTGGTTACCGGGGAGTTTCTTGGTGTAGCACTAATCAGAAATGGATTGCGCAGGTAATGGTCGGGCGTAAAAACAAGTTTATAGGTTATTTCAGCAATAAGCACGAAGCTGGTAAAAAAGTTGCGTCCGCGCGAGCAACACTCATGCCTTTTTCTAGGGAGGCGCTATGAGCCATCATTCGGAACGTAAACATGCTCTTCTTGGGGCATCTAAAGCAGGTCAATGGCTGGCATGTCCGCCGAGTGCCCGGCTGCAAGAGGGGATCGAGGAGAAGCGCAGCGAGTACGCCGACGAGGGTACACTCGCGCACGAGCTGGCGGAGGTCAAACTCCGCCGGCGGCTCCTTCCATGTAATTCAGCGGAACGGAAGCGCCTTGAAGCCAAGCTGAAAGAGATCCACGCCGACACTCGATATGGTCCCGAGATGGAGAACGCCGTCCAGGATTACGTCGAGATCGTCGAGGAGCGGTTCATGGCAGCCAAAGCACGCAGCTCCGACGCCGTGATTCTGTTGGAGGAACGTCTCGATTTCAGCGAATGGGTGCCTGACGGATTCGGGACCGGCGACGTCGTGCTGATTGCCGATGGCATTATGGAGATCATTGATTTAAAAATGGGTAAAGGCGTCCCGGTCAGCGCTACAGGAAACCCGCAGATGCGGCTGTACGCGCTCGGCGCGATTAACGGGTACAGCTTCCTCTACGACATTCGAGAGGTGCATATGACGATCGTGCAGCCTCGTCTCGATAGCGTGAGTACGGATACGATTTCTACCGACGGGCTGCTAGAGTGGGCCGATTCAATTGTTCGCCCGGCGGCTGCGCTGGCCGATGCCGGCGAAGGCGAGTTCAAGTCGGGAGACCATTGCCGTTGGTGCAAGGTCAAGGCAACCTGCAGGGCACGTGCCGACGCGAATATGGCTTCGCTAGCTGATGAATTCCGTAATCCGGCATTGCTGTCGCTGGAGGAGGTTGGAGCGATTCTCTTTGTCGCTCAGCAGCTTAAAACGTGGGCGAACGACGTCGAGGAGTACGCCTTCGAGCAGGCAAAAGCCGGGCGACGTGTTCCGCAGTGGAAGCTGGTAGAGGGGCGTAGCAATCGAGCCATAACGGATAAGGAAGCCGCAAAGACGAAACTGATCGAGGCCGGCTACGGCTTGGACAAGATCATGAAACCGCAGGAAATGCAAGGGATCACCGAGCTTGAAACGAAGATTGTTGGTAAAAAGCTGTTCGGCACTCTCATGGACGGACTGATTACGAAGCCGCCGGGCAAGCCGGTTCTAGTACCGGAGACCGATCCGAGGCAAGAACTGAACAGCGTTTCTTCTGATTTCGCTAACGAAAATTTTGATACCTAAAGGAGCAATCACATCATGGCAAACGACAACACGACAACGAAATTGGTAACGGGTAAGGTACGGCTCAGCTACGCGAAGGTCTGGGAAGCGGAGCCGGATGACTTCGGAAATCTGTGGTACAGCACGGCGATCCTGATCCCGAAAGAGGACAAAGCAACGCTGGCGAAGTACAAAACGATTATTGACGCGCTCAAAGAGCAGGCAAAAGCTAAGTACGGCGGTAAGCTGCCGAAAGACTTCCACACGCCGCTTCGCGACGGTGACGAAGAAGCGGAAGACAAAGGCGAAGCCTACGTCGGACACTACTTCTTCAACGCCAAATCGAAAAACAAGCCCGGTATCGCGAAGCCAATCGGCAAGGATACGGAAGGCAAAACGAAGTTTCAGGAGATCACCGACACCACGGAAGTTTATTCCGGCGTCTATGCGAAGGTATCCGTAAACTTCTATTTGTTTGACACGAAAGGCAATAAAGGCATCGCCGCGGGCTTAAACAACATCGTGAAAGTGCAGGACGGTGAATCGCTCGGCGGTCGCGCCAGTGTGAAGGATGATTTCGCGAACGAAGAGTTCGACGATGCGGATGATGTCGAGGACGACGATTTCTTGGGTTAATTGCTGCTAAAGGGGATTCAGAAGGATCCCCTTTTCTTATCCAAGGGAGGGAGTAAGCAATGACCATTCTCCGTATCGACGTCGAAACTTTTTCATCCATCGACTTAAAGACCTGCGGCATGCACCGCTACATCGAGTCGCCAGACTTCGAGATCCTACTGTTCGCCTTCGCTTACGACAACGAGCCCGTGCGTGTAATCGACCTTACCGCGTTCGAGGATCTACCAGACTACATCATTCACGACCTCACCGATCCGGGAGTCATCAAAACGGCATTTAATGCCGTTTTCGAACGCGGGACGATTTCGAAGCACTTCGGCATCACCTGCGACCCGGTCCAGTGGAGATGTACAGCTGTTCACGCGCTGGCACTCGGTCTGCCGGGATACCTCGAAGGAGTGGCCGAAGTGCTAAAGCTGGAAGCCCAGAAGGACACCAAGGGTAAAGCGCTGATCAAGTATTTCAGCGTCCCGTGTAAGCCGTCGAAGGCCAACGGGCAGCGTACCCGCAACCACCCGCATCATGAGCCGGAGAAGTGGGCCGAGTACATCGAGTATAACCGGCAGGACGTTGTCGTCGAGCGGGAGATCGCGAAGAAGCTGGAGCGCTTCCCGGTGCCGGCGCATGAGTGGAAGCTGTGGGCACTCGACCAGCGGATCAACGATCGCGGCGTCCGGCTGGATCCGGTTCTCGTACAGGCGGCTATCGAGTGTGCGGGGTTGTACACGGAGCGCCTGATCGCGGCGGCGAAGGAGCTGACCGGGCTCGACAATCCAAATAGCTTAACCCAAGTCAAGGCTTGGCTTGCTGAGAAAGGGCTCGAGACGCCGGAAGGATTAGGGAAGGACCTCATGCCTGTACTGATGGACGCCGCTCCCTGCGATGATACGAGACAGATGCTGGAGTTTCGCCAGGAGATGGGTAAGACCAGCAACAGCAAATACGATGCCATGGCGAGGGCGATATGCTCGGATGACCGGGTGCGCGGGATTCTCCAATTTTGCGGGGCGAATCGGACATGGCGCTGGGCCGGCCGGAATGTGCAGATGCATAACTTGCCGCAGAACCATCTCGATGACTTGGCTCTTGCGCGGGAGACGCTTAGAAGTGGTGATTATGAAATGCTGGAGCTGCTTTATGGTCCGCCGCCTTTCGTCCTCTCTCAGCTCGTGCGTACCGCGTTAATCCCTTCTGATGGCTGCCGATTCATTGTCTCGGATTTCAGCGCCATCGAGGCTCGCGTCATTGCGTGGCTGGCTGACGAGCATTGGGTGCTCGACGTATTTAGAGGGCACGGGCGAATATATGAAGCAACAGCGTCCCGCATGTTCTGCATCCCGTTCGAGACGATCGTCAAAGGGCACGAGAATTACAAATATCGGGTGCCGGGTAAGGTAGCTACGCTCGCCTGTGGATTCGGTGGCGGAGTGGCGGCGCTGGAGAAGATGGATAAGAAAAAAGAAATTCCAGCTGAACAGTACGATTCACTCGTCAAGCAGTGGCGTCAAGCGAATCCGAACATTCGTAAGCTCTGGTATGCAACGGAAGAAGCCGCCATGAAAGCTGTTCGCGAGAAGACGACCGTCAAGCTAGCCCATGGCGTCCGGTATCGGTACGAAGCCGGCATATTGTTCGCTGACTTGCCGAGCGGCCATAGTCTGGCCTATCCGCAAGCCGCGATCAAGTATGATGCAAAATTCGACAAGGATGGTCTTGTGTTCTACGCGCAAGACGACCGGAACCAGTGGTCGCAGCAGCGGACATGGGGCGGGACGCTCGTCGAGAATCTGATACAGGCGATTGCCCGGGATTGTCTGGCGGAGAGCTTGATGCGTCTGGATAAAGCGGGATACGAGATTGTATTGCACGTACACGATGAAGCAGTGCTGGACGTACCCTGGGGGACCGGATCCGTGGAGCATGTGACGGAGATTATGAGTCGTCCGATTGATTGGGCGCCAGGGCTCCCGCTCTCTGCGGCCGGGTTCGAAACGGAATTCTATATGAAGGATTGATGGAGATGAGCCACTATTTTTATATAACGCCTGAGGAGTACGCTCGTGCTGCGGAGATTGGTGTCGATAATCAAACTCTGGATCGACGCGTCCGTGAAATGGGATGGAAAAAGGAACGTGCCATTACTACACCGATTCGTTCGCTCGATAAGGGGCGGAGCTATTGGCGGAAAGTAGCCGAACAGAACGGAATATCGTTTTCAGCCTTCCATTCGCGTCTATCGCGCGGGTGGAGCGCCGAAGAGGCAGCAACCAAACCGAAGGAGTCCCAAGAGGACATAAGATCGCACGCCCTGCAAGCCATGGAAAGGGTAAGAGTACATCCGGAAAAGTACCTCAGAATGGCCGAGCAAAATGGGATCCCCTACCATACTTTTCACACTCGCGTGAAGAATCTTGGTTGGGATTACGATCGCGCAGCGTCGGAACCGGTATGGTCGAAGAAGCAAGCAGGACACAAAGGGGCGAAGGCTCTACGCGATCGTGAAGGGGATTGGGCGGCTCAGATTTTTGGAAAACGGCAACTCAAATCATGAGTAAGGGAGCGTATCGAAAACCATGAAAACTAAAACTAAAATCAAAATGTTCATCTCAATCGCCCTGGTCGTTCTACTGGTAGCGTGTTCGGAAGCAGATACCGTGTCGAACAATATTTCAAAAGCCGCTGATTCGTTTGAAGTTCAACGCAGAATTATCTTCTTTAACGGGATTACGGATAAGTATTTGCTCACTATTGAGGGCCTTTGTTCGCTTGGAAATAATGATCAACCAGGAAGGCTATCGGTTACATGTAAGGTGGGTCCAACCGTGTATAAGAAACATTTTCTTGGCTTAAGCGACAACGTGAGTTTCCTAGTAGAGCAAACGGATGCTGTGAAAGCCGATCCGTTTCACTATCGCATTTTGTTCCGACCGGAGTCGATTATTCCCGATATTGATTTGCAAGTATCAAAATGAATAGACCTTTGCATCACGGAAAGGAGTAGATTTCATGCAATTTGTACAACCAATTCGGGATACAGAGAAAATCGAGCAGATGAAGAAGGCGCTGCTCACTAGATCTAAACGCGATTGGTTCATCTTCGTGTTCGGCATCAATACCGGCCTGCGGATAGGTGACATTCTTCGGCTTCACGTCAAAGACATCCGCAACCGGACGCACGTCAGCCTGATCGAAGGCAAGACGCGCAAAAAGAAATGGGTTCCGATCAATGCGGATCTGAAACGGATCATTGACGATTACACGGCAGGTATGAAACCCAACGACCCATTGTTCAAGTCATATCGGACTAAGCAGAACCTGGGGCGCGTTCAGGTGTATCGAATCCTTAACATGGCTGCTGCCGAATGCGGCCTAGAGGAAATCGGCACTCATACCCTGCGCAAGACGTTCGGCTACCACTTCTACCAGAAAACGCATGATGTTGCGATGCTTCAAAACATATTCAATCATGCTTATCCTTCGCTGACCATGCGGTATATCGGCATAAACCAGGACATGATCGATGAAGCGGTCAGTGAATTCACACTATGACATGTGCCCACTCACTTAAACCGCATGACTTACCGTTGCAAAGAAATGCGCTTCGGGTTGAGATTATGACGCCCGATCATCGATGTGCGATGTTGCCGAAAACCGATCAGTACGGTCGAACTATTGATATTTTCAGATGGGTTTTTTCTGGTGGGGATCCTACAGCGGCAGCTCATCCGTGTGTTGGCGGAGACAGTCCGCGTTGCCCTCGTAATGTAGCAGCAGAAGATTCGTTCATGAATGACGGCAAGAGAGGGCCGTGTCCGAATTGTCAGACTTTCAACCGTCGCATAGGATACGGACCAGTCACATGCAGGGATTGCGGCTATCTATTCAACCTGATTAGTGATGTGAACATCTGAATAACGAAGGACATGAGGAGGTTGAAGGAAATGTTGACACGTGAACAAATTATGGCGATGAAGCCTGGTCCTGAGATGGATCAGATCGTGAACAAAAAGCTATTCGGGTTTACTGTACGTGCACATAGAGACATTGCCAAACTCGGACTGCCATTTGATCGGTCGGACTTTTTACCCTCTTCGTTTTTGCCGAACGCCTGGGAAGTGGTTAAAAAGGTTCACGAAACGATCGGTCCTATGATATTGAGTAACAATGATTATCGCGGATGGTACTCTTGTGGATTTTATCTTGACGATGTAACGATTGTCGAAACGGAAGCAGAGACAGCGCCTCTTGCGATTTGCAGGGCTTTTCTTTTAGCTGATTTGGAACGGAGCGAACGTCAAAGCGAAGAAATTGAGGAGCAAGACTGAATATTTAGTTGCGTGAGGGAGGTAGCCCCGATGTGCAGTAGCAACACGTGCAAGTGCGGCAGACAACTTTGTGACCTCTGTAGGAAGGTACGAGCAACAAAGGTCATGAAAAACAAGCTCAACGGCAACAGACTGAACTGCTGTGACGGCTGCTATAAGGAAGTCTGGGATCAAAAAGCCCTATAACAAAGCAGGTGATTCAATGTTCGAACTAGACATTTCATTCGGCAAGCACCGCGCCGACACATCATGGAAACCTGAATACCTGAGCTGGGATGAGTTCGTCGAGCGACTGCGCAAGGTCCGCCGGACGCCGGAGACGATGGCCCAGTACGACGCGATGAGTGTCCCGAATAAGGGCAAAGCAAAAGACGGGTCCGCCTTCGTCGGCGGGCTCATCCGGGGCGGCCGGCGCAAAAAGGAGAACGTCGACTCGCGCAGTCTGGTCACGCTCGACGCAGACTTCGCCGACGACGGCTTCCTATGGGCCGTAGAGCTCGTTCTGGGCGGTACGGCATACGCGATCTACTCCACACACAGCAGCCGGCCGGGTAAGCTCAAATACCGCCTGATTGTCCCTCTTAATCGCCCGCTCAGTCCGGACGAATACGCCGCCGTCGCCCGCAAGCTGGCGGAGCTGATCGGCATGTCCTACTTCGACAAGACGACGTTCGATGTGCAGCGGCTCATGTACATGCCGAGTTGTAGCAAGGACGCCGAGCCGCTGCTGGAGGTTTGCGAAGGCGACGCGCTGGACGCTGACGCTATGCTGACCACTTATGACGACTGGCAGGACGTGGCTGCATGGCCGCGCCATCCAGACGAGGCGAAGGCACTCCGCGTGGCCGCTACGAAGGCACAAGACCCGCGAGAGAAACGCGGCACGATTGGCCTGCTCTGCAGGGCGTACGACATCGAGACCGGCATCGACACGTTTCTAGCTGACATCTATACGTCTGGCACGATGCCGAACCGGTACACCTACATTCACGGATCAAGCGCTAATGGTTTGGAGGTCTACCTGGAGCAGGACCTCGCCTTCTCGCACCAGGACAGCGACCCCGTCGCTGACGGCAGGACCTACAACCTGTTCGACCTCGTTCGGGTACACAAGTTCGGCCATCTAGACGAACGAGTCAAAGAGTTCACGCCAGACGCCAAGAAGCCGAGTCACATGGCAACGGAGGCCTGGGCGATCAGGCTGCCGGAGGTAAAGCGGCTGGCCGGGGCTGAGATGCAAGCCGACTTCGCAAGCGAGTCGTTTGATGATGACGGCACCGATGACCCGGAGGATGACTCTTGGCTGGATGAGCTGGAACGACATCCTAAGACGAGCAAGGCCCTCCCGACGGCGAAGAACGTGGAGCTGATCCTCTCACATGGCATATTTCATGGCGTACTGGCATATGACGCGTTTGGGAATACGGAAGTGATCCGGCGCCCGCTGCCGTGGCGAAGTAGTGAGCGGCCGAACAGACCCTACGAGCCGTGGCTCGGTGCGGATGATAAGCGAATGCTGCATTGGTTCCAAAAGGCCTACGAGATCCGTGGCGCAGCCATGATCCAGAACGCTTTTACGGAGGTCGTCCACATGAACAAATTCCACCCGATTAAGTCTTACGTTGAGTCTCATACGTGGGACGGCAAGGGGCGCGTGGATAATCTATTCGTACTCTATCTCGGCGCTGATGACAGCCATTACGTGCGTCAAGCGACCCGGAAGATGCTGGTAGCTGCCGTCGCCCGACTCTATCAACCCGGAGTCAAATTCGACGAAATGCTCGTTCTGGTAGGTCCGCAGGGGGCCGGGAAGAGCTCCATTCTAGCGAAGCTGGGGCGCGAGTGGTTCAGTGATTCCTTACGGACGTTCGAAAATAAGGAAGCTGGGGAGCATTTACAGGCCGGATGGATCTTCGAAATTGGTGAGCTGTCGGCGCTGAAGAAGTCCGAAGTCGACGAGGTGAAGGCGTTTTTGTCAAAGACTGAGGACCGTTATCGGGTGGCCTACGATCGGCAGGTTTCTGAATTCCCGCGCAAATGCGTCTTTTTCGGCACGACGAACACACGGGATTTTCTTCGGGACGAAACCGGAAATCGGCGATTCTGGCCGGTCGATGTGGACCCTTCACGGGCGCAGCGTAGCCACTGGGACCATCTCACAGATTACGAGGTTAGCCAAATCTGGGCGGAGGCTTTGCACCTGTTCAGGGCGGGGGAGCCGCTAGCGCTGGATCAGGAGGCCGCTGAGGCGGCACGACGGCAGCAGGCTGAGCACTTGGAAATCGATCCGCGAGAAGGCATCATCCAGGAGTGGCTAGATAAAGAGCACACGGATGAATTCGGGAGCGAACCGTACCTGTTGAACAGAGTGTGTGCGGCAATGATTTGGGCGGAATGCCTAGGCGGCAAATCAGGAGGCGCGATTCCGAAATGGGAAGGGCGCGCCATTTGTGACATCATGCGACGCATGCCAGGGTGGTGTGAACTCGAAAACCGGGCACGTGTCGGTGAATATGGTGTTCAGAAGGTGTTCCAAAGAGCGAAATCTTAACACAACATGACCCAACATTGCCAACACCCACATGTTGCTACTGTTGCGTCATGTTGCTTCAAAAAACCGGTCTAGCACAACACCAAAAACCGCACAGTATCAAGCATTTCAAGCTGTATGTTGCTAATGTTGCATCAAATATCATATTTAAGATAAATAAGAAATTAACCTATATATAGCCTATAAGAATATAGGTTAAACGCATATACGTCTATACGCGCGATATGTGAACACAACAACACGAAGGGGGCGTCAGCATATGCGCGAGTCAACGCTGGAACGACGTTTGGTGCGAGAGGTCAAACGGATCGGCGGGGTGGCCCCCAAGTGGACGAGTCCGGGGAATGGTGGTGTGCCTGATCGACTTGTCATCCTGCCGAACGGTCGGACTGTCTTCGTCGAGATGAAGGCACCGGGCAAAAGCCTTACACCACTTCAGGAACGATGGGCGCAAATTCTGCGAGGGCTGGGGCACCGGGTCTACAAGCTAGATAGTATCGAGTCGATTGATAAATTCATAGCGGAAGTGAGCGCCGATGAGAATTGAGAAACGTGGTCGAGGTTCGGTTATGATCGTCAGCTGCGCATTCTGTCAATCTGAAATAGTGAGACCAGCTTATTCTCGTTATCTTGAGGCGAAGCGACATTTTTGCAATCGAACATGTAATTTGAAAATGATGAACAGTGAACTGAATCCTACGCGAATGCGGTATGAAACTCGGTTAAAACTTCAAAAAGCGCGTTTCGGAAAAGGTTCCGGGAAGTCGTACCCGAAACTATTTGGCCGGCACATGCACCGAGTGATTGCCGAAATGAAAATGGGGCGTAGGTTAAAGCCAGGCGAGGTAGTTCATCACAAGGATGAAAACAAGCGGAATGCGAGCCCGGGCAATCTGGAGGTATTTGAATCCCAGCGTGAACATGCCCGTTGGCACGCCTGCAAGAATCGAGGTGATGCCCAATGAAGTACATCCCGCACCAGTATCAGACGTTCGCGACTCAGCGAATAATTGATCAGCCGTTTATCGGCCTTTGGCTCGAGATGGGCTTAGGTTAGCAAAACGGTTAGCACCCTGACCGCGATTGACTTGCTGCTGAATGACTACTTCGACGCCAGCCGCGTACTGGTCATAGCACCACTTCGGGTAGCTGAGGATACGTGGGCACGCGAAGTCCAGAAATGGGATCACCTGAAGCACCTACGGATCAGCAAGGTGTTGGGCAACGCGGACACGAGGAGAATGGCACTAGCCGCGCCGGCAGATATCTACGTGATTAACCGGGAGAATGTACCTTGGCTCGTTGCTGAGCTAGGTAGGAAATGGAACTTCGACACGATCGTGATCGACGAGTCTAGCAGTTTCAAGAATCCGAATTCACAGCGGTTCCGTGCCCTTCGCCGTGTTCGCCCACTGGTTAAGCGAATGGTGCAGCTGACAGGCACGCCAGCCCCGAACGGACTGCTGGACATCTGGGCGCCGATCTACCTGCTTGATCGCGGCGAGCGGCTGCACCAGACGTTGACGGCTTACAGGGACCAGTACTTCCACACGATCACCAAGGACTCGATTAGCAGCTACCGGCAAAAGAAAGAGTCAGAAGGCCATATTTACAAGGCCATTGCAGACATTACCGTGAGCATGAAGGCCGAGGACTGGCTGGAGCTCCCAGAGCGAATCGACCGGATCGTAAAAGTGCCGCTTAGTCATGAAGCACAGGCGTTGTACAAGAAACTGGAAAGAGAGCTGCTGCTACCGTATGCAGACGCCGACGTTGTGGCGACCACCGCAGCCGTCTTGAGCAATAAGCTGCTGCAGATGGCCTCCGGCGCCGTGTACGACGAAGAGCGCGGCGTCAAGTTGATCCATGATGCCAAACTTGGCGCGTTGGAGGATCTGATCGAAGCGGCACAAGGGAAACCGGTTATGGTGTTTTATAACTTCAAGCACAGCCTTGATCGGATCATGCAGCGATTTCCCCAAGCACGGATACTGCGGAAAGGCAAAGATGGGAACGAAGATATTCGAGCTTGGAATAACAACGAGATTCCGCTATTGCCTCTACATCCGAAGTCAGCTGGACACGGTCTCAATCTACAAGAGTCAAATTGCCAGTTCGTCGTCTGGTATGACCAGATTTGGAGCCTGGAGGAGTTCCAGCAGGCGAATGCCCGTGTCCACAGACAGGGCCAAACACGACGTATCTTCGTGAAACGGCTGGTGGCCGAAGGGACGATGGACGAGGACGCGGTCGAGGTTTTGGAGAAGAAAGCCGCAGGACAGAATGCATTGATGGACGCTGTGAAAGCCCGCATCGAGAGAATAACATCAGGAGGCTGATGGACGGATGAAAGTATGCAAAGTACCCGGCTGTTGTGAGTGGGCGACGCGGACGTGGGCGACCGTGCCGCTGTGTCAAGCCCACCGCGATGCGATCGAGCGAGAGCACGTGAAATACTATTGGGGGCACATCACCGCGGACAACCGGGTCACCTACAAACTGATTTGGCGGTATACGCCTTGGTATAGACTCGAGGAGCGGAGGCGATCGCGTGACTTGGGTCGATAAGCTACTACGGGAATACGGAGCCGGCAAGAGTCAGTTGGTCGCCTATCGCCGGAGGTTGGAGGAGCGGAAGCAGGTCGCGGCGTCGGATGAGCTGGACCAGGAAATCGAGACGGTGTCGGGCATGGTCTCAGACCTGAGTTACGGGATGGAGTACATGCGGACGGGGCGTCGGCCGGGGGCTGTGCGGGGCTACGACTCAGCAGACGCGTACAGGTATGCCGAGCTACAGGACATGGACCTGTTACCAGCGCTGGACCTGCATGCCCCGGAGCCGGTGATCTCTGACGAGCAGAAACTGAAGCTAGTGCGCGAGCTGCTGAAGTTGTCGAAGCGTGAGCGAGAATGCTTCCTGCTGCATGCGGTTCAGGGTAAGAGCTGGGCGGAGGTCGCGACCGAATTAAACCTTTCGAAGAACTCCGTCCAGAAGTACATCGAGAGAGCGAGAACCAAGGTGAGACAAGCGATTTGAGCGATTTTGTCGTGCGGTTGTCGTGCGATTTGGCATTAATAATAAGGGGATCTATTCCGACTCCGGACACGCGGTAGGCCGCAACAATTAGCCGGGCGATGTCGGATAGACCCAACATACAGTGAGTCGTCCTTAACAGGGCGGCTCTTTGTCATTCAAACCGAGAGAGGGATGATCATGGATGCCAGACTTTACCTTACGAGACACGCCTACGAGAGATATCGACAGCGGGTAGGCGCTATTAACCGACGAAAGCTTCAGCAGCGTTGTCAAACGGCGGTTCTGTGTAACCTGTACCAGTACGGCGAGGGCGTGATCAAGCTATACGGCGTCTGGTGGGGCTGCGCACTAAAGGGTCAGGATATTACGCTAACGACCTGCTATGGTCGACAGGATCATGACATGATTGCAGCGAGAAGAGCAATAGGAGGCGAGGTGCGATGAAATGGCCGAACACAAGTTAACCGAGCTGCAGAAGAGATTCGGCGATGAGTACCTTGTCGACCTGAATGCCACTGCGGCGTACAGGCGAGCAGGGTACAAGGGTAAAGGCAATGTGGCGGAAGTTAACGCGAGTCGATTACTCAGCAATGCTAAGGTTCAGGAGTACATCCAGACGCGCCAGAAGGCCCGCGAGAAGCGGACTGAGATTACTCAGGACATGGTGCTGCAGCGTTGGTGGGCAATAGCGAACGCAGATCCGAACGAGCTGATTTATCACCGTCGTGTGTGTTGCCGGCATTGCTTCGGTGTCGATCACGCCTTCCAGTGGATCGACGAGGAAGAGTATAAACGGGCAGTCGAGTCCGCTCGTTTCGTGGCGAAGCAGAACAAGCAGAAGCCGGTTATCCCTTTGAACATTGGTGGTTATGGCTTCGACCCGACAATCCGGCCACATCCGAAATGTCCCGCTTGCTACGGCGAGGGGCACGGCGACGTGAAAGTGATGGACACTCGTGACCTGACGCCAGAAGTCCGGATGTTATATGCAGGTGTCAAGGTGTCCAAGGAAGGTATCGAGGTTAAGATGCGAGATCAGGACAAAGCGTTAGAAAATGTGGCGCGGCACCTGGGTATGTTCAAGGATCGATTGGAGTTAGAAGGCGGCATAACTGTAAAAAAACTGGAAGATTTACTGTGATTTTATGCAGGATATTCACGGTTTACGCAGTAAGAGCTGCATGAGTATACGGATTAATGCAAGATTATCCAGCAGCACAACATACAGCGCAATGTTCTGCACCGAGACACAACATGCAGACATGTGCACAAAATGTAGATTTTATACGGTATGTCTGGAGGTGATCTGATTGGACCCAACTTTAGCATTCTACAATGTTCGCCACACGGTTGCAGCACATCTCAAACGATCTAATCATCGGGTGAAACCCGCTCGAATTACTGTCACACCTGACGTTTACAGAGCGACTCTGGACTCAGAAGAATACAGAGGGATGATGCCGTTCGTGCGAGAAACGGTCACGTTCATGAATATCCCGTTTGAGATGGATCCGAAGCAGGCGGAGGATGTGCTCGTGCATGACCCCGCATAGTATTACCTGCCAGCGCATTATCGACCGCCGTAAAGAGCTGTGGGAGCAGGACGGCAGCATCGAGCGTGACCGCGAGTACCGCGACGCTGTAGCACAATACATTCTCGATCACGAACACATCCGTCAGGAGATTCTGGAGTATCCGGAGCGCCTGATCGAGATGTGTTTTGTCATTGTCGACAAAGACAAAAATGTCGTCCCGTTCTTTCTCAACGAGGTGCAGCTCGACTTCGTCGCACGGCTCAACCGAGCGATTAAGGATTACAAGCAGGGTAAGCGGCTGCAGCTCAAGTTTTTGATCCTGAAAGGCCGGCAGCAGGGCTTTACGTCGTTCATCACGGCTTATCAACTCGCCTGCACAATTACGCGGAAAAACTTCGAGGGCTTCACAGCTGCCGATGAGGACGGCAACAGTAGTGCCATCTTCGAGAACAAGGCCAAGCACCTATACAACCTGCTTCCGACCGCCGTGAAACCCACCGAAAAGTACAACAACCGCAAGCAGCTGCTATTCGAGAAGCTGCACAGCTCGTGGGAGGTCAAGACAGCCAGCCGCAACATGGGCCGTTCCCGGACGATAAACTTCTTCCACGGCTCCGAGGCGGCGTTCTGGCGCGACGGCATCACGGGCACACAGGCCGGCATCGGCGAGGCGCTGACGAAGGACTCCATCCAGATCTACGAGTCCACAGCACATGGCTACAACGAGTACAAGGAGCTATGGGATAGTGGCTCGTGGGATAACTGCTTCTACGAGTGGTGGCGAACGCCGGAGTACGCGGTCAGCTTCGAGAGTGAGGAGCGCGCGGAGTGGTTCAAAGCTGAAGTGGCGACCGGGAAGCCGCGGAAAGACGAGAAGCAAGCCAGTATTGCGTGGATCTGGAAGCGATGTTACTGGCTGATTCACACGATCAAGCTGACATGGCCGCAGGTCTACTGGTACTACCTGAAATGGGCCGGCTACCTCGACAAAGATCTGATCAAGCAGGAGTATCCCTGCAGCGCGCTCGAGGCGTTCCTGGCGTCCGGTCGCTGCGTGTTTGACCAGGAAGCAATCGTAATGCGCGTCGAGGTGTTGAAACGCCTGTACGAGGCCAATCCGCCCCGCAGAGGACGCTTCCGGTTCAAGTGGAACGATCCGAAGACACACGACCGCATCCTGGACGAGTCGATCGAGTGGGTGGACGACCCGAACGGCTGCATCACGATCTACGAGGAGCGCAAAGAGCGTTACCCGTACGTGATTGGCGGCGATACAAAGGGTGAGGGTCGAGACAAGTTCGCTGCTACGGCGATCAACAACATCACGGGTAAGCGTGTCGCGACGCTCCACCTGCAGGCGACGAACAGCAAGCCTTTCACATGGCAAGTGTATTGCCTTGGAAGACACCTGAACGACGCCCTAATCGGCATCGAAATGAACTTCAACACCGCGCCGATCGAGGAGCTCAGCCGTTTGAAATATCCGAAGCAGTACATGCGGGAGCAATACGACAAGATATCCAAGCAGGTGCAGCTCAGGTATGGCTGGAAGACGGACGGCAACACGCGACCGCTGATCATCGACAAGGAGATCGACTTGATCGAGAACAATATCGAGCTGTTTACGGATCTGACGTTCTTCAGCGAGTGCCTGACTTTCGTGTACGACGAAGACGGGCGTCCGGACGCAGATTCCGGTAAGCACGACGACGTGCTGATCAGCGACATGATTGCGAACGAGATCCGCTCGCAGCAGTCATTTGAGCTGCTGGAAGAGGTTGTCGAACGTAAGCGGCGGGGGTTCCCGTTCCAAGACAAGGATTCTGACGAGGAGGTGTATGCGGATTGGAGCTGATTGAGTCCATGGAGCGAATAGCGGCGCTCCTAGGTACACCCGGACTGGAGCCGGAAACAGCCAAGCTGCTGAATGAGACGCTGCGCAGCATGATTCAGGACTACAGCAGCCGCGGCCCGAAGCCTGTACCGCCTGAAGGAAATCAAGCCTTTATCCATCCTAGCGTGTTCGCGGAATGGCTGAACGGGGCGCAAGCGGCAGAGAGAGGAGATGGTTAACGTTTGGCTACGATGCGAAATATCGAGTCGATCACGCGTGATGCAGAGGATACGACCACCAAATACAAAGACGGACTAAACTATCACAAGCAAGTCGGCTATCAAGTTGAATGGCCGATGTATGAACGCTTCAAGGCGGGGGACCAGTGGCCGACGGCAACAGAGAAGACCCGATCCTTGCCTCGTCCAGTTTTCAACATTATCGACCTGATCGAGTCGCTGAAGGTCTCTACCGTGATGAACGAACAAATCATGATGCGGTACAGCACCCAGGACAGTGGCGATGACCTTTCACTCGAGGCGGCTGACGTGTTCACCCGATACAGCGAGACCGTGTGGGAGGACATCAAGCAGAACGAGCTGAACGAGGAGATGCTCGAGATCGCGGCCAACGTCGGAACCGGCATCCTGCACTATTACTGGGACAGCAACTACACGGGCGGCAACAAGATCAAGTTCGCCGGTCGGATGTGCGGGGAAGTGCTGGATCCGATTAACGTGTTTTTCGGCAATCCTCAGGAGCGCAACGTCCAGAAGCAGCCATATGTCATCATCTCGTACCGGGATATGCTCTGGAACGTCCGCAAAGAGGCCCAGCAGAACGGCCTCAGCAAAACACTACGGTCGTTCATCAACGGGGACGAGGCTAAGGTAGACGAGGGCTACGACTCGGCACAGGTTGAGGTGTCAGGCACGGAGAAGGTGACGGTCCTGCTCCATTACTACAAAGAGGGTGACCGGGTTTTCTTCAAGAAAGTGGCTTCCGGCATCACCTTCAAGCAGGCTACCGACACGAATATGTCGCTGTACCCGCTCGCCGTTTTGCAATGGAAGCGGAGACGGAAGTCGATTCACGGCGTAGGCGACACGAAAGGGCTTATCCCGAACCAGCGCGCCATTAACTTCCTGATCGCCATGTCGATCCTGTCCGCGCAGCTGACAGGCTGGCCGAAGCTGGCGATTGACCCGCAGCGCGTGGTCAAGAGTAAAATCACGAATACGCCTGGCGAAGTGGTCGAGGTGAAGGACGCAGCCACACTCGGGATAAATAACGCGATTCAGTTCCTCAACCCCGGGCAGATCAGCGGCCACGTGAACGACCTGGTCGGTCAGATCGTCGATTTGACTCGCTCCATGACCAGTGCGAACGAGGCGTCCACCGGTGAGGCACCGGGCGCGAACATGTCGGCAGCGGCGATCATTCAGCTACAGAAGGCGAATGGGGTGCCGATCGAGTCCGTCAAACGGCGATTTTACCAGTGCATGGAGGACGTCGGCCGCATCTGGGAAGAGTTTTTCAAGGTGAAGTACAACATGACTCGCGAGGTCAAGGTTAAGGACGACGAGGGCGAGGATGCGTTCACCGACTTCCACGGCACGAAATACGCGGACACGGATCTCAGCTTGAAGATAGACGTAGGGCCATCGTCGCAGTACTCCGAAGCGCTCATGATGGCGAGTTTGGACAACTTCCTTGAGAGGCAATATATCTCGTTCGACCAGTATCTCAAGTACGCGCCAAGCAATGTCGTGCCGTTCAAAGAGCGGTTGATACGGGAGATGGAGAAGATTCGGGCAGAGCAAGCAGCGCAAACGGTGACCGATCCGATTTCAGCCATACCGCCGGAGCAGCAAGCGAAGTTCGCTCAGCTGCCGCCCGATCAGCAGCAACGAATATTACAACAAGCCCGACAAATGGGCCAAGGAGGAATGGGTAATGCCGGAGTGGGATAGCACTGGCAAGCCGAAGCGCCAAGTATTGGCGGTTGACGGAGGTCCGATCGACATTAGCGCCGATCAGATGGAGCCCGGATCGGTTAGTACAAGCCAATTAGCAGCTAAGGCGGTGACGCTGGCTAAAGCATTGGTGTTCGTTTCGGCTGAGCAGACCGGTACAGGCTCGGCTCAGAACGTGGCTCACGGTTTGGCCGTAGTGCCGGCAGCAGTACTCGTAGTGCCTACAGACCTTACACCGTCTACGGTTGGTCAATATTCCGTCGTCGAGGGTACGCACACGAACACGAATGTCGTGTTAACCGTAACCACAGGCAAGAAGTTCAAAGTACTGGCGTGGGGGTGATCGTGTGGGCTACTGGAACGCACAAGGAAATTGGGTATCCGGTCCGACGCTGATCCTAACCGGACCGGGCGGAACAGCTGAAGTCGGCGATGTGCTGACCGGGGAGACCTTCACCAACGGAGACGGCCCTCAGACAGGCACGATGCCGAATAACGGCTCGCTTGGAACGATCACACCAACAACGACGAGCCAGAACATTCCCGCAGGGTACACGTCGGGCGGCACCGTCGCTGGAGACGCGGAGCTGTTGCCGGAAAACATCAAAGAGGGTGTCACTATATTCGGCGTCCTCGGCACTTACACGGGAGCCTAACAGGCCCTTCGCAGAGCAGCGTCGGGCCTAACTTTTACAATCTTCGGCGTTGATGGTGGAGTTGCGCCGCCCACCAGGAGGAATTGAATATGTTCACATGGATGCTGCCCCTCTTCGACCAAGAAGGGGTTATTGGTGCTGCTTCAGGAGCAGCAGAATCGTCGGCGCCGCCTAGCGTTGCGGCAGGAGCTGAGACTCCGGGAGCAGGGACCGCCCCTGCGCCAGCTCCGACGTCAGGAACTACACCCGCTCCGGCGGCTTCTCCGGACGTTACGCAGCAAGAGTCGTTTGCGGCTCGGCTGAAAGAGGAGCGCACGAAGCTCGAAGCTGACTACGCACCTCATAAGGCGACCGCGACCCGGTTGGAGAAGATCGCCAAGAATGCAGGCTTCAAGAATACCACGGAGTATCTCGCGGCCCTGGACAGCCACGTCACCGCTACGCTCGCGGAGGCAGAAGCCGAACGTCTTGGAGTGGATCAGGAGACGTACAACAAGTTCTTCGCCCCTGTGCATAGTGAGCTCGAGTCAACGAAGTCGCAGTTGCAGAAGCTCCAGCAAGCTGAGATTCACAGGCAGATCAAGGCGGACTACGAGGGCTTGAAGCAGCAGTATGGAGCTGATTTCGAGAGCATCCAAGACAAGGTCTTCGACCTGGCGGAGCAGCGGGGTTTGCCGCTCGTTGACGCCTTCAAGCTGCTTTCCTTCGACACGCGAGTGTCCTCGGCCAAGTTGGAGGGACAAGCTGCAGCCGTCGCAGCCATCAAGCAGAATGCGCAATCTTCGACCGGAGCTGCGGGCGGGGATGCACCTGACCAACGATTTGACTTCACAAAACTTACGCCTGATCAACGTCAGGCCTACTACGAAAAAGCGAAGCGCGGGGAACTAAAGAGCCTTCGCTAAGGAGGACTAGTCCATGTTCGATACACTTTTCACCGGATCTCGATTCGGCGCGGCCATTCGTGAGCCGCTTTACTTCCCAACGGATACGCAGACGTACACCAACGCCGGCGCAGGCTCGAACCAACTGCCGGAGGAGAACGCCACGTTCTACAAAACGGCGATGCTCGATCGGCTGCTTCCTGACCTGCACTACATGAAGTACGGCGAGAAGAAGCGAATCCCGCGCCGGAGCGGCGCGTCGGCCCAATGGCGCCGCCTGAACAGCTTGGCCGTTGTTACCACGCAAATGACTGAGGGCGTAACGCCTGACGGAGTTAACCTCGACATCACGCCAGTTACTGCAACCGTCAAGGAATACGGTAACTGGACGAAGATCTCCGAATACCTGGACTTGGTCGGTATCGATCCGATCCTGACGGAAACGTCCGAGCTGATGGGCGAGAATGCCGCTGAGTCGATGGACACGATCGTGCGCGACGTCGTCAACGCTGGCACGAATGTCCTGTACGCGAACGGTCAAACCGCGCGCGAGGATCTGGTCCAGAATACGGACAAGATCAACGGTTCCGATATCATCAAAGCCCGTACCATTATGAAGCGCAACAAGGTCAAGCCGATCAAGCTGCCTGACGGATCTATGGGCTACCTCATGTTCATCCATCCGGATGTCGGTGCAGATCTCATGCGTACCGATGATTGGAAGGCGCAGAACACCTACGTCAGCGTCGATAACCGCAAATCTGGCGACTTCGGCAAGATGTACGGGGTTTACTTCCTCGAATCCGTGAACAATGCGATCGTGGAGGAAGCCGGAGCCGACGACGCCAACGTGTACCTGAACTGCATCATCGGCAAAGGCGCGTATGGCGTGCCGGATATCGAGGGCTCTGGCTCCCCCGACATCATCGTTCACGGTGCAGGCTCCGCCGGCACAGCCGATCCGCTGAATCAATTCAACACAGTCGGTTGGAAAACGACTTTCACTACTACCCGTTTGCAAGAGCTGGCTATTCTGCGCTACGAGTGCACCGCGACACAAATCTAATCCAGGCGGGGCCTTCGGGCCCCTTCCTGATATAAACGGAGGTTAAGGAAATGAGTGACGACGCAATTGTGAACGTGGAAAGTGGTAAGGCATCGCGGCGATCAGGTAAAGCTTTAACGACAGAACAGAAGACGACTCTCGCTAAGCTCCAGGCACGGAAGAAGAAGACCATTCTTATTCCGGAAGATCCAATGAATCCAGACGATTTAGTCGTCCCTGTAGCGGTAAATGGTGTGATCTACACGATCCCGCGGGGCAAGGAGTACGATGTGCCGGACACCATCTATAACATTTGGAAAGAATCATACGAGAAGACGCTGGCCGCGCGGCGCCGAATCGTCGTTCGCGAAGATCGCAATTTAGTTGTTCGATAATCGGAGGTGAGCTGTATGATACTCGGCGATATTGTGGAAGAGATTTTAGAGAAGGTCGGTAATGGCCCAGGGCGGGACGTCTCGATGCGATCCATCGTTCGGAAGGTGGACACCAAGCACAAAGAGATTCACCGCCTGTACGGCAATAACAGCGACGACATGGCCGTGCTTGATATCTTGGAAGGTATCGCCGAGTATCCGCTCCCTTGCGCTCAAGGAAACATCACAAGCGTGTACGTGAACGATGTGCGCATCCCATTCCGTGCGCGCAATGACTACACAATGGTCACCTATTACTACTTGATCGATCAATCTATAGGGCTTTATTTGTACGGCAACCTGCTGCCTTCGCAGGCGTGGGAGCAGGGGTTGAAGATTTTCCACAAGCACGTGCCTGCAACACTAACCGTTAACGACTTGAATGCAGAACCTGACTTAGAAGAGACGTACCATATGCTGCTCGTGTATGGAGTTTTAATAGATATCGCCGAGCCATCGATAGCCGGCAAATACGAGAAAGCTTACCGGGAGCTGCTGGCGGACTACATCCAAGCGACAAGGGACCCGGAATCTAATGCGATTAGTGAGGTGTTCTCCCTATGACTGTACGGTATTTTCCGCCAGAGTTCCCTAGTGTGCAGTTCGATCCGATCCCGCAGCAAGCACAAATCACGTACGAGGACTATAAGAAGATCAAGGGATTCGAGGACGTCGGATATTTCCTGATTAGCTATGTCGTGAACGGTGGCGTAGCCACGGCCAACGTTACCCGGAACGATCAGATCGATGTGACGGATATCGTAGTTTCGTTGAACAACGACATTATGGCTCGCACCGGTACGAGCTTTCGGACACGCACTGCCAGCACCGCATACTATTTGGACTTTACCAAAGATGGGGATTGGTCCTGGGGGACGGCACACGCTGAAGGAACCGTGAATGTTGACTATCTGGCCGTGGCGGAAGTAACAACCGATAGCAATAAGAACATCGACGACATAATCGATCGAGCGGATCCGCGAGGGGGGTTCCGTCTCGGCGAAGATTACCCATTGCCGGATCTTGTTGCATTTGAGGCGGAAACAGAACAGAAGTTCAGTGAAGTCGACTCGGAGATACTGGACCTGCAAGCCGATAGCGCGGGGCAACTAGCTAGAATCGAATCAATCGAATCGGATGTCGAAACCCTTGAAACGAGTAAGGCTGATCAGTCGCAGGTTGACAGTTTGGCAACGACGAAGGTCGGAACCGGGGTGCTTGCGTCGATGGAGGACCTAGGCAACGATGTAAAAGAAGCGATGACGGGCGGTAGTGTTGCTGTCGTAGGCAGAGGGAGCGTTACTAATATTACGGTGGGTGAAAGCCAAATCACGGCTAATAAGCTTACTAAAGTTATAACTATTAATAAAACTGACATGGAGATTCTGGAGAGCGGTAAATATGTGAATACGGATGGTACATATACCACCTCCGCTAGTTTCAATGTTCGAAGATATCGGATTCCTGATGACTGCAAGAGGATCGTATTTAATGGTTCGAGTGATCTTATCCCAAATGGCATTTTGCTGTATGACGATACAACAAAGCAAACATTCCCCATAAACGCAAACTATAACACCCATTACTGTTACGTGCTGCTCAATGAGCAGATCGCAACGTCGAATGGCATTACGTCATTAACATTGACGTTTTGCGAAAAAGGGTACAAGGAGCCGGCTAAGTTTGATGTTGTAGGCAAGGCCGAGCTTGTCGGTAATGGTTACGTGAAGGATAATACCGTAACCTTTAACCGCGGATTCAGCCGATATAAGATTCCGCTAAGCAGCAGCTACCGATACCAAGCAACTCTATCGGCCATTACCGGATTTATGGGGTGCTTCTACACAAGCGGGGACTCGTATATCGGTAATGTCACTGTGTCAAGCGGCTATCTAGTCGTACCAGACAACGCTGCTTACGTGGTGCTCAACCTTATCGGAACGGATGAGGTGTATGCGATACCGAGGGAGTACGAAGCCGCGCAAGTATATGCTGACTGCGTAAACAAGCCATATGTATTCAGCGGGAAGACGAGTCTATGGTTTGGCGACAGCATTACGGCAGGGTACACTTCCGGAGTGACCATAACGGCCAACGGATTCCCGAAATTGTTCTCGAACAAGGTCGGGATGACGTTTACTAATGAGGGCGTAGGTGGAGCGCTATTTACGAGTGGATACAACGTGGTAGAGACGATTCCTACCACGATTGAGAGTACCACTCTGAACACAGACTTTGTTTTCATTGCTGGCGGAACAAACGATTTCGGGTTAGGTGCGGATATAGAGGATTTCGAACAGACGATATCTGATCTATGTGATTACTTGGAAGCCAATTACAGCGGCGAAGTGATCTTCATTACCCCGATTAATCGGGTAACTCCGAGCAATAATGAAGTTGCTCCACTTGACGCGTACCGGAATATAATTGCCGAATACGCGTGCATGTACGGTTTTTCCGTCGTTGACGGAAGCAACTTTAATTTCCCTCTTGAAAGCGGAGTGTACAAAACGGCAGTCATGAATGACGGATTGCACCCCACGGAAGACGGATACAAGGTGTATGCGAAAAATCTAGCAACGGTTCTGTGCTAAGAGAGGTGACTCATGCTAATCCAAGAGATCATCACCGAAGCCGATATCCTCGTCCCAAACGAAGTCACGACAGCCGACAAGGTTGTCGTGCTGAACGCGCTGAACCAAGACTTCTTCAACATCGTGAAGATCCCAAAGATCGTGCGCTTCAATGCCGTCCAGGGACAGGCGGGGTACACGCTCGCAACGGACGTCCGTGAGAAGAACATTGATCTGGTCATGGTCGGGCTGCTGAAGTACAGGAACCTGGACAATGAAGTTGTCAACCCGACGCAGAACGTGTTCACCTTCGAAGATACAGACCACGAACTTACGCTATCCCCTGCACCCTATCAAACAGGCCTGCAGGGGATTGTTCGCTCTCACCGGATCGCGACCACGACGTTCACGACCGGCGGCGTTGGCACGCAGACGCCGGACGCCCCGACGGAGTACCACTGGACGTTCGTGCCGGCGCTGGCTTCCTTCCTAGCCTACTCGCAGGACGACGCGGGCAAGGGTGGGAACTACGAGACGCAGTACAAAGCAGGCTGGAGCGTGGCGGCTCAAAACTATCAGAAGGAGGGAGGCACGTGAAGCCGATCCGCTATCCGCAGGTCAAGGCGCAGCCTCTCTCCGGCATGCTGCCGCCACAGTCGATCCGGGAGTTTCGCGGCGTGAACAGTTTTGATCCCTATTCGATTGCTGAGAACTATTTCACGGACATGCTGAACATGACGAGCGACGATTACCCAACGGCATCCGTTCGTCCAGGCTACACCGTGTTGGGGAGCGCAATCGGTACGAAGGTGCTGGGGATGGGGGTCTGGAAAGACACAGAGTTGCATGCGGTATTCCAGGACGGCACATGGAGGAAGTGGAGCGGAAGCGCATGGAGTACACTCAAGTCCGGGCTGAATACTACCGCCATGTGGAGTTTTACAAATTTTCAAGGAAACTTAACAGATGTAAACTTGGTCGGCTGCAATGGGGTTGACGGTTTGCACCGGTACGACGGCTCTACGGTTCAGACTTTTGGTGACGCACCTACCAATATTAACTACATTACAACCTACCAGAATCGACTATGGGGAGCGTCCGGTAAAGAACTACATGCATGCAAACTCGATCAACCTGCCAGTTGGAACGATTTCGGCGGTACAGACGAGGACAGTTTCGCAAAAGACATGGAGAGCACACGCGGCGAGAATATCAACATGCTATCAGGCAGCCTGAGCAAATTAACAATTGGCATGCCGAATAGTTTGCATGAGTTGTACGGGGGGCTTCCATCCGACTTCACTGTTCGGCTTATTACGGAGCGCGAAGGGACGGCTAATAACCGTGCGGCAGTTGTACAGGAATCGTCCCTGCGGTTCATGCACCAGACGGGGTTATTCGAGTATTTAAGCGGCGGAATGTATCCCGAGAAAGACTTTGCGGATATTGTGGAAGGCTTTTTCCGAGGTAGCATTTCGGCGAACGCGGTGACCGGTACGGACAACTTGAAACTATATTTTTACGATGGGACCAGTCAGATTCTAGTGTATGACCCGCGTACAGGTATACAAGCATGGTCGATTTGGAACGGCTTTACCCCCACCTGCTTTACCGTGTTTCAACACAAACTGTATATAGGTGATGCTTCGGGTCGAGTGTTGAGGTTGGGAGGAGCCGCGGACGACGCGGGAACACCTATTACATGGTCGGCGGTAACTAAGCCATATACGAATCCCTCTGCTGCTCAGCGACAGCGTTGGATTAAATTGTGGGCAATGATGGAGTTGGTCTCGGGTAGCACTGTGAACGTGTCTTTGTCTAAAACCGCTGATGGTTCAGACTGGGAGTTAGTCCATACGGTAACCGGAACAGGGACGCAGATTCAACGGATTCTGCTTCCGATCCCGTCCAACTTCGCACTAGCCAATATGATTCGCGTGAAATTTGAAGGAACCGGTTGGGCGAGGCTGCATGAGCTGACACGACAAGTTCGGCAGTTGCCTCTACACTAAGGAGGATATCATATGGGTCTCTGGCAAGGACAACAAGTTTCACGGCCGCCGACGATTCCGCATTTTGTCGAAGCGTCACCGGAAATGGTCGCCATCTACAAGTATGTGAAGGAAATGGCGAATGTCATGACGGCCATGAAAAATGACTTGGAGTTCGCGATAAACGGCCATTTGGATGCGAAGAATATCCGGGCCAACAGCATCGAGGCGAAGAACATCAAAGCCGGAACGATCACAGGTAATGAGATTGCCGCAGGAGCTATCACGGCGGATAAGATTGATGTCAACCAGTTGTCGGCGATTGCGGCTGACCTGGGGACGATTATGGCGGGAACTATAACAACTAACGCTACGATCAACGTAGGAACAGACGCAAGGATCGGTAATGTCCTTTACCTCAATGAGACAGATGGAACGAGTCAAAAGGGCATTGTCTTTTCGGATGCCTTAAGTGATAGTGTTAGCTTAGAAGCCCTACAAGGCGATTTAGAAATCCGAGTAGATGGATTTATCACCTTCACAATAGGAAGTCCGTTCGGTCTCGTAGTAAATAAAAAGGTAGTAGCGCCTACATTTTCAGCGACTGTAAGGATGGATATAAATGGTGAAACTGTTGCGACTGTAACAGAGCTGTTAACTGGACTCGCCGGCAAAGCAGATATTTTCAGTGGTTATACAGGGAGTTTTATTTCCGGATCACAAACAGTTAATGTTTCAAATGGAATTATCACTAGCGTGGTTTAATTCGTGGTATAATATCCCAAAATGCATGGAGGGATATTATGAGAAAATATCTGATTGGATTAGTGGCAGGAGTCTGTTTAACGATAACAGCTACTTCTTACGCAGACGACATCTCTGATCTGATAGGTAAAAAAATTGAGAATACATTTCCAGTGTATGTTAATTTGAAAGAGGTTGAAGCTAAGGCTGTTGTTATCGATGGAACATCATATCTCCCAGTGAGGTCTATAGGCAATGCTATAGGCTACGAAGTTTTTTTCGATGAAACAAAAAGAGTCGTAGCGCTAAATTACGCATCAGTAAAGAGGTCACTTGAAGATATCCGAAGCAATGTTGAGTCTTTGAAAAATACCAACGAAAGAAGTAAAGCGTCAATTAAATCGATTGATGAACGTTTACTTACAGATGAAAATTTGAAGGAAGAGGATAAAAATATTCTGCTGGAAAATAAACAAAGATATGAAAAATCGGTTTTTATTAATGAAGTTATGATTAACAAGATGCAGCAACAGATTGATGACGAACTTTTATTAGAAGAAGCGAAAAAGAATAGAGCATTGGAACAAAAATGAAGCATGAAATAGAAAAATCGCCGAAGCAATAAGCACCATCAGAAAGGAGTCCTCCAAGTGAGGGCTCTTTTATTTTTACCAAGGAGCGTGAAGACATGGCTCAGAAAATCGGGTACCGACAAGCGTTGCGAGACGCGGGCTATAAGGATGAGGAGATTGGGTACGATCCCGCCGGACGTGTAACTTTGCAGGGGAAGACCTTTGCCTACGCCACGCCGGAAGCTGATGGCAGCACGTATGCGCCGGATCAGAATGCTTTCGGTCAAGCGCTACGATCGTTCCGGCAGAACGAGCTACAAACGCAAGCCGGGCAAACGCTCGGGACCCTACAGCAGGCTGCCGCAGCCCCGGCCCGCACGTTCTCGGCACCCGCTCCGTTTCAATACAACAAGGACGCGGATCCTAACTACGCAGCGGCGCTCTCTGAAGCGCGACAGAATATCACACAGCAGCAGTCAGATACGAACGCGAAGCTTCGCGCAAGCGGTCAGGGGAAGTCCTCGTATTCCGATACAGTTGCACACCAGATCGGTGCCAAGGAAATGGCGCGAGTTGCTACTACCGTTCTACCGGCACTGATTGACCAGGCGTATAGGCAATACAGCGACAATGCGAACCGTCAAATGCAGGTGGACCAGGCGAACTACGGTGCTGAGCAAGACCGCTTCTCAAACCTGGCAGGCATCCTATCGGCAACAAGCGGGCAGTATCAGCAAGGCTTCGAGAACGACCGTGCGCTGTCACAGGACGCCTTACGAAATAAGGAATCGAATCTCAATGCGGCAGCTACCGTCGGCCAGCAGATGGGCCGGGTGCTCCAACCGACGCAGGATTGGGGCCTGCTCTACGATCAGCCTGGTGCTCCGCTGAATATGGATGCCCAGCAGCAAGCAATTGCGCAGCAGCAGTACATTCAGAAGTTCAATGAGGATGTGCGGCAATTCGGGCTACAATACGCCCTCCAAGCAGCCGATCAGGCCTTCGGCCAGAACATCGAGCAGCAGAGACTCGGCTTAGCCCAAGACGATAACAACCGGCAATGGACCGCGCTCAACTACGAAATGTCTCAGCCGAATACCGCGAAGTATAGTGGCTTGAACGCGAACCAAGTACTTAGCGCTGTTCGCAATAACTACACGACGCCGGTCTTGGACAAGTTTGGTACTACCCGAGTAGGGGACGAGCTTACCACGGATCCGAACCGGCGCTACCAGATGTTCCTGGATGTTATTGACTCCGGATTACCGAGCGACGCGGAGACGAATCAGGTGTTGACACTGCTTGGTCTTACAAAGCAAGAGATAGAAGGGTATAAGGCGCGGGCCATGAAAGAGTTTGGGGGGTAAACCTATGTCAGAGTATGATGTTATCCGTAAGCGAAAGCAGACAGGTCAAGGGGAGTACGACGTTATCCGGAACCGGAAAGTGGCCCCTAAACCGACATTGCAGCAGCGTATTGATTCCGGAGCGCTACCGCCTGTCAGCATACGTCAATCCCCTATCCTCTCGGCTGCACCTGCACCTGCACCTGCACCTGCTACCCCGCCGCCTGTGCCGAAGGTTGAAGCACCCGGTTTCCTTTCGCCGTTCAAAAGTATCGTAAATCGGCCCAAGCAGGTCGCACAGAAGGCGCTCGACATCGTAGGGCGCCCGTCCGAGATTCTGGCCGAGTATCTCACACCAGACGCGCCACTCATCGGCGGACCAGAAGCCGGTAAAAATGCGAGGGAATCATTTTTGGAACGAACCGGACAACAGCCGGCAACAGGGATCGCTGAGAAAGGTTTCGGTTTGATTGGCTCCAGCCTCCATCCGTTAACCGGCGCGGCCCCGTTGCGTTTAGAGCGTGCAGCGGCGAACATCGTTCAGCGTTTCCTTCCTCGACTAGGGGGGAGCTTACCGGGACGGATTACGCGCGGCGCTCTGACCGAAGCTGCAGCTGAAGCACCGCTCGCAGCGGGGCAAGAGTTGGCAACCGGCAGCGGGGACCTGAGCGAAGCCGCAGAGCAAGCGGCAATTGGCGGGGCTTTAGGTGCTGGCATTGGCGGTGCTATCCCCGCGATCGGTAGGCTCAAGAGCATAATCAAAAAGAAGCCATCTGCGACATCGCCGATTGCGCCGACTCCAGCTGTTCAGCAACCACTCCCACAGGTGGCAGAAGCTGCTGTTCCTCAGATCATGCCGGTTACACCACCTGCCAAGCCTGCTCCGACTCCAATCAAAGCAAGGCGAGCAGAGAAGCCTGCTCCACCTAAGAAAGAGCCAACCCGGCTCTACGACCTGGTACGCTCCAAGGGGCACGCCGAGGTGACACCGGAGACGGTCGCGCAGACGTATAACTCAAAAAACTGGTATCATGGTACCGGCACAGACAAATTGACGAAAGAGACTCTGGATCCGTTCGTGGGATCGCATGAGTCTCTTTTTGGTCAGGGTGTGTATTTGACGGATAACCCAACTATTGCGGAAGGGTACGCAGGCAGCCGCAGCAAACGCTCCAAGACGCCTACCGTGTATGAGACCAATGTCAATATGAACCGGGTGCTTGATCTCGAGAAGCTGATTACGCCAGATGTGGCTGACGCCATTCTAAAAGCAGCTAAGCCTCTGGATTACTACGATGACGGTTATATTTACGGTGTCATCCGTGAGGAAATAGAGAAACTTGGGGCTACGCCGGAAAAGGTCATCCAGAAATTGCGGAGTGAAATAGCGGACCTCTCGCAAGAGCAGATGGTTTCGTCGAATGAATTCGTCGAGAACTTCCAAGACTTAGCCATCAATCTTAAAAAAGCTGGATACGATGGGTTGACTCACACCGGAGGCACACGGACAGGCAATGACGCGCATCGCGTCCTGATCCTGCTCGATCCACAGGACACCCAAGGGGCTGGCATAGGGCAAGTGTCGAAGCTGGACAAGTACGTCAAGCCTGAGCCTCCTGCGAAGCGTCCTGTCACTCCTACGGTGTTTGCTAATGCGAAAGCCAGGCAAGCGCCACCGGTGACGTCTCCGGTCGCTCCCCCGGAGGTTCCACCAGTTGCAGATACATCCGCTATGGACGTGTTGAAGAATGCCGGTCAAGTCGCGAAAGAGACGATTCAAGAGATCGGCGATGTGATGACTGGCGGGAGGAATTCCGGTATTTCTCCGTTCCGACGCACGAATCCTTACTCGAACCTGAAGACGGACACCAAGAGTCAACTTGTGTCGCGCTCCAAGCGGGAGCCTAAGCCGACAGGGGGGCGAAAACTGGACTGGTACACCGATCTAGTCGATGACGTTTATCGGCTGAAGGAAGCGGACCAGATCGCGGAAAGGGCGAATAAAGCTCCGCTGAAACAATCGGAGAGCGCCTACGAACTCGCGCTTGCCAGCCGGTACAGCGATCAAATATCCAAGCAGAACCTTACTGACAAGCTGGTGGATGCAAAAGGGAACGTTGTCAGCGGTTCGCTGAAGGATGCGCTGTCCGACTTGGAACCCGGCAAGATGGTGGACTTCGAGGACTATCTACTAAACCGTCACGCGATTACCCGGATGGAGGATCGCGGCGAGAAGGTGTTCGATGACAAACTGGAATGGACGCCGGACATCGGGCGGGAAAAGGTAGCCGCATATGAGGCGGCCAATCCTAAATTCGCGGAGATGGCCGACAAGGTCTACGAGTTTCAAAACAATATGGTTCAGCATTGGCTCGTGGATACGGGAATCATCACTCAGAAAACAGCCGACGCCTGGAGAGAGGCCAATCCGTATTACGTCCCTAACAAACGGTATTTCACGGAGCTGGAGAAGCAGAAGGGTGGACGCGGGCTGACGAAGCGCGGCTATGCCGGCCAAGCTGTGCCCGTACGGAAGTACGAGAAAGGCGGATCGCAACGTAAGGTAATCAGCCCGATCGAGTCCATGATTGAGAACGTGGATGCCTTCGTCAAGGCCGCCAAGCGGAATCAATCCATGCAGGCCCTTGTCCGTAATGTGAAACAGCATCCAGATGAATTCGAGGGGCTCTTAGAAATCGTGGAGCCGCCGAAAAAGCTAGATGATGTTGCTGACATCGACCTATCGAGCGCGGAGGGCCTGGAGGATGTCCTCGCACGACTGGAACAAGACTTTTCCCACGCCATGCAAACAACGCGGAAAGATCGCGACAACATCGTGCGCGTGCTGATGGACGGTGAGCCGGCTCACCTGAAGATCAACGACAAGGGTCTGCTTCAAGCCGTTACGGCCATGGGACCGGATCAGGTAGGCAAAGTGTTCGGTGCCATCGGGAAAGTCACGAATTTCATGAAGACGCTGACGACGGGAGTCAATCCAATTTTCGTCTTCACTCGGAGCCTGCTGCGCGACATTCCGCAGGCTTATATTGCGTCGAAGTCGACGAACAATCCGATTGAGTTCGGAGCAGACTTGTTCGAAGCTGCCTGGTCGATCATGGCGAACAAGGAGTTGTACAAGCAATTCAAGCGGATGGGCGGCGGGCACACCGCGTCCGTGGCGGCTGACCGGAATTTGCTCGCGCAGAGCAAACGTAAGATTCTTCCCGCGAAAGGCGGTCGCCTGGCCGGAGCCGTACCGCGAAGCTATGACTTCCTGCAAAACGTTTTGAACGCAACCGAGAGCGCGACCAGGTTAGGCGAGTTTAAGCGACTCGGCAAGAGCGGGGACGTTGACGATCGGCTGCTCGGCTTGTTCGAGTCGCAGGAGGTGGCGACCAACTTCAAGCGCCGCGGCCGGCTGACCCGCGAGCTGGATGCGCTGTTCCCGTATTTCAACGCAGCTGTGCAGGGGCTCGATAAGTTCGTGCGGACGTATAAGGACAATCCGAAGGCGGCGACGGTGAAGTCCTTCCTGGCCGTCACGATTCCGACGATGGTCGCCTACGCTTTCAACTACGACAATCCGGATTATCAGAAGCTCAGTAATGCGACCAAAGACAACTTCATCCTGATCCCGCGCGGAGATGGTACGTTCGTCCGGATCGCGAAGCCGAAGGAGATCGGGACCGTGTTCAGCGACATCCCCGAGCGGCTTTTGCGGCAATTCTTTCAACAGGATCCGGACGCTTTCCGGAAGTTTGCCAACCAGCTGCGCGAGACGTTCACGCTTCCCGGTATCAATGGGGCGATACAAGGCTTCGGACAAGAGGGCATAACCGGAGCGCTCTCGGGTTTCGTGGGTGACAGCATAGCCGGTCCTGTTGTTGGTGCCGCCATGAATGAGAATTGGGCCGGAAGTCCGATCGTTCCAGGTTATTTGCAGAACGCATCACCGAAGCTGCAATATGATTCGAAGACAAGCGCTCCTGCGAAAATTGCAGGCAAGCTGACAGGGACATCCCCGATGAAACTGGACTACGTCGCGAAGCAGTACCTGGGCGGCGTTGGGCAAATCGGCATACCGGCACTCAGCGCTGGAGGCGGGACCGGGGTTGCGTTGGAGCGACAAGTCACGGCAGATCCCGTTTACTCCAACGACATCATGGACAAGTTTTATTCCGCCAAGGAGAAGTTAGACCGGGCGAAGGCCGATGCGAACATTAGCGGTGACCTTCCAAAATGGTACAACGACGGTCAGCGTAAGCAGTACGATCGCGTTTCGGATGCCATCGGCGCAATGCGGAAGAGAATGCGCGAGATCGAAGAGGACTTGAGCATTCCGGCTGCCCGAAAGCGCGAGCAGCTCCGACAACTGCGAGAACAGATGAATCAGCTCGCAGAGCGAGTCATCTCGACCAGTCCAATTAATAAATAGGCCGGCAAGGCCATAGGAGGAGATCGCCATCAAAACTCTAATATCCACGATCACAACGGCAGCCGCAGCATCAAGCGGTAAGGAGGCGGCGCTAGGCGGATGGGCAGCGGCAGCTGGTGTAACCCTCTCCGCAGCGCTAGGCGGCTGGGACAAGGCGCTGCAAGTGCTGCTGACGCTCATGGTGGCTGACTACATCACTGGCGTCTTGGGGGCGTTCAAGACCAAGACCGTTAACAGCGATACGATGTACTGGGGCGGGATCCGAAAGGTGACCGTCCTTTTTGTTATCGGTTTAGCGGCTCTCATTGACGGTTGGGTGCAGCCAGGCGTGCCGATCTTTAGGACGGCGGCCATCTATTTCTACGCTGGCCGCGAGGGTTTAAGTGTCATTGAAAACCTCGGGACACTCGGCACGCCGCTGCCGGCTAAGCTACGGCAGTACCTGGAGCAGTTGCAGGATAAGGGAGGAGGCAACGGAGGATGACGATTTGGAACGAAGCCATCATACCGATTAACCCGTTCAGCCGCCCGGGCACGAAGCGGCAGCTGACGCGAAACATCGTATGGCACTACACGGGCAACCCAGGCGCGACCGCTCGGGGACACTATGGCTACCTCGGCCAGACGTTAGCCCGACAGGATCCATTTGACGACAAGGCAGACACGTACGCATCGGCACACCTCTTTATCGATCCTACGGAGTCGCTGCTCATCATCCCGCTTGATGAGGTCGCCTATCACGCCTCACAGGCCAACCCGTACAGCGTGGGCGTGGAGTTGTGCATTGAGCCCGATTGGAGCTTTCACCCGGCGACCTATGAGCGGGCCGTGCAGGTCGGTGTAGAGCTGTGCCGACTGTACGGCCTGACACCGGCCGATTTTATGCGGCATTACGATGTGACGCGCAAGGTCTGCCCGAAGCGTTGGGTCGAGCATCCGGAGGAGTGGGAAGCGTTTAAGGCCGAAGTTGGTCGGAGATTGAAAAATAAAGGAGGAGCCAAAGTGCCAGACTGGACAGATCAACAATGGAACGAATTCACGGCCGCGCTGCAGCGTCTGTATGAAAAGAGTGTTAAGAGTGAGTTGGATCGGCCAGTACTTGCCGATTACACTTTCGTCGAGAAGGCGTATAAGCGTGAATTGACACAGGACGAAACGCTATGGTTGCTGGGCGTGATGTTCGCCCGGTCGCAGCGAGTTTAGCAAAAAGCCCCGTTGGCCTATCTGGCTGGCGGGGCTTTTATTCTTATTAGGCGGATTTATTTGCGTCCATCGCGGTAGTCTTCAATTTGCTTGTACGTCCAGATCGGTCCGCTTGCAAGCTGGCTCAGCGGTGCCGGGAATGATCCGCGCTGAATGTAAGTGCTGACTTTCCGTTTATCCCACCCAAGAATCTCGGCAGCTTCGGCTAACCCGACAAGAGGAGGGATAACCTTGCCCGCACTCTCTGGACGCTTCTTCCCCTTTGTGTCAAAAAAGTTTTGAAGGAAGCCGATTACCTCAAGAGCGAATTTCTCATTCGCGATCCGACTTGCAAACTCTTCGTCGTTCGCCGTTTTGATTTTCACCTCGTCGTATCCCTTGTAGAATAAGTCCTTCCCAAGCTTCACAGTCCAGTACTGCCAAGGAGTTTTCCCGTCTGGTTGAAACCCCTTGTGCTCGATTGCGGTGTACTCAGTGATAGTCATATTGATCATCCTTTCGTTTTGTATGTTATTATCATACAACCGATGTATGATAAAGTCAACATAATTATTTCTTGATTAATTATTAACTGTTCGTATAAAATAAGAACAAATGTTCCTATATAAATACGAACGGAGATGGTACTCAAAATGAGCAAGTTGGATGGTAACGAGCGGTGGAAATCGAAGATGATGCTAACCGAGCACCAAGAGCAATACGATTCGAGAAATGTAGAAAAGGTCTCAAGCGTGCCGACGGAGGAAGAGTACCATATGATCCGTGATTACGTACTCTTGCCTCATATGCTGACGATGGTACAGAAAGGCGTAGACGAGCTTCAGGGCTCAACTGGTGTCCTCAAGAAGTTGCACCTCGTTACTAGTAAACTGGTCATGGATCGCATAAGTAAGGATATCTATGACCTAAGACGGGAAATGAGCCGCAGGAACATCAAGGTGCTCCAGGATGATCAGGTCGATCTGGTGGTGTATTACAAATATATTTGCCGTGGTTACGAAAATAAAATGGGCTTTGTTCGAGAAGTGATGAGAGCCGAGATAAGCAAAAGGTTCACCGCCTATATCCAAGGCATTATTGAGCAATTGAAGGTCACGAAGGAGACGCGGAAAGCAAAATAGGCTCGATTGCCTGGATACCTGATTCGCCAAAACCTCTTAAGATTCTTCGAAGGATTCGACAAGCAGCTCCGTCGAAAGTGTTTGGAGAGGTGAAAGGGATGCTACGGGAAGGGTACGAATGCAAACTCAAAGTTATATTGGCTGAAACCGGTATTCGCCAGAAAGCTCTATGCGAACCGACAGGATTGAAGCCGCCGGCTATTAGTGCGATCGTGAACGGAGATTCGGATCCACACGTAACAACAGCGCTAATAATTGCCGAAATCGTCGGCAGGCCAATTCAAGAAATTTGGTTAAAACAAATTAATTCGAAATAAATGAACTATTTTCCGGTTATCCTCATACACTGTACTATCAACCGATAAGGAGATGGTGCAGATGCAAGACCGTCAAACCGTTTACCGCATCCGCTACACGCTGGACGGACGTCCCAAGGCCGTGTACGCCACGCAGGAGCGGGTGAGCGACCCGAGGAGGCAAACCCTTGCCGCGTGGTACGTCGTCGTGCTTGGCGCTCTGGCGTGCGTAGGGTGGTGGCTGTTGTGGATCTGAGCGACAGCCCGATTATCAACCGCCTCGCCCAGCTTCGTGTCGCTCAAAAGGCGCGTGGGCTTGATCCGGTCCAGCTGCAGGAGCTTAAACTGTGTTTGGACTGGATCGTCAACTATTGCTGGCGGCAGGCGATGCTCAAGAACTTGTCGCTCATGGCTTCGATGACTAATGACGCAGATTGGCTGCATGAGATTTGCCGCGACATGGACAATCTCGGAACGACAAAAAAGCCGGGCCACATGGGCACCGACTAAGGAGAATAGCTCCATATTGTATGTTTAAAAATAGAAAATAATACTAATTTCATATTGATTATGGGAAGTTATGGTCTTATCATGATCTTACACACCATGTCATATCTACCAAAATTCCGACAATATATTGTTAGAGAGAGGTGGTTTATAGAGGAAAGACACGAGAACCTATAGGTTCCGATATCTTGCAGGAGTGCGGAAGTAATCCGCGCCTGCTTCTTCTCTAATCTTCGATCCAGTCATTAAGCTGATCCATCCCAACATTCAATATCATCGCGAATGTGTATAGAGCTTCCGGTGACATTTCCTTCTCATCTCGGCAGAAGTAAGATATCATACGCGGCGACCATCCACGATCAGGTTTCTCCTCAGTCCAACCTGATCGACGTGATAGTTCAGCTTGACTCATTTTTCGTTTACTAAGCCAAAATTGAAGCAGGCTCCTCCCTTGGGAGTAAGCCACGTCAAATCTCCTTTAAATAAATGATGCAATGAGGCTGTTTTCTCCATTATACACAAAGGATGGGGTAATGATAATGGATATCATAAAATGGCTAGAACCTTCAATTAATAGTAGCGTCGATGACGTCACTGCTCTTTGCGACAAAGAAAGAGAAGAAGTCGACAAGGAGTTTAGGGAATTGTGCAATCTAGTTGTTTGCAGATATCCCGATGTAGCGGGTGATATGATTGAACTAAGCGATTTATATTTCGATAGGCGCGGCATCGTCAGTAAATCATACAGATCGGGTTTCTTTGACGGACTTACGATCTCAAATATTAATACGCCGAAAAGGACAGACTGAAACAAGAAACCAAGCAGACGATTATACGTAGCTTGGTTTCTTGTTTTCCCCACACATTACCCACATTCAATGTGAACTATGATAAACTAAAGCGAACGGATAATTTGAAAAAATCCTTAATTTATAAGGGAAAGGGGACTACGTTGAATGGGCATGAACTTAGAATTCAATTCCGTTTGCAAATTCAAATCGGACCAGGAGCTGTACGAATTGCTGGAATACGGCCGGGGCAAAATGATGAAAAGCGGCTTCCGCGTGTTCCCGACGGGGCAGAAGGTCATCGCCTACACCCCGCAGAACAAGGCGATTGCTATCGTCAAGATCGTAGCCTCGATTGCGGAGATCAATTTCCAAGGCGAAGAAGTGACGCAGGTGGAGATGGTGCTTATCCGTCGGTTGACCGACGAAGAAGCGAGAGTGCAGACCGAGCTGGCGCAGGAAATGTTTTTCGGCGAGCAGCAGTAAACCAAAGATCATTACCGGCTATGAAGACGAATCACCTGCCCGAACGGACAGGTGATTTTTTTTCGTGCGAAAGATGATGGCGGACTAGAACAAATCCATGATATAGGGTAGTCGGCTCGATCGGGCTTCGTTCAAGCGGTCAACGGTCTCCGGCCGGCCCTGCAGCCTTCCCAGCTCGTACATGCGGGTCGGGGACTGGCAACCGATCAGGATCGTGGACAAGGTTTGGATATCGCAATGAAGAGACTCGCTGTCCGAGTCCGGCCCAGCAGTCGAACCTGCTGGAGCATTGGGCTGAATTCGAATCACATGCGCCTTCTCTTCAGCACTCAACTGCACCTGGAAGATGCCTTCGTTCCAAGGAGCGTACCGATCCGAGATATGGAAGACGAACTGCTCCGCCTTGCCGGATGCTTTCCACGGATATTCCCTTAAGAAGCGTTCCGCATCCACAATGCGAAACATGAAGTTCGTCCTCACGGTCCGTTCACCGGTCTGGTCTGGAAACCGGAAGAAAAGCGGACTGTCCGCAGGCGCCTTGAACTCGACTCCGTGGATAGTGGAATCATGATGGCGAATAAACTGCCACAAGCCTCTCTCCGCTTCCTCGTCCAGCGTTACCAGTTCATGAATCTGCATCCACTTGTCCTTGAAGCTGTATAACATATATCCGCGCGGGCCGTTCCCGTATGCACTTTCATACAGGGCTATGGTGCCGGGCGTGCGCTTTAGCAAATGATGGCGGACCCAGCTTTCGTCGCGGATCAGAATTCCGTTATATCGTTTGGCGTAAGCATCGTAAACCTCTAGCATAGCTTGAAGGCCATCCGTGTCAGCCTTTTCGCCGGTATAAACTCTTCTCACTCGCCCCCCGGCCTCCGGCAGCTTCGGAAGAGCGGCTGTCTCCATACAGCACACTTGCATTTCAGAGAAATAGTCCCATCCATATTTCCGATAGAACGAGCTCAAGAAAGGATTCAGCAGCGACACCGTCTGGCCTGCTTCCTTCATTACCAAGAGCGCATGCTCCAATAACCGGCCCACCATGCCCTGTCTGCGGTACTCCGGATAATTCGCCACTTGTGCGATTCCGCCCATCGGGAAAGGGCGGCCTTCGATATAGACTTGCAGCGGGAGTACGGTCAGCACGGCTGCCAGGTTGCTCTCCACATAGTAGCCCCATACCTGCTCACGCTTGAACTTGACGCTTCGATCCCGGTACTGATCGTTCGTGAAGGTGACGGTGAAGGCCGTCTGCACCAGATCCAAATAAGCATCCAGCTCGTCCGGGGTTAATGGTCTGATCATTGGATGTTGTCCCACCTATCTGTCTATTCTTTAACCGAACCGATCATTACGCCTTTTACAAAATGCTTCTGCATAAACGGATAGACCAAAAGGATCGGTACGACCGCCACGATAATCATGGCGTACTTCAATTGCACGATGTACATGGATGCATCGGCATCCAGCACTCCCTGCAGCATTTCGTTGGAGCCGCGGACGACGATCTTCATCAGATACAGGGACAACGGCTGCAGCTTGGCGTCCGGCAAGTAGAGCAAAGCCGGGAAATAGCTGTTCCAATGGGACACCGCGTAGAACAGGCCGAGTACCGCCACGATTGGCTTGGACAACGGAAGCACGATACGGAATAATACCAGCAAATCGTTTGCGCCATCCATCTTGGCCGACTCGAACAGCTCCTCCGGAATTCCCTGAAGGAATGTACGCGCCACTATGATCAGAAAGGCGCTCGCCGCCGTTGGCAGCAGAATCGCCCAAGGGGTGTTGTAAAGTCCCAACTCCTTGATCAATATGAAGTTCGGGATCAGGCCGCCGCTGAAGAACATCGTAAGCACGATCATCATCATGATCGGCTTGCGCATGCCAAAGCTCCTTCTCGCTAACGGATAGGCGGCAGTAAGCGTAAGCGCTATATTGATTAGCGTTCCGGCACCTGTGTAGTACAGGGTATTCGCATAAGATCGCAGCACGTCAGGATTCTCGAAGACCCGCCGATAAGCTTCCAGTGAAAAACCTCTGGGCCACAGCCATACGGATTGGTCGATAGCGTGGATCGGATTGCTGATCGACATGCTGGCGACATAGACAAACGGATAGCAGGTTATCGCAATCACCATCCACATGATGGCGTACAGCACAAGATCCGCTACCCTCTCGCCCGGAGATCGGCGATATTGCAACATGGCGGTCCCTCCATTACCACAAGGAAGAGTCGGTAACCTTGCGGCTAATTGTGTTGGCGGCTAACAGCAGTACGAGATTGATCAGGTTGTTGAACAGGCCGACGGCAGCCGCGAAGCTGAATTCGGCGTTAATGATGCCTTTCCGGTATACATAGGTGGAGATGATGTCAGCTGTTTCGTAGGTGGTCGGATTGTACAGCAGGATCACTTTCTCGAAACCAACATCCATCAATTGGCCCACATTGAGAATCAAGAGAATAATGATGGTCGGCATCAGGGCGGGCAGCGTGATATAAAGTATCTTGTGCAGCCGCCGCGCTCCGTCCATCTCAGCGGCTTCGTACAGCTGCGGGTTGATGCCCGCAATGGCCGCCAAGTAGATGATCGAGCCCCAGCCGAACGACTGCCATACGCCGGAGGAGACATAGATCGTCCGAAACCAATCCGGCTCATTGAGGAAAATGATGGGCTCGAAGCCTAGCACGCGAACCAGCATGTTGACGATCCCGTTCTCCGAAGTGAAGTTAACGATCATGCCCGCCGTCACCACAATAGAGATGAAGTGAGGCAGGTAGCTGACCGTCTGGACTACCTTCTTGAACAGCTTCTCCCGCAGCTCGTTCAGCAGCAGGGCGAATAAGATTGGAGCGGGAAACCCCCAGAGCAGCGAGTACAGGCTTAGAAGAAAAGTATTGCGAAGCAGTCTCCAGAAGTAAATGGAGTGAAAAAACTGATCGAAATATTGAAAGCCTACCCAAGGGCTGCCCCAGATGCCTTTCAACGGTTGAAATTTCTTGAACGCGATGATGACGCCGTACATGGGCACATAATGAAAAAGAATAAAGTACAGAACAGTCGGCAGGATAATGAGCAGTAAATATCGGTCCCGCTTGAGAGCTTTGAGCAATGTGACGACTCCCTCCCGCGTTCGGAAATGAAGGGAACGGCAGCCGCCGGTCATGGGGGCGGACACCGTTCCCGATACGCTTTATTTTTGCTTGAATCGGTCGTACTGCTTCTGTTTCACGGCAATAATCTGATCGATGCCCATCGATTTGAGCGTTGATTTGAATTTATCCCAATTGATAGGCTCCTGACCGGTAATGAACTTGGCCATCATTTCGTCTACATAGGTGTTGATGTCGGTCTGGAGCGAACCAATCTGCTCCATCTCGCTTATAGACGGCATGGCGAACGGGTTAGCATCAGTCAGATAGGGCTCCACTTTTTTGGCTAGATCGGCTACCGGCGACACCTTGATCTGAGCCTGCGGCAGCTTGGAGGTGAAGCCTTTGTCATTTGTCAGCCATACCGTTGTCGGCATAGCCCCAATGCTGCGGAGCGCAATATCCAAACTCAGGCCGTCCGGATTTTTGGTTACCCAATCGCTCAGAGCCGGCTCGCCGTTTACGATGCTGTAGCTCTTGCCCTCGATGCCGAAGGAGAGGATCCGATTGCCTTCCTCGCTGGCATAAATGTAGTCCAGCCACTGGATCGCCACCTCGGGATTTTTCGAGTCCTTGGAGATGCCGTGCCAGCCGTCGAACGGTCCGTAGCGTTCGTAATTGCCCTTGTATCCCGGCCCGCTCGGCGGCAGCGTCATCGTCCAATTGACGGAGGCAAGACCAGCCTCTTTCTGAAGCGAATTGTAGCGGTTGACGTTGTTCAGCGATCGGATGGAAGCACCGGCTATATTTTTGGTGACTTTGGCCAGTATATCGTTCCGCGTGTCCGTCATGAACGACTTATTGATCAGCCCTTCCGCATACAGCTTGTTCAGCCAAGTGACCAGCTGCTTCATACGATCGTCCAGAAATTCATATTGCACCTTGCCCTTATCGTCCGGGAAAAAACCAGCGCTGAAAAATAAATGGAGTCCCAGCGCACTGCCGAAGGGATACAGGCCGCGCAAGGTGAAGTTGGGCAGGAACACCTCATCCTTGATCCCGTTGCCGTTCGCATCTTTTTCCTGGAACGTCTTTAGTGCAATGTACCAGTCGTCCAGCGTCTTCGGCTCCGACAAGCCGTATTTGTCCAGCCAATCCTTGCGAATGAACAAGCCGTACGGGTCGGTCTGGGCATACCCCTTAACGATGTTTGGCAGCGCATACATTTTGCCGTCCGACGATTTCATCAAACTATGCAAGTCCGGGTTTTCCTTGAGAAATTTCTCGATGTTAGGAGCGTATTTTTTGATGAGATCGTCGAGCGGCATGAGCAGGCCGTTCCCCGCCAGTTTCACGGGATCGGGATCAGGCAAGCTGAAAATATCGGGCAAATCCGAAGCGGCGGCCAGCTTGACTTGGATCGCTTGTTTGTATTGGTCCGCAACGGCTACTTCCCATTTGATCTTCACTCCGGTCCGTTTCTCGATTTCTTGCCATACCGGCAAATTCTGCGTGTAGCTGGCCGGCTCGTACAAGTTGTCGTACGTGGCGTACCTGAGGGTGACAGAGCCGTTTGGAATCGGCAGCATCGGTTTGTCGTTGGCCTGCTGTTTGTCCGTTCCTCCGGTATCCGTTCCAACCGAGGAGCAACCGGTTACAAGAGTTGTAAAGCTGATTGCTCCGCATAAGGCCCATACAGTCCATTTTTTTGGCATAGTTTGGAATTGACCTCCTTTTATGGGTATGATTTGTGAGATTTACGTTCTTCTCGACTTTATGGTACTGTAGAGGAAAAAGGGTTTCTTATGATTCCTTGCTGATTTGTGAAGGCGTTTTATGATTTATTGCTATTCAGCCTCATGTAGGGAGGGCGGCGAAGCGGTTTGAAGAAAATGGATTTCGAATGGTTGTTCGATCATTTTTATATTTCCAAGGTTAAGCTGCTCGGTCGCAAAAATATTCCCTGCCATCGACATGAAAGTTACGAGATGTATTATCTCTCTTCCGGCCAAAGGACATTCTATATCGGCGGCACGAACTACCATGTGAATCAAGGAGAGATCGTGTTGATCGATCGGCTGGAGATACACAAGGTGATGGATTTGGCCCGTACGCAACGGACCGGATTTTTGTTATCGTTCGAGGAAGACTTTCTTGAGCCGATTTTCAACGAGCCACAGCGGAAAGAGCTGCTATCAGTCTTCAAGCACAAGGTGATTCGATTTACGGAGGTAGAACGAGTCCGGCTGGAGCAGCAGTTGAACAAGCTGCATCGGGAGGCGTATGCCCGAGAGGATCAGTTCGGCACCTACGCCCGACTGCTTCTCGGAGAGCTCTTCATCATGCTGGGGCGCAGATGCCGACTGACTGAGGAAGCCGACCTGATCAAACATGAGCCGAAGAACAGAAAAATCGAGGAAGTCCTGGCATACATTCACGCTCACTATCGAGAGAAGCTTTCGCTCGAGCAACTGGCCCAGCTGTTTTTCATAAGCAAGTATCATTTGAGCAGAATGTTCAAGGAAGTGACCGGATTCACGTTTGTTGATTATGTGAGAAGCAGGCGGATTCTTGAGGCGCAGAGACTGATGGAGCTAGGCGGCCGCAGCATTACGGAGATTGCCGAGCAGGCCGGCTTCGACAGTCCGACCCATTTCAGCAGGGTGTTCAAAGAGTACACCGGCATTTCTCCACTGCAGTTTCGCAAACAGTTTCTTAAGTAAACGCTGGATTGTACTCGTGCGGATTCTTTAGCGCTTCTTGCTATGTGCCGAGCCGATGGCGTATAATCAAGCTAACAAATTCACATCGACAATGAGCCTATGAAGAGCATCCAACTCGGAGGCGTTTGCGTCCCGACCGGCCCTGCATGGTGCCGTCGACAAGCAAGCCGGATCCCGTCCCGTTACGGCGGAACCAAGCGGATCGATTCCCCGGAATCGGTCAAATTGGGTGGCACCGCGAGCGAATACAAGCGCCCCTCGTCCCAAACGATGAGGGCGCTTTTTGTATTTTTCCGGGTAACGGAGGAAGGGAGCGCGGGTTAAGATGTTGGATATGAAGTGGATTCGGCAAAACGCAGGTCAAGTGCAGGAGGCTGCAAGGTGTAAAGGGATCGCGGTCTCGGTGGCGGAGCTGATCGAGGTCGATGACCGACGGCGGGAGTTGCTGGCCGAGACGGAGCGGCTGCGCCAGGAGCGCAACCGGTTGTCGGCGGCAGTGGGGAAGACAGGCGGGCGTGGGCAAGCGCGGGAGCAGGCGAGGGCGCTGAATCGTGCAATTGCCGAGCTGGAGGAGCAGCTCGAGGAGGCGACCCGGCGGCACAAGGAGCTGCTGCTGCTCGTGCCGAACGTCGTCTCGCCCGACACGCCGGTTGGTACCGGCGATGCCGACAACGTCGAGGTGCGCCGCTCGGGCGAGCCGCCCGCATTCGCGTTCGAGCCGCTCGACCACGTCGCGCTCGGGGAGCGCCTCGGGCTGCTCGATCTGACCCGAGGCGTGAAGACCGGCGGCAGCCGCAGCTACTACTTGCGCGGCGCCGGCGTCAAGCTGCACCGCGCGGTGCAGCAGCTCGCGCTCGATGTGCTGGAGCGCGAAGGCTTCACGCTGCTGGACGTGCCGCTGCTCGTGCGCGAGGAGGCGCTGTACAGCACCGGCTTCTTCCCCCTCGGCCGCGACCAGACTTACGCGCTCGAGGACGGCGACCGCTGGCTCGTCGGCACGTCGGAGGCGCCGCTCGTCGCCTACTACGCCGGCGAGACGGTAGACCTCGCCGAGCCGGTGCGGCTCGCCGCCGCCTCGGCCTGCTTCCGCAGCGAGGTCGGCTCGGCCGGGCGAGATGTTCGCGGGCTGTACCGCGTCCACCAGTTCGCCAAGGTCGAGCAAGTCGTCCTGTGCCAGGCCGATGCGGAGCTGTCGGAGCGGCTGCTGCAGCATATCACGGCGAACGCCGAGCGCATCCTGGAGCTGCTCGAGCTGCCGTACCGCGTCATGGCGGTGTGCACCGGCGACATGTCGCAGAAGACGTACAAACAGTACGATATCGAGACTTGGATGCCGAGCCGCGGCAGCTACGGCGAGACGCACTCGTCGTCCAACCTGCACGACTTCCAGGCGCGCCGCTGCGGCATCCGCTATCGCGATGCGGACGGGAAGCTGCAGTACGCGCACACGCTCAACAACACCGCCGTCGCCTCGCCGCGGATTCTTATCCCTCTGCTCGAGGTACATCAACAAGAGGATGGCTCGGTGCGCATCCCGAAGGCACTCCAACCCTACATGCACGGGCTGGAGCGGCTGGAGTAGAACCCTCCGGACCTCTACGAGAATGCAAGACCCATTCCAGGGTACGCTAACAGGGTGATAGACGAGATCAACCGGAGGTGCCCCCAGATGATCGTAAGATTCGGATATGTCGCCATGTCGACGATCGTCGAGAACGCTTCGCCTTCGAGGACGATGACCGCCACCAACTTCCAGAAGCTCGACGACCGCGAAGCCGCCGTCCGCCGGTTGGAGCGGATCGCAGAGGAGAACCTGCGCAACACGCTGCGCCTGCTCCGCCATAACCGGGCGCACGACGTACATCTGTACCGGCTCTCCTCGAAGCTGATCCCGCTTCTCAGCCACGAGCTGCTCAGCGGATGGGATCCGTTCCCGGTGCTGGAGCAGCCGTTCCGCGATATCGGCGATTATGCCAAGGAGCATGGCATGCGGCTCAGCTTTCATCCCGATCACTTCACGGTGCTGAGTTCGCCTCGCGAGGAAGTGCTGCGCAATTCCTATCTGGACTTGGACATTCACGTCCGTATGCTGGAGGAGATGGGGCTCGACGAACGGGCCAAATGCAACATCCACATCGGCGGCGCCTACGGGAACAAGGAAACGGCGGCCGCGCGGTTCGTCGACAGCTTCAAGCGGATGACCCCCCGCATCCAGAGGCGCATGACGCTGGAGAACGACGACAAAACGTTCACCGCGCGCGAGACGCTCGAGGTATGCGAACAGCTCGGCGACGTACCGGTGCCGATGGTGCTGGACATTCATCATCATCAGGTGAATACCGGCGGCGATCTGCTGGACGAGGAGCTATGGACTCGCATATGCCGTACGTGGGCAAACCAGCGAATTCCGCCCAAAATCCACGCCTCGAGCCCGAAAAGCGAGAAAGACCCGCGCGGCCACGCCGACTACGTGAATGCAGACCAAGTATTAACGTTCCTCCAACTGGCCAGCCAGACCGGGACCCCCAAGCTGGACGTCATGCTGGAAGCGAAGATGAAGGACGGCGCCTTGTTCCGGCTTATGGACGACTTGAGGCAGAAGGAAGGGCTTCGGCTCCTCGATCAAGCGACAGTGGAAATCCTTTGAGAAACTAGTCCCGGCGTCGACAGGAACCCCCTTGCGCGATTGGACAAAATCGGGTACGTTTGAATGGTACCAGGTACCAATCGGGGTAGCTATTAGCTGTGGGAGAGGGGATTACGAACATGAGTCAACTGTTGTCAGGGAAAAATATATTGGTAATGGGCGTAGCCAACGACCGGAGCATCGCTTGGGCGATCGCGCAATCGCTGGCGGCGCAAGGAGCGAGACTGGCGTTCACGTTCGAGAACGAGCGCGTGGAGGAGCGGGTGCGCAAGCTGGCGGAGACGATTCCGAACAATCCGCTCGTGCTGCCGTGCAACGTAACGGTAGACAGCGAGATCGAGTCGCTGGCCGGTGCGCTTCAGGAGCATTTCGGCGTGCTGCACGGCTTCGTACATAGCATCGCGTTCGCGAAAACCGAAGAGCTGGAAGGGTTGTATGTCGACACTTCACGCGAAGGCTTCGCGCTGGCGCATGACATCAGTGCCTACTCGCTCGTAGCCGTGGCCAAGCGGGTATATCCGCTCATGACCGAAGGCGGCAGCATCATGACGATGACGTACCTCGGCGCCGAGCGCGCGATGAAGAACTACAACGTCATGGGCGTGGCGAAGGCCGCCTTGGAGGCAAGCATCCGCTACTTGGCGGGCGATCTTGGTCAATTCAATATTCGCGTCAACGGCATCTCCGCCGGTCCGATCCGAACGCTGGCAGCCAAAGGCATCAAGGACTTCAACTCGATCCTTCGCCAAGTGGAGGAGAAAGCTCCGCTGTGCCGCACGACCGAGACGGCCGAAGTCGGCGATACGGCGATGTTCCTGATGAGCAACCTGTCTCGCGGGATCACCGGAGAAGTCATCTACGTGGACAACGGCTACCATATCGTTGGGGTTTAACACAGCAGCAACCACATACTACGCATGCGGACTGCATCCGTTCGACCGCCTGTCGGACGGATGCTTCTCTGCGTTTAAGCGAAGCAGGCAAGGAAGGAGCACGGTTATCCGATGTCAGTATTAGCATTTCTCACACTTCTGTTGCTGGGGGCGATATCCGCTACATTCGGCAGTATCGTCGGGCTCGGCGGAGGCATCATCATCGTCCCGGCGTTAATCTACCTCGGCCCGCTTCTATTGGACCAAGACATCTCTACGACGCTCGCCGTCGGGACATCGCTGACCGTGTTGATTTTCACCGCACTGTCTTCGACGCTTACGTACATGAAGGACAAAAAAGTAGACTTCAGGAGCGCATGGCTGTACTTCGTCACGAGCGGTCCGGCGGCGATTCTTGGCGCCTCGCTGACGAAGCTGTTCGATCCGCAGCAATTCCAGCTCGTATTCGGCGTGTTCATGCTGTGCATCTCGCTGCTGCTTATTGTCCGCAACCGACTGAAGCCGTCCACCCGCGAATGGCGCATCCAACGAACGTTCACGGACGCTCAAGGGGTACAAGCCCAGTACGGATACAATATTCCGGCTGCGCTTGTGGTCGGCTTCGGGGTCGGCCTGATCTCCGGTTTGTTCGGCATCGGCGGAGGTTCACTGTTCGTCCCGGCGATGGTGCTGATGTTCCGGTATCCCGCGCATGTGGCGACCGCCACTTCGATGTTCGTCATTTTTCTATCCTCTATCTTGGGGAGCATGACGCACTGGTACAACGGCGATGTCGGCGGCTGGCTCGTGCTGGCGCTGGCCCCGGGGGCTTGGCTGGGCGGCTGGCTGGGAGCTCGAATCGTCCGGCGCATCAGTGGGAACGGCTTGTTATGGCTGCTGCGAGTTACGTTGTTCGTGCTGGCGTTCAAGCTGATCTGGAGCGGTCTTAGTTAACCGACAAAGCCCTTTGTGTCGAAACACAACCAATTTTGGGTGAAACGACAAGGATTTTATAACGTAAATATAATATAGTAGTAGTATCGCAATCATAGGAAAGAGTGAGTTGCCCTTGAGTAATGATCAGAAAGAAATATATACGATTGGTAGCAAAAGCTATACGGCGGTAGCGATCAACACGGCGGCGAAGGCTGGCGAGTGGATCAAGCTGAAGCTCGGCGCCCACGCCAGACTCGATCTGAAGAGCTCGTCGCAGGATCTCGTGACTGAGGTCGACCGGGGGTCGGAAGCGTTGATCCGCAACTTGATCAAGACGCATTTTCCCGACCATGCGTTTCTGGGGGAAGAAGGCGTAGGCAGTGGTCCTGAGGCCTCGGTGAAAGCGCTGCAAGAGGCGATCGGCGAGGACTATTTATGGATCGTCGATCCGATTGACGGCACGACCAACTTCGTGCATGGCTTCCCGTTCTTCTCCGTCTCGATCGCGCTGGCCCACAGAGGCGAAGTGATCGTAGGCGTCGTCTATGATCCGATTCATGACGAGCTGTTCGTCGCGGAGAAAGGCAAAGGCGCCTATCTCAAAGGCAAGCCGATGCGCGTCTCGGCGGAGGCCAGGCTGTCGGACAGTCTGGTCGCGACCGGGTTCCCGGCGGGGACGCATACGACGCTGCCTGTCAATATGAAAGGCTTGCAATCGATTGCGCCGCATGTCCGCAACATCCGCGTAGTCGGCTCCGCTGCGCTGCACATGGCGTACGTCGCAGCCGGAAGGCTGAGCGGCTTCTGGGAAATCGGCTTGAACAGCTGGGACTTGGCTGCGGGCGCGCTGCTTGTGAAGGAAGCGGGAGGCGAAGTGACCGACACGATGGGCCGGTCCTACAGCTTGCCTGTCCGCCACGTGTTGGCGACCAACGGCGGCATCCACCGCGAGCTGCAGCTGCAGCTCGCGGCGGCCGATGCCACCGGTTACGAAGCTTGACCCCATACACATACGAACGACAACGAAGCCCTCGTCCACCCGGACGGGGGCTTTGTCTCAATTCAATATCCCCGTACCGATAATCTTCACACGGATATGGGGCTGAAACTGGACCTTCGCATAGTCTTTCTCCCAATCGAGCGACTTCCACAGCCGCGGATGGAACGATTGCAGCCGCCTCGACAGGCCCAGCGCGTCGCAATTCGCTTGCTGCAGGTGCTTGAACACTTGGACCGCTTGCTTCTCCAGCTCCTTCTCGTACGCGACCTCCAGCTCGTGCAGATCGGCGGATTTCTCCATATAGAAACGTTCCGGATATTCAACCAGCTGTACGCGCAAGTCCATGTCGACCGAAGCCAGCACTTGACCGCCCTTCATGCTGACTCGCACCTTCGAGTCGGCACCGACGACATTCGAGGACAAAAAGCCGCGGATGCCAGATATATCGCTGGTGTGGGTTTCGATGCGCATCGCGTTCTTCAGCTTATTCCGCATCAGAATGAGCATTTCGCTTTCCCGCAGTGTCAGCTTGCCGTGTAAGAACTCCCTGTGAAACATGGCCGAACCGGTGACCACCACTTCGTCCTTGTCGTTCACCGCCAAATACGGGATAACGGCGTCCGTGCCATCGTCCGAGATGAGCCGGTTAAGGTCTTGCACGTCGATAACCGGGCTGGAGGACACCTCCTCGGAGGAGACGAACAGCTTCTCGATTAGCAGTCTCGTAGACTTGGTAGAATAGAGCTTCAGCAGTCGTTCGGTCGATCCTTCCACAATGCCGATTTTCGCGTTCAACGCACTGATGGGGTCCCGGTAGAAGACGTCGAGATACGGGTACACCCCTTTCTTCGCGGCAGCGTCGGAGATGAGAATCAGCCTGTTCTTGGAGGCCTCCACATTGCCGGCCAGTCGCTGATTGGCGTTCATTTTCGTATCGCGCGGCGTTAGTCCGTTCACGGTTACCACTTCAATCTTGTTCTCCCCGCTGACGAGATATAGCGAGCTGCTGAGCTGGCCGGACTCGGACAGATCGATGCCATAAGCCAGCATAATGATCGAATTGCTCAGCAGCTTCTGATCCCAGCAGCCGGGGAGAAGCATGAAAGCGAGAACGATTCCTAACACTCGACGAGCACCGCGCATCTCAAGCGCCTCCTGCCGAAGAAGATGAGGATGAAGCGGGCTTTCGGAACAAGGAGACGAGCAGCAGCAACAGAGGAATCACAACAACCGCCGCATAAGACGCGAATTCCACGCAGATGCCTAGCTGCTCGATAAATTTTTGCTTATAGGTAAAGATGTTCAGCACATAACAGAGAAGGACGATAGCCAGAATGTTCCATTTTCGCTTGAGTCCGATCCCGCGCTGAAAGGCGACTGAAGCCAGGAACAAGTAGCCTATCGTAGTAGCCAGGATGACAACCGACCAGACGGTGAAGAAAATAAGATCAGGACGTTCGAAAATGTTGAAGGACACCGATTTGAGCATATAAAGAACGGGCTCCGGCACCATCTGAAGCTCTTTGTGGCTGAACGTCATAATGCCGACGACCGTCAGGAACACATAATACAGCGTCACGAAGCCATTGGCGAGAGACATCGATCCGAGTTTCCGGAGAGAGGTGCCGTTTGCCTTGCAATAGGCGATAAAAATAACCTCAAAGCCGAGCAAACCGAGGTAGGCGTCCTTCGAGCCCTTGACGATGTTCCATACTCCGTTCTCGCCTATCGGCAGCAAGTACAGCGGCTCCCCGTTGAGCAGCGGGATGATGGCGAGAAGGATCGGAGCTGCGAGCATGCCCAGGGTCAGAATCAGGAAACGGACAAGCGCCGAGAACGGTTCCGCGGCCAACATCGCCATAGTGATGGCGGGAATCAGCATCAAGGCCCAGTTGGGAGTCAGCGGCAGCACCCACACATGGATCAAGCGGGTAAATTCCAGAAACATGTAGACGAGAGCGGCTGTAAAATAGACGGCGCATAGGAAGCTGATGAGCTTGCCGCCTGTTTTGCCGAGCAGGCGGCCTGCGATCTGGAACAAGTCTTGACGGGGGTAGCGCTTCAGCACGGTCCAAGTAATGGTGATGATAATCTGAGCGAGGACGCCGGCCAATAGGACAGATATCCACCCGTCGTGCCCGGCCGTCTTGTTGGCGGAATAAGGGATACGCAGCGAGGCGAAGCCGATCTGATATTGGATGATGACTATGAAAAGCTGTGTTTGGCTAAGACCGCCGTTTTTTGGAGCTTGCTTGGGCTCGCTGCTCATCCTGCACCCACCCTCTTGTTGTCGTTTGTCTCCGCAACCGCCGCGGATGCAGGAAGCTGGGACGTTTGTTCAGCATCCATAGCGGCAGGCGGAGCAGTGTATCCTTGAAGGTAGAGCCGCTGAAGAAGCCTCCCAGGTAAGGGACGCCGAACGACTCCAGCCGACAAAGATTGGAGAACAGCAGCGTCATGCCGAAAGAGATGCCAAGAAAGCCGAATTGGGAAGCCAGCACCATAAAAGGGAAGCGGACGAGTCGAATCGCCATGCTCATTTCGTTCGAAGGCACGACATAAGAGGCGATGGCCGTCAAGGCCACCACGATAATCATCAGGCTCGACACAAGGCCGGCTTGTACGACCGCTTCCCCGATGACGAGACCCCCCACGATGCCGATCGTTTGGCTGATGGGGGTCGGCAGGCGGACGCCCATCTCCCGGAGCAGCTCGATCGTCAGCTCCAGCAGCAGCGCCTCCACGATGGGCGGGAACGGCACGAAACGGACGGCGTTCTGGGCCGGCAGGACGAGATCGTTCGGCAGCACCTCGAGATGGAACGAGATGACGGCAATATAGACGGCGGGAAGCGTGATCGCCAGGAAAAAACCGAAAACGCGGAGTATGCGGAAGAAGCTGCCCACCATCCAGCGCGCATTAAAGTCGTCGGGCGATTGGTAGAACGAAATGAAGCTGACCGGCATAATCAGCGAGGTGGGGGAGCCTTCCATGAGCACCGCCACCCGGCCCTCCAGCAAATTGGCGACCACGCGGTCCGGCCGTTCGGTATGCAGCAACTGCGGGAACAGCGAGAGCGGGTTGTCTTCAATCAAGTCTTCGATGAAATCGGCGGAGAACACCTCGTCGGCGTGAATCGCCTTGATTCGTCGTTCCACGCGGCGGACGAGCTTCGGGTCGACGATTTCGTCTATAAAAACCAGGGCGGTTTTTGTCTTCGTTTCGGTGCCGAGGTAGTAATATTTGACCGTCAGCTTCGTGTTGGTCGCCCTGCGCCTGATGATGTTCAAATTAATATTGAGCTGCTCGACAAAGCCCTCGTGCGAGCCGCGTACTACTTTCTCGTTCTGGGGTTCCGCGATGCTGCGGTTGAACGAGCTGTCGACTTGTACGGCGGTGCCCCAAACATCGCCCGCTTCATCCAGCTCGGATTCGGCCAGCACGAGGCAATACCCGAGCAGGATCAAGTCGGCTGCATGCTGCAGCGAGCGGATATGCGTCACATTCAGGCCGACCAGCTTCGAGGCGACAAGTCCTCAGGGGTACTGCGACAGGGGGAGGATCACGGATTCCCGCATTTTGTTGGAGTCGACCAGGGATTCCAGGTAGAGGAGAACCGTCTCGCCGGTCGAGGTGCCAGAATCTGAGCCGGTAGAGGCCGGGAGCACATCTTGCAGCAAGTCGTCGGTCTGATGAAACGTATGGCGCAGCTGCTCGACGCGTTCGCGTATGGTCGCGGACTGAATCGTTTCCATGAGATCCCTCCTCCGGGTTAGTGTGGCAGAGGAGGAGAAGTTTCATGCATGAGAAACGGCACCTGCCGGGGATGAACCCGTCAGGTGCCGTTTTATGGTTATTCCGCGTCGCCCTCCCAGAGGCGTCGCATCTCGTCGCTGGCGACAAGCAGCTCATCGAGCTTGCCTTCCGCTTCGACGCGTCCGTCTTTCAGAACGATGATATGGTCGGCGTAGGCGAGCGCCGCTTTGCGATGGGAGACGACGAGACATGTTGCCTCGCGGCGCTCGAAGAGGCGCTCCCACAGCTTGCGCTCGGTCTCGACGTCGAGCGCGCTCGACAAGTCGTCGAAGACGAGCAGCTCCGCGCCGCGGACGAACATCCGGGCCGCCGCCGTCCGCTGCGCCTGGCCGCCGGACAGCTTGACGCCCCGCGGCCCGATCATCGTCTCGAGCCCGTTCGGGAGCATGGCGATGTCTTCCTCCATCACCGCGGCCCGGATCGACGTCGCGAGCCGCTCCGGCGACTCCTCCTCGCCGAGCAGCACATTGCGTTTCCAAGTGTCGCTGTAGAGCCGCGGCACCTGCGGGGTGTACGCGCTGCGCGGCGGCACGAAGAAGCTGCCGGCGTCGGCGACCTCCCGGCCGTTCCAGGCGATCGCTCCCGCATCCTTCGGGAGCAGCCCGAGCAGCGTCCGGACGAGCGTCGTCTTGCCGGACCCGATGCGCCCCGTCACGACGGTGAACGAGTGGCGGGGCAGCCGCAGGTCAATGCCCTCGATGCCTCGGCCGTTCTCGGGATAACGGTACGTCAGGCCGTTCACCTCGAGCCGATCGAGCCGATCGTCCGGCGTCCGTACCGGCTGCTCCAGCGGCGGCATGGCGCCGCGCAGGTAGAGCGGATGCGGCTCGACGAGCTTCGACGCCGGCGCATGCTGCATCAGCTCGGCCATCCGCTGTTTGGACACTTCGCTCTGCTTGAAGAGGGTCAGAAACTTACCGAAGTTCTGAATGAACTGCGTCACGAAGTTCAAGTAATAGACGAACAGCGCGAAGTCGCCCACGGTGAAGTCGCCGCGCTGCATCGACTTGGCGCCGAGCAGCAGGATGAGGCCGGTGCCGATGTTGACCGTATTGGAGAACACGGACTCGAGCAGCTGGTTCATCAGCTTATCCTTCAGCATCGCGCTGCGGCGGGTGTCGTTCAGCCGGCGGAACCGGCCGATGACGCGGTCCTCGGCGCCGGCGACCTGAATCGCCTGCACGGAGCCGAACATCTCGGCGATCGCGCCGGTCACCTGGCTCGTCGCTTCGCGGCTCATCGCCCGGTACTTCTGCAGCATGGCCGTGGACAGCTGCGCCGCCGTGACGACAACAACGAGCGGGACGAAGACGAGCAGCGTCAGCGTCACGTCGATCCGCAGCAGGATGAAGAAGGAGGCGGCGGCGAACACCGTCATGCCGAAGGCGTCGACCGACCACGACGTCGTCTCCTCCATCTGGTCGACATCGTCGCGGAAGTTGCTGATCGCCTCGCCCGGCGAAACCGGAATCGCTCTGGCGCCGGGCTCCTTCAGAATATGGCTCAGCATGTTGCGCCGCAGGAAACCTCCGATGCGGGCGCGGAACTGCACGTCGGTGACGAAGCCGACGAGGATGAGCGCCGAACGCCCGAGTGCGGCGGCCAGCAGCAACGCCACCAGCGACCAGACGCCCAAACCGGCCGCCGCCTCGCCGGAGAGCAAGTCGAAAAACTCCTTCGTGATCAACCCCGGTACGATCGGAGCCAAGTAAATGAGCGACCAGGCGGTCGCATTCATCGCATACATGCCGCCCCGATAGCGAATGGTGCGCCATAAGAACTGGAACGTCGTCATACGAGCATCTCCTCCATTCCCGCGGCCAAGATGCGGCTGTACCGGGAATCCGGATTCGCCGCCAGCTCGGTGCGTTTGCCGAACTCGGCGATGCGCCCCTCCTCCAGAATAAGGATGGCGTCCGCCCGCTGAACCGTCGCGAGGCGGTGCGCGATGATGATGCAGGTCCGGTCGCGCAGCAGCCGCCCGATGGCGGCTTCCATCTTCATCTCCGTCGCCGGATCGAGCCGCGAGGAAGCCTCGTCGAGCACGACCAGCCCCGGGTCGGTCAGGAAGACGCGGGCGAAGGCGAGCAGCTGCGCTTCGCCGGCGGACAGCCCGCCGCCGAACGATTCCAGCTGCGCCTCGAGCCCGTTCGGCAGCGAGTGGAACCAGCCAGCCAAGCCAAGCTCCTCAAGCACCCGGACGATTCTCGCATCTTCGATCGACTCATCGAAGAACGTCAAGTTGTCCCTCACGGTCCCTTGGAAAATCTCGATGTTCTGCGTGACGAGCGTCACCCGTTGGCGCAATTGCTTGAGCCGGGCGTCGCGGATCGGCACGTCGCCGAGCAGAATCGCCCCCTCTTGCACATCATAGAAGCGCAGCAGCAGGCGCGCGAGCGTCGACTTACCGCTGCCGGTCCGGCCCAGCACGCCGAGCACCTGCCCCGGCTGGACGCGGAACTGCAGCTCATGCAAGTTCCGGATGCCTTCCTCGTAGCCGAAGGAGACGCGATTGAACTGCACGGACAGAGGTCCTGCCGGCAGCGGCGTACCCGGCCCGTCGTCCGGGATGGCTGACTTCGTCTCGAGCAGCTCGCGCACGCGTACGATGCTGGCGTCCGCCTTCTGCAGATCCTCCATCTGCGTGCGGATTTTCTCGATCGGCTTGGCCATCAGCTCAGTATAGTAGAAAATCATGTACACCGTCCCAAGCGTGATGGAGCCGGCCTTCCACATCGAGTAGCTGACGGCGAAGGCAATCGCGTTGCCGATGGCGAAGACGATGATCGTCGAGATCCACATGTAGCCCCAGCCGAAAAAGGCGCGCATGCGGATCGGCAGCCATTTGCGAATGAGCAGATGGAACTTGTGCATGACATAAGCCGTCGCTCCGTTCGCGCGAGTGTCTTCCGTCCCTTCGAGATGCTCGCCCAGGAAGCCGTAAAATTCAGCGCTCATCTGACGATGCTTGCTCCAGAAAGGGACGGCGAATTTGCGTATGTAATTGATGGCGAGAATGGCGGCAATAACGAAAATAGTCATCGCGCCGCCGATCACCCAGCCTTCGAGAAACAGCAGGACGAGAATACCGACTACTAGAAAGGCGTTGCTCATCAGGGTAATGACGAAGTTGGAGAAAAAGTTGGCCAGCGCGTTGATGTCGCCGTCGACTCTTTCGATAATGGCGCCTGCCGTATGCGATTTATGAAACGACAAGTCGAGGCTCATGCAATGGGCGGCCACGTCGCCGCGCAGCTTGTTGGTCGCCACCCAGCCGACGTTCTCGCCGATATAGGCGGCTATAACCGTCACGACTTGGAGCACAAGCGACACGCCGATGAACAGTCCAGCTGCGATCAAGAGGGGCTGCAGCCGGGATTCGGATTGCGCCGTATCGAGAAAGTACCGAATGATCTGAGGGTTGATCAGCTGCATGGCGAGCGAAGCCACGAGCAGGACGGTGAGCAGCAGCATGCTGCGCCATTGCGGCCTGAGATAGCTGTAGAGCAGTCTGACATATTCGCTTAGCGGGATGTTGATGCCTTTCATTGCTGTGAACCATCCTTTCTGGCCGAGCTTCCGATTAGAGTACATTACCCGATTCGGGGCGGGCCGTCAACGGATAATTTGACTACAGGCGAACCGTCCGCCGACCTCTATAGGATTCGCCGGACGACGGTTGTCGAACCGCCCTTTTTCCGTTAAAGTAGACAACAGCGATAACTAGCCAAGGAGTCTTCATACGATGGAATTTACGATTCGTTATTTATCTTTTTTCGTCATTCAGACCGAAGGAACGGACAAGTTCTTCAAGCATTACCAGACGATGGACCGGGACGCCTATGCGGGGAGCGAGATCAAGCATTTCCTCGACGGGGAGTTCGCCCGCATCAGCAAGCGCAAGGTCGAAAAGCACCCGAATTCAGAGCATGCGCCTACGAAGATCGGCCGCTTCATCGTCGAGCCGGGGTACGACCTTGCGAGCAACCCGAATGCCGCGTTGTTCCACCGGCTGCGGACCGAGACGGACAAACAGCATTTTTTCGGCTATGCCGACGAGCTCGTGCGGATGTACATGGGCACCAATTCGGTGCGCGGCGGGGCGCTGATCGTGGCGCAAGCCCAGGCGCCGTATGTGACGGAGGAGCCGTTCGTGTTCGTCATGAAATGCGACTTCGAGCAGAAAATCGCCAGGATTGCCGATGAGCACACGCTAGTGAATGCCGTGGAGATGGCGATCAGCGCGAAAAATATGAAGTCGATCCAATACCCGCACATGCCGGAGGAGGGGATGCTCGAGCTATGGGAGCTGAAAGTCCATCAGGCTTCTCATGCCCGGTATTTCGAGGATTTCCTTAAGTTCGTCACGTACGAGAAATCGATGCCGGAGCTGATCAGCCATCAGGTGATGGATATGGTGCAGGAGTATATGGAGACGAAGTGGCAGGGGGGAGGCGTGTTTAGCGCCGATTCTTCGTTAACCGCTGCGGGCGCCGACGGGGGTGCCGGTGCCATGTCACCGGAGCCTGCGCTGCACGAGACCGCCGATACAACGGCTGCTCCGGCCCGCTACAAGGATGTACCGTATTATTATGCGGAGCAACGGGAACGGGAGGAGAAGGAGCTCGAGTTCTGGGCGGCGAGCGAGAAGCGCGATCTGCAGCAGAAATGGAGCCCCGAGCAGGTGATCGACGCCTCTTCGCGGTTAATCGATGAGCTGCCCGACCTTGACCTGAAATTCAAGCTCGATGGGACAACGATCAAGACGAAGCTGGCCGAATTCGGCGTCAGCCTGCACATCGCCCGCCATCAAGGCCGGTATGTGGTGCTGCTCGAGGGCGATGCGTTCCAGTTCGACAAAGGCTTCTCGCCGATCGAGCTGCTGCAGCCCGAGGAGCTGGAGACGGTCGTGCGCCGACTGGGCGAGCGGGAACGATCTTCGGATCGGTAATGGCTAATAGGGGGAGTCTGTAGGCGCGAAAAAATTCGGCTTCACGATTTCGTTCGCGTACGCATGTCCCCACACCGGCGTGGTTGCCGGCGAGACGGGCGGGATGAGCCAAGTCCAGTCCCCTGTGACGGCCCGTCCCGCTTGACGCTCCTGCTGCTCGAAGCGCATCAACTGCTCGGAGGCCGTGTGATGGTCCACGATGCTGACGCCGGCCGACTTGAACGAGTGCAGCACGCTGGCGTTCAGCTCGAGCAGCGCCCGATCCTTCCACAGGCTGACGTTCGTGGACGTATCGAGGCCCATCCGTGCCGCGACAATCGGCAGCATGTTGTAGCGGTCCGCGTCCGCGAGGTTGCGCGCCCCGATCTCCGTACCCATGTACCAGCCGTTGAACGGTGCGCACGGGTAGTGGATGCCTCCGATTTCGAGTCGCATGTCCGCAATCATCGGCACGGTGTACCAGCGCAGCCCGAGCGACGCGAACCAGTCCAGCTCGGGATGGTGGAGCGGCACCTCCAGGACGAGCTCCTGCGGAATCGGAAACCATCTCGGCTTCCGAGTTCCGATCTGGACGATCAACGGCAATACGTCGAAGGCGGTGCCGGCCCCTCGCCAGCCGAGCTGCTCGGCCGCTCGGGTGAGGCGAATGGAGGCGGGATCGCCGATCACGCCGTTCTCGGTTACGTAGCCCGCATAGCGGATCAACTGGTGGTTCCAGAGCCGCACCCGATGCTCGGACCCTTCCGTGTCTGCGGCGAAAAGGCTGAGCGTAGGGAGGATGTTGCCCTTATTCGTCGCGAAGTCGATATGCTGCAGGAGCGCCTCATATATGTCTTCTTCGCGAGACAGCTGGCGGAAGTCGAGTAGCCGAAGCGACCGCCAGAACAGCCGCCCGATACAGCGGTTGCTGTTGCGCCATGCGAGGCGCGCACCGTACTCGGCTTCCTCCCGGGTATGCTCGTACCGTCCGAGGAGGCCGATGTCGGAGGCGATTTCGCGCAGCCGCGAGCCGATCTCGTCCGTTCGGCCCCATTCCGTGTATGCTGTGCGGATAAAAGTCTCCGCTTCATGCAGCAATCGAGTAGACGTGTGAGGCATCTCGTCAGCATCCTTTCAACTTGGCGAACAATAGATGATGTCAGTCTATCCATCTAGTTTTCATTGTATCGTTCGTTTCGCCGCAAAAGCCATGTCAAGCCTGTGACAATCTATCGACAGAAAGAGGGATTCTCATGGAATACGTACAAATTACACGGATCGACGATCCGAACTTCGCCGCCATGCACAAGCTGATGGGGCAAGTGTTCCCCGCCGAGGAAGTGCTCGAGGCTAGCGCCTGGGCCGAGCCGCTGCAGGATCCGAGCATTCGGGTGTTCGTCGCGGTTCACGAAGGCGAGGTTGTAGGCGCCACCGAGTACCGCTACTACCCGGACCTGCAAGTCGCGATGACGGACTTCACGATCATCGGCCGCGAGGGGCTAGGCATCGGAGCGTTCCTGGCCAAGCGCCGCCAGCAGGACTTGTTCCGCATTGTCGAATCGAGCGGAGGTGTGTTGACCGGCATGTTCGCTGAGATCTACAATCCTTACTTGGTCGAAGATCACGGTTTCGGCGGAGTCAAGCCGATGAATCCGTTCGTTCGGCGCGAAGTGCTGTCCCATCTGGGCTATCGCCGTCTGGACTTCCCGTATGTGCATCCGTCCTGGCAGCAGGACGGGGAAGGCGTGCACGAGCTCGATCTGTGCTTCCTCGCTTACGACGAGAACCGGCAAGAGCTGTCGGCCGAGCTCGTCGTTCGCTTCCTCCGCAAGTATTATGCCGTGCTGGAGCCGAAGCCGGAAGCCTGGTACGCGATGGTTCGGGAGCTGGATTCCCGTGCGACGCTTGCGCTGAAGCCGCTTTAATGCAGCTGCGAGCCGGCGGAATGAGGGGGTTGGGTGCATGCTCGCAAGCGGACAGGCGTATACTACTCCAGTGCCAATGTACAACAAGAGCAAAGGAGCGGGCCGCATGTCAAACAAATACAACAACAGCACCCACGATGCCCAGCCGGACGACAAGCAGACGCCGCAGACGAACTCGATCGGCGAGCTGCGCAACGGGCGGAAGAGCGTGATCAAGAATTCCAATCCGACGGGCGACAGCACGCAGAACGAGTACTTGAACCATGTGGAGCACTCCCAGAACGAATAGCATATCCAGCTCAGAACGGCCCGCCGGTGCATGCAACCGGCGGGCCGTTTGGGGTTAGTGAAGGTAAATCAATCAAATTTATGGTCCCACAGGATCGTACACCGCGCCGACGAACAGCACCGTTCCGGTAGTCCGCTCCTCGATCGCGACGAGGAACGGGCGATTCAGCTCCATGCGGAACGGAGCGTCCGGGTTGACCTGTGCCGATCCGGCTAAGAGTTCGATAACGGTAACCGCCGCCGCCTCGCTGCCGGTCTCGTCGACGTTCAGATACGTCTTCTGCTTGACCTTCGAGACGAAAGCTTCCACCGGCGGCTGAGCCATAGCCCCGAACTCCGCCTGGCCTTCCTTGAACGCCTTCTGCATGCCCAGCGCCTGAAGCGCATCGTTCAGACCCGCCTCGTACTCCAGCTTGAACCGCGGCAGCAATACTTCGCCGGGCTTCGACTGAAGCGCCGCTTTCATCCGCTCCCATTCGCCTCCCGCCAGCTTCTTGCCAAGCGCCGCCGGACCGACGCCTTCGTCCGGCAGCAGCAGCACCATGCCGTAGTTTCCGCCGCCGTAGGGAAGCCGAACGGCTTGATAGCCATCCTGTTTGGCATACAGGTACGAGCCGCCGCGGCGCATGAACGGAGCTTGCTTCTCCTTGGCGTCCTCCAGCCGAAACGGCTTCTCCATCGTCGCTGCAGCTTGGAAAGGCGTCGTCCAGGACCCTTTGAAGTAGACGGCATTGATCAGGAACATAATGGTGTCCGAGTTAATCGGGTTGTCTACGATGGTTTTGATTTTGCCGCGAGTTTCGTCGCTCACCCAGAGGTTGATCGTATCCGCGGCCTTTGGGCTGGCGAAATCGAGGACGGTTGTTCGGGCCTTGTAGTAGTCCAAATTCGTTTTCAGAAATGCATCGTGGAACACGATCCCTTTGCGCGCCCAGAGCGAATTCGCCACCGAAACCTCTACCTTGTCGTCCGCATGAAGCAGCACATCGCGCAGTATGTCAGCCCCGCGGTTCGCCTCGTCAGCCGACCGGTCCTGGACGTGCAGCAACTTGGCGATTTCGTCTCGCGTCGAGCCGACCGCTCCGTTCATCAGCATCGACAGGGCGAACGCGGCGCTGGACGGGGATATAAACACATTCCCCTGTTTGCCGTTTTCCTCCAGCTTTCCAAGCAACTCGAAGCCGAACGCGTTGTAGCCTTGAACGAGCTGTCGATCCACGTCCGCCGCTGCGTAGCGCGCCTGGCTTTTCTTGTCTTTCCCGTTTTGTCCCGGCACAATGCCGCACCCCCCGACTACTGCTGCGATCAGCAATCCTGCCAGCCCTGTTTTCCACAAGGAATGACTCGTTCTCACCCTCGCTCCCGTTTCCATCCCTGTTCTCGAAATCACCCGCATGCCCAAAACCCCCTAATCGGCCCTTTGCAGGCACAGACGAGGGGGCGGCTTCTAATGTTGCAAGTAGTTGCCGTTCGGGAAGCTCCGTCCAAAAATTTATTTGTCTCCGCGGTCGATATGGCCTCTCGGGGAGTCATGCTTCGTATGCTCCGGCACAAGCCGATTCATATGCGGATGCTCGGTTTCGCTCGTAGTCGTATCTACCTCGTACCGGACCAGCTGCCATGCGGTTTCGCCCAGCATCGGGTCGTGATCGAACACCTGCCCTTTCGCATAGTACTGCTCCCGTCCCCACTCATTCGAATATACGCCGGTGATTTCCACAGATTCGCCGGAAATCGGATTCATCGCGCGATCGGAATGTTCACTCATCGTTTTGCCTCCTTCTTCATCATTCCTTCTTCATCGTTCATGCCTTTGTTCATGCCAACCTAGTGTGCCCCAATATTTTTGACCCGGAGGAGGAAATTGTTCCTGATTTTCGAATACATATTTGATGTGAATAGGTATGAAGTCCCAGAAATTGAATCGGAGGCTGCGGGTATGAAATATTTGGTGTTGCTCCATGTGTTGTCGGCTATAATCGGGGTAGGCCCGACGTTTTTCGGCCATGTGTTGTACCGGAAGAAGCAGACGGCGAATGAGTTGCGAGTGTCGGTGAAGCTGATGGCGATGCTGGAATTTTTCCCGAAAATCGGAGGTTCGATTGCCGTCTTGAGCGGCCTGCTGCTGTTTTTTCTGAACGACTATTATGGTCCCTTCACACAGGTATGGTTGTTGGGGTCGCTCATCTTGTACATCCTGATCCAGATTGTCGTCATCGGCCTCGCCACGCCTCCCGCCAGGAAACTGGCCGCTTGGCTGAGCGATCCCGCGAACAAGAACGTCCAGGACAGCTTGCCGGAGGAGCCGAAGCTGCTGCTGCATCGGGTGAACGGGCTGTTCTACCTGGCATCCGGCATGGGGACGCTGTTATTTATTTTTATGATTTTGAAGCCGTAGCTGGAGGACATTGTTCTGAAAAGGGTGCTGGAAGCGTCTATCCGCCGAAAGGGGAAGGGCGCTTTTTTTCGTCTGCTTGACAGGAACCGATTCGCGCATGTCGAATTTCTTCTACTAAGAAGTCACTGCACAGGCACAGACGGTATCCCCCGAAAGAACGAAGCTCTTGCGAAATGTATCCCGACAGCACGTTGTCGAACGATGGCATGAAGGGAAGGTTGAATGCGATGAAAGTGGGAACATGGGACATTAGAAAATGGCTCCTGCTGGGGCTGCTAATAGTGCTTGGAATCGGAAATGCCGCATGGCTGTCGCCTTCCGAGGTTGGGGCGGCGGAAACGTCGGGGGCATCCTCCTCGCTGGTCAAATTCAGCGACACGGACCGGCATTGGGCGCAGGAAGCGATCGGCTGGGGCGTCGCGAACAAGATTGTCAACGGCTATGAGGACGGGACGTTCCGTCCGGACCGCGTCGTGACGGAGGCGGAGTTCCTCGCGCTGCTGTTGCGCGCGTTCCCGGTGACGAACTCCGGCTATGCGGAGTCGCTGAGCCCCTGGTACGGCATCTACTTCACGTACGCGGCCGGGCAGAACTGGCCGGTCGTGCCGGCGCTCGCGAACGAGCCTTACTCCCGGGGCGAGGCCGCGCGCCTAATCGCCGCGACTCAAGCGCAGTCGCTGCCGGTGGACGGCGCGATCGAGTTCCTGCTGCTGCATGGACTGGCGCAGGGCAAGACAGCGGCCACCGTCGAAGGGTTCGGCAAGTACGATACGCTGACGCGCGCCGAGTCGCTCCAGTTCATCCGCAACCTGGTGAACAAGAAGCTCACCTTGTCAGCGGCGCCTCCGGGCAATCCCGCGGACAGCGGGCCGCAGGTGTCCTTCGCCGTGCGCGGCGTGACGATCGGCGACTTCGAGAGCACGGTCGTCAATAAGCTGGGGCAGCCGCAGCGCAAGGATGCGAGCGAATACGGCTTCCAGTGGTACATCTACAATTCGGATTACGCGAACTACGCCCAGATCGGTATGCAGAACGGCCAAGTGGTGGCGCTGTTCTCGAATGCGGTCAACTGGTCGACCGACACCGGCATTCGCACCGGCAGCACCGGGACGGAGCTGGCTAACGCCTACGGCGAGCCGATGAAGTACATGACCAAGGGCAACACCCGGTTCAGTATGTCGGACACGGACAAGGAGCCGACCTACGAGCGTAACGGCAGCTTCGTGACGTTCTTCATCGATCTGCACGACGACAAAAAAGTAACGGCGATGCAGGTGATCGACAAGGGTGTAGAGTACAGCAAGCCGGGTTATTACGGCTCGCCCAGCGAGGAGCTGCGGATCGCGTACGAGAAGGAGCTGCTCGACCTCGCGAACGTAGCCCGCGCCCGTGTCGGCAAACGCGCCTACACCTGGGACGACAAAATAGCCGACACGGCGCGCAAGCATAGCAAGGATATGGCGGACAACGACTTTTTCGCGCACAAGAACTTGGCCGGGCAAAGCCCGTTCGACCGGATGCGGGCGGACGGCATCTTGTACAGCCGCGCGGCGGAGAACATCGCAGCCGGCCAGACGAGCGCCATCTTCGCGCACAGCGGCTGGATGAACTCGGATGAAGGGCATCGCGAGGCGATTCTGGGCGATACGGTACGGCTGGGGGTCGGGGTGTACTTCGGCGGCAGCATGAAAATTTATTACACGCAAAACTTTTATACTCCCAGGTAATAGTAAGAACGAAGAATCAATTTCAAGAGGAGAATGTGAAGTGACGGATGAATCGCGCAAAATCTCGCTGGCCGAAGCGACGAAGCGGAAGCTGGCGGAGAAAAAGGCAGCCGGCGACGGGAAGCAGCAGAAGCAAAAGCACGGCCTTAGCGGCAACCAGACGATGAAGAGTCAGTTGACGAAGAAGCCGAACAACCAGAAAAAGCGGACGGGCGTTTAGCATATGTTGATGTAGGAGTGGTGGCGGATCCTTTGGGAGCCTGCGAGCAGCAGCTTGCGGCAGCCCGGGGTCCGTTTTTTAGTTGAGCCAAGGGACCAGTCCCAGATCGTTCACTTTCGGCAAAGAGGAGCGGTTTTTACTCGAATCGATGGATAGAGCGGCGGGTACGCGGGGAAAATGGAGCCATACATAGACAAAATCAGATTGGATTTGGACCGGGATCGGCATCGGCATTTCATCCGGGGAAGAGGCAATCCTTCATGTACATTTGTTCGGAAAACACACTGTGGAAAGCGATCGCTCCACCGCCTCGATCTTATCCGATACTAGAGGAAGATCTGGAATGCGACGTGCTGGTTATTGGAGGCGGTATGTGCGGGGCGCTGGTCGCTTCGCTCTTGATGGAACAGCAGGTCGATACGGTTCTGGTAGACAAACGCGGGATAGCGGAAGGAAGCACCGCCGCCAACATCGGCTTGCTCCAGTTTTCGAACGACAAGTCGCTCTCCGCCTGCATGCGGACATTCGGCGAGGAGCGGGGCTTGCGGTTTTACCGACGCTGTGCGGAGGCGTTGGACGAACTGGAACGGCTCGCAGCGGGGCTGGCCGACCGGGCTGATTTCGTGCGTCGGCCGAGCTTGTACTTCGCGAGCGAGGCCAATCATCTCCCGGCGCTGCGGGAAGAGTACGAGACGTTGAAGCAACATGGGTTCGCCGTAGACATTTGGGACCAGGACCGGATCACCGAACATTACGCGTTCTCCAAACCAGGGGCCATCTACTATCACGACGACGCAGAACTGGACCCGTACCGGTTCGTGCACGGACTATTGGATGCGGCCCGGGATCGTGGGCTGAGGATCTATACCCATACGGAAGTGTTCGGTCAGGCAGAAGACCGGGATGCGCTCGTCTTCCACACAGGCCGCCACCGGATCAGAGCGAAATATGCCGTATGTGCGGCAGGGTGCGAGGCGCAGCAAATCAAGCGCACGCCGAACGCGGAGGTGACGAGCACGTTTGCGATCGCTACGCCTTCGTTGCCGGCCGAAGCGTTCAAGGGCTGGCACGCCCGCAGTCTGATCTGGGAAACGGCGAGGCCGTATCTGTACCTGCGTACTACCGCAGACAACCGCATCCTCGTCGGCGGACTCGACGATAGCTTCACCCTGCGCAGCGAATGCGAGCGCATGCTCCCGCGCAAGCGCGAGCTGCTGCTCGAGGCGATGCGGCGGCTGTTCCCTGCACTCGGCGAGGTGACCGCCGAGTATGCCTGGTGCGGCGCCCTCGGCAGCTCGCATGACGGGATGCCGATGATCGGCCGCCAAGCCGGCTTTCCGGGTCGCTGCTATTTCATGCTCGGTTACGGAGGGAACGGTACCGTGTACGGCATGATCGGGGCCAAGCTCATCGCCGATTGGATCGTGGAGGGACAGAGTCCGGACGCCGATTTGTTTCGTTTCGATCGATAGTCGCGACTAGGTTAAGCTAGGACGTATACCAGCACGTTTTGTTTGATCCCGAACTCCCGCGCTTCGCCCAGATCATTCATGAAGACGTCGATTCTCGCGCCGCGGATGGCGGAGCCGATGTCCTCAGCTTTGCGGACGCCGATGCCGTCGATGAAGACGGTCGCTCCAATCGGAATGACCCGGGGATCGACGGCGATCGTCCGGCCTTCCGTCGCGCTGCTGCCGCTGTATGTAGTGCCGTAACCGGGATCGGAGGGGCGTTTGCCCGTCGATTCGACCCCTGCCGTATACGCCGTCAAGGTGGACATGAGCACTTTGCTGACGACCGGAGCGGAGCCGGTTGGCATGCTCATGTCGATCATTTTCGGAATAACCAGCTCTTGGCCGATCTTTAGCGAGTTGGCATCTTGGATGCCATTAACGGCAGTTAAGTCGTTCACAGTCACTCCGAACGTTCTAGCGATTCGATAGAGCGTGTCTCCCGAATTGACCTGATAGACGATAGGCTGAGAGGTGAGCTCAGGCTCCTGTGTCTGCACAGGTGCGGGCGCTTGGTAAAAGTGCCGTTCGGCGGCGTATTGGGGGTCGCATTCATAAGAGCCGCAAGCATCGTCATAGAACGAGGCTTCATACGCGTAGGCCGCCGTTCCGCTGGAGTACACATGGACGGTCAAGGCGATGAAACCGATGTAACCGATGAATACAAGCAGAAACCATTTATTTGCTTTCCGGGATAGACGTTGCATGGGGAAGCCTCCTATTCTTGGCTACTAGAATTGTGTTGCATGGCTAGTAACTAGAATGGCCACCTTCTATCGAAAATAAACATGAATCTAGCAAAAAGCGTACTCGAGGCCGATAGAAAATGCCCCCGCTCGACTGGATTCGGGCAGGGATAGGGGTTTCCGAGCTGAAGCAGACGCATGGCGAAATCGAGCTAGCGAAGCTACAGCCATTGCCTCAGCTCCGCGTAGCTGCTCACCACGGGAGGTGCGGGCGACGGCTTCCAGTTCAAATATTTGTCCGCATGCGACGTGTGGAATAGCACGACGGATTCGCCAGCGGCGATCCAGCCGCTCTCTCGCAGCTGCAGCAGCGCCGCCAGCGTCGCTGCGCTTTCGGACGAGGAGGAGAGGCCCTCGAATCCGAACTGCCGCTGGGCTCTGGCGATCTCGACCGTCGTCACTTCCACGGCGGTGCCTTCCGACTCGCGCAGGATCGAGGCGATCAAGTCGCCGTCCGGCGGGTTCGGCACGCGCAGTCCGGTCGGCGACGACGTGACCGGCTCCGGCACGGGGCGCACGGAGCCGCCGTCGCGCAGCGCCGACACGAGAGGGGCGCATCCGGCTTCCTGCACGCTGACGAGTCTCGGCAGGCGGCGGTCCGCCAGCCATCCGAGCTCCCCCAGCTCGCGGAACGCCTTCCACAGCCCGACGATGCCGGAGCCTCCGCCTGTCGGGTAGATGATGACGTCGGGCAGCTTCCAGTCGAGCTGCTCCGCGACTTCCAGGCCCATCGTCTTCTTGCCCTCCACGCGGCCGGGCTCCTTCATCGTCCCGGCGTGGAACCAGCCTTGCTCGGCTTTGCCTTGTTCGATGATAGCGCCGGCATCATGAATAAGCCCGTTCACCTGGAACGTGCTTGCTCCGTAACGTCGGCATTCTTCCATAATGATGCCCGGGCAGTCCCGAGGCACGATGACGTACGCCTCCATGCCCGCTCTGGCGGCGTAAGCGGCCATGGCGGAGGCGGCGTTGCCGTTGGACGGGACGGCGACCCGGGTAATGCCGTATTCGTGCAGCATGGAGATCGTGGAGGAGAATCCTCTCGCCTTGAAGCTGCCGGTCGGATTTTGCTCCTCGCGCTTGACATGCACTTCACTCAGGTCAAGCCGGCGTTCGAGGCGGGGCAGCCGAATGAGCGGCGTCCAGCCTTCGCCGAGCGTTACGATTGACTCGTACGAGGCGAGGGGCAGCAGCTCCCGGTAGCGCCACATCGAGGCGATGCGGCTGTTCAGCGCGTCCCTGCTCAGGGTATGCGCGACCTGCTCGAGGTCGTAGTGGACGAGCAACGTGCCGCCGCAGGCGCAGCGACCCGTCAGCTCGAATTTCCTCTTTGTGTGGCAGCGAGTACATCGCAAGTAGAATCTGTCCATCGAGTAGCCTCCTATCCAGCATTCCACCATTAACATACACATTCGCCTTTGGTTGGGAACGGCTAAGACCTAGAACCGAGTCGGGATTGGGCGGCGGCCCAGCAACAAACCCGGGCGGTGTCATAAGATGGATAGACGCTTGCAATGAGGAAGGAGTTGTACGTCTTGCAGAGATGGATGTGCAAGGGGAAAATACATCGGGCGACCGTGACTGAGGCGTGGCTCGACTACGTGGGGAGCATCACGATCGACACTCTGCTGATGCAGCAGGCCAACATCATGCCGTATGAGATGGTGCAGATCACGAGCCTGCGCAACGCCACCCGGTGGAAAACGTACGCGATTCCCGCTCCGGTCGGATCGGGTAAAATATGTTTGAACGGGCCGCCGGCCCATCTGTTCGCGCCGGGCGACATCGTCATCATTTTGAGCATGGGCATGTACTCGGAGGAAGAGGTCGAGAAGCTGCAGCCGACCGTCGTCTTCGTCGACGGAGACAATCGCATCACCGGCGTGGAGCGGCACGATCTCGTCGTGCATCGGCAGGATGCGGCGCTGGAGGCAGCGGAGGCGGAGGCCGACGTGTTTACGGGGTAAGGTTGGTTAGTTGGGGGCGAAAAGCCGATCCGGAAGCGGTCCATTGCACCCAGACGTTTACGTAATCCGAAAAAGTCGGACTAGAGAGACGGTTGTCATCCGGATGTGCTCCCTAGTCCGAATGAACCGAATTGGAGAGGCTTTTCCGATGGGGGTGCGCGAAAATGGCTTTGCAAGTGGGTGAAATCGGACTAGGGAGGACTTCACACCTCGCAGGCGCTACGCAGTCCGAAAAAGTCGGACTGCATGGGAGTAGTGAATGTGAAGGAGGTAGGGAGCAGGGCAGGGCAAGGGCAGGGCAGGGGCAGGGAATGGGGGAATGGGGGAATGGGGGAACTTGGCAGAAAGGCATGGTTACTGGCTGGGTACGGCAGTGTTGTGCTGGAAAGATGGGGTCAGAGCTGAGAGTAACTTTAGATGCAACAGAACCGGCCACCCTCCAAGTAACCTTGCTTGTTTCGCAGTCCGAAAAAGTCGGACTAGAGAGACGGTTGTCATCCGGATGTGCTTCCTAGTCCGAATGAACCGAAGGACCGTACGCCAGGACGGTTCTCTCACCGGGAAAAACGGACATACCTAATATTTCCCTTGAAGCGGAGGAAGAGGTGGCGTAGACTAGAAACGCAATCTTTTCGCCAATGAGCAAGGGGGTAAACAATGAAACCAACCACAACAGAAACGAAACCTGCTCAACCGTCAATGGGAGCGTTTCTGCGCAATCCGTTCGTCCGTACAATCCTGCTGTCCGGCTTGTTTCTGCAAATAGGCATCTGGGTGCGCAATTACGCGATTCTGCTGTTCGTTATGGAGCAGACCAACGAAGATCCGTTCGCCGTCTCCATGATCGCGGTGGCCGAATTCGCGCCGATCTTCATTTTCTCGTTCATCGGAGGCACGTTCGCCGACCGCTGGCGGCCGAAGCGGACGATGGTCTGGTGCGACATCCTGAGCGCCGCCTCGATCTTCGCCGTCATGCTGGCGTTGTTCATGGCCGACTGGAAGGTCGTCTTCTTCGCGACGCTAGTCTCCTCGATTCTATCGCAGTTCTCGCAGCCGGCCGGTATGAAGCTGTTCAAGATCCACGTCCCGTCGGAGCAAATGCAGGTAGGCATGTCGATGTATCAGACGATGTTCGCGTTGTTCATGATTCTCGGTCCGATTCTAGGGACCTTCGTGTACCAGACATTCGGGATTGAAACCGCCATCGGCATTATGGGCGTAGCCTTCATCTTATCGGCCGCCGTGCTTACATTCTTGCCGCCGGACCCGGCGCAAGCGACGGATAGGCCGAAGACGACGCTCCGTCAAGAGATGGCCGACGGCTTCCGCTATGTAGTGAGGAGCAACATCCTCTTCAAGCTCGGAGGCTGTTTCGCCGCTGCAGGGTTCGCCCTGGGGCTCATCCAGCCGCTGACCGTCTTCCTCGTCACCGAACGGCTCGACTTGCCGAAGGAAAACCTTCAGTGGCTCATGATGGCCAACGGCGTCGGTATGATTCTCGGCGGCGGGCTGACTATGGCGCTAGCGAAAAAAGCAACGCCCCAAAAGCTGCTCGTGCTGGGCATGTCCGTCAGTGCGATAGCCTTGCTGATCTGCGGTCTGTCCACGAGCCTGCCTCTCACACTGGGAGCCGAATTCGTCAGCGGGATGGTATTGCCGTGCATTCAGATCGGGATTAATACGATGATTTTGCAAAATACCGAGGGATCGTTCGTGGGCCGCGTCAACGGCATCCTGAATCCGCTTTTCATGGGTTCGATGGTCATCACGATGAGCTTGGCGGGTATGTTGAAAAAAGCGACGAGTCTCGTCGTCATGTTCGAAGCGGCGACCGTACTGTTCTTGATCGGCATTCTGTTCATTTTGCCGCTCTTGCGTCTGCCGGCTCAAGCCGTTCCGCAAGCTGCGGGAGCTCCAGCCGGACAACCGGAATCGACGTCCTCCAACTAGAAAATGCAAAAAACCCGGTCGGATTTTCTCGGCTGGGTTTTTGTTTTGCCGCCGGTCGATCTACGCAATCATCAGCGTGATTCAAGTGTTAGCCCCACTGTAAGTGACACTTTCCTCGCCTTGCATCCAGCTCCACAAAAAATCGGTCATTTTCTGCATGTTCGTCACATTGTTCTCGTCCTTGCTCTTGCTGCAAAAATAATGCGGATGCCCGCCCCGAATCGGCAGCCGAACGCGAATCTTAGCCGGACGGAACCAGTGGAATGCGCACCTGGAAATCCAGTCCCCCCAACGACCGCTATGCTCTACGGCCAGCACTTTGTCGCGGCAGTCGCGGCAAATCGGAATTTCCGGCGAGCCGATCATGAAGACGCGTCGCACCGGGTAGCCGATCCGATTCAGCAATTGAGCGGCTTTATACGAAGCAATCCCGCCTCCGCTGTGCCCGATCAGCACGATGCCGCCTCCATTCACCGGATCATACGCTTTGCGAATGTCCTGGAACAACGTTTGTCCGCCGATCGTATGGGCCGCCTGCCGATAAATATCCATCCCGACGGTCAGCACCTGTTTGGCGATAAACCGCCTTTGTTTGCTCAGCGGAACCTCGTCCATTGTCCCGTAAGGGTAAAAGCAGCCGAACCGAACCGTCTGCAATCCTTTCTCCCGGTAGCGCCGTTCTATGTCGTTCATCGCGTCGTGGAACATCTTGCTCGTGCGCATCATGCTGATGCCGGCTGCGAAGTATACGGATACCGAAGACTCACTTGCGCGCATCCTGAAGCCGCCTCCTCCGTCTGTACAAAAAAGAACCGCATGTGTAGTATGTCCGGATTCGCTTTCGTCATTTGCGGGAAGCGTTATTAAAAAAACGCCTCCTCCGGCAAAGTCGGAAAAGGCGGTCCATATGTTGGCAGCGTGATGGAGAGAACGTGTAACGGGGACGCTAAAACAAATCGCAATGCCGGTCAAGCGCTCTTAGCTGCGGGTTCCTTTCCGGACGGACATCAGGGCGGTGACGAGCCAGACGATGCTTGCAACCACATACACGGGAACAACGACAACGCCCAGCATGGCGAGATTGGACAAGTCCTCCCAACCGTCGGTCGGACGCAATTGATTGTACAGCATCGCCAGACAGCCTGCGACATACAGGACAAATGCAATCCAGCGCTTTTTCATGGCCGTAATGATCGGGAAAATCAGCAGGATGGCCCAAATGAATACATATACGATAGGGTTCATTTCGGATCGAAGCCTCTCTTCCATGGAGTTTAAGCGCTTGTAGCCCAACGGTAGTGCAGCGCTTCTTTTATCATATCAGGTTTTAAGCGGCAGGGCATGCCAATTTGCTCTGGCGTTAGGCGTGAGGACAAGCTACACTTGGAGATGAAACGATGACATTTTGTATGGGACAAAGGAGGATTTATAAGGAAATGTGGAAAGAATTTAAGGAATTCGCCATGAAAGGCAATATGGTTGATCTGGCGATCGGGGTCATTATCGGTACGGCCTTCGGCAAAGTAGTCACGTCGATTGTGAACGATTTGGTCATGCCGCCGATCGGGCTGCTGCTGGGCAAGGTTAATTTCTCCAATTTGTACATCAGTCTGAATGGCGAGTCGTATGAAAATTTGGATGCTGCCAAAAAAGCTGCCGCCCCGACGTTGAACTACGGCCTGTTCATCAACACCTTGCTCGATTTTCTGATCGTGGCGTTCGTTATTTTCATGGTCGTGAAGCAACTGAACCGCCTGCGCCGCAAGAAGGAAGAAGCGCCGAGCAAGCCAACCGTCAAACCGTGCCCCGAGTGTCTGTCGGAAATCCCGATCGCGGCCAAAAGATGCAAGTACTGCACCACGGAGCTGAACGATCATGCAGACGGGAAGGCCGGGTCGCTAGCTTAAACGTCGGTTGCCGTTCGCAATTCGTAGCCGGAAAGTTCATGTTTTTTGCATTTACTTCATGTTCTGGGTACCAGCTTTGTGATTACATAAGAGTTGTGTTCATTTTGAAAAATGATAGGGAGGCTGTTATTAACAATGGCAAAGTTGAGAATCGGCATTATCGGTACCGGAGGTATTGCAAACGGCAAGCATATGCCAAGCCTCAAGCGACAAGGCAACGTAGACATGGTAGCGTTCTGCGACATCGTGGAGGAGCGCGCGGTTAAGGCGGCTAACGATTTCGGTGCGGAAGGCGCGAAGGTATATACGGATTACAGGGAAGTTCTGAAGGACGGCAGCATCGACGTCATTCATGTATGTACGCCGAACTACAACCACGCGGAGATTACGATCGCCGCTCTGGAAGCCGGCAAACACGTCATGAGCGAGAAGCCGATGGCGATCTCGTCCGTAGAAGCTCGCGCGATGGTGGAAGCGTCCAAGCGTACCGGCAAGAAGCTGACGGTCGGCTACAACAACCGGTTCCGGTCGGACAGCCAGCACCTGAAGAAAGTGTGCCAAGCCGGCCAACTGGGCGAAATTTACTATGCGAAAGCGCATGCGGTTCGCCGTCGCGCCGTTCCTACATGGGGTGTGTTCCTGGATGAAGAGAAGCAAGGCGGGGGCCCGCTCATCGATATCGGCACGCACGCGCTTGACCTGACGCTGTGGATGATGGACAACTATAAGCCAGTCAGCGTAACGGGCTCTGTATTTCACAAGCTGGGTAGCCGTCCGAACTCCGCGAATGCTTGGGGTCCTTGGGATCCGGAGAAGTTCACGGTGGAAGATTCGGCTTTCGGCTACATCAAAATGGAGAACGGCGCGACGATCGTGCTCGAGTCCAGCTGGGCGCTGAACACGCTTGATGTGAAGGAAGCGAAGACGACGCTTTGCGGAACGGAGGGCGGCGCCGACATGGAAGCTGGCCTGCGTTTGAACGGAGAAGCTTTCAGCCGGATGTGGCAGCAAGATGTTAATTTGAAATCGGGCGGCGTGGCTTTCTTCAGCGGTTCGGAGGAGAAGGACAGCGATCTGGAGATGCGCGTATGGATTGACGCCATCTTGAACGACACTGAGCCGGTTGTCAAGGCGGAGCAAGCGCTTGTAGTCACCGAAATTCTCGAGGCGATCTACGAGTCCGCCAAGACAGGCAAGACCGTTTACTTGAACCAATAATCATAAATGAATAGGGAAGAGGTGCGGACTCTATGAAGCTTGGGGTATTCACCGTATTGCTCGGCGGCAAGCCGCTCGAGGAAGCACTCGACATTATTGCGGCGAAAGGGCTGCAAGCGGTCGAGATCGGGACAGGCAATTGGCCGGGCAACGCGCACTGCGATCCGGACGCGCTGCTGGCCGACGAAGGCAAGCTGAAGGCGTTCAAGCAAGCGGTCGAGTCGCGCGGCTTGATCATCAGTGCTTTCAGCTGCCACGGCAACCCGCTGCATCCGCAGAAGGCGATCGCGAAGGATTTCCACGACACGTTCGTGAAGACCGTCGATCTCGCGCAGCGGCTGGAAGTGCCGGTCGTGAACACGTTCTCCGGCTGCCCGGGCGACAGCGACGATGCGCTGTACCCGAACTGGCCGGTCGCTCCGTGGCCGAACGATTTCCAGGACCTGCTCAAGTGGCAGTGGGAGGAGAAAGTCATTCCGTATTGGACGGAATGGGCCCAGTATGCGGCGGAACGCAATGTGAAGATCGGCCTCGAGCTGCACGGCGGTTTCTCCGTGCATACGCCGGCTACGCTGCTTCGCCTGCGTGAAGCAGTCGGTGAAACGATCGGCGCCAACCTCGATCCGAGCCACATGTGGTGGCAAGGCATCGACCCGGTGCAGGCGATCCAGATTCTCGGCCGCGCCGGCGCGATCCATCACTTCCATGCGAAGGACACGTCGATCGATCCGATCAACGTGAACCGCCACGGCTTGACCGACATGCAGTCGTACAGCTTGATGCTGGACCGCGCCTGGCAGTTCCGCACGGTCGGCTTCGGCCACGACCTGAAGACTTGGGCGGACATCATGAGCGCGCTCCGTCTCGTCGGCTACGACTATGTCGTCAGCATCGAGCACGAGGACGGGCTGATGTCGATCGACGAAGGCTTCTCGAAGGCCGTCAGCAACCTGCAGCAAGTGTTGATCACCGAACCGCTCGGCCAGATGTGGTGGGTGTAAGGTGTAGATAGAAAGGCCCGCCTCCGGCTTTGCAGCCGGGGCGGGCCTTTTTTAATCCTGCTCCTCGCTGTCCGCATGCCGGAACGCCTTGGGCGACATGCCGTAGCGCGATTTGAACATCCGGTAAAAATATGTGTAGCTGTTGAACCCGGAAGCCTCGGCGATTTGCTCAAGCGACATTTTGCTGAACAGGATGCGCTCGCGGGCGATAGACAAGCGGATTTGCAGCGTATACTGCATGATCGATTGGCCGAAAATGGATTTGAACAAGTGAACGGCGCGCGACACGCTAAGGCCCACATGCTGTGCCACGTCCTCGAGCCGGATTGGAGTGAGTGCATGCTCCTCGATGTAGCTCTTCATCTGCACGGCGAGGAACGACTTGCCCTTGGTCGAATAAAATTGTTGCTCGGACAAAATCCGTTCGATGCTCAGGCACAGAATGCGCAAGTAGTAGTCGGAAATTTCCTTATAGCGTCCCTTCACCCGCTGCTGCTCGAGCGAGGCGTGGCGAAGCAGGTTGAGGATGTCCTCGCTTAGCGGAATGTGGGCTTTCTGCGGCTTGGGCGACTTGTTCCACCACTGATCCAGCCACGACCCCCGGCAAAAAAAGTAATAGTCGCCGCTAAAAACGGCCGTTTCTCCGTTCGCCTGCTGCTCGGTATCGACGCGGAGGTCGTAGATATCCCCGGGCTTGTACATGAGCAGGTCGCCCGGCTGAATAAGCTCGAGCTGCCCGTTCACGAGCGCGCGGCAGCGGCCTTCCGTTTGGAAGCGGATGAGATAATTGCGGAGCCCCTTGCGGGAAGCGGCCTGGAACGGCTTCGTATGATGGGTATAACCGGCCGACAACACTTCGCAGAACGTGGGCGATAACTCTTTAGGCACCTGGGGCCTCCTGGGACAAAAGTGGCATTTATGGTTCCAGTATAACCGAATTGAGGCGTCCCCGACAGATTTCCACAAAATCCTTGTTGAAAAAGGGAGGAAACCGGACGAAGCGCCCGAATTGTATTTAGGAAGGAGTGAGTAGCCAATGAAAATTGTGATTTTGGATGGATTTACGTTAAATCCGGGGGATTTGAGCTGGGCGAAGCTGGAGTCGCTGGGCGAGCTGACGATTTACGACCGGACGCCGGTCGAGCTCATCGTAGAGCGTGCCCAGGGAGCGGATGCGATATTGACAAACAAAACGCCGGTCCGCGCCGACAAGATCGCCCAATTGCCGAATTTGAAATATATCGGCGTCCTAGCGACCGGTTATGATGTAGTAGATGTGGATGCGGCCGCAGAGAGGGGCATTCCGGTTGCGAATGTACCGGCCTATTCAACGCAGTCCGTAGCGCAATTCGTGTTTACGCTGCTGCTGGAGCTGTGCCATCGCGCCGGGGACCACAGCAGCGCCGTGCATGGCGGCGGCTGGGCGGCAAGCCCGGACTTCTGCTTCTGGAACTCGCCGCTCGTCGAGCTGCAAGGCAAGACGTTCGGCGTCATCGGCCTCGGCCGCATCGGCGAGCAAGCCGCTCGCATCGCGCAAGCGTTCGGGATGGACATCGTCGCGGCGACTCGCACGCCGAAGCCGGCACCGATCGAGGGCATGCGCATGGTGTCGATGGACGAGCTTGTCGCAACGGCGGACGTCATCTCGTTGCACTGCCCGCTGACACCGGAAACTTCCGGTCTCGTGAACAAGAGCTTCCTGGAGTGCATGAAACCTAACGCGTTCTTGATCAATACGTCGCGCGGCAAGCTGATCGTAGAGCAGGACTTGGCCGACGCGCTGCGGAACGGGACGATTGCTGGAGCGGGGCTGGACGTCGTGTCCGTGGAGCCGCCATCCGCCGATCATCCGCTTGTCGGGCTGACGAACTGCATCATTACGCCGCATATCGCTTGGGCGACGAAGGAAGCGCGGATCCGCCTGATGGAGACGGCGACCGCCAATTTGGCTGCTTTCCAGGGAGAAGCTCCCGTGAATGTAGTGAACGCGGGGAGGTTGGTTCGATGATCGAAAGCAAGTTCTCGGTCGTGGTGGCGCCGGACTCTTTCAAGGGCAGCTTGACTGCCGTGGAAGTGGCGGCGGCGATCACGCGCGGCTTGCAGCGCTCCGGCTTGGCGGCGGACATCCGGCAGGTGCCTATGGCCGACGGAGGCGAGGGTACGGTCGACGCCGTGCTGACCGCCGTGGGCGGGGAGCGTCGCGTCTTGACCGTGACCGGCCCGATGGGCGAGCCGGTTGAGGCGTTCTACGGCGTGCTGGAGGACGGCACGGCGGTCATTGAGATGGCGGCGGCATCCGGCCTGCCGCTCGTGCCCGAGATGAAGCGCAACCCGCTGCAAGCGACGAGCTACGGCACCGGCGAGCTGATCCGCGACGCGCTCGACCGGGGCAGCCGGCGCATCCTGCTCGGCATCGGCGGCAGCGCCACGAACGACGGCGGCATGGGCATGGCCCAGGCGATCGGCGTGCGCTTCATCGATGCCGCCGGGCGCGAGCTCGCCACAGGCGGGCAGCAGCTGGAGCGCATCGAGCGCATCGATGCGAGCGGGCTGCACCCGCGGCTCGCCGCAGGCGAAGTGCCCGTCACGGTGTGCTGCGACGTGACGAACCCCTTGTGCGGCCCGAACGGCGCCAGCGCCGTGTACGGCCCGCAAAAGGGCGCGACGCCCGCCATGGTCGAGCGCCTTGACAAGGGCCTGGACCATTACGCCGTGCGCATCGCGATGCAGCTCGGCCTTATGGTCCGCGACGTGCCGGGCGCCGGCGCGGCCGGCGGCCTTGGCGCGGGCTTGCTCGCGTTCTGCCGGGCGGAGCTGAAGCCCGGCATCCGCGAGGTGACCGCGCTCACGCGCCTCGAGGACGCGGTGGCGTCGGCGCAGCTCGTCGTCACCGGCGAAGGCCGCACCGACGCGCAGACCGCGTTCGGCAAAGTGCCGGCCGGTGTCGCGGCGCTCGGGCGCGAGCACGGCGTGCCGGTCCTGTGCTTGAGCGGCGGGCTAGGCGACGGCGTGGAAGAGCTGTACGCGCACGGCATCACGGCGCTGTTCAGCATCGCCAACCGTCCGCTGACGTTGGACGAGGCGATGCGCGAAGGCGCAGCGCTGCTCGAGCAGGCGGCGGAGAACATCGGCCGGCTGTACGCGGCGGCGGCCGCCGCTGCTCATCAGCAGCAGGGATAGACGCGGGAAGTGGCAAGCGGGAAGGTTGAACAAGCAGAAAAGAAGCTCGCCCTGAAGCCGATCGTTCACGGCTTTCAGGGCGAGCTTCTTATCGTTTCAGAAATAACTGCTCACCGCGATTTATTCGATAGGAGAACTAACTTTTTTGCGCCAACATCCTCATTAGTACGGTAACAGCCTCTGCCCTTGTTGTGCCGGCATTAGGGTCGAATTCATTTGAGCCTTTACCTTGTATAAGGCCAAGCTTCTTAATGGCTGACACTGCATCCTTCGCCCAGGCCGGGATATCCCTGTCGTCCGCGAAGCCGGTTGCGGTGTTCGCTTCGAGAGACAAACGCGATGCGCTTGCAAGCATCATTGCCATCTCGGCACGCGTTATTTCTTCATCCGGGTGGAAACTGCCATCCTCATAGCCGCTAATAATTCCTGCCTGCACAGCCTGCGCGACCGCCTTCTGCGCCCAAGAGCCGATCTTCGCTGTATCGGTGAACGTTAGTGCCGCTCCTTCTCCTGGCAGCTTCAGTGTATTCATCAGCATCACCGTAAATTCAGCGCGAGTCACAGTACGGTTCGGTTTGAAGGTACCATCCGGATAGCCCGCGACTATACCCATACGAGCGGTTTGCTTGATGTATGCCTCGGCCCAGTGTCCAACAATATCAAGAAATGTAATTATCGGGTTCGTATCTGTCGGGGGCACTTCTGTTGAAGGTTGCACGGTCGAAGACTCTTCTGTCGATACATCCGGCGGGTGGTCCCCACTTGGTACTGTTGGCGGTTCAGTTGAACCGCCATTGCTACCCTCACTGCCATCCTCACCGCCATCATTGGATGCGCGGTTCACTGTAACTACATAGGTCTTCGTTGTACCATCCTCTGCTGTCACGACCAGGTTAATCAAATTGATGCCCACGTTCAGCGGGAGTGATGGAGACACAGCACCGCTTGTCAATGGGATCGGGCCGCTGGTTATCGTCCCCACGTTGTTGTACACTCTAGCCGTAACCGTGGCATAGACGGCATCGCGCACTGTCGCCGTTACCGTGATGCTGCTCACGCTTTTGGTCACGTTGACCGTATAGCTTGTTGTAGTTGCGGCAAATATTGGGTTCAGCGTACTGCCCGGCAGCGTCAAACCGCTTAACTCCGCGTTGTTGCTTTTCCACTTCGCATACAGCGTAACGTTGGCGGTTCCCATAGTGAAGATAGCTTCTGCCGCGTAGTTCGTTCCGTTTCCATCTGCTTGCGTGTTCCAGCCTGTAAATGTGTAGCCCGTTTTGCTTAAATTTCCCGAGTTACCGTACACCGATACCGCAACTCCTTGCGCATAAGACCCGCCATCTAGGGGCGTGCTTCCTTCCGTGCTGCCGTTGCCGCTATACGTCACTGTGTATCCAGGCACTGTCGTATCGCTGACCGTGATGGTCAGCGTCTGATCCGCCCCACCGCTGAATGTAAACGTCAGGCTTGCCGTGCCGACCGATTGCGCAGCTAAGTAGCTCTTCGTGATCGTCACCGTGCTGCCCGCCACCGTATATTCCGTGCCGGACACAAGCACTGTAGCTCCGTTGGTGATACCAGCCAAGGTGTGACCGTTCAGCGTCATCGTCGCTACGATATCCGCTTGGGCGGCCGTTTTCTTATCGAAGCTGCCGGTATTCGGGCTGATCATGCTGTTCGGCACTGTCGTATCGCTGACCGTAATGGTCAGCGCCTGATTCACCCCCGCGCTGAATGAGAAGGTCAGGCTAGTTGTACCGATCGGCTGAGCAGCCAGGTAGCTCTTCAGGATCGTCACCGTGCTGCCGGCCACCGTATAGTCCGTACCTGACAGAAGCGCGGCAGCTCCGTTGCGGATCCCGGCCAATGTGTTGCCGTTCAGTGTCATCGTCGCCACGACATCCGCTTGAGCGGCTGTCTTCTTATCGAAGCTGCCAGTATTCGGGCTGATCGTACTGTTCGGCGGCGTCGAGTCACTGACCGAGATGTTCAACGTCTGATCCGTCCCTGCGCTGAATGTGAAGGTCAAGCTCGTGGTGCCGACCGGTCGAGCGGCCAAGTAGCTCTTCAGGATCGTCACCGTGCTGCCCGCCACCGTATAGTCCGTACCTGACAGAAGCGCGGCGGCTCCGTTGCGGATCGCGACCAATGTGTTGCCGTTCAGTGTCATCGTCGCCAAGACATCCGCTTGGGCGGCTGTCTTCTTATCGAAGCTGCCCATATTCGGGCTGATCGTACTATTCAGCGGTGTCGTGTCGCTGACCGTGATGGTCAGCGTCCGATCCGTCCCCGCGCTGAACGTGAAGGTCAAGCTCGTGGTGCCGACCGATTGAGTAGCCAGGTAGCTCTTCAGAATCGTCACCGTGCTGCCCGCCACGATATAGTCCATGCCTGCCGCAAGCGCGGCGGCTCCGTTACTTATGCCGGCCAAGATGTTGCCGTTCAGCGTCATCGTCGCCACGACATCCGCTTGAGCGGCCGTTTTCTTGTCGAAGCTGCCTGTAATCGGGCTGATCGTACTGTTCGGCACCGTGGTATCGCTGACCAATATCGCCAGCGTCTGATCCATCCCCGCGCTGAACGTGAAGGTCAGGCTTGTCGTACCGAGCGATTGCCCAGCCAGGTAGCTCTGCAGGATTGTCACCGTATCGCCCGACACTGTATAATCGGTACCCGACACGAGCGTCTCGACTCCGTTGTAGATACTAGCCAAGGTGTTGCCGTTCAGCGCTAGCGTCGTTTCTACATCGGCTTGCGCAGACAGCTTCTTATCGAAGTTGCCTGTATTCGGAGTGATGATACTGTTCGACGTTGTTGTGTCACTGATCGAAAGGATCAACGTCTGATTCACACCTGCACTGAACGTGAACGTAAGGCTTGTTACTCCTAGCGGCTGCGCAGCCAGATAGTTCTTCAGAATCGTCACCGTGTTGCCTGCCACGTTATATTCCGTGCCGGACACAAGTGCTGTCGCGCCGTTACTGATTCTTGCCAACGTGTTGCCGTGCAACATCATCGTCGTTACGACATCCGCTTGTGCGGAAATCTTCTTATCGAAGCTGCCTGTATCCGGACTGATCGTACTATTCAGAGGGGTTGTGTCACTGACCGTAATCTTCAGCGTCTGGTCCGCTCCGCCGCTGAACGTGAACGTCAGGCTCGTCGTTCCCACCGGTTGAGTGGACAGATAGCTCTTCCGGAAGATCACGGTGTTGCCTGCGATCACGTAATCGGTTCCGGACACGAGCTCCCCTGCTCCATCGCTGATGCTGTCCAGCATATTGCCGTTCAGCTCCAGCGTCGTTTCCACATCGGCTTGCGCCGACATTTTCTTGTCGAAGCTGCCTGTATTCGGACTGAGGGTGCTGTTCAGCGGTGAATGATTCAATATGAAGCGGCCGGATACAGCGTATCCCTCATTGCCTGCCGTATCCTTTCCTTGAATGTGCAAGTACCAATCGCCATCCAAGCCTTCTTTCGTCAAGGTACTGCCATTATTCAACCGCTGCCAACCTGCTGTTGGTTTAGTTGTATTATTTTGCGTCCATACATATTCCAGTGTGGATTCTGCCATACCGCTGCCGCCGCTGTCGGCAACTGTTGCCGTCACCGAAGCGTCCCGCGCCGACGATTCATTGCCGTTCGGGCTGAAGGAAACTGTCGGCTTCGACTTATCCATATTAATTGCAAGCGGTACACTTAAGCTATTGCCGATTGCATCGGTCACCTTGAATAAGATCGAGTACGTCCCTTCTTGAAGCAGTGTAGTTGTAACTCCGGGAGTATAAGTCCATGCCTCTCCACCGTTCAATGACATAGTCGTGGAGACGATTGGGTGAACTCCGGTTTGCGTCGTGGCGCTAATCCGAACACTGCTGTTCGTCCATTCCCCGCTCGTATACACGCCGCCATCCGCCGTCCTCGTCATCGTTGGCGTCAGCTTCAAGTCACCGTGGCTGATTTTGACGGTGCGGCCGACGGACGTTACATTGCCTATTGTATCTTGCGCCTGAAAGATGATATTGTAAACCCCGGATTCGGTAAAGGTGACTGGCCCCGAATAAACTGTCCATGTGCTGCCGCTGTCAAGCGAGTACCTGAATAGTACGATGTTGCTTTGCGCATCTGTCGCTTCGGCCGTTACGACAACATCCTGGCTTGTCCAATCATTATTCGGATACGCATTACCGTCTTCTGTCTTCACAGTCATGCTTACCACCGGCGGTGTATTATCAATCAAGAATGGCGCTGAAGTCACATTCGCCAAATTCCCGGCATAATCCTTGGCGCGGATATGCAAATACCAGTTCCCGTCCGCCCCGGAGTGCACAAATTGGGATATAGATGTATAAGGAATGAAATAGAAGCGAGTCCATCCGGCTGCGGGAGCAGAAACCGTTTGTGTCCAAGCATATTCAAGTGTGGACGCATTCACGCCGCTCGTCGCATCCGCCACCTGAACGATCGTGCTAATCCCCCTTAATGGTACAGCGCTGCCGTTAGGGGATAAGGCGATCGTTGGCGGATCGCGGTCGCGCGATATCGTTAGTGTATAGGTTTTCGCTGCCTTCATATAAGGTTCGACTCGAACCTTGATCACGGCTCCGGTAGTCGGAACTGAAACGACGACCGTCGAGCCGCTTGTTTGCAGCTGATCGTTGATATACAGTGCAGAATAAGCGGAATCGTTCAAAACCGCCTTGATATGAACACTTGTCGCCCCCGGCGCGATGTCATACTGATACGAGGTGCCGGAGGGAGAGAACGCTGGAGAGGGCGAGCCCTCCGTAACTGTCAGACTGCTTAATTCGTTGTCGCCCGGGACAGAGGTTTGCGATCCCCAACTGACAACGGTGCCATCGCGCTTCAATGCGAGAGAATGAGAGATGCCCGCAGATATGGCAACAACATCAGTAAGTCCTTCAGGAGGCGTCGCTTTTCCCCTGGAATTAGTTCCCCAACCGACAACCTTGCCATCACGCTTCAACGCTAGTGCGTGGTTATTTTGGGCCGATATAGCAATGGTTTGCCCTTGCAGCTCGCTCGGCACATTGAGGATCCCGTTCCCGTTATATTCCTTCCCCCAGGCGGCAATCGTGCCGTCCGACTTTAATGCCAATGCGAATAAATAACCGGCTTCAATCTCCTTCACATTGCTTAGACCCGCAGGCATAAGTGTTGCACCTGGTCCGTTTGATCCCCATTCGACGACCGTGCCGTTAAATTTTAATGCCATCGAATAATAATTACCTGCGGCTACCTTAGTAACCAAGCTTTTCGCAGTATCCGGCGGAACCGATTGTCCATCACCATTGTTCCCCCAAGCGACCACCCCTCCGGTGCCGGCTACAGAGGGGTCTTCTACCACCAACAAGGTGTTCATTCCGCCGCTTGCCATGGAGATTACTTTGGTCAAACCGCTCGGGATATCCCTTTCTCCCACATAGTTAGCACCCCACGCAACAACCGTACCGTTCGATTTGCGAGCAAGGAAGAGCTGGCTTTTGGCGTATATTTCAACCACATCCGTCAGCCCCTCGGGAGGTTTGGCCCAGGTGGTGACATTATCCCCCCATGCGATGACGGTGCCGTCCGATTTCAAAGCGATGGAATTATCCTGAGCCGCTGCGATCTGAGTCACTTTGACCGTTGTCGTTTCCGCATTTGCCGTCTCCGTAGTCGGAAGCAATCCCAGCACCAGCACTACAGCCATGGACAAGAGTACCGCTAGACATCGCCGTATTCGTTTGTATGGATTCATATGTATTCCTCCTGTGGCATTTACGCTCTGCATCCTATCCAAATCTATTAATACTGTAGATATCCCCGGTAAAAATATCAATTAGCCTTGTATGACGTTTTGAGTATTTTTTTCATGCATTTTGAAGGGAATTCGGTTATCCTGCAAAAATAAGTATGATGTTTTTTAACTGGGATATTTTTAAGATACATAGAATCACCGGAAAACTCTCATACACAGATAATGTTTTTATGCTCAATTCAGAATAAACTATGATATATTGGAGAAAAAGAGGATTTTAATGAACAGTCATTTGTTAAACGAAAAAATCATGCCGGAAGAACTGCCTTCCATTTGCATACCAAGGTATGCGCTCTTGAATACCTTCGATCAATATGCTCAAAAGAGAACCGTTCTTGTATCCGCCCCCGCCGGTTTTGGCAAAACCGTATCCACTCAGCTTTGGATTGGGACTTCGGGGCGGAAAGGGATTTGGATTGGGCTGGATGAATATGATAACTCCCCGGCTGTTTTCTATAAATTGCTTTGTACCGGGCTTCTTTCTGCATTCCCAGACAGCAGAGCTTTGGCGGAGCTGCTCAAAAATCCGGCCTTCGCAGCCTTGCCTGTGGAGAATACGATCCACTTTTTGTCGTGCCTTGAGCTTGACACTGAAGCTTACGCACTGGTGCTTGACGGCTTACACCTGATCACTAATGAGGAAATCCAGAAATCGCTGCCCTTTATCCTGAAGCGGCTGCCCATGTCTATTATCACACTGCTTCTGACTCGCGAGGAGCATACCGGTTACATGGAACCTTCTATCAACGAGGGGAAGGCTGCCCGCATCACCTCCGAGGAGTTGATTTTCTCCGATTCTGAAATACAGAGATATTTCAAAGCCTACGGCCATTTTATTACGCCGGAGGAAGCTATTGCGGTCAAAGCCGTCACTGGCGGTTGGGCTATCGGTGTACATGTGGTCGCAACAAGCGGACAGACGGAGCCTGGGGGGAAGATTGATAAAGTCTTGGAGCGGTATATTCGACATCAGATTTGGGATCAATGCGACCGGGATTTGCAGCAATTCATGCTGAAGACCTGCACGGTGGAGGAAATGACCGCGGAGCTTGCTAACCGTCTGACCGGCCGGGAGGACAGCGAGGCTTACCTGGACAGGCTCTGTGCAGCCAACTCCTTTGTCAGCCGCAACGATGAGCAGCATTACCGCTATTACCATGTCTTTTTAGAATTTCTGAGAGGAATGCTGGAAGAGGACGCCGACTTGGACAAGGAGGACCTTTACAAGTCCACCGCCGCCTACTACAGGGAACGGGGGGAGTATTACAGCAGCATCCGTTTTGCGGTAAAAGCACAGGACTTTGAGGCCCTCACCGTAGATATGCTGGAAATGTACGAATACAGCACCCTTAGCGGAGCAACATCTGACAGTATCTCCATGCAGGATCTTTCCCAACTGGGAAACAGCATCCCTGAAAGCCTTGCGAGCCAAAAGCCCTATTTATTGATCAGTCAGAGCTGGTATTATTATTTGCTTGGGGACGCACAGCGGTTTTGCGCCTGTCTGGATAAGCTGTACGCCAAGCTGCCGGAAATCATGGAGCAGTATAAGCCATTCGTCAGATACGCTCTTTTCATGGCGGCCATTGATTTTCGCCGTCCGATTTTCAGTATATCGGAGCTTTTAACCCCCGAAACCATCGCAGATGCTGCTCAGTGCGGTGCCAAGGCGACCAGCCTGATGAAAGCAGTCCCCTTTATCCAACGCAGCCACCGGGATTACTCCGATTTCCTGCCAAGCATTGATCAAAATGTACTTATGGCGGAGCCGGTACTTGCCGTCCTGAATGGCACGGACGACAATCGCATATCGCTATTGCTGCGTGCCATGCTATATTATGAGAAAAATATGCTGAAAGAAGCGAATGCTTGCTGTGAACAGGCAATCGCGCTCCTGCCGCACCAAGCAATGCCTGAACTGTGCTTCAGTGTACAGTTGACCCGGATCGCCATTCTGTCCGCTCTTGGGCGAACAGATGAGGTGGAAGCGAGTCTCGCTCGGAATGAAAAGATTATTACAGAACAAGGATTCCTCTTCCTGCTGCCCAATTTCAAGGCGTATGAAACCAAGCTGCGCCTGTCTGACGGCGACAAGAGCGCTGTCTCTGAATGGTTTGAACATTATTTTGTAACACCCGCCGGAGATTTGGAGCTGTATAAAGCCTCCCAACATTTCACTACAGCCAGAGCCTATATGGTGCTTGGCAAAATAGAAGAGACCCTGCACTATCTTGTTCAACTGAAAAAGCTGGGCGAGGACTTTCGCAGACCGCTTGATATCGCAGAAGCAAGTATTTTACAGGCGATCCTGGAGTGGACGATGGGCAAACGGAAGGAAGCTCAGAATACGCTGGAGCTTGCGCTGTCCGCCGCCCAGAAATACGGCTATGTGAGGATATTTGCAGAGGAAGGCGCCGCTATCCTGCCTATTCTCCGTAAAATATCCCTCAAGGTTGAGCGAGAAGGCTATACAGGTGAATTGACGTCCAAATATATCCACGAGGTCACCTTTGCCGCCTATGAGCAATCCAAACGAAAAAAGGGACTTGCCGTTCCGCTGAGCCCGCAAGCTGTCAAGCTGTCCAAGCAGCAAAAGCATATTCTTTACCTGCTTGCAAAGGGCTATAAATATAAAGAAATTATGGATCTTACCGGGCTAACGATCCATACGGTCAAATCACATGCCGCCGCCGCCTACGGCAAGCTGGATGTAAACAATTCCATGGATGCCGTGTTGAAGGCGCGGGAACTGGGGTTGTTAGAATAGCTCTATCAAAAAGGAGTGGCAATTTGGATGCCGAGCCAGGCGATACGTACGATCTCATTTTGTATTACTCTTCCTGCTCGTGATCCTGCTCCGTTCCCCGGATCGTCCGCTCCGATTCTTCCTTCTCGATGACGTCGTTCACGAACGCCATATCCTGGTTCTCCGCCTTCATATGCGCGGTGCCTTTATAGTTGCCGGCATGCGTTTTGTTTTCCATCGTGTAGTGGCTCCTTTCATAGGAATTGTAAAAATACAGAACGAATCGCTCGCCCCTATACTGTTTGCAGCCGCCCAGGAATATATTCCTCATGAGGGGCCGAGCGCCGGCTGTCCACGGTTCCGACTGCGGGCTAGGCGCTCACCCACCTGCGTGTTACAATGAGAGAAATCGGCGAAAGGAGATCCCTCATGGATTTGATTCAGCCAAGCGAGACGAACATCGCCTATATGGTCGAGCAGATTAAGACGAAGCTCAAGGTGGTAACCGCCGCCTCGATCAAGCCGGAGCATTTCGGTATCGAGCGGTACGAAGACATTCGAGACATCTATGATCTGATCATGAGCAAGAAAGCGTTCAGCATCAGCGAGATCGAAGCGCTGTGCGCAGAGCTGAAGCAGCTGAAGGAGCCCGTTTAGCGCCGGAACCCGGAACTCGAAACACGAAACTCGAGCCATGAACCCGCAACGCGAGACACACAAACTTCATCGGACACCAAAAAGGAGGCTTGCGCCTCCTTTTTGTCCCGCCGAATAGGGCCGCTCGTTCGTTCACGGCTTCCGCTTCTTCAGCTCCCGGAGCGAATAAAACGTGCCCCGCCAATAAATGCCTCCCCGGCGGAGCGTGAGGAACACCGACCGGCCCAGCACATAGACGAGCAGACAGACGGTGAGCGGGAACACGATCGCTTCCCGGCCGGAATCTCGCGTCAGCCGCCGCACACACAGCAAGTACAAGCCTACCGCGATGGCGGCGCTCAGGATGTAAGCGAGCCGCGGCCAGCCGGGGACGATCCACAAGGCGATGAACGGGAAGAAGAAAAACAGCAGTTGGCCTAGCATGCCGGCGAGCGCATACGAGAACCGGTAGCGGAAGCCGGAGAACAGGTTTTTCTCCAGCCCCTGTACGGCGCTCTGCAAATTCGGATACCACTCCACCTCGAGGTGGTCGTTGCCGGTGACGAATCGCTGTCGGTAGCCATGTTTCTTCACCCGGTAGCCGAGCTGGAGGTCGTCGTCCGGGCGCAAGGCGAAGGTCTGATGCGTCCCGATGCCCTCATACGTCTGCCGGCTAATCAGGTTGAACGCCCCGATGCCCATCCCATGCCGATGCTGATGGTCGAGATTGGCCCGCCATGGCCGGATGAACAGGCAGAGCGAGAACAGAAAATAGTGTACAAATGCGCGCAGCCAGAACGATTGCGATTTCATATACGGACTCATCGTGACGTGGTCGGCCTCCTGCCGCTCCGCATAGGCGACTGCGTCGCGAATGGTCGTCGGCTGGAATCGGACGTCGGCGTCCGTGAACAGCAAATATTTGCCCTTGGCCTGCTTGTAGCCCTGGTATAATGCATGGTTCTTGCCGAGCCAGCCGTCCGGCAGCGTTGTGATATGGATGACCGTCAACGGCACCCGGCTCTCCGGCCGGCCTTCCGACCAACGGCGCAGCTCTTCGAGCTTGCGGCCCGTCGCGTCGCTCGAGCGGTCGTTGACGGCGATGATCTCGAAGCGCGCATAATCTTGTTGCAGCAGATGCTGCACCGTCTCGCGGATCGTCTTCTCCTCTTCCTTGGCGGCGAGAATGACGGAGACGAGCGGCGTCTTCTCCTTGCCTCTCGCACCGGAGCCGGCTTCGGCGCGCTTCGGCAGAGGAGGGAGCAGCCGCAGGCCGACGCCCATCTGCACGAGCATGAACGTCCAGTATAACAGCGTAATGGCGGCAGCGGCCTCAATAATGGACATAGGATCCTCCCAGCCCCCGACAACCTACGGGAGGGATGTTTTCCTCTCCATTGTACCAAGGATACCCCGATGCTTCCAATACAGACAGATGACCGGAAGAGAGGAGACGCGCCATGCGGTCCCCATCATCGACACAGCCCCCATACCGCCACAAGCTGACCGGCGAGCAGCTGTCCGGCTTTTTCCGCTCGATTCGCGACGAAGGCGTCCCGCTGGATAGCCTCGCCTTCTTATGTATCGGGACGGACCGTTCGACAGGCGACTCGTTGGGTCCGCTCTTAGGCACCTTTCTGGAGGAAGCCGGATATGCTCCTATCGTCGGCACGCTGAGCAGACCGTGCGACGGCAGCAACATGGAGGCGCGACTGGCGGAGCTTCCTCAAGACAGGATAGTAATCGCGATCGACGCCTGCCTCGGCAAACCGGTATCCGTAGGCTATTTCCAGGTGGCCAATCAACCGCTCGAACCCGGCAAATCGGTAGGCAAACGACTGCCTGCGGTCGGGCATTACTCCATTGCGGCGATCGTCAATGTCGACGGGCCGAAAAAATATTGGATTCTCCAGAACACGTCGCTGCATCAAGTCGTCCGCATGGCGAAGGAGATCGCCGGCGCCTTGATGGAGGTATTCCCCCCGGCGGCTCCGCGATCTTAAGGCAGCATATCTTTCGTCGCCTGATGCGATGAATGCTCCAGCCCCGCCTTTTTCTTGACAATGAACATCAGCGACTTCCCGAAATCCAGCGCCACCTTGCCGGTCTGCTCCGCGATGAGCGGGGCGAGCACTACCGCATTGACGCCGCATGACAGCAACGCGATATCGAACTGGTCCTTCTTCCGCTCCATCTTGACGAGCGCCCGCTCCATCTTCCGATAATGCTTGAAATTGATCGTGAACGCAATCTGCAGGTTGTAAGGCGGTCCCGATAAAATCTCGCTCACCTGATCCGCCCAGCCGCTGATGAGTGCGACTCTTTTCCCCTCCAGCATGGACCAAAACTCCGGTTTCTGCGCGAAAACGCGATTGACGAACGTATGGCACACTTGCTTGGGCCGCACATGGAGCGCCTCGAACGTTTTCTCCGTCAGGGCGCGCTTCAAGGAAGGATCGGCGATAATCGGATCGTTGTCCCAGAACGGGATGCCGACGATGTTCGCCTTGTTCAGGCATTCCACCATCTCGTCCCGCAGCTTCAGGTTCGGCAAGGTCACCCCCTTTTCCCCTTTGTTCGCTCCGATCGCCCATTTTGTGGCCAGCACTTCCTCCAGCGACATGACGCTATCTTGCGCGAGCACGATGTTTTCTCCGTCCCCCACACGCACGAGCGAGAACGGCTGCCGACGGTCGAGCGCACGCTGAATCGACTTCAGCACTTCCGCTACGGTCAAGAATGTTCGATCCGGTCCGGGCATCTTATTGGCTCCTCGTCTTTATTTTTTCCCAGGAAAAATATTGCTCCAGCAAAATCGGTTCGCTGTCCGCGGCGAATGGCCGAGGGACGGTCGTATCGTACAGGAAAATGCTGTTGCCGGGTATAGAGTGGCGAATGTTTTCCTCAAGCGGCTTCATCGTTAAATCGAACTTCCCCAGGATGCGGTAGTCGAGCGGCTTCGTTGTCAGCACATAGCGGCTGTAGCGGCTCGCTTGTTTCGTCCCGTACAAATCGATCGTGAGCTGGCTGCGCATTTGCCGTTCGAACAGGCGGCCCAGCCCGATATTCTCGAAGCTGGCGTCGTACACAACGCTCGCTCTGTCGTACGGGTCGAAGACGTATTGTTTCTTGTCGGCATTCGAGAGCGGGACTTGGAAGTGATGAGCCCGGTTTCTGAAATGCGTGCCGACGTCCCCGAAATTCGTGCTGTGCGAGACGTAAGGGTAAACGAAAACCTTGTTCTCGTCGATCATGTACTTGGCGTAATACTTTTTCCACGACGACTCCGGCCATCTCGCCACGCAGCGGGGCAACGCCTCCTTATCCCACTGCTTGTGCAGCAGGTTGTCGGCGTTGTCGTACCATGCCTTGTAGGCCGCCCATTGCGAAGCCGTCCATATTTGCCCCCAGGAGGTCGGCAGTTGGCCGAAATAGACGTCGTAGCGTCCCTGCAGCGGCTCGAACGGCAATTTGGCGCTTTCGTTGAAGCGGGGGGCATAGAGCGAAATGCCGGCGATACGCTTGTCATGCTCGTAATATTGGACGGCCTGAAGCGCATAGTTGTAATAGTCGGGGGAAACGAAGAGATCGTCCTCCAGCAAAAGGATGCGTCCGTATCGGAGCGCCAAATTGCCGCATTTCATAATATGGTTGCGCAGCCCGAGTCGTTCTTCGTGAGCGATTACCCGCTTGCGGCCGAACGGCCAGACGAATTGATGGGCCAGCTCTCGCACCGGACCGTTCGTCTCGCAGTGGTCGATGCTGATGACCAGTCTCACCTTGCCGGGGTAGGCCGCATGCAGCAGGGCGCGCAGACAGCGCTCCAACGAGTGCCTTCGGTTGAAGGCCGCAACTACGATCGTCAATTCGCTCATTGTATCGTGTCACCGTTCCTTGAGTCTATAATGTCGGGTGGTGTCGGGTATCCGTGATGATGAACGAGTCTGAAGCAATGCAGACGAGTCCGCTGGACCAAACGGCAGAGCCGGAAATCGTGCCGGCCGATCAGAACCGCCGGGTCGTGACGATTGCCGGTACGGGCTGGAAAGGACGGTTCGCCAATCAGTTGTTTCAATACGCTTTCGTGAAAGTATATGCCGCCATTCACAGGTTGCGTCTCGAGACGCCGCCCTGGATCGGCCAGGAGCTGTTCGGCCACCGGGATCCGCCGATATCGGTGCTGCTGCCGACCGTGTACGAGACGGAGCAGCGCAATCTGGCCGAGCTGTTCCGCGAGCCCGTTCCTCGGTACGTGAACGTCAATTTCGACGGATACTTCCAGTTCCACACCTCGCGTTATTCGCCATACCGACATTATTTCCGGGCTTTGTTCCGGCCTGTGCCGGAAATCCGGGGGACGCTGAGGGCCGGATGGGCCGAGCTGCGATCCCGAGGCGATGTGGTCGTAGGGATCCATCTGCGCCGCGGCGACTATGCCCGCTATGCGAATCGGCCGGGCAAGGAGCATCTGTTCATGGCGCCGACCCAGTGGTACCGGGATTGGCTGGACACGTTCTGGGATCGGCTAAACCGTCCGGTTTTGTTCGTGGCGAGCGACGATCTGAAGGAAGTGATCGGCGACTTTCGCCGTTATAATCCGGTCACCGTCTGGGAGCTGGACCTGATGCCGGCGTTCAAGGCGGCGCCGTTCTATCCCGACTTCCATCTCCTGTCGCTCTGCGACAAGCTGGCGATCTCGAACAGCACCTTCTCGTTCGCGGCGAGTTTGCTGAACCCGATGGGCGTCGAATGCGTCCGTCCCCATATGGAGCTCGGGAGATTGGTGCCCTATGATCCGTGGAACAGCCCGCCGCTGCTTCATAATGAGAAGGACTACTATTAGGAGGCTCGATTGGCCTGGAATTTAGTTATCGAAGGTTCAGCCGGACGTCGCTCTTCCATGGTTTGTACGGTACCAGCTTGCCGCTCTTATGCGGCCGCATGAACTTCCAGCAGCGCTCGTTGAGCAGGCTGGCGGCGAAGGAGAAGGAGCTGTTGGAGATAGCCAGCGCATCGCTTTGGGTCATGACGTAGAAGTCGGGATAGATCGACGGGTCGATCCGGACGAACTTCGGCTCCGAAGGGAACTCGGGGAACACATCTGCCGCGGTAACGGGCCGATAGGCGACGAAATCCGGCAACACCGCTTTCAGATCGTCGCTGGCGATGTAGAGCACCGGCTTGTTGATCCTGGGCCATAGCTCGGCCAGCCAGTTCAGGTACCAGGCGTTCGGAATCGGGAAGTTGCGCGGATGTTTGGCGAATCGGGCATTCAGGAAATCGCCTCGGCGCAGGTGAAGGGCAATGACCGTCTTCCCCTGCTTGCGCAGCTTTTCCATGCCCGCCTCCACAATGGTCGAGATCGGCGGCACCGGCTGGAACAGCGAGACGAACTTCGCTTTGTAGGGCTCATAGTTCTTCATGTTGCTCATGAACTGGCTGTTGAAGTCGGCGTCGACATGCGGCGGCTCCTGGCTGGAGAAGGCATTCTTCAGGTCGACCTGCGTGACGGTTGTGGGCGGCTTCTCCGTAATGCGAGGCTCGCTGTGGCCGAACAAGTATTGCCCGATCCAGCGCGGCGTCTGGAGCCTCAGGCCGTGACGGTCTGCGTAGATGCGCAGGAAGGCGTACTGGAACACTTGGTTGCCGAAACGGCCCCGGTGGCCCAGGTTGGCCATCGTGATCCTGCCGTTGTGTTGCATAGGGCCTTCGATTCCGATCACATCCCTTCGTAGGACCGTGTTTCTGTAATTTATGCAGGGAGAAAGGGACTTGACCGTCTATTTTTCGCAAACAAAAGCCCGGGCACTAAGCCCGGGCTTTGTTGTGTCGGCGGAAGCGGTCGCCGATCAACCCGAAGATCGCATAACTGGCGATCGTCAACAAGTAGATGGTGTAAACGCTGTAGTAGTGGATGTCCGAGAAAATCTCGATGATCCACACCGGCACGCTGAACATGAACAGGAAGATGTTGTCGGGATCAATGCCCGAATAATTGAACAAGCAGAGGGCGATGCCGAACAACGTGAGAATGAGCGTGGTCTTGTATCTCATGCGCGAGTGGCCTCCACCAGATGGGATATCTTGCGATGTCCTGCCATTTGCCTTTAGTTTGCATTGCGCCTTCGATTTCCATACACCGAAGCAATAATTCCCGTTCTGGTTCCTTTTTGCGAAAAGAACTTGTCAGTAAAACGGAACCAGATGTAAACTAAAAAAGAAGGATATACGATCTGATAGAAAAATGGAGGAGAGGATCACATGTCATATTCCTTTGCGGAGCTATATCGGAATGGCGTACCCCCGGTGCTGGAGGAAGGGATGAGCCGTGAAGCCTGGGAGGCAAAGCGCGAGCGGATTCGGGAGACGTGGACAAGGTGGATCGGCGGGGTGCCCGAGAAAGTGTCGGCACAGGTGGATGTGGCGGAAGAAACTCGTTTCGACGATCATCGCCGTTTGCGAATCAGCTACTCGACCGTCTATGGCGATCGGATTACGGCTTATTTGCTGCTGCCGAACGAGCTGCAAGAACGGGAGGATGTCGGGAAATGGCCGGCTGTGCTGGCGATGCATCCTACCCACGAGAGCGGCAAGGACAACGTGGCCACCCATGAAGGACGCGAAAACCGGATGTACGGCCTGGAGCTCGTACGCCGCGGATATGTGGTGCTGGCGCCTGATTTGCTGACTGCCGGCGACCGGATTTACCCGGGGCGGAGGGCGTACGACAGCACGCCATTCTACGAGCAATTCCCAGACTGGTCGACCGTCGGCAAGAACATCATCGACCATATTCAAGGCGTAGAGGCGCTCTGCAGCTTGGGGTATGTAGATGCGGACCGGATCGGGGCGATCGGCCATTCCTTCGGCGCGTACAACGCTTATTTCCTGGCCCCGTTCGACAGCCGGATCAAAGCAGTGGTTGCCAGCTGCGGCGTTTGCCCGTTCGCGCGTACGGACGAGCCGGAGCATTGGGGTGTGAGGCCGTTCCCCTATACGCATTTGCCGAGAATCAACGAAGAGCTGGCTCAAGATCGGGTGCCTTTTGACTTCAACGAGGTAATTGCTTTGTGCGCGCCGACGCCGCTGATGCTGTACGGCGCTCAAGCCGATCACATCTTCCCTCATTGGCAGGCTGTGGCGGAAACCCACCTGGATGTGGCCAAGCTATACAAATGGCTGGGCGTCGACGACCGGTATTTTGCCTTGATGGGAGCAGGGGGGCACGATTTTCCGCCTGCGATACGATTAACCGCTTACCATTTTTTTGATCGATGGCTAAAATCTTAGTTGACACTCCTCAAGGAATCGGCTAGGATAAGGTTGTAGATAGGAACCACAAGGGAACCAGTTAAAAGGAATGAAACGTGGTTTACATCCCGATTAACTCGGGGCGGTTGGGCAGGTTGAACGGATAGTTCCATATACATAAGACTTCCGTTCTTCATATCGCTGAGTCCCTTCAGGTGTACTTGTCTCATTTTTGTTATCCTATGTGATTGGAAAAGGGAGGCAAATGAAACATGATCAAAGAAAACAAGCTGAGGAAAGCTGCATTCCGCACCCTGCCGCTTACGGCGCTTACGCTGGCCGTTGCGCTCAGCGCGTGCGGCAAGTCCGAGGAGCCGGCGGCTTCGTCGTCCCCGTCTCCGGCCGCATCGCCGGGAGCAAGCGCGAAGCCGGCGCGCGAGAAGCTGACGCTGAACTGGATCATCCCGCAGCGCGACACCACGGCGAACCTGCCGAGCGACGGCTCGGATTTCGTCAGGAAGGCGATCGAGGAGAAATTCAACGTCACCTTCAACCTGGTCCTGCTGAACGGCGCCGACTACAACAACATCATCAACCAGAAGGTCGCGGCACGAGAGCAGATGGACCTGTTTTACTACGACGGCCGGGCTTCGAACGACCTTATCAAGGAAAATTTCACGAAGGATCTGACGAATTTCCTGACGCCGCAGAAGGTGCCGAATTTCTTCAAATGGGTGACGGAGAAAGAGCTGGCCGCTTACCAAGTGCAAGACAAGTTCATGCGCGCTCCGTTCCCATTTGGCCGCGAGATTCTGTGGTCGTATTATCTCCGTAAGGACTGGCTCGACAAGCTGAAGCTGAAGATGCCGACGACTTACGACGAGATGGTCGATGTGATGAAAGCGTTCACGTTCAACGATCCGGACGGCAACGGTAAAAACGACACGTTCGGCTTCTCCACCAACGGCAACGGCACAAGCATTCCGACCGAGTTCCCGGTTTTCATCAAAAACAAAATATACGCCGACTTCTGGGTGGAGGACGACGTGTTCCACGTAGGGCGCACGGATCCGAGATATCCGGCCGCAATCGACGATTTGCGCAAGCTGCTCGATCTGAAGGTGGTCGACCCCGACTGGTTCCTGAACAAAGGGTCGCAAGCGCTGGATAAGGCGGCTCAAGGCAAAATCGGCATCGTCTATGGTTGGGGCAAGGACGTGGCCTTCGACAACGCGACGAACAGCTTCCAGAAGAAAACCAAGGAAACAACAGGCGTTCAGACCGCAGAGTGGGTGCCGTTTAATCCGTTTGGCGATTCCCCGATGGGTGTCGGTCAAAATCCGGGCAACTTCAATCCGTTCCTCGTCAGTAACAAGTCTTCGGACGCGCAGGTGGAGCGCTCGATGGAAATTTTGAACTGGCTGTCCGGCGAAGAAGGGTTCCTGCTGTCGCACTATGGCAAGGAGGGCGTGCACTACAAACGCACGGGCAACAAGATCGAGCTGCTGCCGGACGCTTATAAGAAAGATATTATCGACAAAGGCAACTTCCTGGCGCTGTACTTGCCGATCGTGCCGAACGAGCCGACGATTCTCGGCTTCGATGTGATCGATCCGAAGGAAACCGACCGCGACCGCTCCATTCTCGCCAAGCTGCGCTCGTACAAGACGCTTCCGAGCATAGGGACGGCGCTCAGCGTGAAGGAAGGGATGGATTTGCCGAAGCTCTCGATGCAGACGACCGTCATTCAGACGAAGCTGCTGTTCGAGGACAAGGATTCGTCCAAGTTCCCGCAATACCGTCAGGAGCTGATCGACAACTATGGCTTGAAGACGATCATGGACTGGTATGCCGAGTTGGTGAGCAAGGCGCAAGGGAAAAAGATCGTTTGGAAATAAGCGATGAAAAAGTAGCGGCCAGCCCCTCTCACAGGGCTGGCCGAATTTGAAAGTGGAGGCCGGTTATGAACATAGCATTTGCAGCGGCTAATGAATTGGTGGCGCGCATCTTCCGGCCGGAGCATCTGGAGCGATTGCGTAAGATTGGCAATGTGAAGCTGTTCCCTTACGCCGACTACCCCCGGCCGGCGGAAGTGGCCGAGCTGCTGGGCGATACCGGCGCGGAGGTCGCGATCACGGCATGGGGCAGCCCGGCGTTCGACGAGGCGATCCTGCAGCGGGCGCCGCGCCTGAAGCTGATCGCCCATGCGGCGGGCTCCGTCAAGCCGCTCGTCACGCCTGGGCTGCTTGGCCGCGAGATCCGCATCTGCAGCGCGAATGACGCATTGGCGCGAGGAGTGGCGGAGACGACGCTCGGGCTAACGATCGTGTCGCTCAAGAACATCTGGCAGCTGTCCGCCGACACGAGGAGCGGACGCTGGGAAGAAAATCGCGGCAAGGTGCGAGAGCTGTACGGCGTGACGGTCGGCATCGTCGGCATCGGAGCCTGCGGCGCGCAGTACGCCAAGCTGCTGCAGCCGTTCGACGTGCGACTGCTCGTGTACGATCCGTTCGTCGGAGAGGCGGAGATCGCCGCGCTGGGAGGACGCAAGGTCGGGCTGGAGCAGCTGCTGCGCGAGGCTGATGTCGTCTCGATCCACGCGCCTTCGCTGCCGGAGACGAACGGCATGTTCAATGCCTCGACTCTCGGCCTGATGAAGGACGACGCGATCCTGATCAATACGGCGCGCGGCAGCCTGATCGACGAGCCGGCACTGGCTGCTGAGCTGGCGAAAGGCCGCCTGTGGGCTTGTCTCGATGTGACCGAGCCGGAGCCGCCTGAGCCGAACCATCCTTTTCGCACACTGCCCAACGTTACCCTGGTTCCTCATATTGCGGGGGCGACGAACAATGGGCTGCAGCGGATGGGCGACTATGTGGTGACTGAATTGGAGCTGTATGCGGCGGGCAAGCCGCTGCAGGGGGAAGTCGATCTGCAACAATTGCACACGACGGCGTGACGGTTGAAGACCTTAGGTCTTGGAGGTGAAAGCTTGAAGAGCAAAATTGACATTCCTCCAAAGGTATCGATATGATAGATAGAAGATTGTTTTTGTAGAGCCATATTCGGGGAGATGTAGCATGAGCGGCAGCCGCAAGACATTCCGTTCCCGGCAGGGTGAGCTGCTGGATCGTTTGAGAGACGACATATTGTCCGGGCAATTGAAGGTCGGCGACTACTTGCCCTCGGAGAAGGCGATCGCCGAAGATTACGGCATCAGCAACAAAACGGTGCGCAAGGTGCTGGACATTCTGGTCGCCGAGAAGCTGATCGAGAAGCTGCCGCGCGTCGGCAACATCGTGACCGGGCGCAGCAAGGAAGGCGTCGTGACGATCAAGCTGGGCTATCACGGCTCCACGCTGCACGAGACCGAGCTCAAGGAGCTGCTCGCTCTTTTCCACAAGGCGCATCCCAACATTGTGGTGCAGGACGTTGCGCTGCCGAACAACAGCCCTGAGACGCTGCAGCAATATATGGAGTACGGCATGTTCGACGTCATCACCCTGAGCGATACGGAATTCCGCCATTTCAGGGAGAACGGAAGCCTCCATTTGCTGTCGCCGATGGGGGTCAACCCGCAGATCAATCCGTTTCTGAGCAGAGCGTTTACCGATCAAGAGACGCTGTACTTGCAGCCTTTCGTATACTCGCCGAACGTCGTCTGTTACAACCGCGATCATTTCGCCCAAGCCGGGCTGCTTGAGCCCGATAGTGGCTGGACATGGGAAGAGCTGTTCGAGATGAGCGACAAGCTGACGGTGCCGAATGAGAGGATCGGCTTTAATTTCAACGCCACCCACCGCAACCGGATCAGCTTGATCCTGATGCAGGGCGGCTCCAAGTTCGAGCGCAACGCCGAAGGCAAGTATCGGCTGAACGGCTCGGGTATGATGGATTCGTTCCGATTCTACCTGGACATTCTGTCGCAGCGCATCGCCCCGTTCATTCCGGGCGGCAGTTGGGAGTTCAGCTCCGAGGAGCTGTTCGCACAAGGCAAAGTGTCGATGATCATCACGACCTATTTGAGCTTGAATCACCTTCGCAAGAGCAAAATCCATTACGAGCTGGCTCCGCTGCCGAGCCGCGACGGCAAATCCGTCACGCTGCTGATCGCGCTCGCGTTGGCGGTGAACAAGCAGTCGGCGCACAAGGACGAGGCTTACAAGCTGGTGGAGTTTCTGACGTCGCCCGCCGCGCAGATGATCATCCGTCAGAAGACGCTCAGCATTCCCGCATTGAAGCCGGCGGCGGACTGGGTGGGCAAGGAGAGCTTGTACCGGCCGTCGCGCTATAACCTGTACCGCGAGATTGTGCCGACGTTCCGACTGGGCAGCGAGCTCGGCTTGTCGCAGGCGCAGTGGCAGACGTTCGTGCGCGAGGTGGCGCTGTACTGGGCCGGCCTCGAGCAGGAGGAAGTGTTCAGCGAGCGGCTGGAGCGGAAGTTTAACGAGATGAGCGTGTAGAAGCTTGTTGAGTGGAGAGCAGTCCCTGGCGGGGCTGTTTTTTTTGACCTATAAGAAAGTTTACATCCGTTACTGTACTAAGCGTAAGGGGGTACGCTTGCTAAGCGCGGTAGGGTGAACCTGAACGATAACGTTACGCCATAACGCTACCTTGCGGAAATGGGGGAGCCGCCGGGAAATACACTACGGGATACTGTATTTGAGTATTTGCCCCTGCTCTCCCCGGAAAGGCTGTTCCGGCCCTCTAATATCGCCATGGCGTAACGCTAATTTGACTGAAACAGCGCCGGAACAGCGAAATAGCGGTATGCGGGAATATGCGGGAGCGTTATTTGTCTGAGGAGAGGAGCAGGTGCCTCTCTCAGAGTCCCCCAACCCAAGCGCCAACTATGAAAAAGGCAGTAACGCTCTAGTCCGACTTTTTCGGACTGCGTGTCAGGAGCGGAGGGAGGAGCGGTCTCTAGTCCGGATTTTCCCATTTGCAGAGCCATTTCCGTAGGTTCCCTCGGGAAAACGCCGCTCTAATTGGGTCGATTCGGACAACAGAG
>NZ_BIMA01000013.1 GCF_004000845.1 Paenibacillus koleovorans NBRC 103111
CCTGAGCCAGGATCAAACTCTCCATTAAGGTGAATCTGATTGTACTCATTACTAAACTAGCATTTGTTGCAAAACGCTATTTCGTCATGCATTTGTTCAGTTTTCAAGGAACTTTGGTCCCGACTTCCGAGCGCCGTATTTGGCGAAGTTTGTCGGTCACAAGAACATATAATAGCAGGTTCCAAAAAGAAAAGCAACCCTTTTATGGGCTGCTTTTTATTTCCAACATATTCCAGATCAAACGCCTTCGAGAAGGCGGACCAATTCGGCCTCGTCGTCGATTACGGCGACGCCCAGCTCTCGTGCTTTGGCCAGCTTGCTGCCGGCCGCTTCGCCCGCAATAACGAAGTCCGTCTTCTTCGATACGCTACCGGATACCTTGGCGCCGAGCGCCTCGAGCTTCTTGGCCGCCTCATCGCGACCCATCGTCGACAGCGTGCCGGTCAACACCACCGTCTTCCCGTAGAAGACGTGGTCGGTGTTGGCCGGCGCCGCCGCGCGCTCCACGATCGGGTTGATCCCGGCGGCCTGCATGCGCTCTACGCTGCGACGCATCGTCGCATCGGCGAAGAACGACACGATGCTGTCGGCTACGATGCCGCCGATATCCGGCAGCGTCGTCAGCTCCTCGGCCGAAGCCGCCATCAGGGCGTCCAGGCTGCCGAAGTGGTCGGCGAGCACTTTGGTCGTGGTCTTGCCGGTATTGTTGATCCCAAGGGCGAACAAGAAGGAGGCGAGATCCCGCCCCTTGCTCTTCTCGAGCGCCTCTAGCAGCTTTTTCGCTTTTTTGTCGCCGAACCGCTCCAGCTTGATCAGGTCCTCGAACTGGAGGTCATACAGATCAGCCGGATCATGCACGTCCAGATGGTCGTACAACTGGTCCGCCGTCATGACGCTGAACGTCTCGATGTCCATCGCGTCGCGGGAAGCGAAATGGGCGATTCGTCCGATCATCTGCGGCTTGCAGCCGAGACGGTTCGGGCAGAAAAGATGCGCTCCGCGCTGCTCCAGCTCCGTCACGCAAGCCGGACAAACGAGCGGCACCACGATCTCCGCGCCATCGTCCTCGTTGGTCACTTTGCCGAGAATTTCCGGAATGACATCGTTCGACCGGCGGATGAAGACGGAGGTGCCCAGAGCAAACTTCAACCGTTTCCGCTCGATATCGCCGATATTGTTGAGGGTGCACTTCTGCACGGTAACGCCTGCGAGATCGACCGCCTCAACGGTCGCCACCGGCGTCAGCTTGCCGGTACGCCCGATTTCCCAAGTGACGGACTCGAGAATCGTAGTCGTCTCCTCCGCCTCGAACTTGAAGGCGACCGCCCATCGCGGGAATTTGTCCGTATAGCCGAACACTTCGCGAGTACGCATATCGGCCAGCTTCACGACGGCACCGTCGATCAAATAGTCGAACGTGTGGCGAATCGACTCCAAATGAGTCAGCTCCGCCGCGACTTCTTCGATCGAGTCGAAAAATTTGATGTATGGGTTGACCTTGAACCGGTTGTCGCGCAGGAAGGCGACCAACTCTTGGTGGTCCTGGAACCGGATATTGTCCGAGTACCCGATATTATAAATGAAGGCATTGAGCTTGCGCTCGGCCGTCATCTTCGGATTTTTGTTGCGAAGCGCTCCCGCAGCCGCATTGCGCGCGTTCTTGAGCCGCTCGATTGCTGTCTTGTTGTACTCCTCGAAGACGGACAAGAACATCATGCCCTCGCCCTGGACTTCGATAATTCCTTCTTTATAAGGGATTTCCAGCGGAATCGATTTGATCGTCTTCACCTGCGCCAGGATGCCTTCGCCCACGACACCGTTCCCGCGCGTCGAAGCTTGTACAAGCCGACCGCCGTCGTAAGTCAAGTTCAGCGAGAGGCCGTCGAACTTCAGCTCCACGACGTAGCTAGGTGCCGGAAGAGGCTCTTCCTCCGGATGCTTCGTATTGTAGTCGTTGATCAGCTTCAGCACTCGGGCATGCCATACCAGCAGATCTTCCTGGTTCTGCGCCTTGTCCAGGCTCCAGAGCCGGGCCAGATGGCGATGCGGCACGAAATCGTCCAGCAGCTCGCCGCCTACTCGCTGCGTAGGGGAATGCGGGAGCACGATGCCCGTCTCCCGCTCCATCGCTACGAGGCGGTCATACAGCTCGTCGTATTCCTTGTCGCTGAGCACAGGCTGGTCGAGCGTATAGTAAGCGTGATTATGCCCGCTGATCTCCTCGATCAGCCGCTTCATGGTGTCCAGAACGTCCTTCTCCACTACATCGTTCGCTTCCGACACAGGTTCACGATCCTCTCGTCCGAAATGTTCCACTATACCTTCGTAATCGGCGCGAACTTCGCCAGCAGCCGCTTCACGCCTACCGGCGCGGGAAAAGCAATCTGCAGCTCCGTATCGTCGCCGCTGCCCTTCACGGCAACGACGACCCCGGTGCCCCACTTGCCGTGGGACACCTTGTCTCCGTTGCCGAACGCCGTCGCCGGCCCGCCCCCCGCGGGGCCGCCGGCACCTGCAGGGCGGCTCCCCGGGGCCGCCGCCCCAACACTGCGCGCCGCGGCCGATGCCGCGGTGCCAAAACGGCCGGCGGCCGGCTGGCCGAAGCCGCCGCCAGAAGTGCCGGCAGCGCCGCTCCGGGCGCCAAAGGCCGCTGCTCCGGCTCCGCCGGCGGCGCTACCGCTGTAGCCGCCGCCATACCCGCCGGTGCCGCCGCTCGAGCGCCCGTAGCCTCCGCTGCCGTAGCCGCCCCCGCCGTAGCTGCCGGCGGACCCGAACCCCGAGCCGCCGCTCGAGACCCACTCGACGAGCGCCTCCGGCACTTCCTTCAAGAACCGCGAAGGCGGGCTCGAATTCGTCTTCCCGAACAACGTGCGCATCCGGGCGCAGGTCAAGTACAGCTGCTTCTCCGCACGGGTGATGCCGACATAAGCGAGCCGGCGCTCTTCCTCCAGCTCTTCGTTGTCCAGGAACGCTCGGCTGTGCGGGAAGACGCCTTCCTCCATGCCGATGACGAAAACAACGGGGAACTCCAAACCCTTGGCGCTATGCATCGTCATGAGAACGACGTTGTCCTTGGTCGCCTCTTCCTCGTCCTTGCCCACCGCATCGATGTCCGCGATGAGCGCAAGATCGGTGAGGAAGCTGACCAGCGACTTGTCCTCGTTGCGTTTCTCGAAGTCCATCGTCACGGACAAGAACTCGTCTATGTTCTCGAGCCGGGACTTGGACTCGATCGTATTCTCGCGCTCCAGCTCCTCGCGGTACCTCACCATCTCGAGCATCTTCTCGGTCAGCTCGGTGACGGACAAATATTCGACCATCGCATGCAGCGCCCGAATCATGTTGTAAAATTCCGTGAGCGCGCCGCGGAATCGAGCGCTCAGCTCCATCGCATCGACATGCCCCAGCATGTCGAAGATCGAGATGCTCCGCGCCGCGGCCGCTTCCGCCAGCTTATCTACGGTCGTATCGCCTATGCCCCGCTTTGGCACGTTGATGATGCGCGCCAGGCTGATGTCGTCGTCCGGATTGGAGACGAGCCTTAAGTAAGCCAGAATGTCCTTAATTTCTTTCCGATCGTAGAATTTGATACCTCCGACGATCTGATAAGGGATTTCGGACTTGATGAAAATTTCCTCGATGACCCGGGATTGCGCATTCGTCCGGTACAGCACGGCATGGTCGGCGTATGGCCGATTGTGCTTCCGGCGGTTTTGCAAAATTTCATTCGCCACATAATAGCCTTCCGCATGCTCCGAGTCGGCCAAATAAACCTTTAGCTTATCGCCGCCCTTTTGATCCGTCCATAGCCGCTTCGGCTTGCGCCCTGTATTGTTGTTGATGACCGAATTCGCCGCGTCCAGAATGTTCGAGGTCGAGCGATAGTTCTGCTCCAGATAAACCGCGGTCGATTCCGGGTAATCCTCCTCAAAGTTCAAGATGTTCGTAATATCCGCGCCTCTCCAGCGATAAATCGACTGGTCCGAGTCGCCGACGACGCAGATGTTGTGGTGCTTGTCCGCCAGCATCCGGCACAGCATGTATTGCGCCCGGTTCGTGTCCTGGTACTCGTCGACATGGATGTACTGGAACTTGTTCTGGTAAAACTCCAGCACCTCCGGCACTTGCTTGAACAGCTCCGTCGTCTTCATGATCAGGTCGTCGAAATCGAGCGAGTTGTTGCTTCTCAGCTTCCTCTGATACAGCGTATACACCTGGGCGACTCTGCTCTTGAAATAATCGCTTCCGGCCTTCTGCTCGTAGCGCTCCGGCGTAATCAACTCGTTCTTGGCATTGCCCAGCTCCGCCTGAATTGCCTTAGGCTCGAATTTCTTCGTGTCCAGGTTCAGTTCCTTCATGCAAGTCTTGATGACGGACAACTGGTCGGTCGAATCCAGAATCGTAAAGCTGGACGAGAATCCAATCCGTCCGATGTCGCGGCGCAAAATTTTGACACACATGGAGTGGAAGGTCGATACCCAAATATCGTTCGCCGACGGGCCGACCAGCTTGCTCACCCGCTCCTGCATCTCGCGCGCCGCTTTGTTCGTGAACGTGATGGCCAGAATGCTCCAAGGCGCGGCCTTGCGCGTCGCAATCAAATAGGCGATCCGGTGCGTCAGCACCCGGGTCTTGCCGCTGCCCGCTCCAGCCATAATAAGCACCGGCCCCGAGACGGTCTCGACCGCCCGCTTCTGCTCCGGATTCAGCTTCGTTACCGCCTGATGGATGTCGAGTGGAAAATTAGCATTCATGACGTGTAAACAACCTTTCTACTTTATTATCAAAACGCGGCTCATGCTCCGCCGTCAGCCGATTCCGCTTCACGGACCGCCCGAACGGTTGCCAAAGCCCGCTCCAAATCTTCATATACAATGTTGCCGACTACGATCGTATGCGCCGCTCGCGCCGCTTCTATCGCCCGTTCCGCGCCGTCGATGCCGCCCCCGTAGAACAATCGGCTCCGCTCCAGCACCGCTGCCACCCGCCGCACCAGCTCCATATCGCCGAATACGCCGCTGTACTCCACATAAAAGATCGGAAAATGAAACATCCGTTCGGACAACCGAGCGTACGCGGTCACATCCCGAACATCCAGCTCGGTGCGAGCTCCCGTCAACCGGGCTGCCGCCGACGCTCCGTTCAAGATGACATAGCCCTCCGCCGCCACTTGCTCCCAATGCATCATGGGGCCGTATTCGCGAATCGCTTCCATATGCTTGCCCACGATCCAGTCGGGATCCGACGCATTCAGCACGATCGGGATGAGGTACAGATCAAACCCCGGCACAATCGCCTCCAGATCGGACACTTCCAGGACGCAAGGCAGCTCGTACCGCCGAATCCGGGCCAGCAGGTCGACCGTATTGTCGAAGGTGACGCCTGTCGAACCGCCGACGATGACGGCATCCGTGCCGGATTCGCAGATGCGCTCCAGTGCCTCGTCCGCCAGCTCCTTGTCGGGATCGAGCTTAAAAACATGCTTCCAACGGCTGATTTCGATTCTCAACTTCCGCTAACCTCGCTTGTCCATGGTCTTCCTTACTTTCAGTCTATGCGAGAGCGATAGGGGTGTCAAATGGTTTGTAGCGAATGTATGTTCGCCAATTCTGACAAGGCGCTCCGCTGGACAAAAAAGCTGCCAACAGGCCGTAGCCGCCGCAGCTCTTCTGCTTCTATTATTAAGATTGTCCTTCTTCTTCCCCGTTCCGACGGTTCCGCTGCTGCTCGAATTGGGCCACCTTCGCCCGCAGCTCCTCGATTTCGCGTTGCAGCATTTTTTTCTCCATATCCCGCATCATCTCGTCGATCGTAGCTTCATTCGGACGGCCAGGCTGGCCATGCGCAGGCGAGGCTGTAGGGGGAGGAGTGTGCGTCGCTCCCGGAGGTTGGTTGAAGCCTTGCGTCGGTACGGAATACCCCTGCTGTCCTGGGATCGGCCCGGTTTGATAACCTGTCGAACGCCCCGTCGAAGTGTTGTAAGGCGTATGCGGACCTTGACCTGGATTGCCGTTGCTGTAAGGCTGTCGCGGGCCGCCCGTGCCGTGCGTGGAGCCGTTGTACGTGTTGTAGTAGCCTCCATTCGTGTGAGCGTGCGGGTTCTGGAACTCAAACACCGGCTCCTTCGGAATGACAAGGCAGGCGATAAAGTACAGCGGTATGACCGTCCCTCCCGAGAAAAATGCGGTTATGATGACGATCACGCGCAGCAGCGTAGAATCGACGTTGATCATTTGAGCCAAGCCGCCGCACAGTCCGAACAGCTTCGAATCGGTGCGGGATCGGTACAATTTGTTCATCTATATCATCCCTTTTGCCTTCTGATTTGTCTCTATTGTATCGCAGGCGCCGTTCGCCGGAAACGGACCCCGGTCGGTCGTTTTCCTAGACTCAGGTCGGGGTGCTCTAAAGTGTTTTGGACACCTCTATTATCGTAACTCAAATCGGACCGACTGCAAAGGGAAAACGAACGTTCGCCCTGCTGTTCCGGAAACGCTCCCTTTTTTGCTATAATGAGTTGATAAGCACAAGACGGATGACTGGGAGAAGCGAGAGATGAAAAGCTATTTGGAGCTGCTTGAGGATATCAAACAAAACGGGGTTCGCAAGGAGGACCGCACCGGGACGGGCACTTTATCCGTGTTCGGGCGACAACTGCGATTCGATCTGCAGCAAGGGTTTCCGCTTGTAACGACGAAACGGATTCATCTGAAATCGGTCGTGCACGAGCTGCTGTGGTTTCTGAGCGGGGTGACGAATACGAAATATTTGACGGATCACGGCGTGACGATCTGGGATGAATGGGCCGATGCCGAAGGCAATCTCGGTCCGGTGTACGGCTCGCAATGGCGCACGTGGCGGACGGCCGACGGCCGCACGGTTGATCAGATCAGCCAAGTGATCCGGGCGATTCAGCAAAATCCCGATTCCCGCCGCCATCTGGTCAGCGCTTGGAATGTAGGGGAAGTTGAAGGGATGGCGCTGCCTCCTTGCCACTATGCGTTCCAGTTCTATGTGGCGGGCGGGAAGCTGTCGCTGATGTTCCAGATGCGTTCGGTGGACACGTTCTTAGGATTGCCTTTCAATCTGGCGAGTTATGCTCTGCTCACTCATATGGCGGCACAGCAGTGCGGGCTGGAGGCGGGGGATTTGGTCTGGACCGGCGGGGACGTGCATTTGTATTTGAACCATCTGGAGCAGGTGGACCTGCAGCTGTCGCGGGAGCCATACCCGCTGCCTACGCTGGTGATCAAGCGCAAGCCTGACTCGATCTTCGATTATAAGTATGAGGATTTCGAGTTTGCCGGCTACCAGTACCACCCGTCGATCAAAGCGCCTATTGCGATCTGAACGTCATATAGTTTTTGTTGAGGAGCTGCAGCTATGTCTGAAAATAAACCTTCGCTAAGCCTGATCTGGGCCATGGACCGCAATCGGCTGATCGGCCGCGACAACGGCATGCCTTGGCGGCTGCCCGCGGAGCAGGCTTACTTCCGGCGCGTGACGACCGGACATACGATTGTGATGGGACGCAAGACGTTCGAGTCGATCCGCAGCAAGCCGCTGCCAAACCGACATAACGTGATACTGACTCGCGACCGCAGCTTTCACGCGCCTGAAGGCTGCACCGTGATCCACTCGTTGGAGGAAGGACTGCGGTTGGCGGAGCAGGAAACCGTGTTCGTCATCGGAGGCTCCGAGGTATACGGATTGTTCTTGCCATATGCCGATCGGCTCTATGTGACACACATCGATCACGCTTTTGAAGGCGACGCGCACTTCCCTCCGTACGACGAGTCCGCCTGGAAGGAAGTAGCGCGGGAGCCGGGTTTGACCGATGAGAAAAATCCTTACGCTTACGTGTTCTCGGTGTACGAGCGCGCTTAGCCGCTGCTGAGCTCCAGGCGACCGCTGTACAGGAGCGCTTGCGGCTCCATCTCGTCGGCCGCGCCCTCTAGGATGCGGCGCACGCCGCCTAGCGTGTCGGCAAGCGGGACCGTGACGCCCTTGCGGCCGGTGAACGGCTCGGCGAGGTAGAACGGCTGCGTCAGGAACGCTTCCAGCCGCTCCCCGGTGCGGTACCTTTGGCGCTCGTGCTCCGGCGGCTCGATGCCTCTTGCTTCTACCAGCGTTCTCAGCTCGCGGTACCGGCGCAGGCATTTGCGTGCCCGCTGCTGCAGCGCCAGATGAACGGTATCCAGCTGCGCCCCCTCGGACAGGATCGAGGTCGAGGCCACCGGATCGATCGCCGGGTACATCCCGCGCGCGATGAGCCCCATATCGAACCGCCACAGCGTATCGAGCGGTCCGTATGGGGCTTCTTCGTCGACCGCTTCCCCGCGCGTGTCGACGAGCAGCAGCGTGACATGGCGAGCGCCTGCCAGCTGCAGCCGCTCCCGCAGCTCGAACCATTCGCCGGACAGCACCGTCTCGCGGTCGGCCGCCAGCAGCACATCGCGCTCCTCGCGCAGCGAGACGACCGCCTCGAACGTCTCCTGCAGCGATTCGCAGGCTCGTTCGGCCTCTTGGGCGGCCTCGTCCACGCCCTTGGCCCGGTTCGCCGGCACCCAGAACACCGTTGCCGTCTCCCGGCCCTTCAGCCGAAGCATCAGCTCGGTCAGCAGCGCCAGCTGCCCCATGCCTGGCCGGGCGACAAGCCCTACCGCGCCGCCCCGGACAAGCGGGGCGAACAGGTCGAGGCACTTGATGCCCGTCTCGAGCATGCCGGCTCCGCCGCCGCGGATGAGCAGCTCGTCGAGCGTGCAGCCCGCCAGCATCGCGAGCGTGGCGAGGGTACGGACTTCGGCGCGGCCGATCGGGATTTTGCCGGTGCACAGGTTGGACACCGTAGCCGGTCTTAATCCGGCTGCTCTGGCGGTCGAGGTCAAGTTCGGCACTCGCCGCCGCAGCAGCGGGACATTCAATTGCAGATCGTCGTTCATTTTTAACAACACCGCCTGTTCTATGTGATCGATCCGTGAGGCAGTACGGCATGAACCCCTTGTACGCCGTTCACGATTTGCGTTATGCGCAGGTCCACGACAAGGCTGGCCAAAGCCAAAGCGAGACGCCGCTCATACCCGTACAGCTCCTTCATTAGATCGAGCATATTTTCCAACGCCAGCATGCGCGCCTCATTCAAGTCCTCGTGAAACCCGAACGTGATCCATGCTGAGTTTGTTTTCGCACGGGGTAGGGTGATCGGCATGTCGTTGCGTACGCGGAACGTCAGGTCAACCCGCTCCATCGGGCATTCCAGCGCCGGCACGCCGACTTCTCCGTCTCCCTGTACCGCATGTCCGTCTCCAACAGAGAATAATCCAGTCTGTACTTCAATCGGCAAAAATAATGTACTGCCTGCGACCAACTCTTTGCAATCGAGATTGCCTCCGGCCGGTCTCGGAATGAAAGTGGTGTGCAGCCCGGGCTCTGCCGGAGCCAACCCCATCACGCCCATAAACGGTCGCAGCGCGACTTTATGTCCCAGCGCGCTAGTGCCTACCAGGGTCCGAGGGTTCAGCTCCCAATTCAGCTGCAGCTCCTCCCCGTCGGCAATCCCCAAACGAACATTATTGGGATGCGCGAAGCCGCCCGCTCCATTCCACCCCCATGTGCCCGGGATAATTTCGTTAATGCGAATCTCCAGTGTCATGCCCGGCTCCGCGCCTCGAATCGCTACCGGCCCGCACAAGGCGTGGCCTCGATCCTTTTCACCCTCCCTAGCGAACCGTTGCCTTCCCCCTTGTGCGGAGAACGGCTCCAGCCCCCACCCTGCATCCAGCGTGTTGAACCTAACCGTATCGCCGGAATCGATCGTTAACGCGGGTGCCGTGTCGCGGGAAAAAGAGCCATGAAGCGTCGACCGTTCGGGCATGATAGCATGGATTGCCATTGTACTCCCTCCTCAAGCATTGTAATTACTTTATATAGTAACTATTATTACTTTTTAATGCAATAAATTATTTCCCGCCTTGGTTTGACACAAACAAATGTTCGGGTTATGATGAGTAAGATGAACTAGGATCGGATCAGAGAAAGGAGCGAGCGGTCAATGATGGAGGTTACAATCAAGGAGCAATTGGTGGAATCCTACAACCACCATGCCGAGGAACGCAATGGGATGGAGGTCGCCGATTGGAAGGCGCGCATGCGAGGGACTTACTTGCAGCTGCTAGAGGAGGCGGGCGCACGCAAGCTGCTCGAGATCGGGGCCGGACCGGGCCGCGACAGCTTGTTCTTCCAGCTCGAGGGGCTGGATGTGACGAGCACCGACTTATCGCCGGAGATGGTGCGGCTGTGCCGGGAGAAGGGGCTGAAGGCGCATGTGATGGACTTCGGTCGATTGGACTTCCCGGACAAGTCGTTCGATGGCGTCTATGCTTTGAACTGCCTGCTGCACGTGCCGAAGCAGGAGCTCCCGGCGGTGCTGGCCGAGATTCGCCGCGTGCTGAAGCCGGGCGGGCTGTTCTTCCTGGGCGTGTACGGGGGACCGGACTCGGAAGGGATCTGGGAGAAGGACCATTACGTGCCCAAACGTTTCTTCTCGATGTACAGCGACACGCAACTGCTCTCCGTCGTCGAGGAAATGTTCCGCATCGTCCGGTTCGAGACGGTCCCGATGGAGGACGGCGCGCCGCATTTCCAAGGGCTGGTGCTTGCCTAACCAGACGAAAGAAGCCTTCCCCCGCAGCCGCGGGAGAAGGCTTTCTCGTCCTATTATTGAGCTGGCGCCGGGGCCGGCGGCACCAACGCATCGAACATATCCTCCACGGTCATCTTCGGAATCGAATATGCCCATGCGTCGCCCTGCTTCACGATCCAAACGCTCTCTCCATCCACTTTACCGGTATATGTCTCTGTAGAATCTTTGCCGTCCTTCTTCACCTTGAGTTCAAGCTTCAGCTCCGGCGCGTCGAGCTTGAGCGAGGAAGCCGCCTTCAAGAGCTCTTCGGTGGAGAACAACAGTATTTGGTCCAAATAATCCGTCGCATCCGTTCCCGTGACTTCCTTGCCGTCCAGCTTCCAGGCCGATTCGCTCGCCGTCTTGGCGGGGTCGGACTTGGCCAGCGACTTGGAAGCGCCGTTCCACGTTACGGTAGCGCCGGTCAAATCGTTGTACCCGATATTGATCGGCATCTTCTGTATGAAGTCGAGCGGGGTTTTCTGCAATATCCTCACGCTAGTCTCCGGCAACTTGTACACCGGCGCCGTTTCTTTCAGCTTCGCATAGTAGTACCCGTAAATCGGCAGCGGCGAGCCGATCTGCAGCGTCGTCTTGCTGCCGTTCTTCAGCGTCACCTCATACTCCTCCGTCGGCGATGCGAGGCCGAACTTGCCCAGGTCAGCCGGACTGGCGTCGACGACGCCCTCCTGCGTGACCGAGATGAACCCGTTCAACCAGCCGTCGGCTTCGAACGGTGCGAGCGGCATAGCCGAAGGCTTCGTCATCGTCCACCCAGCATCCTTGCGCTGCAGCTCGACCTCATCCGCCGCCGTCTTGATGCGATAGCTGGTGACATCCTCTTCCTTAATAGCGAGGAGCGCCTTGGCGGTCTGCTCCTCCTCCTCTTTGAAGAAATTTTGACTCGATGCATAGATGAACCCTGCAATACAGAGAACCACCAGGATGATCGTCGGTAAGAAACGCTTCATCCTTTTCTCCTCCTCCACCAGATCACGCCGCCGATGACGAGGAACAGCAGCGGGAAGCCGACGACGGAGCCGTACAAGATTTTGTTACGATCGCTCGGCATAAGGAACACTTGCTGTACCTGCGCTTCCTCGCGCGGACGAATCGTGATCATGTCGGTTTGCTCTTGCAGCCAACTGACCGCATTGAGAGCAAAATCCTTGTTGCCTTGCTGCCCGATAACCTGGTCCATCAGGAATTGCGTGTTGCCGATGACGATCGCTTTCGGCTTGTTGTCCTTGTCCTGAATCGCGTAGGCCAGGTCGAGCGGCCCCTTCAGGTCGGTGTCGCCGTTTGTTGTTTTGTTAGTAGTCGTTAGCGTGGCCAGATCGGTTTCGCCATACGCCTTGTCGGTCGTAGTGAGCAACGCATTCGCTCGGAAATCAGTGTTCGCGGTGTCGGTTTGCAGCACCAGAGCCAGCGGCAGGACGGTGACGCGGTCTTCCCTCGACAGCTTGTCGACGATCACATGCAGGCTGTATTCCGGAATGATCGTCAGTTGGTCGGTCAGCGAGGTGCGTCCGGTCTCCAGCGCGATGGCATTCGGGTTCTTGACGTTGATCGCCGCCAGAAGATCGTTGATGTGCTTCCACTTCGTTAAGTCCTTGGCATACCCGATCGAGATGTACAGCTTGCCTTTGTCCTTCACATAGTCCTTGAGCGCCGTGGCTTCCTTCTCATCCAAGTCGTTCTGAGGTCCGATCAGGAACACCGCTTCAGCGTCGTCCGGAATTTTGCCGTCCTTGAACAGATTCAGCTCACCGATTGTATACCCGGCACTCTCCAGCGAGGAGCGGAAGACGGACATCTGCCCCGCCGGCAGCTCGTTGTGGCCCGTCAGGAAGTAGACCTGATGCTTCGCGTCGGAAATGAGGCTGATCAGCGTCTGCGTAAACTTTTCTTCCCCTGAGAACGCGTATGTCGATTGGGTGGACCCTTGACCGAACAGCTCATAGCTGTATACCTTCATCTGCTTGTCGCCCATCTCGAACACCGTAGTGCCGAGCGAATCGATTTGATACTGCTGGGCTTTGCTCGGCTCTTTGATCGGGTCGATCTCTTCCACCGTAATGCGGCTGCTGCGCTTCTCATATTCTCTCAGCATATCGAGGACGTGCCGATTCATGATCGCATCCGATTGCTGCTGGGCGCCGGTGAACGCTGTTATCTTGATCTCTTTATCCAGCTTCTTCAGGAAGCTCAGCGTCTGGTCGGACAACGTGTATTGCTTGTTTTTGGTCAAATCCCATTGAACGCCTTTCAGCGAGCCGAGGAAGATCGTAGCGACAATAAAGATGCCGATGACCGCCAGGGACAACACCGTAGCATTCGTACCGCGAATCCACTTATTATTCACCCATCTTCCCCCCTATCTCAACCGTTTGCGTTCCAGAATTTGAATGCTGAGCAGGACGAATACCGCCGCCAGCATGACGAAGAACAAGAAATCCGAAAAGTCGAGAATGCCTTTGTCAAAATTTCGGCCTCTTCCCACGATGGAAAATTTCGCGAACAGCTCTCTGCCTTTGCCCATCGTATCGCCCAGCCAGTCAATCAGCCAGAGAATGAGCAGCATCGCGAAGCCCGCAATGGCCGCCACCATCTGATGCGCAGACAGCGAAGAAGCGAACAAACCTACCGCCATCATTGCAGCACCTGTCAGGAACATGCTCAGCATCATCATCCACAGCACCGGTTGATCCAGCTCGCCATAACGGGACATGATGAACGGATACAGCAAGCTTCCCGCCACCAGCATGAATTGGACAATTAGCGCGGACAAATATTTACCTATTATAATTTCCCCAATGCTAGTCGGAGACGTCAGCAGCAGCTCGTCCGTGCCTTGACGCAGCTCATCCGATACAAGACGCATCGTAAGAAGCGGAATGACGAACAGGAAAATGAGCGTCGTATTGCCGGACAGCATCCGAACGTCCACTACTTGCGAATAGATGAAATTCGAACTGAAGAAAAAACCGGAAATGACAAAATACAAGGCAAATGCCACATACGCCACGGGGGAGTAAAAGTACATCTGCAGCTCTTTCTTGCAAATGGCCCATGTTCTACGCATTGCCCTTCACCTCCGTCTCATCGCTTTCATCGGCATCCGTGTCGTTGGCCGCCGACTCGTCGTCCTGCACCGCTACCGAGCTCTCATTCGTTGTAAGCTTGAGGAAGACGTCCTCGAGACTGAGGCTGGCTTTGTTCATCTCGAGAATCGGATAGCCCTTCTCCGCCAGACGGAAGAACAGCGCCTCGCGAATGTCGTCACGGCTTTGCCCGATGACGTGCAGGCGGGTCGTAGCCGAATCCACTTGATCGGCACCCTCGAGCTCCCTGACCTTCTCGACCGCCGACAAGCTGCGCAGCTCGCGGATGACGTCCTTCTTCGGCCCGCGCACCTCGAGCTTCACTTCGAACTTCTCGCTCATCGAGTTGCCGATGTTGTCCGGATGGTCGTCGAGCACGATGCGGCCCTGGTTGATGATCAACACGCGGTTGCAGATCGCATTCACTTCCGGCAGGATGTGTGTGCTGAGCAGAACCGTATGGTTCTCCCCGAGCTCGCGAATGAGCTGGCGAATCTCGATAATCTGCTTCGGATCGAGACCGGACGTAGGCTCGTCCATGATCAGCAGATCCGGCTTGTGCAGAATCGCCTGCGCCAGACCGATCCGCTGCTTGTAGCCCTTGGACAGGCTGCGAATGATTTGCTTCTCGCGGCCTTGCAGGCCCAGCTTCTCGATGACCTCGCCGATGCGGGTTTTCTGCTCGCGCACCGGCACGTCGCGCAAATCGGCCACGAACTTCAAGTATGACGAGATCGTCATCTCCGGGTACAGCGGCGGCGTCTCCGGGAGGTAGCCGATTTTACGGCGAACCTGGCGCGGATGGTCGGTCATCGACAAGCCGTCGATCTTGATCGAGCCCTTGGTCGGGTTCACATACCCGGTGATCATGCGCATCGTCGTCGTTTTGCCCGCTCCGTTCGGCCCCAGGAAACCTACGATCTCGCCGCGGGCCATGGAGAAGTCGATGTTGCGGACCCCGCGCTCATTCTGGTACAGCTTGCTGACCTGATTCACTTCTAACACACGTTCACCCTCCTGTTCTTCCACAATAAAGGTATCGCTGGTTTCTCTATTCTTTTCTCTCTAACCTTTTCTCTATCTCTCTAGCCCTCTCAATATAATCCCGAAACAATAAGCCAACCTTAAACCAATCTGAAAATAAGCTTAAAAAATTGTGTCCAAATTGTGAACAAGATGTGTCGATTTGCATAGGCAGGACAAAAAACGGCCCCTCTCGGGACCGCTCTGCTCGATAGCTGTTGGTCAGGCATCCAAAGAGACGTTGGATAACCCAAGCGGCAATGGTGTCGGGCGTTGGCACGAGCTGGTCATCTCGTAGTGACGGCCACCGTCCGAAGCGATATGGAAGCCTTCCATCGCTTCGAGCACATGATACGCCAGCTCCGCACTGGCGCGGTGAGGGCGGCCGGAGAGGATCGCTTGCGCCATATCGGCTACGCCCAGGCCGCGGCCGGCTTCCGTGAAGCCATGCGTGTGCGGCACTTCAACGAATTCCTTCTTGTCCACGCGACGGATCTGCACCGAGCCGCCGAACGTATTCGGATCCGGCACGATAAGCGTTCCTTGGCTGCCGTATACTTCAATGCGCGGCAGACTGGTGCCGCCGAACGCGTCGAAGCTCGTAATGATCGTACCGATCGCGCCGCTGTGGAATTCCAGCAAACCGGCCACATGGGTCGGGACGTCGACTTGAATCATCTGGCCGTACAGCGGCTGGCTGAGAATTTTACGCTCCGGGTAAGCGGTGCTGGTCATGCCCGCTACTTTGCGGATCGGGCCGATCATGGCGACCAAGGCCGTCAAGTAGTACGGACCCATGTCGAACATCGGGCCGCCGCCGACCTTGTAGTAGAAGTCCGGCGCCGGGTGCCAGTGCTCGTGTCCGCGACCGATCATGAACGCGGTCGCTCCGATCGGCGTGCCGATCCAGCCGTCCTCGATCAGCTTGATCGAGGTTTGGATGCCGCCGCCGAGGAACGTGTCCGGCGCGCAGCCGGCGCGCAGCCCTTTGGCCGCGGCGAGCTCGACGATTTGTTTGCCTTCCTCCTTCGTGATCGCCAGCGGCTTTTCCACATACACATGCTTGCCGGCGTTCAACGCCTTCAGACAAATGTCCGTATGCGCTTGCGGAATGGTCAAGTTGATGACAATGTCGATCTCCGGATCCGCCAGCAGCTCCTCCACGGTGCAGGCCTTGGCGAGGCTGAATTCCTCCGCCTTGGCAACCGCCCGATCCAATTCCAAATCGGCGCAAGCGGTAATTTCGTAACAGTCAAAGTGCCGCGCTTTGTTCAAATAGGCTCCGCTAATTTTTCCGCAGCCGATTACGCCTACTTTCAGCTTTTTCATCCCGATCCGCTCCCCGTTACACATTATATAGTTAGATCTTGTGTAGTCAGTCGACTGGTTACCTAGTAGTCTGGTTGGTTTCTGGCAGCTTGGTTGCTTGCACCTTGGTTGCTTGCTGCTTGGTTGCTGCCTTGTTAGCCTTGCTGGCTGTCCGCCATGCCCGTATATGCCGCTTCCGATGCCGCCTTCTTGGCAGCTGCTTCTACCGCGCGAGCCTTGCCTTCCGCCGCCCAGAGAAAACCCCGACGCATCATGAGCGTCGTCTCCGGCATGGCGATGACGTTCGCCTGATGGCCGAGCGAGTTGTAGAACACGCGGCCTACGCCCCAGCGCTTCGTCCAGGCTACAGGCATGTCGACCGCTTTGTTCAGGGAATGCGGCCCTGGCGCCAGAGGGAAACGCGTCGTCGCCAATACTTCCACCGCCGGATCGACGTGGAGGTAGTACTGCTCGCTTTTGACCACGAAATCGTCGATGCCTTCGAAAAGAGAACTGGAAGAATGCTTGATGTTCACCACGTACTCTACTCCGTCGCTCCCCGGATGCGCGACCCATTGCCCGCCCGTCATAAACTGCCAATCCACGTTCATCCGGAACGAGTCGCACATGCCGCCGTGGCAGCCTGCCAGCCCTACACCGCTTTGGACGGCTTTCGAGACATTCGCGGCGAGCTCTCTCGTGATTTCACCCATTGTCCAGCATGGAATAATCAAGTCCAGGCCCTTAAGCTTCTCGCCGTCGGCGAACGCTTCCAGCGTATCGGACACCTCTACCTCGAACTGCTCCTCCTCCAGAATGTTGCGGAACAGCTCCGCCACTTCCTGCGGTTGATGTCCGAGCCAGCCGCCCCAAACGATCAATGCTTTTTTCATGCTACGTGCAGCTCCTCTCCCTGTTGAGGGTGATGTTATAACGATGTTCCTCGCACAACCAGATGGGTTTCCAGCTTTTCCTGAAAAGGGGCCGTCTCGTGCCCGTCCGCTTGGTTCGACAGCAGCTCGAGCAGCTGGGAGGCCGCCCGCCGGCCCATCTCGAAAAAGGGCACATGCACGGTCGTCAGCAGCGGGTCGGTCAATCGGGACGCGTCGGAGTCGTCGTAGCCTACAATCGGCAGGTCGACCCCCGGGCGAAGCCCCAACTCGCGCAGGCCTTGCATCAGGCCGATCGCCATCCGGTCGTTCGCCGCGAATACGGCGTCGATCGACGAGCGGCGCTCGTAGATCCGCGAGGCCGCCGCGTAGCCGCTCTTCCGGCTGTAGTTGCCTTCGAACAGAAGCGACTCCTCGACCGGGATGCCGGCCTCCGTCATCGCATTCCAATACCCTTGCAGCCGGTCGCGGCTGTTGGAGTACAGCTCCGGGCCGTTCACGAACGCGATGCGCCGGCAGCCGCCGTGCAGCAGGTGTTTGACCGCGTCGTAGCTGCCCCGTATGTGGTCGGCGTCGACCTCGCACCATTGCCGGCCGGCGTAGTGCTGGTTGACGAGGCAGAACGGATAACCCTGCTCCTCCAGCTCCTGCAACGCCTGAATCTCGTTGGCGTCGTCCGACGACCCCAGCATGATGCAGGCGTCGACTTTCCCGGAGCGGTACAAGGAGGCATAATCGGTCTCCTCGCCCGGCGAGCGGAACAGCAGCAGCAGGTCGTACCCCAGCTCGCGCACCGTCTCGCCGATGCCGCTTAGTATTTCCGAGAAGTAGTAGGTCGAGAACAGATGCACCTTGGGCACATAAGGCAGCACGACACCAAGGTTGCCGCTGCGGCCCTTCGCGAACCGCTGGGCAATGACGTTCGGCGTGTAGCCCAGCGCCGCCGCAGCTTCGAGCACGCGCTGCTTGGTCGACTCCTTCATCGGTGTCACGCCGTTGAACACCCTCGACACCGTAGCTTCGGAAACGCCTGCCCGTTCAGCCACCTGCTTCCTCGTTCCCACAGCATCCCTCCGTCCGTCCGTCACAAAATGTACACGCGTACATTCTCTCACCGAGGACTGTGGTTGTCAACATAAAATTGCCCGATTAGCATGATTTTCCTTCCCCTGGCGAACCCTAGCTGGTAAGATGGAGCTGTCTGTCGGCGTTTGCCGACCGGCCGCGGTTCGAGACCATCCCGCGTTATCAAAACTAAGGAGGCGTTTGGGTTTGTTTAATTTGTCATGGGGCATTTTGTTTATGCTCGCGCAGTTCGCACTTTTCCTGCTTTCCTACCGGCTGTTCGGCAAGAAGGGCCTGTACGCCTGGATCGGCTTCGCCACAGTGCTGGCCAACATCCAGGTCACCAAGACGATCGAGATGCTGGGCATCGTCATGACGCTCGGCAATACGATCTACACGTCGATCTACATGTCGACCGACCTGCTGAACGAGAAGTATGGCGCGGAGGCGGCGCGGAAGGCGGTCTGGTTCGGCTTCTTCAGCCTGCTGGCGTCTACCGCGATCATGCAGATGACGCTGGCGTTCCAACCGGCGGAGTCGGATTTCGCCCAGGAGTCGCTGAAGACGATCTTCGGCCTCATGCCGCAAATCGCGGCGGGCAGCCTGTGCGCGTACTTCGTCAGCCAGTTCCTCGATGTGCGCGTGTTCTCGTATCTGAAGCGGCGTTTCCCGGTGCGCAATCAGTTCTGGATCCGCATCAACGGCAGCACGCTGCTCAGCCAGCTGGTCGACTCGCTCGTGTTCTGCACGATCGCGTTCTACGGCGTGTACACGCTGGACGTATGGCTGCAAATTTTTGCGACTACCTATTTGTTCAAGCTGCTGATCTCGATCGCGGGGACGCCGGTGCTGTATTGGGCGCGGAGCTTTAGTGTGAAAGAGGATTGAGGAGTGCGTCGTAGGCTGTTGGAGCTGGCTAGTTTGCCATTTCCCGCAGCCTTTCTTTTTGCAGATGTATACGTTTTGTACAACTGGTGGGCGAAAACGGGCGATTGGGGCGGCAGATGTATACCATTTCGACATGATAAGCCCATTTTGACGCCCCAGATGTCGATTTTCTATACATTGACCGGGTGATGCACCCGTTTCGCAGCTCAGATGTACAATCGCTGTACATCTGCCTCTGAAATACGCCCGAATTCGCCCTCAGATGTACATTTCTTATACAACTGCCTACTCCTAGAAATCAATCACCTTACTCCGATTCAACACATAAAGGCGCTTACCCCGACTGTGCCGTGCCTCAAGGTGGATCCACTCTCTCTCTTCGAGCGATTGGATCGTTTTAGCCGCCGTATGCCGATGCACGCCCAACCATTTCTGCACATCGTCACAAGCGAACGCCACCCCACGCCTGGAGCTTAGCCGGACCACCTCCCTCTCCATCAACCCTAATTCCGCCCCGGCACCCGCTCTCCCGGCACCCGTCCATCTGCCCATAAAATGCTGCACCTGCTGCTGACAGCTTCTCGGCCGATCCTTGACTTCATCGTACGAGAAACGCAAAATGCACCACCCGTCGTTCACCAAATCGTTTTGGCGTCTCAGATGGTCCTCGAACGACTGCCGGTCCAGCTCCTTCACATGCGTCGTGTAGCCGTCAACCTCAATGGCCAGGCTGACCGAACCGCAGATCCAGGCAAAGTCTATAAACCTTCTGCCGTCTTTGAAGTCGTACACCTCGTATTCGGGGTGAAGGAAAGCGAAAGTGCCGAATGCCGGCCACCACACCTTCTCAACAAACAATCGCTCGGCATGAGCATGCCCTTTTTTCAATCGCCTTTGACTTTCTCCACTCCGTTTGGCAACATGCTCCGCCAGCCAGGCGGAATGATCGGTAATAAATGAATGCATAGCACGACACCCTCCCCTACTCGACTCGACAATAAAAAACGCTGTTCCTTGTTCCCGCGTAATAGCGAGGACGAAGAACAGCGTGTGCTTCACGTTCTGTACAAGTCTGCAACTTATAACAAGATTATCAAATTTATATGGAGCCGGCAACCAAGGAACGAATGGTCAACGTTCGGATAAGAACGCCATCCACAATACAATCACTTCACCAATTGCCCCCGAGTGACCCCGAGCTGGTTCGTCGCCTTCAGCTTGCGCCACACTTGCGTGCCGCTGATGTCGCCGGACAAAGCGCGGCTGTACAGGTCGATCACCTCGCGCACCTTGGCGCCGGTCTCCTCGAGGAACTCGATGCGGTATGCTCGCACGCCGAGCTCGATGAAGTTGCTCAAGTATTCGGCGCCCGATTGCTCGATCGCGTTGTACACCGTGTTGCGGCAGCCTTCGTCAACCCGCACCGGGTGCGTCATGCCGACGCGGTCCTGCAGCCCGGCGCGATGCTCCTCGCAAGGGCGGCCGCAGTTCGTGTAGTCGGTGCCTTCGCTCATGAAGGTGCAGTAGACGCAATGCTCGGTATGAAACATCGGCAAATGCTGATGCAGCACGACCTCGATCAAACGGTTGTCGGTTCGGCTGAGCAGATCAACCATCTGTTGGATGTTCAGGTCGTAGGACGGCGTGATTCGCTTGCAGCCGGCGGCAGCGAACAGGTCGACGGTCTTGTGATTCGTCGCGTTCAGCGAGAAGTCGCCGATCAGCTCCGGCTGGAACTCCTCGGGTTTGTTCATACGATGCTGCATGAAGTAGTACATTGCGCCGGTATTGCGGACGAGCACCGCGTCCGGACGCAAGTTCAGCAGGTTCCGGAAGTAGCCGGTCTCCCCCGGCATATGGATGCGCGGTGTGGCGAGAGCGATCCTCTTGCCTGCGGCACGAGCGGCTTCCACGGCCGCCGGGAACTGCTTGATGAACTCGAAGTCCGCGTAGATCCATGGAACGTCGGTCTGCCCGGCCGCCTGCACTTGCTCGAGGCTGCGGCAGAGCGCGATCAGGTACGGCCCTGCGGCTGCGGCTGCGGTCGGATCGCCCATCAGCGATGCGGACGCAGCGGCGGCGTCCGAAGCGGATGGCGCAGCGAGCTGGGCTGCGGCGCGAGATGCGATGGCCGTCGTCCCCGGCTCCGACGCGCCTGTCCATGCGTCCGCGTACACGTCGACCGGACGCTTCACATAAGGCCGCGGACTGCGGCGCGCGGCCTCCAGCTCGGCGGCCGCCAGGCGGCGCATCTGGTTGAGCTCGCGCATCGGGACGATCAGCTCGCCCTGCAGCTGCACGTCCAGCTCCACGAGCTCGAACACAGTGCCGCCCAAGCGGCCGAACTGCTCTTCGAACAGCGTCCGGTCCATCGGACGCTTCTCCGCTTGCACGAGCGCGAGCTCGGATTCGACCGCAACGGTGTGGCCGGTCTCGAGGTCGGTCCACCACGACTTCAGCGGATGGCCGAGCGCTCCGACAACCTTGACCTTCACCGGGAACACCCGGTAAGGCTTGTCGGTCTCGAACGTCTGGCGCAGCCGCTTGTCGAGCGCCGGATCGCTCGTCTTCCAGATGCGGTCGCCGACGTGCACCCGCTTCAGGTCGACGTCGTTCCGCCCTGGCACGATCTCGATCAGGCCGCCCGCCGCTTCGCCTTCCAGCTTCACACCCTTGCGGCGCACGTCATAGACGCGGCCGCCCTCTTCCTTGCGCGTCGGATCGCCCGCATCGAACACGATGCCGTCGCCGCGCTTGAGCGGCGCCTCGAGCTCGCACACGACGCCGTCGCGCAGAATCTGCTTCACCCGGCCGAGGAACACGCCGCGGCTCTTCGGGAACGTCCCCTCGACGAGCTGCTTGTTGTTCGTGCCTTTCAGGAAGCCGTACGAGAAGCCCCGAGAGAAGCTTTGCTCCAGCTCGCGCAATTCTTCCTTGCTCGGCTTCGGATCGCGGCCTTCGAAATAAGCGTCGATCGCCTTGCGATACTTGCCGACCACATTCGCCACATATTCCGGCGATTTCAGTCGCCCTTCGATTTTGAACGACGTAACCCCCGCCTCGATCAGCTCCGGCACCAGCTCCAACGCAGCCAAGTCTTTCGGCGACAACAGGTAGGCCACGTCCCCCATCGGCTTCTGCTCGCCGTCTACGATCAGATCGTAAGGCAACCGGCAAGCCTGCGCACACTCGCCACGGTTCGCGGAGCGGCCGCCCCACATTTCCGACGTCAAGCATTGCCCCGAATAGGACACGCACAGCGCCCCATGCACGAACACTTCCATCGGGAGCTTCGCCTGATCGCCGATCTGCTTGATTTGCTTCAAATTATTTTCCCGGCCCAACACGACCCGCTCGATATCGAAAGGCTTCGTGAACTCGACCGCCTCCGGCGACGTAATCGTCATCTGCGTGGAGCCATGGATCGGGAAATCCGGCGAAATCTCGCGAATCAGCTTCACCAGCCCCAAATCCTGCACAATCACGGCGTCTACTCCTGCGTCGATGCAAGCCTCGATCAGCCGTTTGGCGTCGTTCAGCTCCTCTTCGAATACGAGAATATTGAACGTCACGAATCCTTTTACCCCGTACAGGTGCAAGAATGACATCACGTCCGGCAGCTCGTCCATCGTAAAGTTGTGCGCCCTCACCCGAGCATTGAACTTGTCCACGCCGAAAAAGATCGCATCCGCTCCGTTGGCCACCGCCGCCCGCATGCAATCCCAGTCGCCTGCCGGCGCTAGAAGCTCTATATCCGATTTGCGCAGTTTCCGCACTTGCTCACTCACTGTTTTCCTAGCCTCCATACGTTCATCTTCCTTTTTCTTATATATAAGTGTACCAGAAACGGGGGCCAAATAGCCATTTGCCGCCTATTTCCGCCGAAAACCTGCCAAGTGTTGACAAAATTCCGCGTTCTCCCGTCAAAGATTAACAAAAAACGAGCCGAATGGTATAATGTCCGTATGCTAAACTCATAATTTCCTGATAGAAGCGGGGACTTTCATTTGCGATTCGCCAAGCAAGCGGCCTGGCTCGTAAGCATCCTGCTGATTGCTTCCTGCCTTGTGTTGGTATTCGCGCAGAAGGAGGAGCACGTCCGATTGCTCTACGCAACCGGTAGCAGTGCCGATTACGACCGCGCCGCTTATCTAAATTACGAACAGTCGTTGGTTGCCAATCTGAAGCTATCCCGGTCACCGCTCGGAGGGCTGAATGCCGCCAAGCTGCAAGCTTATGATGCGGTAGTGCTGGATCCTTCTTTGAAAAAAAGCCCGACCTTGCCAGCCGATCTCGAGAAGCTTCGCCTTTATGTGGAGCAGGGCGGCCATATTCTAGTAGACGAAGGCTTGATCGACGTCATTCCGGCAGACTTGTTAGGCGGCACGGTCGATCCTGAGCTGTCGGTCGTCGGCAAGCCGGTCTTCGCCTATCCGTCGGTGGACGAGCATCTGAAGACCATGCAGGAATTGATTCAACGGTTTGCGGACGGGTTTGTCCAGACGGTGTATACCGTCGGTTTCAAGATAGACAATTACATGCCCGGCTACAAATGGGGCCGCTCACTGACCGTGACGACGGCGGAGCCGATCGTGCTGCTGCAGGACCGCCCTATCGTGACGCTGAATCGCTATGGCACAGGGACGGTGCTTACGGCAACCGCCTTCGTGCCGAACCGGTACTTCATCACCGGCTTCGACTTGCAAAGCGGCATGGACCCGACGCAGGGATTTGCGAAGCGTGTGGAGGATCATAACAAAAATGTAGGCCAGTCGACAAAAGCCAATTACTTTGATTTTAAGACCGGCTTGCCGTTGCAGCCCTTCTTCAATTTCTCCTTTGCGACGGTCAATCATTTGTTCCGCAGCGAATATGCTTCCTTCGTCTCCAAGGAGACGCACGGCTACAGCGTGAAGCGCGTATATGGCCCTTACGGCCGTCCTGCGATGGCGTTCCAGAACCATTTCGAGGCGTTGCCCGCTTTCGAGAAGCAAGAGGGGATCAAGTGGGCGGAGCTGCTCAAGCAGTATAATGAGATTCCGTCATTCTCTTTGGTTCGCTCTTCGTTCGAGTGGTGGAAATGGACGGAAGGCGTCGTTGTCCATCTGAACACCGGGACGACGGCCAAGCCGGAGTTCGTCGGGGAGTTCCCGAACTCGTTCTACTCCAGCGGGACGCATCTGCTGGCAGGAGACGGTCTTCTGTATCAAGCCGATTATCCTAAAGAAGGCATTCAGCTCGCAGAGAAGCTGGCGCTAGCTTACCGCGCTTATCCGACATTCGCCGACCTCGATGGGGACGGTCGGATGGATCTGATCATCGGCAGCGGCGACGGCAGTGTCACGTGGTACCGCAACGTCGGCATGAAGCCGTCGACGCAGCAGGTGCCGTCCGGGCTCACGTACCCGGACGCCTTCGCGCCGGGCGAGCCCGTGCGTGCCGCCACGGGCGCCGGTGGCAGCTTAGAGCCGCTGCGGCTCGCCAAGTATCCGACCGTGGCCGATGAGGACCTCGACGACGACAAAATAGCCAACGACCTTATCTTCAGTGTGACCGTTGCAGCGGCGGACCTCAACGGCGACGGTCTCGCTGATCTCGTCCTCGGCGGCGCTAACGGGAGTGTGCTCGCGGCACTGCAGCGACCTGGCGGCACCTTCGCCGCCCCGGTCGCGCTCACGTCCGGCGCAGGCACGCCGATCGTCGCCGCAGCGGGGCACGCCGCTCCCGCCATCGGCGACGTGAACGGCGATGGAGTCGCCGACCTCGTCGTCGGCGACAAGAGCGGCCGCGTGACGCTGTACCGCGGCATCAAGGGCCAGCCGCTCCGCTTCGAGAGCGGCAGCACGCTGTTCACGCTTGAGAAGGCCAAGTACGCCGCTCCGTCCATTCGCGACATGAACGGCGACGGCAAAGCCGATCTCGTCGTCGGCAACAGCGAGGGCGACTTGCTGGTCTACACGCAGCCGGCCGCAACGGAATCAAGCTGGAGCTTTACCGGCACGATCAATGGCCAGACGAACAACCAGATGGGGACGAAAGCGCTCGTCGGCGGCCAATACTCGGTTCCCGTCTGGTATGACTTGAACCATGACGGCAAGGAAGACCTGATCGTCGGCCAAGTCGAATACAGCAAGCCAGTTACGATCGACGATCCGAAATTCCCTTACAAGCAGCAGTTGACGGACTTTATTGCTTATTTGAACCAGAACAAGCTCGAGCTGTACCCTCACTTGTACTTCCAGAACTTCCTGACCGCCGAGCAGGAGAAGGCGGAGATCGCCCTGCACCGCCAGGCGTTCGAGAAGCTCGGCATCCCTTGGACGATGACCGGGACAAACCAGCATACGTGGCGCATCGGCAATCTGGACCGCCTGCAGACGCTGCGCAACGAGAATGAAGCCGACCTGTGGTTCAACTTCGGGTTCAAGCCTTCTCACGATCCGTTCGAGCCGCAATGGGGGCAGGATTATATGTGGGGCTTCCCGTTCCTGCTGGACGATGATGCCTTGAAGCACCCGATGCTGCTGCATACGCCGGGGATGAAGATGGATTACAAGAACGGCAAATTTACAACAAACGCTAACTTGTACTACGATTTCGCGGAGCTTGATCTACCTATCACTTATTTCGAACACATCGAATATCAAGACACACCGATCGAAGCACCAAGGATGATTTATAACACCGCCTTCGCCCAGTTCTTCGACAAACTGCGCACCGAGTACGATTACAACTTCGTCTCCGAACCGCAGATGGCCCGCTCCACGCTGGCCTCGATGCTAAGCGAGTACAAAGTGAGCCGCAGCTGGCTCGTCTACTTGCTGGACAAGGCGAAGGACAAATTCGGCAGCGGCAAACATCTGTCGCTCACGATCGAAGCGGACAGCCGCAACGTTCCGGCCGTTCTGGCGCTGGAATACCGCGATGCGGTAGGCGTCGTGTTCGAGCCTGGGAAAGCCTACGCCAACCTTCCGTTCCATACGGACTCCGACATCGTCACGAAGAAGGACAATCGCTTGTATGTCGGCCTTCAAGGCAAGACGAAAATCGCCGTGGCGTGGAAAGAGCAGCCGATGCAGATCTTGCGCGTCAATGTGCCGGTGGATATCGAGAAGGCCGACCGCTACTGGACGATCGCGCTGAATTCGGACGGCATGCAGCAGATCAAGCTGTTCAGCCCGCACCCCCTCCGGATCGAAGGAGCCGACCTCAAGATAGACGCCTTCGAAGCGGAGCATAATTACATTTATACGGTCACGCATTTCGGCAGCAAAACGACGATCAAGGCCACATGGTAGCATGGGGCCTTGACGCTGTACTATGGAAGGACGGTAGAACCTCATGGAACAAATCGCACAAGAGTTGGAGCAGCACATTCGCACCCGTTACGAGATCGAATCGGATGACAGCGACTTTACGCCGGATGTCCATCTGTTCGACTACGGCTACATCGATTCGATCGGCGCCACCGCGCTGATTGCCCATATGGAGAAAACTTATGGCATCCAAGTGACGAACCAGGATTTGATGCTGTATCCGCTTAACACGATTCGAGAGATCGCAGAATTTGTCGCGAAAAAAACGGGGAGGTAAGCACCATGAGCACGAGTATGAGCGGCCCATCGGAAACCGCACCTCCCGTCGTCTGCGTCATTTCTCTCGAACGCCTCGATCCGAACCAGCACGGCCAGGTGAAATACGCTTCCTCCTTTGTAGATGAGCATATTGACCGTATTTGGCTGGAAGGAACGAATTTGTACGTTGAGCATCGCTCCCCCGCCGGCAATGAGCGGATCGTCAGTCAGGTTGAGCGGCTGATCGAGCGTTTCTCGAAGGGCGACTTCGGCTTCAAGGAGCACATCCTCTACGAACGCCACGGCGCTATGCCATACAAAGGCGATATCATCGCCGAGCTCGTGCAGTCTAAGACGATCAAGGTGCTTGATCCGGGTTTGTTTTTGTTCCGCGAGCCGTTTTCGAGCTTGATGCGCTTCTTCGACTATTCGTTCGTGACGAAGGTAGCCTCCGCGTTCGGAGCGAAGGAAGAAACGTATCCGGCGATCATCCATTTGACAACGTTGGACAAGACGAACCATTTCACTTCGTTTCCGGAGCATCTGCATTTCCTCTCGCACCTGCGGGACGATCTGGACGTCATCGAATCGTTCTCCCAATCGATCCGCGAGGCAGGCGGCTGGAAGCCGGAAGCCCCGCTCGACCTGAACCGCAACATGCCGAAGCCTCGGTATGCGATGAACCCTTCGACCTGCTACCATTGCTATGAAGGATTGCAGGGCGAGACGCTGGAGGGCGACGGCATCATCGCTACGGCGATCGCCAAGTGCCACCGCTATGAGTCGCATAATCACGGCGACTTCGGCCGTTTGCTTGACTTCAGCATGCGGGAGATCATCTTCGTCGGCAAACCGGAATTCGTCCGGGAAAACCGGATGAAGGGCGTCGAGCATCTGAAGCAGCTGGCGGAGGAATGGGAGCTGGACTGCGTCATCGAGAATGCGAATGACCCGTTCTTCACGAACGACTTCCAGGTAAAAGCCTCCTTCCAGCGCAATCAAGAGATGAAGTACGAGATGCGGCTCACGATCCCGCACATCAACAAATCAATCGCCTGCTCGTCGGTCAACTTCCACAGTACGGCGTTCGGCTCCGCGTTCGACATCAAGCTGGGCAAACGTCCGGCCACGACCGGCTGCGTTGGCTTCGGCATCGAACGCTGGGTGTTCGCGTTCCTCGCCCAGTTCGGGCTGGATGAGGCGAACTGGCCGTCGGCGTTCCGTCAGCAGTACCGCGATTGGCAAGCCAAGTCGATCTAGAAGTTAGTTTCGTGAAAATAGCTTTGTGAAATCACCTTATTTCGCTCAGACCGCTCGGATTGTGACGAATAGCGTTATGGCGTCACCTTATTTCGGCGAAATCGACTCCCATCGCGGTGTTTCGGCTGAAATAGCGTTATGCCTGCACCTTATTTTTGCGTGAACCCTGGTTTCCGGCGAAATAGAGATATCGCATCACCTTATTTTTTGAGAGAGTTGATAAAACGATGGCCGCAAATCCGCACGGCGACAACGGCAACAGCCGCGACAACCGCATAGCTTCAACGCCTGCGTACCAGGCCGATGCCGGGATCGGTGCAGGCGGCGACAATGGTGGCAGCAATAGCGGTACTGTCGGCTCCGGCGGCGATGCAGGCAGTGCCCCGCTTGGGCCGCGCAGCCAGCGAGGCGGTTCGCTCAAGCCAGGCGGTTCGCTCAAGCCAGGCGGAAGCTCCAGCGTCGGATCCGGCCCCGGCTCCAGCGGTGGCTCCAGCAACGGAACTGGCATTGCCGGCACCGGCGGCTCAGCCCCTTCCGGCGGCCGCAACTGGAAGGCGCTCCGTGCCAACAGCTTCATCCTGCTGCTGCTAGCCGCCTTTGTACTGGTCGATCTCCTCGTCTCCCAGTGGGACCCGATGTCGTCCTCGCGCCGTTTTTACAAAAACGACTTCACCAAAACGCTTTACCATCATCAGTGGGATCGGTCCGGTCCCGTTTTTTTTGGCAACTCGGCGGTTACGGGGGCTTACATCGAGGAGCAGGCGCAAGTGCCTTTGGTGGAGATGGGAATGTCCTACGGCAAACTGACCGACTTGAAAGCGATCCTCCAGCAAGGGCTGTATGACTTCGAGGACCAGCTCGTCATCGGCATTGATGCGCACACGATGCTTGATCAGCTCACGACGGACCCGACTTACCAGTGGTTTAAGCGGCCGTACCAGCCTTACGTCTACTTCTATCGAGATTATTTCAAAGATTCCGGCAAGGAGTTGGTGCGGAACGCCTGGAAGGGCGCGAAGCGCGGGGAGCTCGATTTGCATACGTACGAGCCGCGTTGGATCGATAAGGAGCTGTATTTCGGCCCCAGCAAGCCGGAAGACCTTAAGGCCGACTATGAGCGCTACGAGAAGCTATTCAACTGGATGACGCTGGATGACTTGAAGGACAACTTGGAGGCGCTCGAGTGGGTGATCACGCACGCCCGTGAACAAGCTCTCCCGCTCAAGCTCATCCTGATGCCGCTCAATCCGGACCCGGCCTATCCGCCGCCCGGCTATTGGAAGCCTCTGAAGGAGCTCGTGCAGCAGCTCGCCCAGTCCGCCGATATACCGCTTCTGGACGTCTCCGACCGCTACAAGCCCGATTTGTTCCATGATCTCGTGCACTTGAACCGCGAGGTCGGCGCGCCTACATTTACCCGGGAGGTGGACGCATGGATCCGGTCTTTCGCAAGCTCCTCGAAGTAATCGTCTATCTGGCGATGCTGATTGCCGTCTTGATCGCGTTTACGGGCAAAGGACTTTTTATTTACGAGGGGTTTTAGCGCATGTCTTACTTGTTGAATATGTATGCCCTGGTCGCATTGTTCGGCATGGTGCTCGTGCTGATGCTGACCCGCTGGTGGCGGCCGAATAAGCGGTGGCTCGTACTGGCGTTCAACCTGCTGTTCCTGCTCGTGTTCAGCCAAAAGCTCTTCGTGTTCTCCCTCGTGTACGTGCTGCTCAACTATTTGGGCTACTTGTTTCTAGTGCATGTCAGGAGCGGGCGGCGCTGGTGGTTTTTGGCGTTGATCGTGGGGAATGTGGCGCTTGTGTGCGGGGTTCGGCTGCTCTGGATGGGGGTGTTCGAACATCCTTATTTCGACGCGATCTACACGTTCGGGCTCATTTATACAGTACTTAAAGTAATCGACGCTCTCTATCTCGCCTATTACGTCGGTCGGGAAGGCGGACGCGCTCCGCTGCTCGACTATGTGAACTATTTGCTCTTCATTCCTACTTTTACATCCGGGCCGATCCTGAAGTTTCGCGATTTCCTGGCCGATTCGAAGAAACCTTACACCGTAAGCGCTGCCGATTTCGAGGCGGGGGTCAAACGCATCATTCTAGGGTTGTTTAAAAAGGTCGTGTTAGTCGCGTCGATGACGGTTGTGTTCAAGTCGGTGCTGGAGCAAGATTTGACTCCGCTCCACAGCTTGTTCCTGATGGTCTGGTTTTACGCGCTGATCTACTTCGACTTCTCGGGCTACTCCGATATCGCGATCGGGTTCGGCCGACTGATGGGCTACACGATTCCGGAAAACTTCAAGCAGCCGTTCCAGTCCCCGACCCTCACGCAGTATTGGCGCAATTGGCATGCTACGCTCGGCGATTGGTTCCGCGATCATATCTACATGATCTTCTCTCGGCAGCTCTCGTCCCGCTGGGCGGGTGCCGGCGTCTCTATGCTCATCATGGTGCTGATCGGACTGTGGCATGGTTTTAGCTGGCTGTACTTGCTCTGGGGCGTGTACCACGGGGCGCTGATCGGGCTTGAAAGCTTGTTGAACAAGTCGACCGTCCAGCGGCGCAAAGTGTCGGCGGCCTACTTCTGGTTCCGTTGCGCAGTCACTCAGCTTATCGTGCTACTCGCTATCGTCGTGTATAGCGGCAATACGGAGACGGTGCTGCGGATTTATAAAGGGCTGTTGGGCTTGTAAAATAAAATCGCCCCCTCGAGTTATCTCGAAGGGGCGATTTTCATTTAGTTGATAAACACCGCCAGCTTCAGCAGTCGTTGGATCATAACCGTTGCTTCCGCGCGAGTGGCGTTGCTGTCTGCGACGAAAGCGCCGTCCGCCTTGCCGTTGGTGATGCCTGCGCTCACGATTTGCGCTACAGCCGACTTAGCCCATGCTGCGATCGTGCCACGGTCTTGGAACGTGTTCAACGCTGTATCTACGTTTAAGGAAGCATTGCGCTTGCCGACATACGCCATCGCATTGTCCATCAGCACTGCCAGCTCTTGGCGGGTGATCGGCTGGTTCGGGCGGAACGTGCCGTCCTCATAGCCGCTGACCAGCTTTGCATTATAGGCTGTGGCAACGGTGTTCGCGTACCAGGCGCCTGAGGTTACGTCGGAGAAGGCCGAGCTGCCTTTGGCTTCATCAAGCCCAAGCGCCCTTACGATTAAGGCCGTGAACTCCGCACGCGTAACCGACCCGTCCGGCGAGAAGGAAGTGTTGCTCACGCCCTGTACGATTAGCTTGGAGGCGAGCTGCTCGACTTCTTTTTTCGCCCAGTGGGAGGCTACATCCGTGAATGTTTTCTCGTTCTCAATGACGGTGTACAAGCTGTTGCCGTTCCGCTTCAAGGTAGCGATCCATTTGCCATCCGCTTGTTGGAACACCGTCGGTACAAACCGGAACACGCCCGTCACCGGATCATACCGGACACCGGTCGTGTGGGCCGGATCGATGCTGCTATCCGTCAGTTCCAGGGAACGGCTCACATAAGTCGTCCCGAAGCTGGACACCTCCGCCGACTTGCCGCCTGGCGCCGTGAACTCAATGACGAACTCGATTACTGGCGCAACCGAAGTCGCCCCCAGTTCCTTGGTCTCCGCTCCTACAGCTTGCTTTTGATCTTGTGTAGCTTGCACCAGCTTGATGTTCAAGCTCAGTTGCTCCACCGGTACTCCAAGATCCTTCGCGATCGCTTCGAGGTCCAGCACGCTGGTCGGGAGCGTGTAGATGCCGATTTCGGACTTGATCTCAATTACGGTATTGTTCTTGGCTGCCAGCTGCAGCGCCTTGGCATCCAATTGAGCCACCACTTGATCCGTGGAATCACCGGTTACCGTAATCGTTACTTTATCCGGCGACTCTTTCAACGCTTCGCTCAGTTGGGTCTCGTTGATGGTAGCTTTGGCTTCCGTACGTCCGTCGGCTCCCTTGGTTACCTCCGGCTTGATCTCAATCTTGCCGTCCTCGATGGTCGTATTGCCGGAGCCTGTTCCAGGGCCGATGATGACGCCGCCGCCGGTGCTCGTTTGGGTGAGCGTAACGGTTTTGCTGGCCACATCGGCACCGCTTCCTGTCAATACCGTCAGGTTGCCGAGTGCTGCCGATGCCGGCACAACGAACGTAAAGCTATAGGCGCCGTTTGCATCCGATTTGGCGGCGTCGAACACGACTACGCTGTTCGTGCTGTCCAACACCCGCAGCGAAACCCATGCATTAGCCGCATATGTTCCGTTTACGGTCACGCTACCACCGGCTTGTACCGACGTGGCGCTCACTTGCGAGGTTAGAGATGCGGCCCAAGCGGCCGGAGCGGCTGCTCCCAAAAGCAGCCCCGCCGCGATAATTACAGTTGCTAAACGTTTCATGTCGAACCCTCCCGTCGATTACTGCAGCACAACCGGCTGCTTGGTCGGATCGTTGGTCAGGTTGTCCACGATGTAGACTTCGACCACATCGCCGGCCTGCACGTTGAATTGAGCTTGAGCGGCTTGCGCTGACCCGTCGTAATCTTGGCGTACCGCCGCAAGTCCGATTTGGGTATTGTTTCGCACATGTTTGAACACGAGTGTTTCCGAACCTGGATTCGGGATTACAGAAGCGACGGATGCCGAGAAGGATACCCAACCGCTCTTGCCGGAATTTACGGTCAACGTCGTAATGCCGTTTGTTTTGGCGCCAACCATGTAAGCATCGTCCGCTTGTCCTGTAACTTGGTAATTGGCGCTAGAAATTTCGTACACGAGCAGGGTACCTGATATTTCGTGAGCAATGAACAGAAGCGGCTTGCCGGTCGGGCTCTTGTCTGCTGGAACGAAGTTCATGCCTTCCGGACCGAGGTCGGTCGTATGATCAAGCTTCGTGAAGTCGCGGTCGTTCTTGTATGTCACGAAGGAAGGTTGCATCGGATTGGTCACGTCATACACCATTACGCCCCCGATCCGCTCCAACCCAACGAAAGAATACGTTTTGCCGTTAATGACGCCCAGCTTCACATCTTCCGGCTCTGGACCTTTGCTGGAGCTGCGCTTGTCTTTCTTATTACCGTCGTTGCTGTAGTTGAAGTAGTCAGGTAACATAGTTGCTGTGATCGACTCGAAGTTGCTGCCGCTATCGTATACTGGGCCGGCACTGATATTGTCAGCATCCCAGATCGAAAATGAACGTGCTCCAAAAGTATAAGCTACACTATGAGTTGCGCTGCCCGTCTCACCGAAAGCTGCATCATATACGGCGGTGGTTACTTTGGCGGAATCTCCATTGATGGTGTTGAGCCACGTATTAAATTGATCCTGCGTATAATTCCCAAACTTGCTGGCATCGAATTGAAGCAACGACTTGATCGCATTCAGCTTCTTTTCCTCGGTATAAACCGTGATCTCGTGACCACTGGCATCTTTATAAATATACTCTCGGGAATCCCCTTCGTTAGCAGTTACAATATAGGTTTTCCCGCCAACTTGATAACTGGTTATTCCGTCCGGCATGTACGCGCCTAATACCGGTTGGTTGATTATGTTGATGCCGTCTTTTTCATTCAGATCGATCTCGTTGCCCGGCAACGTGTGATCCTTGTAGCCCAGCCCATATACATGCGTAAATTTCTTTGTCGTCAAGTCGAGCTTGGCAATCGCATTGTTCTCTTGCAGAGATACATAAGCAATATTACCGCTCACTGTGATGTACTCCGGCTCGAAGTCGACCGACCAGTTGTTGCCGTTCGGAAATTCCGAGCGCTTGTGGTATACGCCATCCTTAAAAGGGAAAATCCGCACATTCGGATCGATATCGTCAATCGTCAGTTCATCAAACGTTACATCCGTAACCTTGGACTGATCCACGCTGTTAATTCCGCCCGATACGTCTACGATGGTTACCGAGCCTTTCGGATCATCCGCATAAGTATTGTCGGTCGGTTCGCCTTCATTGGCTACGAGTACGGTGTTGCCGTCCGAAGTAAACATAATCATGTCCGGATGATACCCGGCTTCTACCTTTTTCAGGTATTGCCCGTTTTTGTTGAAGAACGCCACATAGCCCTTGTTCGGCTTCTCGGCCAACACAGCCACGGCAAGCAAGTCTTGTGTCGGATGGATCGCAATGCTTGTCACGTCGAAAAAGGCGGATTCGCCAAGACTGCGGATCGGAATGCGAGTCAACAAATTGCCGTTTGTTCCGCCATACACGATATCCGTCACAGAACCAGTAGTAAGCGAGGAAAAATCAATGATTTCCATCGACGGGTGATTTGCATCTCCATTTACCAGGAAGGCCTTCTTGCTGATCGGGTCAAAGTTGACTATCTCAACCCCATTCTTCTCTGTCCCGGCTCCCACTTTCATGGAATCATAGCGAGCGATCTTGGTCAGGACCAATTCCCCAGTAGCCGTCGGCGGCGTCGGAATCACATCGGCAGCGAAGACAGGCGTCGTACCAAGCACAGAGGCAATGGTTACAGTAGCAGCCAGTGTTGCAGCAAGTCTCTTCAATTTCACTTCTATTTCTCCTCCTTGTCCAATTGAGTGCACATGTTTAAAGGTACCAACGGACTATTCTGGGAAGATCAATTTGAAGTGAAGGTTTTGTAAATACATTGCAAATGTCGTCACATTTTGGAAAAAAGAGTTGTTATAGTAGTAAGAGGGTGGGATGAGGATGGATGAACTGGATCAATTGGTCGGATTGGCGAAGGAAGGGCAGCACAGCGCGTTTTCGGAAATTGTGCTTTTATTGCAACAGCAGGTGTTTCGGTACTGCTATCCTATGATCGGTCATCGGCAAGACGCTGAAGACGTTGTTCAAGAAACTTTCGTTCGCGCCTATACTAAGTTGCATCAATACGAGGAGACCGGTTCCTTTATTGGCTGGATTCTTACAATCGCGCATCATTTATGCTTGAACAAACTGAAGAAGCGCTCCAGACTAGCTGCTTTGTTTCATAGGGCCGCGCACCATTCCTCCTTGCAAGTCGATAGTCACTCTTTAAGCTCTAATTTGGAAGTGTTAGCGATGCTGGATTCTCTTCCCGCTCATGTGCGGAGTCTCGTCATCCTGAAAGTGCTCCATGGGATGAGCTACGAGGAAATCGGACAAATCATACATGGCAAACCTAATGCATTAAGAAAGCAATTCGAACGGGCTAAGCTAAAGCTTAGATCGGAAGCGATGCGTGCAGAACACAGCCAAGAAGGAGGCGCTCAGGTTGATTACTAATCAGGGAATTGAAAATAAGCTCCGGTCGCTTCACATGCCCGAGGTCGACGTACATGACCGGGTTATGCAGTCCCTCGCAACAATCGAACCGTCACGCAAGCGGAGTAATGTTCCTCTCCAATTCGCTATCGGTGCTGTTATCGCTATAACCGTGCTGCTAGTATCAGGGTATACTGTATTCTCGTCTATTACTCTGTTCAATGAGCAAGGAGTCTCTACACTAACCCTTCGTCCGTTTGATCAAGCCAATCCCCCTTCTTATACCTCTGAGGAGAGAGAGTTGGCGCTGGCGAGTATCCTGTCAGGTGAAGCGGTAGCGCTTTTCAGGCGAAGCGGGAATCCGGATCAAATAATGACCGCTATTGAGAATCCCGTAATCATCGGTAACTGGGACTCGTTGCGTCATGCCGCAGGACCCGTATTCCGGCTGCCTATCGAGCTCAGCGGTTTGGTTTCGTTCCTTCAGGGGAGCGTTCAGCACAGGGTAGGAGTACCCGATTTAGCTGAGTTGAAAAAGCTAAGCGACGAGCATGGCGGCCAACTTGCAACAACGAAAGTCGCCGTCCTTCCGCAAGCAACAGGAGTCACAATCCGGGCTTCACTGGAAGGGGCTGAAGTATCCGCATTGATCTCGGAAAGCATATGGTTTAAAACCCTCTATACCGATCTGCTGGCAGACAGTGACATTCGGGTCATTCAAGTGAATGAAATTGAAGGATTAGTCAGGAAAGTGGCGGATCACGTTGTGCTAAACTGGAGCTCGAGTGCAAGCCAGGGAGGTCTATTTTACCAAATTTCCACAGAAGCTAAAACACCCGATGCCGAACAAAAGCTGATTCACTTTCTTAACTCGCTGATACCGAGATAAACTATGCCTCCCGATACAAATAGTGTTACAAACCACTGAGACCCTAAAAAACGTCCTCCCCGACTCCGGGTGGACGTTTTCTGCTCCTCTCGCTACTGCTCCGCTGACGCCACGAACTGCGCCTCATACAGCCGCCGGTACAGCGGGCTCGACTCGAGCAGCGCCTCATGCGTGCCGGTGGCGGCGATGGTGCCGCCGTCGAGCACGACGATCTGATCCGCCTTCAGGATCGTCGAGAGCCGGTGCGCGATCACGATCGCCGTGCGATCCTGCATAAGCACCTCCAGCGCCTGCTGGATCTGGCGCTCCACGAGCGTGTCGAGCGAGCTCGTCGCCTCGTCCAGCAAGACGATGCGCGGGGCGCGCAGCAGCACGCGGGCGATGGCGAGCCGCTGGCGCTCGCCGCCGGACAGACGGTAGCCGCGTTCGCCTACGACCGTCTCGTACCCCTCAGGCAGCGAGGCGATCAGGTCGTGGATTTGCGCACCGCGGCAGGCAGCTTCGATTTCGTCTCGCGAAGCGTCCGGCCGCGCGAACAGCAGGTTGCTGTAGATCGTGTCGTGGAAGAAAAACGGATCCTGCGGCACGAGGCCCATCTGGGTGCGGAGCGCCGGCAACGTCAGCTCGCGGATGTCCCGGCCGTCCAGCAGCACCCGACCTTCCACCGGATCCGCGAAGCGCGGGATCAAGTTCATCAGCGTCGTTTTGCCGGCGCCGCTCGGTCCCACTAACGCTACCATCTGACGTGGCCTCACGTGTAAATTCACCTCGCGAAGAACCGGCTCGTACAGGCCGCCTTCCTTATTCCGGTACGCATAAGTCACGTCCTCCAGCCGGATGTCCCCTTCGGCACTCCCAGGTGCCAGCTCCGCTACACCGCCTTGCACCTGCGGCTTTGTGTCCAACATGGCAAAAATTCGCCGGAACAAAGCGATCGAGGAATACAAGTTCACATGCAGCTGCGTGAGAGAGCTTACCGGGCCATACAGCCTTCCCATCAAAGCGGTAAACGACACGATCACGCCGATCCCCATCTGGTTGTGGATGACCAACCAGCCCCCATAGCCCCACAGAATAGCAGGACCGAGCGAGCCGAACATGCCCATCCACATAAACAGCCAACGGCCAACCAACGTTTGGCGAATTTGCAGCTTGCGCAGCTCGGTGTTCACCTGATCAAATTGATCGCGTTGTGCCCGTTCCCGGCTGAATATTTGTGTCAGCAACGCCCCGCTCACTCCGAACGCCTCGCTCAGCTTAACGGTCATCGACGACTGCCTCTGCTGGATATCGTCCTGCAGCTTTTGGCGGATACGTCCGACTTTCTGAGAAGGCAGCACGAACCCAGGAACAACTAGCAAGGAGAGCAGCGTCAGCTTCCAATTCATATGGAACATCAGGAACAAGGTGCTGGCAATAATCAACAAGTTGTTTACAATGCCGATCAGCGTAGAAGTCACTACATTTTGGATAGCGGTCACATCATTCATGACTCTGGAGACGAGCTCGCCGGATTGCCGGGATGCGAAGAACGTGATCGATTGCTTCTGGATCTGGTCGAACAAAGAAAGCCGGTAGTCCGCCATTACATTCTGAGCGATCGAATTGTTCAGCCAGCTCTGCCATACGCCTAATAAGCCCGTCGTCAGCACGATGCCCAGCACGAGCAACGTAAGCTTCACTACCGTTTCTATATCGCCTTGCATAATCCCGTTGTCGATGATTCGTTGCGTCAGCCAAGCCGGAGCGACTCCCCCCAGGGCAGAAATCAGCATCAAGAATACGATCAGCAACGCACGCCGCCAATAAGGGATAAACGCACGAAAGGCACGCCTTACAATGACCCAGTCGAAACGCTCCGTCTTCGCCAGCTCCCGCATCCGGTGACGATTGCCGCCCCTACCCATACCGCCAAAGTCGCTGCCTCCTCCGCCCCCTGAACCGAACCCGCCGCCACTCCCCATATTCATGCTCACTATATCCAGCCTCCTCTCTCTTCTACGCTCACAAAAAAAAGCTTGTCCAAGCGCAGCACTCTACGCCTAACAAGCTTTTCCCCCGAAAATGAATACGACTTTCTTAACTTATCCAGTACTTGACCATCAGCACATCCATGACCAAGAACACCAAAAGACTTACTCCAGCAAAGCCGATTGCAAATTTATTTTTGGTCGGGGCTACCAGAGAACGCACCAACGCGATGGCAAGTACGATTGTGAACAGGATAACGAAAATATCGAACGTGTGGAAACGGCTTACCGCCTGTACGGCATCTTCAGCCAATAACATAGCCAGGGACCTCCTTAATGTAAACACGCAGTATACTCATCTTCATCTATGTTAACTTCCATCGTCAATGGTTGCAAGTCCTTTACTTCATTGTTAACAAGTTTGTCACCAATCAAGCCCATGCGGCCGGCCGGAAAGAAAGACATGCCCTGCAAGTATAAGATGTCCAACCCTTCCATTATCTATAACAGCAATCGGGCCATCGCACTTCCTGCTTCTCAATTATTTGTCCTGTCGAAAACGGGCGATGGATCCAAACAATCGTTCGAGATCGATTCGGATGCAGGGAAATCGACTGGTCGTCAACTCACCTATATCGATGTGGGTCGCTTCCAGCTGATAGCGTCCCCCGTCCAGCACGAATTGATCAATGGTCAGGTGTACCCGCACCCCGCCGATTAACTCATACCGCTCGGGAACATCGCAATAACCGGAGGTCTCCTTATCAACACCAGGTTTGCGTTCAGATGAGTCCTCTTTCATTAGACTCTCTCCTCCTTGATTCCTCGGATTCGCATAAATCGACAGAGAAGTCCTCCTTACCGGAAGACTCCCCTAGTGTACTGACCAGCATCTTATGGTGCCATCAAACCGCAGCCGTTTCCTTGCGCTTCTTCGACTTCTTCTCCACCTGCTCGATGGCCGCCTGGGCCTCTTCCGTGCGCTTGCGATCCCGCTCGAGAACCGGCTTCAAGTATTTGCCCGTGTATGACTCCGGCACCTTCACGACGTCCTCCGGTGAGCCAGTGGCTACGATGGTGCCGCCCTTGTTGCCACCCTCGGGACCGAGATCGACGATATAGTCGGCGGTCTTGATCACATCGAGGTTGTGCTCGATGACGAGCACCGATTCGCCGCTGTCGACGAGACGATGCAGCACCACCAGCAGGCGATCGATATCATCGATATGCAGCCCGGTGGTCGGTTCGTCGAGGATGTACAGCGTCTTGCCGGTGCTCCGGCGGTACAGCTCGGCGGCGAGCTTGACCCGCTGCGCCTCCCCGCCGGACAGCGTCGTCGCCGGCTGGCCGAGTGTCATGTAGCCCAAGCCTACGTCGAGGAGCGTCTGCAGCTTGCGGTGAATGCGCGGGATGTTCTTGAAGAACTCGCAGCCGTCCTCGATCGTCATCTCCAGCACTTCGGCGATCGTCTTGCTCTTGTACTTCACTTCCAGCGTCTCGCGGTTATAGCGCTTGCCCTTGCAAATCTCGCAAGGCACATAGACGTCCGGCAGGAAGTGCATCTCGATCTTGATAATGCCGTCGCCACGGCAAGCTTCACAGCGGCCGCCCTTGACGTTGAAGCTGAAGCGGCCTTTCTTGTAGCCGCGGACCTTGGCTTCGTTCGTATTGGAATAGACGTCGCGGATATCGTCGAACAAGCCGGTATACGTAGCCGGGTTCGAGCGCGGTGTCCGCCCGATCGGCGACTGGTCGATGTCGATGACCTTCTCGACATGCTCCAAACCCTTGAGCTCCTTGAATTCGCCCGGACGCACCTTGGCCTTGTTCAAGTCGCGAGCGAGCGTCTTGTACAGGATTTCATTGATCAGCGTACTCTTCCCGGAGCCGGATACGCCGGTCACGCATGTGAACACGCCCAGCGGGAACTTCGCGTTCACATTGCGCAGGTTGTTCTCCTTGGCGCCGCGTATTTCGAGCCACTTGCCGTTCGGCTTGCGGCGAGGCGTAGGCACGGCGATAAACTTCCTGCCGGACAAATACTGGCCGGTCAGCGAGTTCGGGTCTTCCATGAGCTCGGCCGGAGAGCCTGCCGAGACGACCTTGCCGCCGTGAATGCCGGCGCCCGGACCGATGTCGATGATGTAATCGGCCGCCAGCATCGTATCCTCATCATGCTCGACGACGATGAGCGTGTTGCCGAGATCGCGCATATGGACCAGCGTCTGGATCAGCCGGTCGTTGTCCCGCTGATGCAGCCCGATACTAGGCTCGTCCAGGATGTAGAGGACACCCATCAGACTGGAGCCGATCTGGGTCGCCAATCGAATCCGCTGCGCTTCCCCGCCGGACAAGGTGCCCGCCGCACGGCTGAGCGTCAAGTAATCCAACCCGACATTGACCAGGAAGCCAAGACGGGCGCGGATTTCCTTCAGAATGAGGTGCGCGATCGTCTGCTCCTTCGTTGTAAGTGTCAGCCCACCGAAGAATTCAGACGCATCGCCCACGGACAAGCTCGTCACAAAAGAAACATTTTGCCCGTTGATCGTCACGGCCAAGCTTTCGCGCTTCAAGCGATGCCCCTTGCACCCTACGCAAGGCTTCGCGCTCATGTACTGCTCGATATATTCGCGGATGCCGTCCGAGCCGGTCTCGCGGTAACGGCGCTCCAGGTTGCGCACGATGCCCTCGAACGGGACCAGTGCTTCCTTGGTCGCGCCGAAGTCGTTCTCATAGCGGAACCGAACCCGCTCTCCGCCTGTGCCGTACATCAGCTTCTTCATCTGATCGGCGGTGAAGCTGGAAACCGGCTTGTCGTTCGGGATCCCGTAGTGTTCGCACACTGCAGCCAGGAACTGCGGATAGTAGTTCGACGTGCTGCCGGCCCATGCCTCGAAGGCCCCTTCTTCGATCGTCATCTCTGCATTCGGGACGAGCAGGTCCGGATCGACAATCATCTTCACGCCGAGGCCGTCGCAATCCGGACAAGCCCCGTAGGGACTGTTGAACGAGAACATCCGCGGCGCCAACTCCTCGATGCTGAACCCGCATTCGGGACAAGCGAGCTTCTGGCTGAACAGCAGCTCCTCCTGTTCCATGACGTCGACAATGACGCGGCCTTCGGACAGCTTCACCGCGGTCTCGAGCGAGTCCGCCAGCCGGCTGTGCACATCATCCTTCACAATAATCCGATCGACGACGACCTCGATCGAATGCTTCTTATTCTTGTCGAGCTCGATCTTCTCGCTCAGGTCGCGTATCTCGCCGTTCACGCGGACACGAACGAAGCCTTGCTTCTGAATATCAGCCAGCAGCTTCGTGTGCTCGCCCTTGCGGCCGGAGACGATCGGCGCGAGAATCTGCAGCTTGGTTCGTTCCGGATACTCCATGATCCGGTCGACCATCTGCTCGATCGTCTGCGCCGAAATCTCGATGCCATGCTCCGGGCAATGCGGACGCCCGATCCGGGCGTAGAGCAGACGCAAATAATCGTAAATCTCGGTGACGGTCCCCACCGTCGACCGCGGGTTGCGGCTCGTCGTCTTCTGGTCGATCGAGATTGCCGGCGACAAGCCTTCAATGGAATCGACATCGGGCTTGTCCATCTGACCGAGGAACTGTCTCGCATAGGCGGACAACGACTCGACGTAGCGGCGTTGGCCCTCCGCATAGATTGTATCGAAAGCAAGCGACGATTTGCCCGATCCGCTGAGCCCCGTCAGGACGACAAACTTGTCGCGCGGAATCGTAACGTCGATATTTTTCAGATTGTGAGCCCGGGCTCCCTTAATCACAATTTGGTTGTGTCCCATGAGGGTATTCCTTCCTTTCAGTTCTGCTCCGCCTTCAGCTCGAGAATCGCGTCGCGCAGCTCAGCCGCACGCTCGAACTGCAGGCTCTTCGCCGCTTCCTTCATCTCGACCTCCAGACGCTCGATGAGCGAAGCGCGATCCTTCTTCGACATCTTGGCATCCTTGTAGCCGGCCAAGTAGTCGGCCTTCTGCTCGGCTACCTTCGTCGCCTCGATCACGTCGCGCACTTTCTTCTGAATCGTCTGCGGCGTAATGCCATGTTTCTCGTTGTAGGCTTCCTGGATTTCGCGGCGGCGGTCCGTCTCGCGAATCGCCTTATCCATCGAATCGGTAATCTTGTCGCCGTACATGATGACATGCCCGCTCGAATTCCGCGCCGCCCGTCCGATCGTCTGAATCAGCGAGCGCTCGGCGCGCAGGAAGCCTTCCTTGTCCGCATCCAGGATCGCCACGAGCGATACCTCCGGCAGGTCGAGCCCTTCCCGCAGCAGGTTGATGCCGACGAGCACATGGAACACCCCGAGCCGCAGATCGCGCAGAATCAACATCCGCTCCAGCGTCTTGATGTCGGAGTGCATGTAGCGGACCTTGATGCCGATCTCCTTCAAGTAGTCGGTCAGATCCTCCGCCATCTTCTTCGTCAGCGTCGTGACGAGCACACGCTCATCCTTTCGGATGCGGTCGTTGATCTCGCCGATCAGATCGTCGATCTGCCCCTTCGTCGGGCGGACCTCGATATGCGGATCGACCAAGCCGGTCGGACGGATGATCTGCTGCACCATCGTCGGACAATGCTCCAGCTCGTACGGACCAGGCGTAGCGGACACATAGATGATCTGCTGCGTCTTCTCCTCGAACTCCTCGAACCGCAGCGGCCGGTTATCCAGCGCCGACGGCAGACGGAACCCGTGCTCCACAAGAATTTCCTTGCGCGCCCGGTCCCCGTTGTACATCCCGCGAATCTGCGGCAAAGTCACGTGAGACTCGTCGACAATCACGAGCAGGTCGTCCGGGAAATAGTCGAACAACGTATACGGAGTGGCCCCGCGCTCCCGGAACGTAAGCGGCCCCGAGTAGTTCTCGATGCCGGAGCAGAAGCCCATCTCCTGCATCATCTCGATGTCATAGCGGGTGCGCTGCTCCAGTCGCTGCGCCTCCAGCAGCTTGCCGTTCTCTCTCAGCTCGGCCAGTCGTTCTTCGAGCTCCCGCTCGATGTCCACAAGCGCCAGCTTCATCCGCTCCTCGTGCGTCACGAAGTGAGACGCCGGGAAAATCGCGACATGGTCGCGCTCGCCCAAGATCTCGCCGGTCAGCACATTGATCTCCGTGATCCGCTCGATCTCGTCCCCGAACAGCTCGACGCGAATGGCCGATTCGCCCCGCGAAGCCGGGAAAATCTCGATCACGTCGCCCCGCACTCGGAACGTCCCGCGCACGAAGTTCAGATCGTTGCGCTTGTATTGAATATCTACCAGCATATGCAGAATCTGATTGCGCGGCCGCTCCATCCCGACCCGCAGCGACAAGACGAGATCGCGGTATTCCTCCGGCGAACCCAGGCCGTATATGCAAGATACGCTCGCTACGATAATGACGTCCCGGCGCTCGAACAGCGAGCTCGTGGCCGAGTGGCGAAGCTTATCGATCTCTTCATTGATGCTGGAATCTTTCTCGATGTAGGTGTCGCTGGAGGCGATGTAAGCCTCCGGCTGGTAGTAGTCGTAGTAACTGACGAAGTAAGAGACGGCGTTATTGGGGAAAAATTCCTGAAACTCGCTGCACAGCTGGGCGGCCAGTGTCTTGTTATGCGCAATGACCAGCGTCGGCCGGTTCAGCTTGTTGATCACTTGGGCGGCGGTAAACGTCTTCCCCGTACCCGTCGCGCCGAGCAGCGTCTGATGCCGCTTGCCCTCACGCACGCCTTGCACAAGCGCTTCGATCGCTTGCGGCTGATCGCCTTGCGGTGTATATTCAGAGATCAATTCGAACGACTTCGGACTGAACACAATTTCGTTGTTATTGTTATTCACTTGGGATTCAACGCTCCTGCCCTATAAAAGTACATGCCTGCGAATGTTTGTTCCCATCCCTCATTATACACCTTTTAAAGCTGGATTTGCAAACAGGTTAGAAAAGGAAAAGAGGGCGACGAATACCGCTTCGTCCCCTCCATACAACTCCGTTAAACCGTCTCTCCAGCCGTCGGCACGCTAGGATGCGGGCGGGATCGAGCGCCTTTCCAAGGCCGCTTCCATAGCCCGAGCAAGCTGCTCTCCTTGGCCGACACATAGTATCTCGCACTTTCATCCGGACAAAGAATGACGCCCAGCTGATGGTGATCGCCCATGAACAACGCCCGGTTCACGAACTTGCTGTGTCCCTCCAGATTGAGCACCTCCAGCTTGCAATAGGCCGGATTGATGCTCAGCGCCTGGTACAGCTCGATGCGGGTGCGGACCGGCGTCCCGTTCACCTTGACGATAATCTCGCCCGCTTCCAGCCCCATATCGGCCGCAGGCCCGTTCGGCAGCACCGCCAGAATCGTTAGCCCGGCCGGGCCGTGCACGAATCTGGGCATCTCCTGCGCTTCCTCCCGCCGACCCAGCCACACTACCGCTTCATGAAGCGCGATGACGCCGAAGGAAGCGAGCGCGATCAGCGGCTGCTGCCACTCCGCCAACAAAGCCAGCCCTAGCACGACTACTCCGTACACAGCCAGGCGAATGGCGCTCCCGGCCGCTTTGGCCCCGGGCAGGCGCGACATCGTCGATTCCGCATACCCGAGCATCGCCGGGAACGCGATGAACCCCCAGCCGGCCGTCCATAGCGCGTCTCCCAACAACGGCGTCCAAGGCAGCTCCACTGTCGCCCCGCCCGACGCCATTGGCACGAGCAGGAACAGCGGCACCGGCCAAAATTGTTGCAACCGATAGCTGCCCACCATACGCCCGCGCTTGTTCTCGACGAAGAGCGGCATCGCCATCCGGCTGCCCTGCCAGCGGACGAGGAACGCTTCAATCAAGTGCAGGACGGCGGCCAAGGCGATCAGCGACGGCATCGGCAGCCCCTCCAACGACCCTAGCAGCCTCGGCCATAGAGAGCCTTCCGCCACCGACGGTCCCAGCAGCGTCGCCAGCTCGTTCAGCAACCCCAACACACCGACCGCATACGCCATGCAGAGAAACCGGAGGCGCAGCAGCGCCAGCACGATCGTAGTTCCCCATAGCCACAGCACGGCGGCAGGCGTGAGCGAAGCGCCGACGAAAGCCATGACCACCGAACCGAGAAAGCCGGCAATGATGCCCCCGAGCAAGGTCCGCCAAGTCGTATCCAGCAGGAAATGCAGCCTTGTCGAGAACAGCTTCCGTTCCAGCTGAATCTGTTTATGATATTGAAACGCTACGAACAAAATCCCGATCAAATAAAACGGCTGGACCAAGCTTTGCACGAAAGCGTCCAGCAAACGATCCAATATGTCGAGCGTTAATTCCATATGTAATCTCCTCGTTCTCTACCAGCATCACAAAAAAAAGGAAAGAAGGCCGATTCACTCGAACCTTCTCTCCTCTTTCGACACGCCGACGGCAATATCCTGCACCACCGCGCAATTATCCAACGTTTCCCTCCGATTACTTGGCCGCAGCGCCACTCACATAATTCACAGCCGACTTCAGCTGCAAATCATTCTTCGGGTTGCGAATTTCTTTGGACACCGCTTCCTCCAGCTTCACCGCCGTCTTCTCGTCCACTTCTCCGGTAACCGGCAAATTGTTCAACCGTTGGAACGCCTTGACCGCCGTCACCGTCTGTTCGTTGAAGTAGCCGTCCGTACGGCCCGGAGCTTGCCCGATACCTACCAGCATCGTCTGAAGATTTTTCACGTCGTCGCCGGTCATATCCAGCCTGAGCACCGTTTTCTTGGACAGCGGAGCGACCTTGAAGTAAGCCGGCTGCTCTACCGCGATGTCCGGGGCGATGCCTTTCTTATGAATCCAATCGCCGTTCGGCGTCAGCCATTTCATGATCGTCATCTTGATGTTGCTGCCGTCGCCCAGCTCTTTGTCGAACGTCACCTGAACCGTACCCTTGCCGTAAGTCTTCTCGCCTACCAGCTTGGCTCCGCCCATCTGCTGAAGCGCTCCGGCCATAATTTCCGACGCGCTGGCGCTGCCGTTGTTGATAAGCACCGCTACGGGATATTTTTTGCCTGTGCCTTTGACCGACAGTGTCGATTGCTTCTGCCCATCGCGATCCTCCACCTGCACGATCGGCTTGCCCTGTGGAACGAACGGTTCCGACATCTCGATGACCGCCGGGAACAGCCCCCCCGGATTGCTGCGCACGTCGATGACTAGACCTTTCATCCCTTGATCCTCCAACTGCTTGAGCGCTTCCTTGAACTTCTGCGCGGTATGCGAGACGTATTCGCGAATTTCGATTTTGCCGATCTGCCCTTCGAGCATCTCCGAGTATATCGTCTCGACCGGGATATCGTCCCGCACGACGATCACTTCAATCGAATCCATGCCGCTGCGCATAATTCCCAATTTCGCCTGCGAGCCTTTGGGACCGCGAATTTTGCTCACCGCTTCGGTCAACGTCAGCCCGTCCAGCTTCTCCCCATTCACCGATAAAATCAGGTCGTTCGGCAAAATGCCCGCTTTCTCCGCCGGAGAGCCTTTAATTGGAGACACCACCTTCACCCGGCCGTCCTCCAGCGACACTTCCGCGCCGATCCCCTGGAACGTCGAGTTCAGCACATCCTGGAATTGACCGGCTTCCTTCGGATCCATGTAAGTGGAATACGGATCGTTCAGCGCATCCAGCATGCCGTTGACCGCCCCGTCGATGAGCTTGCCCCGGTCGATCTGCGTCAAATAATTGTCCTGTATCAGATGATACGCCGTCGACAGCTTCTTGAGCTCCGCCGCCGTGAACTCGCCCGGCTTCGCCGTCGAGCCGTTCGAAACGCCCGATTCTCCGCTCGCCAAACTGGAGGGCCTCACGATGGTCAATGTCAAGATGCTGCTCGCAAACATCCCTAACAGCAGAAATGCAACAAATACGACTAAATTGCGGCCTCTCAAAAACATTCGGTTCGCACCGCCCTTCACACCCGTCTTCTATTCCGAGGAACGCTCCTATTGTATGACAGGCCTGTACCATTTATGAGTCCGACCCGTTTGCCCCACAGAACTATTCTACCATAGCTGCAGCAAAACGCGAGAATGGCTCCCGCGCTTCGCTTGTATGGCTTTTTTATCGGCCCACATATGGACCCGGATTGACCGGATTGTTGTTCAACCGCACTTCGAAGTGCAAGTGGTTCCCCGTCGAACGCCCGGTGGACCCGACTTCCGCGATTTTCTGTCCGCGCTTCACGGAGTCTCCTTCCTCCACGACAATGCCGCCGTTGCGGATATGGCCGTACCAAGTTTGGAGATTGCCGCCGTGATCGATAACGACTGTATTGCCGTATCCGTTCGTATAGCGGGCGATAATGACGATGCCTTCTTCCGCCGCCTGGATCGCGGTGCCGGCTGGAGCCGGGATGTCGAAGCCGGTATGGTTGGCGTCCGCTTTGTTGATCGGATCGATCCGATAGCCGAAGCCCGACGACAGCGTTGTGCGTCCCGGCAAAGGCCAGTTCAGCTTGCCGCCGCTATAGGTCAGCTTGGCTTTGTTCTCCTCCAGCTTGCGATAGAGCGCTGCATTTTCTTGCGCCAGCTTGTTGACCGCCGCCAGCTGCGACTCGCTGATCTCCTCGAACGATTTCTCCTTGCTGCTCAGGCTTGCGATCAGCACTTCTTTTTCTTTCTCCTTGGCGACCAGGGTGTTCTTCATCACCTCGGCCTGTGTGGCCAAGTCCTGTACCTGCGCCAGCTGCGTCTCCACCTGCACCTTTTTATCGGCTACGACCTGACGGTCTCTCTTATTGGATTCGAGAATTTCCTTGTCCTGTCCGACGATGGACTTCAGAGCTTGGTAGCGATCCAGAAAATCGCTGAAGCTCGTCGAATCAAGCAGCACCTCGATGTAGGATACGAAGCCGTTCGTGTACATGAGCCGCAGGCGCGACTTCATCAGATTATCCCGGGCGACCACCCGCTCCTCGGCTTCCGTCAGCTGCTTGTTCGTTTCCTTGAGCTCGCCGATCACTTGCTCCTTCTGCGTGTTGAGGGCGGTCATTTGATCGTTCTGCGCTTCAATCTGCGTCAAGAGCTCTTGCATGTTTTTCGTTTCCTGGACTTTCTGGTTGGCGATATCCTTCTTCTGCTTCTCTGCGTCCTGCTGCTGCTTGGCGGCGTCGGCCGCTCTCTTCTCGTTCGCCTTAATCTGTGCGTTAATCTCAGCGTCTGTCAAGGCGTAGCCCGTATTCGGGACGGTGACCAGCAAAGCGATGCCGGCCGCCAGGATGAGGGACAGTGTCGTTCTTTTCAAAACCGTTCGATTCCTCCTTCTAACCTTACGTGGTACGTGATTTTAGACCCGCAAAAATTTACGAACGGAAAGCAAGCTTCCCCAAATGCCGATCAGAATGCCGATGCCCAGCAGCAAGCCGATAACCGGCCACATCAAATCTTGCAGTGTGATGAGCTTTACCAGCATCAGCCCGAGCTCGAGCTTCGTGTAGTTGTAGAGCTGCATATAGCCGTAGAGCAGGATCCCGACCGGGATCATCGATCCGACTAGCCCCAGCAAGCCGCCTTCAATGAAGAAGGGCCAGCGGATAAAGCCGTTCGTCGCGCCGACCAGCTTCATGATGCCGATTTCCTTGCGGCGGGCGTGGATCGTGATCTTGATGGTGTTGGAAATAAGGAACATTGCCGTGAAGGCCAGCAGCGCTACGAATAGGAGACCAACGTTGCGGACGATCGCCGTGATTTTGAACAGCGTCTCGACGGTGCCTTTGCCATAGCTGATCTTGTAGATCGGCGGCGGGTTTTTGCCGGTATTGATCTGGCTGATCTGAGCGGCGACTTGGCTGACCATGTGCGGGTCGCTCACTTCGACCGTGTACGAGTCATTGAGCGGGTTGTTCGTGCCGTCGAAGCCTTCGAGCAGCGATTGGCCGTCCTGGCCGAGCTTTTCCCGCAAAATACCCAGGCCGTCCTCCTTGGAGACAAATGTCACTTTGCCTACCTCCGGAATGGCGGCGATCTGCGCTCGCACAGCTGTGATCTGCGCCTCCGGCGTGTTGACTTCCAAGTAGACGCGAACTTCGACTTGGCTCTCGATCTGCGTCGCCAGGAAATTCACGTTCAGCGCCAGGATGAGGAAAACGCCGAGAATGAAGAGCGAGATGGAAATGGCCGCTACGGAAGCAAAGGTCATCCAGCCGTTGCGGATGATGTTGCGGGTGCCTTCCCGGGTATGGCGGACGAAGGTTCTAATCTTCATAGCCGTACTCCCCTCTAGCCTCGTCCCGCGCGATCAGTCCTTTTTCTACGGCCAGTACCCGCTTGCGCATTGTGTTGACGATTTCCCGGTTGTGCGTAGCCATGACGATTGTGGCACCCCGGAAATTGATTTCTTCCAGCAGCTTCATGATGTCCCAGGACGTCTCGGGATCGAGGTTCCCGGTAGGCTCGTCCGCGATGATGACCGACGGATTGTTCACGATCGCTCTCGCAATCGCCACCCGCTGCTGCTCGCCGCCGGACAGTTGGCCCGGGTAGGAGGCCAGCTTGTTTTTGAGCCGCACCAGCTCGAGCACATCCTGCGTCCGTTTCTTGATCAGCTTCTTCGGCGCTTCGACCACTTCCATCGCGAAGGCGACATTTTCGTACACCGTCAGCTTGGGAAGCAGTTTGTAGTCTTGGAAAATGACGCCGATGTTGCGTCTCACGTACGGAATTTTGCGCTGCTTCAGCCTCTCCAGGTTAAAGCCGTTCACGAAGATGTGGCCTTTGGTCGGCCGCTCCTCGCGATATATCAATTTCATGAAAGTGGACTTTCCGGCACCGGAAGGGCCTACCACATAAACGAATTCATTCGGATCAATCTTCACGCTGATGCCTCTCAGCGCGTGCGTGCCGTCCGGATACGTCTTCCAGACGTCCTGCATTTCAATCATTCCATCACGTCCTTCGCAAACCCCGCCAACCAAGGGACATTGTTGCTTTTTTGGTGCTCGCGGAAGAGAAACTGTGAGGCCGCAAGTAGCTGCATCCTAACCGTACCCTAGCCCTGTTGAGCCTTTCCCGTGACCGAAACTCGTCCGAGAAGCCTATACACCTGCGTCATTGGAAATAGTTAGCTACTAAGAGTTCGACACGAAATCCGCAAATCCTCTATGTTCTGGTTAAATTCAACACATTGTTGCATTCGGGTGCAAGATATTGCAGGATTTGATGCATTTCGCTCGGATTGGCGGCCGGATAGCGAATGATCGGGAAATTTGTGGGGAAATAGTTGGACGACCTGGCGCATATAGATGGGAGTGTGGTTGTGTACGAGCGTGGGGCGGTTGATGGGGATAGGGATGGGGTAGGGATGATCGGGGAGCCGGGCGTTAGTTTGGTCAGAGGTACGGAAAGAGCGAGTGTCAGGGTAGTAGATGAAGGTTGGTGTTTGGCGGACAATAGGTTCGCTATTCAGGGCGTTTTGGGCGATTCCTTCAATTTGGCGGACATAGGGTACCTTATTTGGCGAAATGGCGGGGTTTTGGCGAGGTTTAGGAGGCAATAAAGGCTCCTGTGTCCGCAAAGATTTGGGTGGGGGGTCGATTCGAGGCAGGTTGGTTACTTGTCGGTTAGTGCTGAGCGATACGAAGCGGGCGGTACAATAGGAGGCGCGGTGCAGATGCGGTACTGGCAGGGAGGCGGGAACATGCGGTGGTCCTGGCGGAGCGTGAATCGGGTTTTGATTATTTGTATTGTAGTCTGGGGCTCGGCGTTTGGGGCGTTGGCAGCGTATGCGTGGCGAGATTCGTTCCCCGCCGGGCTGGTGTGGGGCGACTGGCAGCTCGGCGGGATGCGCGAGGAGGCGTTCCGCGCGGAGCTCGACCGCCGGGTGCAAGCGTTGCTCGCAAACCGCGTGCGGTTCGAGCTGCCCGCCGGTGGGAGCACCGACGCAGTCGGCAGTGCGAGCGCGGCGGGCAGCGACAGCAGCCCGATGGCAACGGCTGGCGCACGTGGAGCCGTCAGCAGTGCAAGCGCGGCGGGTAATGCTCTGGCGACAGGCGTGGGTGGAGCTAACGCAGCAGGCAGCAGCGGTAGCCCGGTGGCAACGGCCAGCACACGTGGAGCGGCGGTCAATGCGCAAGCGGGCGGCAGTACAACGGGCGGGACGCTGCCGACGCAAAGCGCGAGCAACGCGCAAGCGGGCAGCGGCTCAGCCAGCCGCGCTCTACCCGCGGCGAGCACCACGCGCGGCGACGCGCAGGCCATCGCGCAAGGCGCGGCGGGCACGTTCAGCCTAGCGGAGCTAGGGCTGAGCGTGGACGCGTCGCGCCTCGAGGCGGCCGCCGAGCGGCTCTTCCGCGGCTCGCTGCTGGGGCGCGCCCGCGCGCGCTGGAGCCTGCGGCATGCCAGCGTGCCGCTCGAGCTGCTCATCGACCGCATCGCCGCGCTGCGCGCCGTCGGCACGCTCTGGCCGCAGCTGCTGCAAGCGCACCCGCTGGACGCCCGCCGAGTCATCACCCCCGACGACCGGGTCGGCTACGTCCCCGGGCGCGCGGCCGACCAGATCGACGCCGACGCGCTCATCCTGGGGCTCGGCCAAGCGGCCGAGGAGCGCTTCGGCGCTTTGCCGACCGGCCCGTCCGGACACGGCAACCCGGAGCTGATCACCGCATCCGCGCCCGCATCGGCATCGACATCGGCCGCCCTTCGGCCGAAGCCGCTCGCCAACAGCAACGAACCGATCGTCCTGCTAGTCCCGATCACCACGATCCAGCCGACCGTAACCGTGGACACCTTGCGCGCCGAAGGCATCGACCGCAAAATCGCCGAATTCACCACCTTCTTCCCGATCAGCGGCGAAGGACGCAAGCACAACATCCGCTCCACCGCGCAGACGGTTCACGACATGGTGCTCAAACCGAATGAGGAGTTCGACTACAACCGCATCATCCGCCAGACCGAAAAACAGTTCGGCTACAAAGAGGCGCCCGTCATCCTGAACGGCAAGCTCGTCCCGGGCGTCGGAGGCGGCATCTGCCAAGTGTCCACGACGCTCTACAACGCCGTGCTCCGCGCCGGGCTGCAGATCACCGAGCGCCGTAACCACTCCTTGCCCGTCAGCTACATACCGCTCGGGCAGGATGCAACGTTCGCCGACGGCTGGATCAACTTTCGCTTCCGCAACAACACCGGCAGCCACCTGCTCATCCGTACCGACGTGACCGAAACCGGCATCACCGTCAAGCTGTTTGGTCGTATGCCGGACACGATGACCTACGAAATCTTTTCCAACACCCTGGAAACGATCGCCCCACCCGTCAAAGTCGTCGTCAATCCGACGCTCGCCCCCGGTCAGGAAAGTCTGATTCAAGAAGGCAAGCCGGGCTACATCGTCGAGACGTATCGCATCCGCAAGCGTAACGGCGTTGAAGAAGCGCGCGAACTAATCTCGAAGGATACCTACCAAGCCCAGCCTACCCTTGTCGCCCGCAACAAAACGAACGAAGACCCAGCCAAACCGCCGGCCAAACCTACCCCCGTCCCCGAGAAGCGAATTTTGCTCGAAGACGGCGTCAGCGGGCCTACGTTCAAATCTTTCCAATAATTCCGCAGACTTGATTCGGCCTATCTTCATTCTCTACTATTATAGCTTCTTCAGCCTGCCCAGCCCTGCCTGACCTCCTTGGATCATCATCCCGACCTCACTGTTCCAGCTTAATACCTGCATACCAAGCTCCTGGCATTCAAGTAACAACGCTGTATCGGATGTAATAATACCCGTCCATCGTTGCTTTGAACGCGATGCTTCCACTATTGTTTGAATGGCGGCTTTCATCCGGGGATGGCCATATTGATTGATGATGTCCATATCCTGTGACAGGTCATTGGGCCCGACAATGAGGCCATCCAAGCCAGCTACATCCAGTATTTCACTTATATGCTCAAGCCCCTGCAAGGACTCAATTTGCCCCAAAACCACTATATCGGCATTCGCTTGATCCATATACGTGCGCAAATCGTCTACATGGTAGCCTGTATGGGCACGGGTTGTGGATACACCACGGCTACCCAGCGGCGCATATTTGCAATGCTTAATCACCGTTTGAACATCCTCGGCCTGAGAAACCATAGGCACCAGCAATCCGGCGGCCCCCATCTCCACATACTTCAATATCGGCTCTCTTCCGGTACCGGGTATTCTGACAAGGATCGGTAAATCGGCGCCTTTAGCCGCTGCAATAATATTTGCAACCATGTAATAATCGAAATAACCATGCTCACAATCCACTATGAGATAGTCAAAGCCCACCTTTTTAAGCATATACACGATATTGGGGGTGTGCAGCTCGACAAGCATCGTACCATATATACACGCTCCTTCTGCAAGCTTTTGCCTCAAATCGACCATTCGCAAATTTCCCTCGCCCCGTCCCTTTATTTTAATCTGTCGTCCTGCCCGGCAAAGCTTGCTTTTATTACCGTTCGCGTCTCATTGAAGTCGCTGCAGCGACCTGAACATAACAACGCCAGACGCAGTAATCCCATCAACGATTCATCGGGAATCGGAGACATGACACCTGGAGTCCTGGCCAATTGAACAATTCTTTCTATTAAAGGCTTGTTTTTATACGACACGCCTCCTGAAAAAATCAATCGCTCCACCTTACCCCCATCCGGGCAGAGAACTTCCATCAGCTTCATATAAACCTCGGCCATATTCTCAAAGGCTGCATGAAAAAGGGAGCCTACACGCAGGTTAGCTCCAGTAATCCCATGGATTCCTCCAGCTTCTACACCACGCTGTTGTTTATAAAAACCTACCTCTACCTCCAAATCCCCTAAAACTTCGATTCCTTCCCTATCCTGATCTTGCATCCTTTTTTCAGACGTCATGAACTGTTGGACAGCCGGAAGTACTTGTGCCCAAATTTGTTCGCTGCTAAGCTCTCGACCGAATACCGTTCGTCCCACATCTTCAATAAATTCGATCAGGACATCCAAATTACGCCCACCCGGAATACGGGTGACGGTCTGGAGAACCTCGCCCTTAAAATACGGTCTGATCTCATAGGCACCCGTCCTTGGCTCGTTACTGATTCGCGTCATGATGCCGGCCGTTCCAATCGTTAGCACAATTTCGTTGTAGCTTACCGCCATACTTCCGAGCACAGACGCCTGGTGGTCGCCTATATCCGGAAAAACGGGGATCGGTCCTTTATCGGATGCGTAGTACCCGCACGGCTCCGTCTCACCTTTGAATTCGGGGAACTTCAACGTGCCGCCGCCAGCAGCTTCAATGATCGCATGATTCCACGCTCCAGCGCCAATATCGGCGAATCCGGTAGCAGCAGCGTTGGTCAAATGGCAGGCATGCCGCCCGGTGAGACAATGAATGAGATAAGAGCCTAAGGTATGGAACATCACGGTGGCGCCATCCGGCAGCGTATGCGTCCGCAACCACTGAAATAAATTGCAGAGTGCAAGCCCCGGCTTGAGATCAAGCCCTGTCCGCCGTAGGTCGGCAGGCTTAATCAACTCTCGCAAGACCTCCATGTAACTCGCGCTACCGTCTGGCAACATTTCCAAGCAACGTTCATCCTGCCAAGGGATATAGGGGGTAATGGGTCGGCCTTGGCCATCTGTGAGCAAAAATCCTTGCATCTGGGTGGCTATCAGTATGCCTTCGACAGTCAGCTTCTTCCGTAGATACGATTGAATCAGTTGCATAACGGTATCGATAATGGAATCGGCATCGATTTCATAATAAGCGTTCTTCGGATTAGGTAATTTTCCAGGTGCAGGAAGCTTTGTCACCATCGAGATTTCGTGCCGATCCACATCCAACAGGGCTGATTTAATAAAGCTGCTGCCTATATCCAAAGCGATGTAGGCCATCGCCGCACCTCCGGGCAAATGATGATAAATGAATACCTCTGGATGAAACTAGAATCACCTGCACGGTTATCCTTTCACAGAACCTAAAAGCAATCCTTTGGCAAAATATTTTTGCAGAAAAGGATAGAGGATTAATAACGGCAGTGCTGTAATGACAATTGCAGCCATCTTGACCGGCGGCCCATATTCGAACCCGCCCAAATCAACGGCTAACGAAGAATCGGATTGTTGGATAAGCATCTGTCGCAAGAAAACCTGAAGCGGCCATCTCGATGAATCATTAATATATAAAATGGCAAGAAAGAACGTATTCCAGTTGTGCACCATGTAAAAAAGCGTGAAGGTCGCAATAGCTGGTGCAGATAGAGGAAGGACAATATTCCACAAAATCCTCCACTCCGAGCAGCCATCTATACGCGCCGACTCCTCCAGCTCCTCGGGAATGTTCTGAAAGAAGCTGCGCATGACAATCAGGTAAAAGGGAGAGATCGCTCCTACCAGCCATAATGACCAGTAAGAATTAATCAGCCCCAGCTTCGAAACAACCAAGTAGGTGGGAATCATTCCTCCGCTGAATAACATCGTGAACACGACTAGAAAATTGAATATGCCTCGTCCTTTCAACCATTTCTTAGACAAGCCATAGGCAGTGAGACAGGTTAGAACCATATTAACCAATGTGCCCATTATGGTAATAAAGATCGCATTTTTGAAAGCGGTCGTGAAGCTTTTGTAGCTCAGCAAATACCCGTACGCATTCCAAGATATCTCATTGGGCCATAGGTAAAACCCACGGGTCATCGACTCGTGATTGCTTGAGAATGAATTGGCCAAAATGTACCATAAAGGCAGTATAATCGCACATGTAAACATAATTAACAGGCTATACACAAGGATCACAAATATAAAATCATTCCGGGCAGAGGGTTGTAGCCACATCTTTAGAATACGCCTTCCCTCCCCACTTTTTTGGCCATGCCGTTGGCTGCAACAACGAGTAGCAACCCAACAAACGATTTGAACAGTCCTATTGCTGTACTATAGCTGAATTGACCGGTTTGAATACCAACTCGATAGATATAAGTGTCGAATACATCGGAAGCTGCCAGATTCGCAGGGTTTTGCATCAGAAAGATGTGTTCGAATCCGATTTCAAGTATATCGCCCAACCGAAGAATAAACAGCAGAACAATGGTCGTGGTCAATGCAGGCAAGCTTATATGAAGCAGTTGCTTCATCCGGTTCGCTCCGTCCATGATGGCTGCTTCGTAGAGTGAAGGATCTACAGATGCGAGTACGGCAATGAAAATAATGGCACTCCAACCGCTTTCTTTCCATATATTTTGCATTAAATACACCCAGGGGAAAGAATCCGCGCTAACCAGAAAATTCCATCGATCCAACCCCAAGGAGTTGAGCAAGACATTGATAGTCCCTCCAGATGGCGCAAATAAGACAACGGTTACACTGACTACGACAACCCACGATACAAAATGCGGCACATAAACAATCGTCTGAATCGTTCTGGCTATCCAGCCCTTTCGAATTTCATTGATGAATAATGCCAGTACAATCGGAGCTGGAAAATATAAAAATAAATTGATGGCGCTCAGCTTTAATGTATTGGTAAACAATCTATAAAAATCGGTATCGCTAAATAAACGTTGAAAATGCTCTAATCCTACCCATGGACTTTTCATGATCCCTTGGAACAAGTTATACTCCTGGAAAGCCACAACAAGCCCCATCATAGGGATGTATCTGAATAGAAGGAAAAACAGCATTCCGGGAAGAATCATTACATACAAGGGCATGCTGCGAATGTACGCTTTTATATGAATCACCATCTCTCATATCCGAGGCAGGGCCATTTCAGGCGACCTGCCTCTCACTCTTCACCATTTACGCCCTATTTCTTGGAGGCCAGATAATCTGCATTGATCTCTTGAATAATCTGGTCTCCGCCGTTTTTCTTCCATTCGCTGACTGCCTTATCAATTTCGCTGGCTGGCAGTTCACCTAGAATGACTTTGACCATCGACTCGTTCCACTTGTTTTTCAAATTGATGCCGTTCTTAATGTACGTTTCGGATATTAATCCGAAAGCAACGTCCCGGTAGGCATATTTTTCATTTTCACGATATAGTTTAAGCATCTTGTCTATATATTCGGGACTTTCCCATCTCGGCGAATTCTGATAAATGTCATCCTTGGGATGAAAGAAGACACGATATAAAAGAAATGGCCGTTCACTGTCAAATGCCGGAAGCGGTGCGAAAGTATCGCCTTTCTTCTCGTAATGTATGCCTTCGATTCCATGCTTCATCAGATCCATGCCCTCGTCAGATGACATATATTCTAGTAGCTGTAAGATCCGATGCTGTTTTTTGGCGTCGATTTTCGAATTGATAACGATTTTACTGCCGCCCATCTGCGTCAGCTGCCCTTGTTTGCCGTCCGCTCCTTTTGGAGGGGCAATCGGAACGCTAAGACCGTTGATTTTTTTCATTTTTTCCACATCCGTATAGTAAATACCGGATGCGCTTGTTACGGTCATTCCTACAGTACCGCTGAGATACTTGGCGTTGATATCCGAACTTTTGTTAAGGATAAAATCCGTATCCAGTACGCCTTCCGTATAAGCTTTGTTCATAAAACCAAGAAATGCCTTCAGCTCTTCTGTCTGAACCTCTATCGGAATCAATTTGCCGTCCTTCTCTTTCCAGCCCTCAGCCAATCCGAAAGCTGCCGTCAAGTGCTGGAGCGTATCAAGAAAACCTCCCGTCTTACTGACCGCTGTCGTAAATCCGAAAGTATCCTTTTTGCCGTTGCCATCCGGGTCGTTAAGCGCGAAGGCTTTGGCCACCTGATAGAATTCATCGATGGTAGTCGGCGCTTTTAGCTTCAGCTTGTCCAGCCAGTCTTGGCGAATGGCCAGAGACTCTCTTCCCGGTTGGAGATAGTAAGCAAGACCATAAATTTTCCCTGCCGGATTTAGCAGTTGAAGTTGATAAGGGTCTTGTTTCTTGAACAAACCGGGATATTGATCCTTAAACGGACTTAATTCCAGGAATACGCCATTTTGTTGCCATTTTCTAAAGCTGTTTCTATCATTAATAAAATAGACATCGGGAAATTGACCGGATGCGGCAAGCACGTTCAACTTTTCTCCGTATACATCGGACGGTACCCATTGAATTTGCAAATCGATGTTCAGCTTTTCATTTAATTTCTTGATGACCGGATGCTCGTTGTCAGGCCATCCTCCTCCGCTAAACGAGACGGTCGTCATGTTGATCGTCAGCTTCTCGTTCGTTTCCCCTCCGACCTGACTTTCCTGTTTTTTTCCTCCTGAACATCCTGTTGCAACCACAACCGACAGGATAACGCATACCATCCACAACAGTGTCTTTTTCAACTTTTAGCCCCCTCATTCTTATCCATGAATGTATTGCTTCTACAGCATATCAGGGCAGCAGCTGCTTTTCCTTGCACAGATTGACGATTCCCTACCCAATACGACGAAAAGGAATCTTGATGGAAACGACGGTTCCTTTTCCCGGAAATGAAGCGATATGAAGACCAAATTCCGTTCCGTACTTCAATACCAGACGGGCATGAACATTGGCAATCCCAAGCGAATTCCCGACCTCATACCGGCTGCCGTCTGCAATTTGCTCCAGCATGGCATTGATCTCGGACAGCCGTCTTTCTTCAATGCCAGGTCCATTGTCCGCAACTTCAATGTAAAGCATATCGCCTTCATTGTAGGCGCTAATAATAACGGTAGCATCGCCTTCTTGAGGTTCAACCGCATATTTCACCGCATTTTCTACGATCGGCTGCAAGATGAGCTTTATGCATTTACAATTCAAATATTTTTCATTTACATAGATTTCACTTCGGAAAAAAACAGGAAAACGAATTTGGATAATTTCTAAATACTGAAAGACATGGGCGATTTCTTCTGTTAACAGCACTTCATCCGTAGAAAATCGAGCATTGTACCTGTATATTTCGCCGAGGTTGCGGGAGATGGTTTCTATTTTCTGATTCTTGTCCAAATAAGCTATGCTTCGTATGATTTCGAGTGTATTATACAAAAGATGCGGATTGGTTTGGTTTTGCAGCGCCCGAATCATGGCTTCTCTTTGCTCCAGCTCCGTTTGCATATTTTTGATCTGCAAATCATAGACGGTATTAATCATGTTCTCTAATTGCTCCACCATTTGATTAAAGCTTTGCGTCAACAACCAGAATTCGTCCTTGGAACCGGGTATGCGCACACGGGACCGAAAGTCCCCGTCTGCCACCTTTCTCATCGATCGCACTAATTCGGATACGGGACGGAAAAATAAATTCGTGAGCATCGGGACCAGCACCAATGTACCGATAATCATCGAGACCAACACCACTAGCACAACAAACTTGGCTGTCTGCAACCCCCGGTTTACTTCTGCGACAGGAACGGCCGACAAGATCCGCCAGCCTTGGACGGATGAAGGGATGACCGTAACCAGCCACTGCTCATCTTTCCAATACTGAATCTCGGTTCCCTTTGTATAATTCAAATCCAGATCCTTCATCCGTGTCTGCGATATGGGTTGCCCCAGCATACTCTTCGAGGTATCGTAAATAATCGAACCATCCTCGGAGAGTATCACAAAGAACCCGTTTTTCCCTAAATGGGCACCCTTAAACGCTTTTTCAATTTCATTCAGCCTGATATCGACAATAAAGTGTCCAATGACTTTAATCGTATCGATATCATGAACGGGTAGAACAAGAGAAACCACAAATTGATTCAAGCTATTCTGATACTGCACTTTATGGGTTGGCAGTACCTCCAGCTTGTCCGTCAGTTTTTGCGTATACCAGGGTTCTTTCATAAACACGGACGATGTAGAGATTCCGATTGAAGTCACCAGATTCTTTTCTTCGGACAATAGGAACATACCCGCAATTTCCGGGAAGTAGTTGGACATGATCATGCCCATCAGCTTATCCAGTTGAATTAACTCCTGCGAATTCGCGGATTTCTGACGCAAAAATTGTTGAACCTCGGGCGTTCTGAAGAAACTGTATGTGGACTGAGCCAAATACCGAAAATACAAATCCATGTGATTGTTCAAACGGTCAGAAGTCTGTCTGGAGAATTGAAACGTTTCTGTTTTGATTGCCCCGCTGAAATAGTATTGCGAGAAAATAAACATGGTCACGAGCGTGATCAGATTAAGCGAAAAAAAAGCGATCATCATCTTCTGTTTGATCGAGATGTTTAGCTTCCTATCCATCATTTTAGCCCCAGGCTTTTCCGGTATTCATTCGGCGTTTTTCCGGACAAGCTCTTAAAGGTTCGATTAAAGTAAGGAATGGATGAAAAACCTGTCATCTCGGCGACATCATAAACCTTGATATCGGGCTCCAATAACAGTTTCTTGGCATTGGCAATTCGCGTGTTATTCAAATAGTTGATTAAAGAAACCCCTGTATGCTGTTTGATTAGAAAACGAAAATAGGAGGGGCTTAAATGAGTCATGGCAGCCATTTTGTTCAAGGTGATATTATGCATATAGTTATTGTGAATGTATTCACACGCTTTTTGTATTTCCGCTTTCACGCTTTGGTTGGTTGAAGCGCTTTGCTGCAGCCATCGCTCGGCTAGTGCCTGGAAGTGTTCACGAACGGATGAATCATCCAAGGGGTCAAATTGCGGAAGAACGTTGGAATTCTCATCTGCATGAAACAGATCCATCCACTTTCTGGCATAAAGCTTCAACAAACCGCACCGATGAGGAGTATAAGCTCCTTTTAGCCTCATGAGGCCATTTAGAATTTTTTGCATTTCCTTAACCAGCTCAGCGGATTCCAGCATCAGGCATGCATCCATGAAATGCTGGATTTTTATGCAATGCTCGTGAATTTCTTTGAAGGAATGATAATGGTCAGCCGCCCTCTTGAGCGCCATATGCAATTGTTTTTCTGAAAGCGGTTTCAATAAATATTCCAATGCCCCGAAATGCATCGCCTCTCGAGCATATTCAAATTGATCATGTCCGCTCAATATGATGGAAGCGATAGGAAGCTTGTGGTTATCGATGGTTTGAAGCAGCCATAATCCATCTCTGTTCGGCATCATAATGTCGGTGATCAGGATGTGCGGCCAGGTTTCCGTCATCTGCATATAGGCTTCCTCACCGTTTCCCGCCTCCCCTAGCACCCGGTAATTCCCCTCCGCATTCTCCACCATTTCCACAATCGCGCTGCGAATCCAGGGCTCGTCCTCGGCTATGAATACATCAAACATGCACATCAATCCCCTTTAATGAATTTACCGCTGACTGCTATTACAGTAGCTATCATAGCTCTGAGTATTCCCAACATCAACCCTTTTTCTCCATCCCCCACTCCCATAAAAAATCCCTCCCAGGTTTACATTGAGGGGTTTATTCCTTCGTGTCTACTTAAGAGGGATACGATCCAATATGGAATTTCGTGTCTTATCGTTCAATGAGATCCCCTGAACATGGTCAACCTCCCTTATGAATGGATGATGCTATTCAATCGCTCCAACGTTTCGGTATTGGAAGTTACCTTGCCGTCTGCACCGATCTGAATCAGACCAATATTCCTGAATGTGGACGATCGATAATCCTGCATTTCGTATAACAGCACTCCCGCAACAGCCTCATCCTGCTCTATTGCATGGAAAAATTCATCGGTTATATCATTGCCCTGGTGGATATAGGCATGAACCCAGACTGGCTTCCCTTGCTCTCTGGCACGTTGTTTGATTTCGTCAGCCAGCATCTGATTATACGATCCCCTGAAAGCATTTTTGATCGTTACTTCATCACTGCAATCCATCAGACGTTTCCAATCCACGATAATCTTCGGCGTTGTCCAATGACTATAAGCTCTGCTGTCCTCCGTTTGATAAAAATCGTGAAAATGCATCTGCAGTTTCTTGCCTTTGTCATGTATAAGCTGGGAGGCTTGCTCCACAAACTGGGCGAAGAAATCGCCGCGAATTCTCATAAGCTCAAGCGGGTCGGCTTGCTCGGTGTAAATATTAACCCCATGCTTTCTACGGTATTCCTCGGCAATAGGCTCATTGTAGCCAAAATCCATATCATTGCTAATTTGGCCGGAATGGTTCTGCAGACGAATATCAATACCATCAAAGCCCATGGCAAGCAGCTTGTTTACATGCTCCAACCAATACTCACGTACCTCCGGATACGCTTCACAATGGGTGCCCTTCATATATTGGAACTTGCCTCTGGCCAGACCGTACACCCTGGAAGACTGCCACCCTGCATTTGACAGGATGCCTGGACCATATTTGTCGAATTCAAAGCCATCCTTACGGAAGTCGCTGCCTGGAATGACATTAACTAAATTGGCCAATTCGCCGACAGTGGCGAATGTCTGGAGGAACCATTGATCCCTTTCCGGTATTTGCTCGGTTTGTTTGTCCGCTTCGGTTGCTCGGTTCCGCACATAACCTGAGCTCGTACTTGGTATTTCCTCTCCATTCTCCGCCCACATTTGGATCATCGAGAAAGGAATCGTGACCAAATGCTGCTCATCCGCATCAAGCGTGACCGCCACATAAGGGACATCGGAAGGAATATGCAGCTTGGAGATCGTCACCTGCCGGCAACGGCTTTCCCCTTCATAGACAGGCTGCCTGTTGGCATCAAGGATTCGCTCCTGCCTTAGTTGCTCTTCAATGACGTATTCGCCCTCATAAGGCTCATACGACCCATTATCATAGCTGGTCCATATTTTAATTCGCTCCTTGAGCGGGTGAGTCTCAAGGGTTTCATCCGACTTGACGGCAGACATCCGGTCCACATACCTGAGATGAGCCTCGCTTGGCGGTCCGAACCAACCGGGATCGATCTCCACTTGATCCAGCATAAAGCTAAGCGTGATGGTTGCGATTGTCCGGGAGATTTTGGCTTCATAATCAGGAATAGGCTTGCTTTTCACCCTGAATTCAGGATGCTCGGACAATAACGCATCAAGGCCTTGTCTTTCTCCGCCTATACAACTGACCCCACGTTCTTTCAGCAACATGGTTTTGCCATGAGGGATCGTGTAGCAGCCCCCGCCTTCATAAGGCTTCATGATCGCAAAGATTTCCATCCCTCTTTTATGAGCTTCATATGCATAGGCAAAATTGGCATCTTTTACAGTCAAGATCGATTGCAGCGCATATTGCCCCGCTGCATAAAGCGGATTCACGACATCAAGCAACGGTACAGTTAACATCGGATAACCGGGAGGTGTCGCAACAACATACACCCGCTTGAAGCCCAGCCCTTGCAGAAGATCCAATTCGTCTCCAATTGTATTCAGCGTATAGCGGCCTAGGCACAGCTGGGGAAAAATATCGATTACAGGCGAAATTGGCTTTGTGAACTTTCTCTTTGGCATGATAGGCTCCTTCTATTTGGATATCGGTGCATGATCATCTGCATCCGCAGACGTTGCATGGGCGCATGATTCAGGAATTGCGTGGTGCTGCTCGGAAGGCGGGTGTTTACGGCCTGCTGGAGAATTGGGATATCTCCCTTATCTGGGAATCGGGTGTGGCGATATTTTTGCAAGAGTCAAGTTAATCATAGGGTTCATGTAAACGATATTTCTTTTTCAACATTCAGCCCCCTCTTTCTTCTCTATGAATGCATTGCTTTTATAGAATATCAGGACAGCCGCTGCTATTCTTTGCACAGATTGACGATTCCTTACCCAATACGACGAAAAGGAATCTTGAGGGAAACAACGGTTCCTTTTCCCGGAAATGAAAGTCAGAATGTCGCCCGATCCACTTGCCGTTACTTACGTTACGGTTCGGCGTATCGCTCTAACGGCGAAATTTCTTCTTCATGCGGAACGGCCTTCCTTCGGGCCAACCTTCACCGAGAGGGTATCTAATTGACCAAGCGACAATAATCGCCTTGTGATCGCCTTACTTGTTCAAAACATCCCTCCCCCTACTTTTTATATGTCACCATCATATATTCCAATCAATGCTGTTCCCAAACGAAAGCAAAAAAGAGTCAAGAAATAAAACTCTTGACCCTTTCCTAACAATTCTTACACATTAACACCCAAGATCCTCAACTGTTCATTGATCTTCTCCTCAAGATCAGCGATTTCTTGCTTGTCCTGCTCTAATAGCTTCAACACTCCATCCAGGTCGATGGTTTGCTCTTCTTCGGATGTATCCACGTATCGAGGAATGTTTAAGTTGAACTCGTTTTCTTTGATTTCTTCAAGCGATGCTACGTGAGCATATTTATTTACATCCACACGATTTCGGTAAGTTTCAATAATCTTGTTGATGTTGTTATCTGCAAGTTTATTTTGATTTTTACCTTTCTCAAATTCGTTGCTTGCATCGATAAACAAGATATCTTTTGTTTTGCGATTTTTCTTAAATACGAGAATCGTAGTCGGGATGCTTACACCGTAAAACAAGTTGGCAGGCAGCCCTATAACGGTATCAAGGTAGTTCTTCTCAATGATGGTTTGGCGAATCGCACCTTCTGCTGCACCACGGAACAACACACCGTGCGGCAATACAATCGCCATAGTTCCCGTATCATTCAGATGATACAAGCTGTGTAAAATAAATGCATAATCTGCCTTGGTTCTTGGAGCGAGTTTACCGTATTCGCCAAAACGCGGATCTTTCAGTTTTGTTTCGCCGTTGTCCCAATGAGCAGAATAAGGAGGGTTCGCAACCACCGCGTCAAAAGAGCGTGGGTGATCCATTCCTTTTGCATCCGGTCCATCAGGCCAATCGCTTTCAAGTGTGTCGGCATTAGACAGCGTCATGTTGTTAAATGATACGCCGTGCATCATCAGGTTCATACGAGCTAAGTTGTATGTTGTCGTATTCTTTTCTTGACCAAAGAATTTAATCGCCCCTGGCTTATCTCCACCATGCAGTTCCCCTTGAACGGTTAACAGCAGTGATCCCGATCCACAAGTCGGGTCATACACCGCAAAAGTCTTATCCGATTCTTCTACACCATTCGTTACGATTTTTGCCAAAATGATAGAAACTTCATGCGGCGTGTAGAACTCTCCGCCTTTTTTACCTGCACTTGCTGCAAACTGACCGATTAGATATTCATAGATCGCGCCAAGAATATCTTTGCCATCTTCACCTTTGTAATCAATACCATCAACAAGCTTTACAATCCGGTTAAGTGATTTTGCACGTTCATTCGTCGAAGAACCGAGACGTGAATCACCCAAGTTGATATCGTTAAACACGCCGCGGAAATCTTTCGCGGCCTCTTTGTTTAATTCAGCGTTCTTATTGAAATTATCAAAAATCGTTTGATAATCACTTGGAATCACCATACTATTCTCGATTTTTTCGACTAAAGATCCCCATGTATCAAGCGGTGCAATGGCGTAACCTAGGCTAGAAGAAATGTCTTCCAAGTAGTCATTCAAATCGTCACCATTTGCTTGTTCTAAAAAGGCTTTATTGATCGATTCTCCGACGGCAACATCAATAACATTATTATCAACTAAATAGCGTTCTTGATGTTCGGACAGATAACGATAGAACATAAAGGCTAAGATGTAGTTCTTATATTCTGCGGCATCCATATTTCCTCGAAGCTCATTTGCCATCGCCCACAGTTTTGTTGTAATGATTTGTAGATTATTACTCATGTTGATATTGTCCTCCTAAATATGCAATCGCCAAATTTACTACTCATTTTTGAGATTTTCCGTCTTATATACGCTGTAACCCTCATAATGATAGCTTGCGTCGATGCCCTTCATGTAAACTTCACGGTCATTGATCTTATCGGTAAGCGCTGCTTTAAGGAGAACCTTGATTTCAACGTCCTTAATGGGGCTTCTTTCCATGGCAAGTAGATAATCTTCCTTATCAACCTTGCTCCAATCTACAACTTGCTTTATTTCTTTTTTCAATAGGGTGTCAAGCCATATTCTTGTGCTTCTTCCGTTTCCTTCTCTGAAGGGATGAGCCACATTCATCTCGACATACTTTTCTATGATTTCATCAAAGTTTGATTGCGGCATTTTTGCGATATTATCAAGTGCAACCTCAAGGTACATAACGGGTACGAATCGAAATCCGCCCTTTGCTATGTTTACATCACGTATTTTTCCCGCGAAGTCATAAATCTCTCCGAACAGACACTTATGAATTTCGGATAATGCCTTAAATGTTCCGACTTCGAATGTATCCAGCAAACCCGATTCAAACATTTCAAGAGCTTTTTTCTTGCCGAATTTTTCCTCAACATGAGCAAGCTCCGAAGAATCGGTAATCCCTAATTTGTTTTCTAAAGTCATAACTTAGTCCTCCCATCTAACAAACATTTGTTGAAGCAATGCTTTCTTCTGTTTTTGCAAGTGTTCCAGCTTACACTGATGACGGGTGATCAGGTGGTCGAGCCGGCTAAATAGTACTGATATTTTTGATTGTTCGGCCTTTATTGGCACCAGTGTTTTTAACTCAATAAGATTCCCAACCGCCAATCCCGGCTGCGCTGATTGACCAGAATACTGACCCAAATTCATTTTTCCAAATAGATAATATAAGAAGCGAGTATCGTTTTCATTATTTGCACTTACAGCAACCGCGTGTTCCGTAAAATAAGCCTTTCCATAGGAATATTGCATATTCCCACACAGGGCTCCTTGACGACCGATAAGTGCAAATTCACCGTCATGATTGTAGGCATTCGCATGCCCTCGGATGCCGTTTCCTCCGTAAACCGGATAATCGCCTAATGTGGAAATATCCGAAGCCTTGATAAACTCTCCACTGCGAAACTCATTGCATAGTTCCCCCAACCTACGCTGTTCCCAAGCGTTAGTGAATTCAGGAAAACGAACTTCTGGAAATTCATTCCTCTCTTTTGGAAACATTTTTTGAAGCAACCCGGCTTTCAAATTTTTCACGTTATTTAACTTACGCTGATGAAGGGTGATGAGGTGGTCAAGGTGCTTAAAAAAACTGCTGATTTTCACTTGTTCATCAAGACTGGGTTCTATAATAATAATGCTATTTAATATTTCTTGGCTAACATTGAAACGCGTGCTCCCACCTGCTTTACTCTCAATCTGTTTTCTATTAACGTTATTTAATGAAAGTTCTACAAAGTAAGGATCGTAATTATTTTTTCTCTTTCCTCGAATTGAAAAACCGCTATAAAGTGCATACTCATCTTGTAAATAAGCCTTTGCCCATCCAACTTCTTCAGAAGCTTCAGAAGAACGAACAAAAACTAGATCACCATTCTCGACTTTGTTTTTTTCTTCTATTTTGTTATCAACACTAACAGAATTTCTTATTTTTTCGTACGTAAGTGACTCCTTAGCTAAGATATCCATAACGCTTATCATTTTTCTTCCCTACCATAATTTTCTTTTGGGGCATTTATACCATTAGAGAAAATCATTAAATCCCTCAAGCTACGCTGTTCCCAAGCATCCGTGAATCCAGGAAACCTTATTTTAGGTACATTTTCTTTCTTTTCACTCATTTCTGTTCTCCTCATCATTTCCAAGTTGGAACAAGACTACTCCTACCACAATCTAGTTTTCCACCAATTCATCCGCTAGTCTGTAAATCGCCTCGCGCAGACCGTTTCGATATTTCATTCTAGGCAAAGACTGCACTTCCGCATCATGAGCAAGTGTCATATAGTCAGAGCTTGCTTTAGCGATAATATCACGGATTTGACCGGTATCATCCAGGTCTTGCAAGCCGTAGCGATGACGGCTAAACAACTCACGCATCCCGCTACTAGTGATAATATCCGTAATTCCCCACTTCACGCGGAAGTCAAGAAACATGCGATCAAGGCTAACGTTGTTCGCCTGCTGGATGATCTGTTCGCTGTCAATTAGCTTCACCGGATACTTGAAGTCAGAGCCTGCAGGTGGAAAGTGACCCTTGATAATGGCAGCCGCCGCATTCACAATCTTAGTCGCATAGCTGCGATCATCCAACCCATTGGCAAATTGGTTGATTTTCTCCTGCGTCTCTTTGGCTTCTTCATTCTTACGTTCGTGAACCTGGTTCAATAGTTGTTCTACGAGTTCAGTCAGATAATCATAATCTACTTTAACATCTTTCACGTGTGTCATCCGCAGTTCGATTTGATAAAGAGGGATTTTCTTCTCCTTAGCAATATGCGACTTAAGTTCATTGGTTAAGACAGTTGTCAGCATGACTTCTTGCTCTGAAGTCATCCCTAGCTTCTCTACTAACTCGTCTGGACCGTCATAGTTAAATCCGACTTTCTCGCCATCCAATTCTTCGGGATCGTATTGCTTTAATTTGGCCATCCCTCTGTTATATTCACGGAGCAACTCAAGCATCTCGTCCTTTTTCTTCTCTGATGGTGGCAACTGTTGAAATTCAGTCGTCAAGCTGCTTAATTTCTCAACAACCTGCTTCACTTCGTTAAACACATCTTCGAACGGTTCAGCAATGATCCCGTCTTTTTGATTAGACTCGCGTTGTTCATCATCAGACAACTTGGCTGAGTTTTTATTCGCATAGATGGCAAGCGCTTTATTCATCAATTTCTCGTTGTGCGCTGGCCAACGGTAATTAACGACACGTCCCCATGGTTTCTCTTGCATATCCGCAATCCGATTCGTTCGTGAATAAGCTTGTATTAACCCAGCGCCTTTCAAGGTTCTATCTACATAAAGCGTATTCAGTTCAGGTGCATCGAATCCCGTTAATAATTGGTCCACCACAATCACCAAATCAAGAAATTTCCCATTTGTGGCGGATTTATTTAAGCGCGAAGTCACATCTTGTGTGTAGCCCGAAACATCATCCATCCCGAACGATGTGCCGTATTCAGCATTATAAGCTTTGATGGCATCGAACAAACCTTGATTTGTAGCGAGCATGCTATCATTATTCGAGGTATTTTGACTGAACGTAACGGCAACTTTTAAAGTCTGTCCACCGTTCTTCTTATTTTCTTCATTAACGCGTTGAAACTCATAAAAATACATCATCGCCATTGGCGTGCTTGCTTTACCGCCGCCCACGTGAGTCGTAAACAAAGCATTGTACTTGCCTTCATTAGAACGGTTGCGCCAATTCCTAAAAACGTCTTCTACGACGAGCTTTATGTGATCTATATTTTCATCGTAGAAACTAGGCTCAACAGCATCATCCATATCTTCTTGAGAGAGATTGTTGATTTTCTTTTGAATTTGTTCTTCCGTCCATTTGGGATAACGTTCACGGTAAAATGCAGGAAGATATTGTTCTTTCATCTTCATCTCATCAATCGTTGTCTCGAAATCGACCTTGAAGCCTAGAACATTGCGGTCAGCGATCGCTTCACGAATGGTATATGCGTGTAGAAGCGGACCAAAAATATCTTCCGTTCGAAGCCCCGTGGTGGTTTCATCAAACATTGGTGTTCCGGTATAACCAACCCAGGCCGACTTCTTGAAGGCTTTCTGGATATTGTCAAAGGAGTCGCCACCTGTCGAACGGTGTGCCTCATCCACGATAAACACGATATTCTTGTCTGGAGCTTGAAAAGATTTTCGTTTCACCAACGTATCCAGTTTTTGAACGGACGTCACGATAATACTATTAGCTTTACTTTTAAGCTTGCGACTCAAATCGCTTGTGTTATCTGTGTTTTGAACGCTGCCAAATGTGTCTTCTGTCGCATCCGGGTCGTAGGCTTTATAATTTTCATTGGTTTGCTTGGTTAAGGCAATTCGATCCACCACAAAGACAACCTTATCTACTTTAGGCATACGGCTTGCAAGCCAGGCCGTTTTGAAACTTGTAATGGTTTTACCCGACCCAGTCGTGTTCCAGATATACCCAACTTTATTCATACCGAGTTCAAAATCAGCGCGCTTCAAGCTCTCGATCACGTTTTGTGTCGCATACACTTGATAAGGACGCATCACTTTCAGCATTTGTTTATTCTTTGTGCCGTCCAGAATCATGTAGTTGGTAGCCATTTGATGTGCCATTGGAATCGAAAGCATGGAGTCCGCAAATTCTTTCCAATTACGTACGATGGTATTGTCACTCTTGCGCTGCCAGTTAAAAGCGAAATCCTTATTAAATTTATCTGGCGTCGTATTAGCCATATACTTCACATTGTTTGGTGTGATAGCCACCAAAATCTGCAAAGTCGAGAAAATATCACGATACTGATTTTCATCCGCATATTGTTTCATTTGATTGAGAGCTTCATTGACATCACGCGTATTAGACTTTTCCTCAATTTGAATGATTGGCAGACCGTTAATCAAAAGAGTCGTGTCAAAACGGCGATTTAGTTTTCCTGTAATCACAGCTGGTCGTTCAATTTGATTGACCACTTGATAAACGGTATCCCCTGCCCCTATTTGTTTTTGATCAAAAACAGTAAGGAATACATGACGTCCATCGTCTAAATCTATCTCGATTTGCGACACCCCATTTAACCCATACAAAAACTGCCCCGCTTCATAAGGTGTCTGAATGCCAGAGATAATCTTCTTCACTTGATTAAATTCCACAACACTTAAAGGATGTTCTAGCGTGTTTTGATTGTGTTGCTCCAGAATCGCCTTGAAATTATCCCAGAGCTGTTCTGTAGATTTAATATTGGGTTCATATTTCCACAGCTTGGTTTTCACTACATAATCAAAAGTTGATTCTTTGACAACAAGGTCAGCTATCCCTTCAAGATGTTCTTGTTTGGAAATTGTGCCACTCGTAAGGTATTGAATTATTTCTGTTTCAAATTGATTCTCGGTCATTTATAGCTTGCCCTCCTTAGCTTTTCCAGCACTATAGCCGTTTCTAAATTTGCCGTTCTATTTTTTAATGCTTCCAACCGTAATTGATTGAAATAGAGCTCACCGATCATCCGCTGTTTGTCCATTGTTGGCAGATCCGGCAACTCAAGTTCTTTCACTTGTTTCAGCGTGTATTTTAGAACTTGAGAACCCTGCAAACCCATTTGAAACTGTTTCTTGATGAATGGATCTTCATTAAGCAAGAAAACAAGATATTTGGAACCCACCTTGTTGCCAGCCACTAACTTGACGTAGTTTTGTGTATATAGATACCCTTGCTGCTTCACACCAACGATAGTAGATTTTCCCGATACCAAACTGAAAACAACATCACCTTGACATAGCGTATTGACCTTATCAAAGGTTCGCACTTGTTTGCCGTCAGTACCACTAGAAGCAATACCCACCAAATCCGCTTCAAGATCGGGTTGTCCATAGTAGGTGTAAAGTGGCGCTGTACCATCAGTTACTTCTTTAATCCTAAATTGTGGCGACCCGCTCACAAACTCAACCATATCCTCTAGTTTTCTCATATGAATTTGTGCCTTTCTGAAATTAAATTTTATTGTTTATATATGTATTATATAAGATCGTTTTCGAAATTGCAAACTTTAAATTTATTAATTTTAAGAAATTACGTTTTTATATAAAAAGTTGTCTGCCCCATTAAAGAGCAAACAACCTTTTGATTACGTATGAGTTGTCTGGTGGTTCGCCCTACTTATGGTACGGTTCGGCGTAACAGCACAAAGGCGAAATCACTGCTCCACACGGAGCGCGTAATTTCGCCTTATCCTTGCACTTCCTATGCTCAAAGAAACAACCCTCTTACTTGCTTTTCTCCGCAAATGACTCGACCCAAGCCTGCGTCTTCTGCCACTCCAGCTCCGCACGGCCGATCGCATCCGCCACCTGGTTGGACGCCGTACCGCCGTAGACGTTGCGGGCGTTGACCACATTCTCCGGCTGCAGCACCTTGTAGATGTTCTCGTCGAACAGCTTGGAGAACTGCGTGAACTCCTCGAGCGTCAGGTCGAGCAAATATTTCTGATTCTGGATGCAGTAGAGCACCGTCTTGCCGATGACTTCATGCGCTTGGCGGAACGGCAAGCCCTTGTTGACCAGGAAGTCGGCGATGTCCGTCGCGTTGGAGAAGTCCTGATTCACGGCTTGGCGCATCCGGTCCTTGTTCACCTTCATCGTGCTGATCATCGGAGCGAGCAATTGCAGCGCGCCTTGCAGCGTCTTCACGGTATCGAACATGCCTTCCTTGTCTTCCTGCATGTCCTTGTTGTACGCCAGCGGCAGCGACTTCAACACGGTCAGCATGCCGACCAAATTGCCGTACACCCGACCGGTCTTGCCGCGCACGAGCTCGGCCACATCCGGATTTTTCTTCTGCGGCATGATGCTGCTGCCCGTCGTAAACGAATCGTCCAGCTCCACGAACTGGAATTCCGTGCTCGACCACATGACGATCTCCTCGCACAGACGCGACAGATGCATCATGATCATCGAAGCGTTCGACAGGAACTCCACGATGAAGTCACGATCGCTCACCGCGTCGAGGCTGTTCTCGTACACCCGTCCGAAGCCGAGCTTGGACGCTACGAAATGCCGGTCGATCGGGAACGTCGTGCCCGCAAGAGCGCCGGCACCGAGCGGCAGCATGTCGATCCGCTTGTAGCTGTCCTGCAACCGTTCGGCGTCGCGGCCGAACATCGAGACGTACGCCATCATGTGATGGGCGAACAGAATCGGCTGCGCCCGCTGCAGATGCGTGTAGCCTGGCACGATCGTCTCGAGGTTCGCTTTCGCTTGGCCGAGGAGAGCCTCCTGCAGCTTGACCAGCATGCCGACGAACTCCACGACGCGCTTGCGCAAGTACAGGTGCATGTCGGTCGCCACTTGGTCGTTGCGGCTCCGTCCCGTATGCAGCTTGCCGCCCACAGGGCCTACATCGTCGATCAACGCTTTCTCGATGTTCATGTGGATGTCTTCATCGCTGACGGAGAACTCCAGCTCGCCTCGGCGAATGCGGTTCATGACGCGGAGCAGCCCATCCTGAATCCTCTCGACGTCCGTCAGCGGCAAGATGCCTTGTTTGCCCAGCATCGCTACATGCGCGAGACTGCCTTGGATGTCTTCCTCGGCCAGCTCCTTGTCGAACATGATGGAAGCTGTATATTCCTCTACGAGCTGATCGGTTTTTTTGGTGAACCGTCCACCCCACAGTTTAGACATGATAACCCCACTCCTTCTTCTTTCTATTCCTCTATAGGCCATCGCCGCAGGCCCATCGAGCCGCTCTTCCCAAAAATAGGCCGCTATGCGCGGCCCATTCTGATGTATTGCCTATGACTGCGAATTCTGGTGTACGCCGGAGGCTACTTTCAACCGCAGCGCGTTCAAGCGGATAAAGCCTGTGGCGTCGTTCTGGTCGTATGCTTTGGTCGGATCGGCTTCCATCGTCGCGATATGCGGGTTGTACAAGCTGACCGGGCTCTTCACGCCGGCGCCTTGCACGTTGCCCTTGTACAGCTTCAGGCGAACCGTACCGGTGACGTTCTTCTGGCTCTCGGTGACGAGCGCCTGGATCGCCAGGCGTTCCGGAGCGAACCAGAAGCCGTTGTACACGAGTGACGCATAACGCGGGATCAAGGAATCGCGAATTTGCATCACTTCGCGGTCCATGGTGAGCGACTCCATCTTGCGGTGCGCCGTGAACAGGATCGTGCCGCCCGGCGTCTCGTATACGCCGCGGCTCTTCATGCCGACGAAGCGGTTCTCGACCATGTCGACACGGCCGATGCCGTGTTTGCCGCCGATTTCGTTCAGCGTCTCCATGATGCGTAGCGGGATCATGCGCTCGCCGTTAACGGCTACACAAAGTCCCTTCTCGAACTCGAGCTCTATATATTCAGCTTGGTCCGGAGCATCCTGCGGATCTACGCTCAGTACGTACATGTCTTTGTTGGAATCAGCCGCGGCATCGAACCAAGGATCCTCCAGCATGCCGCTCTCGAAGCTGATGTGCAGCAGGTTGCGATCCGTCGAGTAAGGCTTGGCCGCGCTCGCCGTGACGTTGATGCCGTGTTTCTCGGCATAGGCGATCATCTCCGCGCGTCCCGGGAACTGCTCGCGGAACACTTCGTCGCGCCAAGGCGCGATGACGGACAGCTCGGGCGCCAGCGCCGCCGCGGTCAGCTCGAAGCGCACTTGGTCGTTGCCCTTGCCGGTCGCGCCGTGCGCGATGGCGAAGGCGCCTTCGGCGCGGGCGATCTCGACCATGCGCTTCGCGATCAGCGGACGCGCGATGCTCGTGCCGAGCAAATATTGGCCTTCATAGAGCGCGCCGGCCGCGAACATCGGGTTGATGAAGTCGCGCGCGAACTCTTCTTGCAGGTCGTCGATGTATACTTTCGTAGCGCCGGTCTTGAGCGCCTTTTCTTCCAAGCCGTCCAGCTCTTCGCCTTGCCCGATGTCCGCGGTGAACGTGATGATCTCCGCGTCGTACGTTTCCTTCAGCCATGTCAGAATGACCGAAGTGTCCAATCCGCCCGAATAGGCGAGAACGATTTTATCCTTAGCCATGAGTTCGTTTCCCCTTTATCTTACATTGTGGCAGCCATAATGGCTTTTTGCGCGTGCAACCGGTTCTCCGCCTGGTCGAAAATGATCGACTGGTCGCCATCGATGACGCCCTCGCTCACCTCTTCGCCGCGGTGCGCCGGCAGGCAGTGCATGAACAAGTAGTCGCTCTTCGCGTACTTCGCCAGCTGTTCGTCGATCTGGTAGCCGCGGAACGCCTTGATCCGCTTCTCTTGCTCTTCCTCTTGGCCCATGCTCGCCCATACGTCCGTGTACACGATGTCCGCGCCTGCGATCGCTTCCTTCGGATCGCGGCAGACGAGGACGGTCCCGCCGGACTGAGCGGCATTCTCCTTGGACACCTTGGTCACGTCCGCATCGGGCTCATAGCCCTCCGGAGAAGCGACGGCGATGTGCATCCCGAGCTTGGCCGCGCCTATCATTAAGGAGTGTACCATATTATTTCCATCGCCGATATAGGCGATTTTGATGCCTTCGAGGCGACCTTTATGCTCCAGAACGGTCTGGTAATCGGCCATTACTTGGCAGGGATGCTCGAGGTCGGACAAGCCGTTGATGACCGGCACGGTCGATCCGCGGGCAAGCTCGATGACGTTGCGATGCGCGAACGTGCGGATCATAATGCCGTCCAGGTAGCGGGACATCACTTGCGCTGTATCCCACACCGTTTCGCCTCGGCCGAGCTGCAGGTCGTTTTTGCTCAGGAACAGCGCATGCCCGCCGAGCTGGTACATCCCGACTTCGAACGACACGCGCGTCCGGGTGGACGACTTCTCGAAAATCATGCCGAGCGTCTTGCCCTTCAAGGGCTGAACGATCTCCCCGGCCTTGTGCTGCTTCTTCATCCGGATCGACAGGTCGATCAAGTAGCGAAGCTCTTCTCCTGTATAATCAGCCAGCGATAGGAAGTCTCTGCCCTTCAGGCTGGTCGCCATTTCTTCCATTGTTGCTTCGGTCATTGCTAATCACTCGCTTTCTTCATTAATTCTTGGCCGTTGCTGCACCTTCAGCAAGCGCCGCTTGCTCTGCTAGCACACCTGCAATAATCCCCACACCGCGATCGGCCTCTTCCACACTCACGTAGAAGTTCGGCAACAGGCGGATGACATTCGGTCCCGCCGAAATGATGATCAGACCACGCTTATGCATAGTGGAAACGAAATCGCCTACCGGTCCCGTGCATTCGATACCGATGAGCAAGCCGAGGCCGCGCACCGTCTTCACGAGCGGATTGCCGGCGAGCTTCTCACGCAGCTGTGCCTGGATGTAGTCGCCCAGCTCCGCCGCACGCTCGGACAGCCGCTCCTCGAGCATTGTCTCGATCGTGGCGATGCCCGCCGCCGTCGCGATCGGCGTGCCGCCGAACGTCGTGCCGTGGCTGCCGGCGGAGAACGCCTCGCGCAGCTTCGCCTTGCCGAGCATCGCGCCGATCGGGAACCCGCTGCCGAGCCCTTTGGCCAGCGTCATGATGTCCGGCTCTACGCCGTAATGCTCGTAGGCGAACAGCTTGCCCGTCCGGCCCATGCCGGTCTGGATCTCGTCGGCGATCAGCAGCAGGTTATGCTGCTCGCACAGGCGAACCACTTCCGCCACGAACTCCGGCGTAGCCGGGATGACGCCGCCCTCGCCTTGCACAAACTCGAGCATGATGGCGCAAGTCTTGTCGGTCACACACGATTGCAGCGCTTCCGCATCATTGTAAGGAGCATGCACGAAGCCGACCGGCAACGGATGGAAGCCTTCCTTTACTTTATCCTGCCCGGTCGCCGTTAAAGTAGCCAGCGTGCGGCCGTGGAACGAAGTTTGGAACGTAATCACCTCGTATCGATCATTGCCCAGCACTTTGGCATTGTAGCGCCGCGCGATCTTGATCGCCGCTTCGTTCGCCTCCGCGCCGCTGTTGCAGAAGAACACGGCGTCGGCGAAGCTGTTCTCCGTCAGAAGCACGGCCAGCCGATCCTGGTTCGGAATATGGAACAGATTGCTCACATGCCACAGCTCGTCGAGCTGCGCAACGAGGCGGTCGCGAACCTGCTTGGGGGAATGCCCCAAGTTGGTAACCGCAATGCCGCTCGCGAAGTCCAGGTATTCGTTGCCTTGGTCGTCCCACAGCTTGCTGCCCTCGCCCTTCACCATGGTGATCGGGAATCTGGCGTACGTCGGGAACAAAGCGCTCCCGGCTTGCCCTTGCCCTTGCCCTTCTTCTTTCTGGCTGCTCATCTCGTCCTCACTCCGTTCCCCGTGTAATTCGCGTGCCGATCGTCTCGCCGTTCAGAACCCGACTCAGAATGCCCGGCTCGCTGCCGTTTACGATAACAACTTCCTGCACTTCGCCCTGGATGCACTGCGTCGCCGCTCGCACCTTCGGAATCATGCCGCCGTAGATGACACCGCTCGCGATCATCTCTTCCGTCTCTGCCACCGTCACGACCGGCAGCACCCGCTTCACGCCGTCGATCTCCTTCATGATGCCCGGCACGTCGGTCACCACGATCATCCGCTCCACGCCGATATGCGAAGCCACCGCGCCTGCCGCCGTGTCGGCGTTGATGTTGTAGCGCTGACCGGCATCGTCCAGCCCGATCGGGGCGATGACCGGCATATAGCCGAGGTCCACGATCCCTTGCACGAGCGAGCCGTTCACATGCGTGACGTCGCCTACGTAGCCGATCTCGGCCGCATTCGCCACCGGCACAGAATGGATCAAGTGGCCGTCCTCGCCGGACAAGCCAAGCGCTCTGCCTCCCGCCAATTGGATGCGCCGCACGATCTCCTTGTTGATCTGCCCCGCCAGCACCATCTCGACCACGTCGAGCACCGCTTCATTCGTCTTGCGCAGCCCGCCGACGAACTCCGTCTCGATGCCGAGCTTGCCCAGCATATCGGAGATCGCCGGCCCGCCGCCGTGTACGATGACCGGAATCATGCCATCCGCCTGCAGCGTACGCAGGTCGTCGAAGAACGAGGCGGGAAGCGCCGTCAGCGTGCTGCCTCCGCATTTCATTACAAAACAACGTTTCTTGCTCATCTATGTCCTGCTCCTTCTCGCCCTAAGTCCGGTAAGCGGCATTAATGCGCACATAATCGTATGTCAGATCGCAGCCCCATGCCGTTGCCGTTGCGCCGCCCATGTTCAAGTTCACATGGATTTGCACGAGCTCGCCCTTAAGATACTCCGTTGCCTTCGGATCGTCGAACGGCACCGGACGCGACTGCTCCAGCACGGAGATGTCGCCGAGTCGAATATCGACCGTATCTACGTTCACGGGAACACCGGCTCGGCCGACAGCGGCGATGATGCGTCCCCAGTTGGCGTCCGCTCCGAAACAAGCCGACTTCACCAAGCTCGAGCCGATGACGGTCTTCGCAATCGCACGCGCAGCGTCCTCAGACGCTGCATTCGCTACGGTCACCTCGATCAGCTTGGTCGCCCCTTCGCCGTCGCGGGCAATCGCCTTGGCGAGGTACTCGCCGACGTATTGGAACGCCGTTGCGAAGGCCGCCCAATCCGCATGCTCCGCGTCAAGCGGCTCATTGCCGGCCAGGCCGCTCGCCATCGTCACAACCATGTCGTTCGTGCTCGTATCGCCGTCCACCGTAATCATGTTGAACGTCATGTCAGTGGAGCGGTTCAGCAGCTTCTGCAGGTTGGCCGAGGAGATCGCCGCATCCGTCGTCATGAAGCCGAGCATCGTCGCCATATTCGGGTGAATCATGCCCGAGCCTTTGGCTGCACCGGCGATATGTACGGTTTTACCGTCAACCGTCAGCTCAACGCAAACCACCTTTTTAACCAAATCCGTCGTCAGAATCGCCTGCGAAAACTGCTCGCCGCCCTCTTCATCCGCGGACACAACCGCCGGCAGTCCTTCGATGCCCGGCACGACCCGGTCCATCTTGAGCAGCTCGCCGATAACCCCCGTCGACGTTACGCCCACATAGTGATCCGGCACGCCGAACGCCTTGGCCGCTTCCGCCCGCATCGTGCGCGCGTCGTCTTCCCCTTGCTGGCCCGTGCAAGCATTGGCGTTGCCGCTGTTCACGAGCATCACCTGCAGCTTGCCCTCGGCCGCCACGCTCTCCTGCGTCACCTTCAGCGGTGCCGCCTGGAACGCATTCAGCGTGTACACGCCCGCCGCCGCTGCCGGCACTTCGCACACAATGACGCCGAGGTCATTGCGCTTCGTCTTTTTCAACCCGCAATGCAAGCCGCCTGCACGAAACCCTTTCGGTGTCGTGATCGACCCATTCTCTACTACTGTAAATTGACCTTGCTGCGCCATCGTTCCCCTCACCCAATCCTCTTCACAATTTATGGATAAACCGGAGACAGCTGCAGCCCGGTTGTTTCGTCCCAGCCCATCATCAGGTTCAAGTTTTGCACCGCTTGCCCGGCCGCGCCCTTCACCAGGTTATCGATGACCGACACCACCGTTACGCGATTCGTCCGCTCGTCCACGGAGATGCCGATATCGCAATAGTTGGAGCCCAGCACTTCCTTCGTCGCCGGGTATTTGCCCTTCTCCCGAATCCGCACGAACCGACGGCCTTCATAAAACTGCCGGAACAGCTCGAACACCTCTTCTTCGGTCCGCTTCTCGCTAAGCGTTGCATAGCATGTAGCCAGGATGCCCCGCGTGATCGGAATCAGATGCGCTGTGAACGTAATCGTAATGTCTTCTCCGCCGCCCACTTGCGTCAGCACTTGCTCGATCTCCGGCGTATGCTGGTGCTTATTCACTTTGTAAGCGAGCATGTTTTCATTGATTTCGGAAAAATGATACGTTAAGCCAAGCCCCCGGCCGGCTCCCGAAACTCCTGTTTTAGCGTCAACGATGATAGAGTTGTTGTCGATCCAGCCCGCTTTTACCAGAGGCACCAGCGCGAGGGTCGTTGCTGTAGGGTAGCAGCCCGGATTGGCAATCAGGTCCGCACCATGCACATCGTCGCCGAACACCTCGCACAAGCCATACACCGATTTCTCGAGGTACGCCGGATCCGCCGGTTTGTGTTTATACCATTTCTCGTAAATTTCGCCGTTCTTCAGTCGATAGTCACCGGAAACGTCGATTACCTTCAGCCCTGCATCGAGCAGTTGCGGCGTCAGTTCCGTACTGACCCCATGCGGCGCCGCCAGGAAAATAACGTCCGCCTTCTGCTTGATCACGTCGACATCGATCGCTTCCAGCCGCTCCAGCACGATCTGGTTCAGGTGGGGATACCCTTCGGCAATCGGCGCCCCCGCGTTGGACGAAGACAGCACCATGCCGATCTCCACGTTAGGGTGATTCAATAAGAAACGAATGAGCTCCACGCCGCCGTAACCGGTCGCTCCTAAGATGGCGGCTCTTACTTTCGAATTTGGCATAAGTCCGTACCTCCTCAAAACATATGTATTATTATACGGCTAGAAGAATATTAATTCAACGGAAAATTTACTGCTTTTTACTGCTTGAACCCTTCGCCCAACACTTCCGTCGCATCCGCCAAAATGACAAACGCCCCCGGGTCGATCGACTTCACCAGCGCCTTGAGCCGCGTCACTTCCGTCTGGCTGACTACGACCATGAGGACCGGCCGCGCTTCTCCCGTATACCCCCCGTGTGCCGACAATTCGGTCAAGCCCCGGTCGAGATCGTAGAGCACCGCCTGACGGATACTCGCCGTTTCGCGCGTGATGATGAAGGCCACCTTCGTATAACGGAAGCCCAATTGAACGACGTCGATCGTTTTGGTGGTCACAAACAGGCCGATGAGGGCCAGCAATGCTTTTTCCGGTGTAAAAATAATACCCGCCGTGACAATCACGGCGCCGTCGAATAGGGCGATTGCGAGTCCGTAGCCAATGCCTGTGTATTTATGCAGCAGCTGCGCCGCCAAGTCCAGTCCGCCGGTCGACGCGCGCCCGCGGAAGACAATGCCGAGCCCCGCTCCGACACCGATTCCCCCGTATATGGTAGCTAGAATATCGTTATTCGTCAACGGCTCAATCTCTCGGGTCAGCAGCACGAAAAATGGCAGCACCACCGAGCCTACCGCAGTCTTCATGCCGAACTGGCCGCCTAGCAGCAGCAGACCCAGAATGAATAGCGGAATGTTTAGGATCCACTGCACGATCGCCGGCTCGATGCCGAGCAAGTCCTGGATGATCGTCGAGATGCCGGAGATGCCGCCGGACGCGATTTGGTTCGGGTTCAGGAACACGTTGAAGCTGAACGCGATCAGGAAGCTGCCTGCGAGGAGCAGCGCGTACTCGAACACGTGGTGGAGCGGACTGCCCAGGCGAATCCACGGCTTTTTGCGGCGCTCGCTCTTCTTTCTCATGTTGATAAAGATCCCCTCCTTCCGGCAAAAAAAGAATATCCTACACTCTGTATGTAGGATAAGCTGTATGCCCGCGAATTATGAAGGGTGGCCTGGATTTATCTGCGCCCGCAGGTAAGCGTCGATGAACGGGTTCAGCTCGCCGTCCATGACCGCTTGCACGTTGCCGGTCTCGGCCAGCGTCCGGTGGTCCTTGACCATGCTGTACGGGTGGAACACGTACGAGCGGATCTGACTGCCCCAGGCGATGTCCGACTGGTCGCCGCGAATCTCGGCGAGGTGCTTCAGCTGCTCCTCGATCTTCTTCTCGTACAGCTTCGAGCGGAGCATCTTCATCGCGCGCTCGCGGTTCTTGATCTGCGACCGCTCGGTCTGGCACGTCACGACGATGCCGGATGGCATGTGCGTGATCCGGACTGCGGAGTCGGTCGTGTTGATGTGTTGCCCGCCGGCGCCGCTCGACCGGTACGTGTCGACCTTAAGGTCTTCCGTCCGGATGTCAACCTCGACGTCGTCCTCGATCTCCGGTACGACGTCGCAGGAGACGAACGACGTATGGCGGCGACCGGAGGCGTCGAAGGGCGAGATGCGCACGAGACGGTGGACGCCCTTCTCGGCCTTCAAGTACCCGTAGGCGTTGTAGCCCTTGATGAGCAGCGTGACGCTCTTCACGCCCGCTTCATCGCCCGGCAAGTAGTCGAGCACCTCGACCTTGAAGCCGCTCTTCTCCGCGTACCTCCGGTACATGCGGAGCAGCATGTCGGCCCAGTCTTGCGACTCGGTGCCGCCCGCACCCGGGTGAAGCTCGAGGATGGCGTTCAGCTTGTCGTAGGGCTGGCTGAGCAGCAGCTTAAGCTGGAAGCCTTCGAGCTTCTCATACAGGGCCTTGATCGCCGCGGTGAGGTCGCCCGCCATCGAGTCGTCGCCTTCTTCTTCGGCGAGCTCCAGCATCATCTCGATGTCGTCGTACTCCGTGGCCATCCCTTGGAACTCGTCGACGACCGACTTGACCGCGTTCATCTCGCCGATCGTCTGCTGCGCCTTCTCGTTGTCGTCCCAGAAGTCCGGCGCCGCCATTTTCTCTTCGAAGTTCGCGACTTGCTCGAGCTTCAGATCTAAGTCAAAGAGACCCCCTAAGGTCTTGAAGTCGTTTCGCCGCTTCGCGCAAATCCTGCTTTATTTCCGGATCCAGCATGTTAGCTCACCTCATCAAGGATTGGTTGGAACAGCACGAAGCCCCCTGGAAAGGGGGCCAATGCCTTATCCATGGCCGGCCAGACCCTGGCCTAGCCGTTGATTATCCGTGTCGCGCCTTACTTGCCGTGGCACTGCTTGAACTTCTTGCCGCTGCCGCATGGGCAAGGATCGTTGCGGCCCACTTTGTTCTCGTCGCGGACGGTCGGACGGCGGCCTTCGGCTTCGAGCTTGTGGTCGACCGCTTGGCCTTCGGCTACGACTTGACGCTCGAGGTTGTTCTCCACGTGCGCCTTCATGATATATTTGGCTACTTCTTCTTGAATGTGCTCGATCATCTCTTGGAACATCGCGAAGCCTTCGAACTGGTATTCGCGAAGCGGATCCGTGCCGCCATATGCGCGGAGATGAATCCCTTGACGCAGCTGCTCCATCGCGTCGATATGATCCATCCACTTGCTGTCCACGGCGCGGAGTACGACGACCTTCTCGAACTCGCGCATCATCTCCGGCGTGATCGATTCCTCGCGCTCGTCGTAGAGCCGGCGGACGAGGCCTTGGACGTACTCGATCATCTCGTCCTTCTCCTTGCCCCACAGCTGCTCCTTGGTCAGCTGGTCTTCCCGAAGGAACGTGGAGTTCGCATACTCCACGATCGCGTCGAGATCCCATTCCTCCGGCACTTGGTCATCGGTACAATGAACCGCGATGATGCGCTCCACGACCGGCATCACCATGCCAAGCGCGATCTCCTTGATATTGTCGGAGTTCAACACTTCGCGGCGCTGCTTGTAGATAATCTCGCGCTGCTGGTTCATGACGTCGTCGTATTGGAGGACGACCTTCCGCATGTCGAAGTTGTTGCCTTCGACGCGCTTCTGGGCCGACTCGATCGCCTTCGTGATGAGGCGGCTCTCGATCGGCTGGTCTTCCTCGAAGCCGATGCGGTCCATCATGCCCATGATGTTCTCCGAGCCGAAACGGCGCATGAGCTCATCCTCCATGGACAAGTAGAACTGCGTAGAGCCCGGGTCGCCTTGACGACCGGAACGGCCGCGCAGTTGGTTGTCGATCCGGCGGCTCTCGTGGCGCTCCGTACCTATAATATGCAGCCCGCCGACATCAGCTACACCTTCGCCCAGCACGATGTCGGTACCGCGACCGGCCATGTTGGTGGCGATCGTAACCGAGCCCGGCTGACCCGCACGGGACACGATCTCCGCCTCTTCCGCATGGAACTTGGCGTTCAACACTTTGTGCTGGATGCCCTTCTTCTTCAGCAATTCGGATAGTTTCTCGGAGTTCTCGATGGACACCGTGCCGACCAGCACCGGCTGGTTCTTCTTGTGTCGCTCCGCTATAATCTCGACGACCGCTCGGAATTTGCCGTTCTCGCTCTTGTAGACGATATCCGGCATATCGGAACGGACCATCGGACGGTTCGTAGGCACGGTCACCACTTCCAGCCCGTAAATCTTCTTGAATTCTTCCTCTTCCGTCTTCGCCGTACCGGTCATGCCGGCCAGCTTGCGGTACATCCGGAAGTAGTTCTGCAGCGTGATCGTCGCAAGCGTCATGCTCTCGTTCTGGACCTTCAGCTGCTCCTTGGCTTCGATCGCTTGGTGCAGCCCGTCGCTGTAGCGACGGCCGACCATGAGACGTCCGGTGAATTCATCGACGATGATAACTTCTTCGTTCTGGACGACGTAGTCGACGTCGCGCTTCATGATTGCATGCGCCTTGAGCGCCTGCGTGATATGATGGTTGATCGTAATATTCGAATGGTCGAACAGGTTCTCGATGTGGAACGCCTTCTCGGCCTTCTCTACGCCGGACTCGGTCAAGTTCACCGAACGGATCTTGATGTCGATGGTGTAGTCTTCCTCTTCCTTCAAGCGATTTACGAACTTGTCCGCTGTGTAGTAGAGGTCGGTCGACTTGGCGGCTTGTCCGGAAATGATAAGCGGCGTCCGCGCTTCGTCGACGAGGATGGAGTCCACTTCGTCGATGACCGCATAGTGGAGCGGCCGTTGCACCATCTGCTCCTTATACAGCACCATGTTGTCACGCAAATAGTCGAAGCCGAACTCATTGTTCGTGCCGTACGTGATGTCGCAGGCATAGGCCGCTTGCTTCGCCTCGTGCGACAGGCTGTTCAAGTTCACCCCAACGGACATGCCGAGAAATTCATAGATCTTGCCCATCTCCGTGCTGTCGCGCTGTGCCAAATATTCATTGACGGTCACGACATGTGCGCCATTGCCCTTCAGGGCGTTCAGGTACACAGGCAGCGTACCGACGAGGGTTTTCCCTTCCCCGGTCTTCATCTCGGCGATTTTGCCCTCGTGGAGCGCCATGCCCCCTACGAGCTGCACGTCGAAATGCCGTTTGTTCAGCACCCTCCAAGACGCTTCCCGCACCGTGGCAAACGCCTCCGGCAGCAGATCGTCCAAGTCTTCGCCTTTCTCCAGACGCGAACGGAACTCCGCGGTTTTCGCGCTTAGCTGCTCGTCCGACAATTCCTTGAACGAAGGCTCCAAACCATTAATATAATCCACGACCTTCATCAATCGTTTGACTTCCCGGTCGTTTGAGTCGCCGAATATTTTTTTCACGAGTCCTAACATGGGCCAGACCCCTTTCGTTACATGAATGGCATCAATCAAGCTTGCTTCTCGGTATAGAAAAGTACGAGTAAAACGGTTTGCATAAATTGTAACAGTTTGCTCGGGGCGTGGCAACAATCCATATTTTATACATACGGGCGGCGTTTCATGAGGTTTCGCTGCAGCATGAAGAAAGCCCGAGCTCGCGCGTGGCGAAGTCAGGCTTTCCGAGTATGTGTTCGTTTGGGGAGAAGCGTTTTGCGGGGAAGGCTTACTTACGCGTTCGGCTCGATCAATCCATACTTCCCGTCATTGCGCCGGTAGACGACATTGACCTTCTCGGAATCCGAGTTGGCGAAGACGAAGAAATTGTGGCCGACCATGTTCATTTGCAAAATCGCTTCCTCTATGTCCATAGGTTTCAAATTAAACCTCTTCGTTCGTACGAGTTCGAGCTCATCCTCATCTTCCATATGGCGTACTGCTGTTGCAGCCGCTACACCATCGTAGCTTTCGCGGAACAGCATCTTGATGCTGCCGTCTTGGCGGAATTTGCGGTTGGCTTTGGTTTTGTGCTTGCGGATCTGTCTCTCTAGCTTCTCCGTGACCAGGTCGATCGAAGCATACATGTCTTCGCCTCGTTCTTCTGCGCGTAGCAGCACGCCTGGCAGGGGGATCGTCACCTCGACTGTCTGCAGATTTTTGGAAACGCTCAAGGTCACATGGACGCCTGAGGTGGGAGGAGCTTCAAAATACCGTTCGAGCCTGCCGATCTTCTTGGTTGCGTACTCTTTAAGCGCGTCAGTAAGAAGAATGTGTTGACCACGAATCTGAATATTCATAGCGTAAACAGCTCCTTTCGTACTTACATTATATCATATTGCCGGACAGCCTTCAAAAAAACTTTATAATAATTCAAAATTTTATTAATATTCTGACATTTGTCGCCATGCGCAGCGCGCACACATAAAAGCACCCCGGGGTTCCGGGGTGCTGGTGAGCTACCGTTACTATTAACCATCTATTGGACAGCGGTTCACGCCGGATGATGATTACAGTTTGGTTACGTTAGCTGCTTGAGGTCCGCGCGCGCCTTCTACGATGTCGAATTCAACCGCTTGACCTTCTTCCAAAGTCTTGAAACCATCGGATTGGATCGCGGAGAAGTGAACGAATACGTCGCCTCCGTCTTCGCGCTCGATAAACCCGTAACCTTTCTCAGCGTTGAACCATTTTACTTTACCTTGCATGCAGAACATTCCCTTCATCTTCAAATAACTGTGGTCACCCACATTTCGAATATATCATTCTCGGTCAAATCCTGTCAATTCAAAAACAAGCCCCCTCGTCCAAATGATTCCAATAGCCTAGGCTTGTCGAAATTGCGAGAAAATTTGGCTATTTACAAAACGTCAACAAGATGAAAGCTTGTTTTCATTACTTATTCACAGAGTTATGCACATTATCCACAGGCTGTTGTTCACAGTTCCAGGTGAGCTTGACTGCGGAAATGAGTGAAATTTATCGGGATTCCAGTTGTTCGATCCTTTCTATGGCATTGTCCGGATCATGGTCCCACATACTCATGTGGCCCTCCAACTTGCGGAAATTGGCTCTCGTCTCCTTGCGGAATTGCTGCATTTCTTCTCTGAAGCCGGCAGCATCCTGTTTGACTTCAGATAGATCCTGCTGAACTTGAGTCATGTCTCCTCGCAGAGCGTGCACATCCATCGCCAACGCTTCCAGCTTGGCATCCGTTTCATCCTGCCGATCTCGAACAGCAGTCACAATTTGAGTTAATTCCTTCAATTGAATCATAATCAAATCCAATTGTTCCTTCACCGCGATCACTCCCTTACTCCAATTATCTTCTATACCCACCAGGTTGTCCATGTTATAAAAAGACCTCCCGCAAAAAATCTACAGGAGGCCTTCTCTGTGTGTATCCTTATTTTTTGGAATCGAAAAAGAAACTCGTTTGAGTCGAATAGGCTTCGTAGCCCGACTTCACTTGCTTGCCGGCCGCCAGTTTCCCGAGCTCCTGCTCGGCTTGTTTCGACATCTGTCGAAGCTTGGCGAGAACGAGACGATCCCACTGTTGAAACTGGGCGATGTCGAAAAAACGCTTCGTTGCCTCAGACGGAACGGCTTGCTGCGCTTGCAGACGAGCGATGACGGCTTCCCGACGCTCCATGTAGTCCACCAGCTCCTCGAAACTCGCCGACGGCAGGCGTTCTGCCAGCGTACGGGTCGTCTCGTACAGCCAAGTCCAATCCTCAGACATGCTTGACTCCGGCAGGTGCAGGCGCAGTCTTGGCCAGCTTGGCCGCTTCCACCCAAGTGTCGCGCATCTCGGTCAGGAAGCCGATGACTTGCTCGATTGAAGCGGTGTCCTTGTTCATATTCGCCGTCACCAGGAGGTGGTTATAGTAGTCGTACAGTTGAAGCAGGGAATCGGCAACTGGAGCATTACGATCCAAGGTGATGACAAATTCCGAGATGATGTTCTGCGCTTTGACAATATTCGTGTGCACTTCATCGTAACGCTGCTGCTTCATAGCCTCGATGGCGGTCTTGCAGAACCGAATCGCCCCATTGTACAGCATGATGAGCAGCTGTTCCTTGGAAGCCGTCTGGATGGAGTTCTCGAAATACTTGCTTTGTTGCGCTTGCTGTTGATACATGGGACCGGTCCCCTCCATCTTATTGCTTTGTTGAGAATTGTTGCGCCAGCCATGCGCTCTGCGAATTCAACTGATTGATGTACTTCTCCATCGCCGTAAACTGTCTGTAGTAGCGGTCTTCCACAGCCGTCAGTCGGGTGGTCATCGCCTTGATCCGATCCTCCAACCGTTGAAGCTCCTTGCCCTGCAGGTAATCGGTCGGTCCGCTGAGGCTGGTCCCGGCCGTTTCCTTCAATTGATTCATGATCCGTTCGGCCTGATCGTACATCCGCACGGCCAGCCCGTCGGCACGATCGGTATTCCTGTCCTTGTCATCCGCGGTGAACATTGCCATGACTTGATCCGGCTGCTCGGCAATCGCCTTCCGCAGCTTCGTCTCATCAATATAAAGCTTGCCTTGCTCCATGTAGTTCCCGGTCTTGATCCCGATCTGGAGCAGTTGATTGAGGCTGTTCGCCGGCAAACCGCCAATAGCATTGTTAAGCGAATTGCGCATGTTCTGGAGCGCGCCGGTGAGAATCGTGTCGCTCTTCAGCAAGCCGCTCTTCGCCTTCTCCTCCCAGCGCTTGATCTCGTCTTCCTTCATATCCTTGCGCTGCTCGGCCGTAAGCGGCAGGAAATCCCGGAAACGAGCTTCGCTGGTTTTCTTGTTGACCGATTCGACCAAAGCGTTGTAGCTGTCGACGAACGATTTGATATTGGCAAATACCTTGTCCGTATCGTTGGCTACCGAGATCTTCACCGCCTGGCTGGTCAAGTTCCGGGCCGTAAAGCTGACGCCGTTGATCTCGAAGCTGTTCGTTTTATAAGAAACGGGGATTCCGTTATATTCAATATTCGCGTTGATGCCGTTGACCGTGATCTTGGAATAGTCCTGGTTGGAGACCGATGTAATCGCACTGGTCCCGGAGCTGGTCAAGACACCCAGATCTACAAGCAGGTCTACATCATCCAGCTGAGGGCCCGAAGAAATCTCCTGAAACTCAATGGGCTTGTCGTCATCCGGATTGAATATCACCAGTTTGTTGTCGGAGTTCAATTGAGCGGACACGCCGAGTTTCCCCAGATCCGAGCTGTTGATGCTGTCGATCAGATCGCCAATGGAGGTCGATTCCTTGATGACGAAGTCATAGGTCATGTTGTCGTGGACCAAGCGCAGCTTCTGATCCGGCAGAGGGCTAGTGCTTCCTTCAGGCTTTGTCAGAACTCTGTCCAACAATCCGCCGGCATAAGCTCTGCCCATGGTGATGGTCTGCCCTTTCCCGGTTTGACTGGCCGAGCCCGGGAGCTTCATGACCGTGTCGAGCAGGGCGGCATTCGTACTCTTGATCTCAATCTTGGAGTCGGCTCCGGTCAATGCATTGTTGAAAAAGAACCGATCCAGCGTTTCATCATAGCTGGCGGTGACGCCGGTAAGTCGAGCTTTGTTGTTGATGTTGGCCACTACATCGGAAATCTTGTCGGTCGGCTTCACTTGAATCGCCGTCACGCCCCGTTCGCCAGCAACGGTAAGCGTCGATTCTGCGGCAAGTCCGAGCTGAGACATGGTCGCCGAGCGGTTGTTTACCCCCAGCGCCGAGCCCGAGTTCAACATGGCGGACTTCGCGAGCTGCGTGACCTTGATCTCGTGGTTGCCTTCGACGGCAGCCGCAGTTGCGCTCGCATAGACGGCTGTTTCGTCGTCCGATGTGGCTTGTTTGGCGAGATAGCTGGATTGCAGCTTCATATCGAACGCCGAGTTCCGGAACGTTAGAAATTGACTGTACACTTCGCGATAGCTGTCGCGCTTCCATTCAATGGACTGCTTCTGCTGATTCAGCTTGTCGAGCGGCGCACGCTCCGCCTGCATCAGCTTTAATACCATCGTATCGATATCCATGCCGGTCGCTAGACCGCCGATTCTTGTAACCATACCGTAGTTCCTCCTCTACCTGCGTTCGTCGATGATGATGCCCGCCATTTCCCAGAGCTTGGCGACGAAATCGAGGTGCTTCTCAGGCGGAATTTCACGGATGATCTCGCCTGAATCCTTGTTCAAGACCTTCACCATAATCTGTTTCGTCTTCTCATGGACCGAGAAGTCCAGTACGGTATCCGGCCCTTGCATTTGCTTCATCGCTTTCTCAATCGCTCGGATGAGCTGCTCGTCGCTGATCGAGATATGCGCGCCTTTGTACTCGGCCTTCTTCATATCCCGTGTATTCGAAATCTCGACAAGCGGTTTATCTGGAATCTTGCTGGGCTGCGGAGGCGCCGATGCGGGTACGTCTGCTCCCTTGGTAGGATCGAGTCTAGGTTGTCCTCCGTTACCTCCAATCGGAATATTCGTACTCATGCTTCCGGCCTCCCATCGAAGAATGGACATATTACCCTATATATCGGAAAATAAATCCTCTTTGTTTAGAGGGCCCCGGGCAGCTGTCAATTTAATTTTTAATGAGAATGGCCATATAAGCCATGCTGGTCAGCTCGTTGTCTTTCAGAGCCTGGTGCACCTTGGCCAGATAGGCGCTGCTATGCTCAATTGTACGGGAGAACGATTGGATCAACTCGACAACCAGCTCTTCGTTCAAGCCTTTGTGATGGCGGGCGATCCCGATCAGCATGAGCTTGATCATCGCATAATGAATGACGAGCATCGTGTAGGACTCGTGGACTTCCTTCTCCGAGAACGGGAAGAGGTTTTTGTAGACGTAATTCACCAGATAGTTCTCTAGCATATACTCGTGCGCATCCATGAACGGAGCGTAATACTTTTCGTAGCCTTCCGTGTAGCGCTCCTTCAACTCGTCGACCGTCGACTCTTTTGTATAGGCAAGCCCGAACAGGAACTTGGTGATTTGCTTCAAATATCGATCGCTGTTGACTCCATGCGGGAAACGTTGGTCGAGAATTCCTTTGGCCAGCAGAAGCTGAACGGCAATTTGAGTTGGGATCTTGTCCAGCTCTTCGCGGAGCAACCCTTGGTCGACGATAGCGGTATATTCTTCAATGACCTTCGGAATTTGATGCGATTGATGACGATCTACACAGCCTTGTACACGCCCCAGAAACATGCCCAGCATGGTAAGACGATCATGGAGGCGGTAGGAGCGGTTTTGAAGCAGTTGAATGCTCATAATGCGCAGATCCCAGAAGTAGTGCTGGGCCTTGTGAACATGGGCGGGGCTATCAGCTTGCAACGACTTAATCGCAATATTGTGGGACGTCGCTTCCTCTTCATGCTGCTCGAACTCAATTCCGTTCGGATTCAGCAGAACGAGGCGGGCGATTTCGGGGCAAGAAGTCGTAGCGGAGCGCTCCAGCTCGCCGTTGACCGCATTGTTGATCCGTGGATACTGAGAGCAGGTGTTGGAGAGATACTCTTCTCCCAATTTCGCTTGGATACCGCAAAGCTTCTCTTCGCTGAGAAACGGACACGCGCCTTTGGCGCCCATTCGAATTTTGGCATAGCTGCCCGGCGTCGGATTCGAACGATTGCGGGTCACATGCTTGTCGATGATGGGGGTCAGGTGCTCGTCGCGAACCTTGACGTACTTCTTATAGGTCGATTCATCGATATTCACACGCCAACCAATACAGCAGCTATCCTCGCAGGCCGCACCGATGCATTGGAAATCCTTCATATATTGAGGCACCAGGTATTGGCGCGTCTTGGATTTCGTCGTCATGCTCATCCCTCATCACACTAAAAATTTTGGACTCATATATTCATAGACGGTTTGCTGCCAAATCTTGAATTCAGGAAGTACGCGTTGGAGCTGGGGAAGAATATCGTTCCAGCGGTAAGCTTGGAAAGAATCCGCCATCTCGGCCAGACGAGCGTTCAATTGATCGCGGACTTCGGCCCAGCGGTCCAATTGGCCCTCTTCCTCTTCTTCCTTCAGAACGAGATTTACGGAAGCTTCTACTTGCACAACCGCTTCCAGCACATTGCAATACAAACGGAGCGACGCTTCGTGAAGGCCTTGCTCGAGTTGGGACTGCATATGGGTCAAACCCTCCAAGCATGTGTCCGTCAAGGCGATCGTCTGGTCGGTCAGCTCGGGATGATTAGTCGTCATGAGGATTCCTCGCTTTCTAGTTTAGAGAAAAGGGGGACTCTAGCGATACTAGAGCCCCCCGGGATGAAGACTACGATTAACGGAGCAGCTGCAGCACGCCTTGCGGCTGTTGGTTCGCTTGAGCCAACATCGCTTGAGCGGCCTGGGAGAGAATGTTTTGTTTCGTGAACTCCATCATTTCCTTCGCCATGTCTACGTCACGGATCCGGGACTCGGAAGCGACGAGGTTCTCAGCCGAAGTACCCAAGTTGTTGATCGTGTGCTCCAGACGGTTCTGGAACGCACCCAATTGGGAACGTTGAGCGGAGACGCGCTCAATCGCGTCGTTGATGATGGACAGCGCAGCCGAAGCTTTCTCGCTTGTCGTTACATCCAGCGCGAACTCGACATTTTTGTTGTCGGAACCGCTGTTCACGTTAGCGATTGCGGTATAGGAAGCTACCGAACCGTTGTTGGCCTTCACTGTGCCTACGGAACCGTCGCCACTGATACCCAGAGCGTTCGCACGCATGTCTTCTACAGTGATCGTCATGCTTTGACCGCTGTTCGCGCCGATTTGGAACGTCGCTTGGAAATCACCCAGCGGCGAGTTCTTCGTAGAAGCGGCTGGCGCCGTCCCGGACGCGAAGTTTTCCGATTGCTTCAGGGTCAGAGAACCGTCAGAGCCTACGGAAGCCGTATACTTGTTCTTCAGGTTGGCGTTCGAGTTGATCGCGTCAGCCAGAGCCTTCGTTTGGTCGGCTACAGTGGCAGCTTCTTTGACAGCTGTACCATTCGCATAACCAACGTGTTGGTTCTTGTTGGAGACAGAGATTTCTTGACCGTCCAGGATGAACTTGGCGCCGTTCGTCAACAGGCTTTCTTGGGCGATCTTGTACTCGCCTTGAGTGCCGGTACCGCGAACATCGAGGTCAGTTGCTTTCAGGTCTTCACCGGAAGCGACTTTCTCCGTCAGCGTGATTTTGCTGCCGCTAACCGATGCGCTGTAGTTGTCTTTCAAGGACGACAGGTTGATCGCAGCCATCAAGCTTGCAGCTTGGTTGTTTACGCTGCCTGCATCAATCGTGAACTCGCCCTTAGCTGCGGAAGCAACACCAGTAACTGCAGTAAACACTTGACCGTGGATTTCCACTTTGTCGCCGGCAGCGAATGCTTTGTCGACGTTGAAGGAGTATTTCCCTTCAACTGCCTTAGTACCGCCAACCAGTGTGTCGCTGTCTTTAACAAGGGAGTTACCAACCGTATTTGTGTCCCAGCCGCCTTGAGCGGAGAACTCATACTTGCTGAAGTCAATGGAAGTGAACGAACCATTTTCATCGAAGTAATGGAATTCACCCAGTGCTTGAACCGCTTTTTGGATCTTCTCAGCCGTGTTCTCACGAGCGCTCTCAGCGGAAAGGTGAATCGTAAGGTTGCCCTTGTCTACTGTAACGCTGAGTTCGTTCTCAACAATTTTCGCTTGACCGCCGGAAAGTGTTGCAGCAGCAACTTCGATGTCATTTGCTTTGTTGTCCGTATCCCAAGTTCCAGTTGACGAAGCCGTCCAAGACGAGAAATCAATTCCATCAATTGTTCCCAGGTCACGAATGGCTGACTGAATGCTAGAAGCGCTGTTTTTGGAAGCAGTCGCGTTAGCCATGTTAATTGAGAGTACACCATCTTTATAAGAAACATTCAGCTCATTAGTAGTATTGGCCTTCAACTCTACTTTCACGCCATTAGCACGATTTGCTTGATTAGCGCTTGTTCCAGATGAAATATCCAAAGTTTCACCATCAGACTGAACTTGTGTTGTTGCAGCGATGGCATTTTGGGCAAGTGCGCGAGTGATATTAACCGTGTTAAGATTTTGGCCACCATTGTTTGTTACAACCAATTTATCGTCTGCGCCAGAACCTGCAACAGAAAGTTGATCCAATACTTGCCCGGTTGCTTGATTATTAGTTTCTGTGAGGTTGATTGTCCCGCCACTTACATTGGCATATTCAAACCTTCCCCCCAAAGTCGAGTTAGCCGCGATAGCTGCGGCAATACTCTTTGCCTGATCCTCGATAGAACGGCTACTGGATACAGCATCAGCTCCAACATCGCTTGAAAAATTGTTGATGCCCAGAACACCTTGAATTCTAGCCACATCACCACTTACACCAGCATTAATTGTAAATTGTACACTCGAAGTAGGCTGGCCATCCTTGGACGTGATTTGAATTTTATCAGTCACACCAGGGTCTTGGAGATTTACATCTGCATAGTCAGAAAGCTTATAGCCATTCTTATCGGTTGCGTTCTTAATCAAATCCAGCATGTCATCTTCATCATAGCTAAAGGATTTAACAGTGCCCGAATAAGAGTTAAGTGTTCTCAGCGCAGCGCTATCTACAACAAAATCTTTACCATCAACAGAAATTGTAATGGAAGTGTTGCTGTGGATGGCGTCTACCCCAGTGTTACCACCATTGGTATCCAGTTGCTGAGCAGCGGTACCAGCATTAGCAACAGTAAGGGCACCTGCACCATGATCACCAGTGACCGTAACAGCAGCTGTGGAAGCACCAGTAGACGTAGCTGTTATTTTTAATCCATTATTCGTACCATTCTTTTCAATGGTGTATCCCTGTAAACCACCTTTTGCTTGAACGGCTTCAAACGCCTCTACAACTTTATCAAGTTGCTCGGTAAGTGTGTCATAGGCTCCACCAGCTTTTGTGTTCAAGTTCAAAGTTACGGAGTCTGAGTCAGCATTCGATATTGCAGTAGTGGAGTCATCGACTCCAGTGATAGTAACAGTGACCCCGCCAAAAGAAATAGTTGCAGCAGCACCGTCTGTAAAAGCTGCATTAAGAGCACCTGTATTCCATGCTGCAATCTCACCCGCAAAGTCGTTTGCTGCACTTGCATTGGCTGCCATTCCTGTGTCAACAACAACAGCTTGACCTGTGACTTGAGCAACGGTATTCATACCATATGCATCGTTAATCGCCTTCACTTCAGCAGCAGTTGCGCTAGTATTGGTCCAAGTAATCGGCTGAGTTTGAGGATCTTTGGCAGTAATCTTAAGCTTGCCATTCTCCAGAGCAACTGTTGCGACATCTGAAAGCTTTGTTGCACCATTAACTGCATTTCCGATAGCTGTAACCATGTCATCCGTGGAAGCAAAGTTTACATCAAGTAAAGCATTATTTGCTGTGAAGTCCGTACCCCCGACATTAATTACAACCGAGCCTGTTGCGATACTAGTAAGGTTAGTCTTTGTTAGGCTCTCACCACCAGTCAGCGTAGCTTCGATGTTCCCAATGTTGAACTCGCCTTTGGAAGCATTAGCACCGGACAGAACAGCTGTGAACTTTTGACCGCCGATCGTGATCGTGTCGCCAGCCTCTTCAAACACGTCTGTCAACTCGAACTCGTAGTTGCCGTTTTGCTCAGCAACGCCGTCAGCCAGGGTACCGCTGTCGCCAGCAACTGGAACCGTAACCGGTTGGCCCGTGATTTGCGAAGCTGGTTCAACAACCGAGATTTTGTTCGTGGAAGTGAAGCCTGTGGACGAAGAATAGTTGCTGATAGCCGACTTCATTTCGTTGTACAAGGTGCCCAGGTTCTGAGCGCGGGAGTCGCCGCTGCTTGTTTGCCCGATAGTGAAGATGTAGTTGCCTTGACCATCGATTTCCAAACGGGAAGATTCGCTTGCCGTCGTACCTTGACGTACAGTTACGGTTTTACCGTTCAGGTCTGTGCCGTTCTCAGAAGCTTGCACACTGATCCCAACAGACAGGTTAACAGTAGCTTTCTCACCTTTGATCGATTGCGTGTTCTCTGTGATCTCGGAAGCACTGCCAGTAGCTTTGCTAGTGGAAGCTTGCAGAGAAGCTGAGGAGGATTCTACCTTCACGGAAGTTGCGACAGTTTCCAGAGCGGAAACTTGTCCAACCGCAACACCTTTAACGCCGGCTTTAACCGTGTTCAGCGTAGCTGCGGATTCAACAACTGGAGCGTTTTTGCCTTTCAGCAATGCCTGGGTGTTGAACTCCGTGGTGTTGCCGATCCGGTTGATCTCGGAGGTCAACTGGTTAACTTCCTTCTGGATCTCTTGACGGTCGACCGCTACGTTCGTGTCGTTCGCCGCTTGAGCAGCCAACTCACGCATACGTTGCAGGATGGAGTGAGTCTCGTTCAGAGCACCCTCCGTCGTTTGGATCATGGAGATACCGTCGGAAGCGTTCCGTTGTGCTTGCTCCAGACCGCGGATCTGAGCGCGCATTTTCTCGGAGATGGCGAGACCTGCTGCGTCGTCACCTGCGCGGTTGATGCGGAGACCGGAAGACAACTTCTCGATCGACTTGCCGCCTTGCCCTTGGTTTACGGTCAGCTGACGGTAAGTGTTCAGCGCCGCAATGTTGTGATTAATTCTCATTGCTTACTTCCTCCCTGAAGTTCGTTTCCCACATCCATGTGGTTTTTTGTCGAGCTCTCTGAACCGATCGGCCGATACCGGTCAGAAAGTCCTAAGGTATATATCGAAACTTGGCGAGATGAAATGAAGAGTAATTTTCCATTCTTTTTGTAAAAAAGAAAAAGAACCCTGGCGAAGCCAGAGTCCCTTAGTCGGCTAAATTCATTTATATTGATGAAATTATGCGTTATCATAGCAGCTTGGACAGATCCGATCCATCCTCGAACTAACAATCCTATGAATTTCA
>NZ_BIMA01000014.1 GCF_004000845.1 Paenibacillus koleovorans NBRC 103111
GTAGAGGGAATAAGGTCAGCTCAAGGACATGCGTCCAACGACGGTCGGAACCCCCTCCCACGCGCTAACTAAATGCAACGACCAAGGACCATCCGGGTGATCTTCCCTGATGTTTTTTTGTGCAACTAGCAAGATTGAATATTCATGACAGAGGGTACAGCAGAAAGAGCAGCTTTCCGGAAAATAGATTGACAGGAAGTAGACCTGCAATCTACAATTAATTTATATTGTGAAATCAAATCTCATATTATGAAATAGAGGAGATGCCGATGGCTGAGAAGACAATTTACTCCGTACAGTCCGTAGAGCGGTCGTTGAACTTGCTGGAAACGATTGCGGGCTGTGAGAACGGGATCCGCATTAAAGATTTGGCCGAGCGGGAGAGTCTGAATTTATCGACTGCCCACAGACTTGTATCGCTTCTTGAGCAAAGAGGCTACGTAGAGCAGGAGCCGGAGAGCAAAAAATATTTTCTGGGGATGAAGGTGCTTCAGCTTCAAGGTTATTTATTCAAGAGCAGACGGCTAAACGATGTAGCGGCTCAAGAGTTGAAGCGTATGGTCCATTGCCTGGGAGAAACGACTCATTTGGCTATATTGTCGGAAGATGAAGTCGTGTATATCGAGAGCTGGGAGGGAGTCCGCTCGGTCATAAGCCGCGCCCCTGTCGGCCGGAAGGTGCCTATTTACAGCACGGCGCTAGGGAAAGCGCTCACAGCCTGGAAGCCTCGGGAAGAGGTTGAGCGAATGCTGCATCGAATCGAGATGGCGCCCAAGACGCCGAATACGATTACGGATGTTCCCGGTTATTTGAACGAGCTCTCGAAGGTCAGATTGAACGGTTATGCGGTAGACAGGCAAGAGCAGTCCATGATCGGTTGCTGCATTGCGGCGCCGATTCGCGACCATCGCGATGAGGTTGTTGCGGCTGTTAGCGTCTCCTGTCCCGCGCATGATTTTACGGAAGAGAACGAAGAGCGTATCGTTCGCGAGCTGATGGCTACCGTCTCTAACATTTCGGCCAAACTGGGGCATTCCCATGGAGCATGATGATTAGAAATCCTACTAACACTAACTATAAGGAGAGAAACAAAATGAAACCTTTTGAGAAGCTGACAGGCGTAATTCCTCCAATCATTACTCCATTGAAGTCTGACTATAGCGTGGATGAAGCAGCGTTAACAGGGCTGATCCGCCATATGCTTGACTGCAGCGTTAACGGGATTTTTGCGATGGGAACGGCTGCAGAGTCCCCGATGCTGACCAGAGAGCAGCGGCTGCGGGCATTGCTCGCGATCCGGGACGGATGCAAGGGCAAGGTGCCTTTCCTGGTTGGCGTCATGGAGACGAGCACCGCCAGAGTGCTGGAGCTTGTGAAGGAAGCCGAGGAGATCGGCGCGGATGCGGTTGTAGCCGTGTCCCCTTATTATTTCCGCGTCAAACCTAAGGAGATCGTGAAGCATTTTGCCGCCATTCGCGAGAATACGGAGCTTCCGATTATCGTCTACAACGTACCGGTCTATACGGGCAACCCGATTGACGCCGAGACGGTATATGAAATCGCCCAATTTCCGGGAATCGTGGCTTTCAAGGACAGCTCCGGCAATATGCCTCAGTTTCAGAAGACGATTAGACTAACTAGCCACATGGAGCATTTCTCCGTCTTGCAAGGCGTTCAAGTTCTCAGTGTAATCAGCCTGCAGATGGGAGCCGCTGGATTAATTCCGGGGGTCGGCAATATGATTCCGCAACAGATGGTTCAGTTGTATGAGGCCGTGAAGGCAGGCAGGCTGGAGGAAGCTTATCGCATCCAGGATTTTGTCGTGCAGCTTGAGGATTCGCTCGGGATGGAAGGGTACTCCTTGTCCGTGTTGAAGGCGGCTCCTCAACTGCTCGGGTTCGGAGAAGGCCAGCCTCATTATCCGATGAACAAATTAAGTGACGCGGGACTTGCCAAGCTCGCGACGCTAATGCGAAGCGGCGGAGTGAAGTTAGCCGAGTAACGATTTCGAATATAGGGTAGGGTTAAGGTGGACGTACTCCTGGATGTGCCTTATGGCAAATAGGACAGAAACAAACCCGAAACCACGGATCTCTGTTTGGCTTATTACCGAAAGTCCCTTTCATGCGCCGATTGTCCAACCCAGATAGTTAGGATCCGGTAGAAAGATGCTCTTCTGCCGTGTCCTGCGCGATTTGCTTTGATGGCCAAGCATCCAACTGATCCAATAAAAAAGCAGTAGCACTGCCCTAGCGGCTTTGCTGCTGCTTTTTTTATTGTATAGGAAATTATAGACGGTGCAGAACGGCGGGATGAAAAGGCCTATACGCTCTAGTTCGATTTATTCGGACTAGGGATCAGCGTCTCCATCATTTGGCAATGTCGATCACCAAAAAATAAACGATTGTTCGTCGGTTGTTCACACGATATTCATACGCTCCGGTTACATTACATTTAAAGCGTATTCATTCGTATGTTAGGGGGGTTGACAGGTGGCGCGTATTTTGTTCAACCACGTGTACAAGCAGTACGGCAAAGATCATTTACCAGTAGTGAAGGATTTCGATATGGAAATAAAAGAAGGGGAGTTTGTGGTGTTCGTCGGTCCGTCCGGCTGCGGCAAATCGACAACGCTGCGGATGATTGCCGGGCTGGAGGAAATAAGCAAGGGCGAGATTTATATCGGGGATACGCTCATTAACGATTTGCCTCCGAAAGATCGTGACATTGCCATGGTCTTTCAAAACTATGCGCTGTATCCGAATATGTCGGTTTACGAAAATATCGCTTTCGGTTTGCGACTTCGTAAATTGCCCAAGCATGAAATTGACCTCAGCGTCAAGAAGGCTGCCCGAATACTGGAGATTGAGTCGTTTCTCGGGAGAAGACCGAAGCAGTTATCGGGCGGACAGCGGCAGCGGGTCGCGCTAGGCAGAGCGATTGTTCGGGAACCGCGCGTTTTCCTTATGGACGAGCCTCTCTCCAATCTGGATGCGAAGCTTAGGGTGCAGATGCGAACGGAGATCATTAAGCTGCATAAGCAATTGGGCGTTACGACCGTATATGTCACGCATGATCAGACAGAGGCCATGACGATGGGGAGCCGGATCGTGGTGATGAAGGACGGTGTCATTCAACAGGTGGATACGCCTGAGCAGGTTTATAACAATCCGGCCAATACGTTCGTGGCGGGTTTTGTGGGCTCCCCGCCCATGAACTTTATTGAAGGCAGGCTGCTTGACGAAGGTGGCCGTCTCGAGTTTCATACCAACCGATTCGTGCTGGAAATCCCACCTGGCAAAGCGGCCTCGCTCAAGAATGAGAGAGTCGTCTTGCTTGGCATTCGGCCAGAAAATATTAGCGTTGAGCCGATCATGTTCGATGCCTTTCCGAAAGCGATTATTCCTGGCGTTCATCTGTTAAGCGAGCTGATGGGGGCGGACCGATATCTTTATCTTAATATTGGGAGCCAGACGAATCTGGTCGTTCGGATCAACCCCCGCAATCAATTCGAGGAAGATGAGAAAATCAATGTTGCCATCGATATGAATAAGGCGCTGTTTTTCAACCGGGATACGGGCGAGCGGATTATAGATTGAGGAGCGAAGAGAGGATGAGGTAGACGTATGATGCAGAAACGGCTCATGCGGCGATGGATTGCCGCAACGTGCGCTTTGGCTGTGCTCGTTTCCTCGGGCACGGTGTCCCCCGGAAGGCCGCTCGCTGCCGAGAACAGCGCGGCCAGCAAGGAGATAGTCACATTCCGAACCGATGACTTCGGCCCCTATTATCAGGAAGTTTTGGCGGATTGGAAGCAGAAGGGCTACAAGCATGCATCCCGGACTATAACGGTATCGGGGGCATCGATATCGGCTCAATCGAACAGAAGTATGACCTCTACGGGCGCATACGAAGGAAAAACCGGCGTTCTGATATGGAAGAGCGACCAGGAGAACTGGATCGAGTACCAGCTGGACGTACCGGAGGAAGGGCTCTACGAGATCGAGATGGAGTATCACCCTTATCAGGATTCTCAGGGCAACAGCTTCTCCGCCAGCAGGCGGCCAACCAATTTATCTTTGCAGATCGACGGATCGTTTCCTTATCGGGAAGCCAGAGCCGTATTATTGAGACGTAAATTCAAAGATTTATTGCCGCTCGTCCGGGATGAGTATGGCGACGATATTCGGCCGCGGCCAATCGAGCTGCCCGGATGGATGACGGAGCCTCTTAGGGACTCCGAGAGCTGGTACGTTCAGCCGCTGCAATGGTTTTTACCTAAAGGGAGGCATACCATTCGTCTAACGAGCTCTGATCCCGTCGTGATCGGATCGATTGCAATTAAGCCTCCGCAGGAGGTTCCCGATTACCAGCAAGCTTCCCAGTCCTATCCTCAAGTTCAGACGCAATCGAAAGAAATCATTATCCTGCAAGCCGAGCAGCTGGAATGGAAAAACGATGTCGGACTTCAGATGATAGCGGATCAGGATCCGATGTCAGAGCCCTACGCAAACGGGTATGAACGCTTTAATTCGATAGGCGGAGAACGTTGGAAGGCGGGCGGCCAAACGGCAGCCTGGAAATTCGAGGTGCCGGAGGATGGACGTTACCGGATCGGACTTCGTACCTTGCAGAGGTTCGTTTCCAACATGTCCGTATTCCGTACGATTGCCATTGACGGAATCGCTCCTTTCCAGGAGCTGCTAGCTTACCGGTTCCCCTACTCACCGAAATGGAAGGGGATCATTCTTGGCGACGAGGAAGGCAACCCGTTCGAAATCTATTTGAAGAAGGGCACCCACACGTTAAGCATGACGGCGACAACGGCTCCCTTCCAGAGTGTGGTTGTGCAAGGCTCGCGGGCCATGGATAAGCTCCGGTTGGTCGACCAGGAAATTCGCGGAATGACGGGCGGCGAGGTGGATAAGAACCGTACGTGGAGAGTGGAGCAGGACTTTCCGAATTTGCCTAAGTACCTGGAGCAAACCAGAATCGAGCTGGAGCGAATGGCGGAAATGATGCTGTCGGCAAATGGCCGCCGGGACAATACGGTTCAAACGATTGAAACGGCGATTCGCGATTTGACCAGCTATTTGAAGCGGCCTAATGAGATTCCTTATCATATGAGCGAAATTTCGAACATGATCGAGCGAATTGGAGCGGTGCGAGAGACGCTGGTTCGAACTCCGCTGCAGCTCGATCAAATCTATATTATTCCTTCGGGCGTTGAGCCTCCTCGTATGGAGGCCGGATTCTGGAAGAAGATGGCTGGATCGATTCGCAATTTTTTCTATTCGTTCACTAGAACGCGGGATATCGGAAAGGTAGAGGAGGGCGTCCTGAACGTTTGGGTAAACCGCGGGCGCGATTATGTAAATTTGCTGCAAGAGATGGTGAATGACACCTTTACGCCGGAAACGGGAATCAGGGTCAAGGTCAACCTGTTGCCGAACGAAAACCTGCTTGTGCTTGCCAATGCCGCCGGTCTGTCGCCGGATGTAGCCATTGGACAGCCGCAAGATAAATCGATCGATTTCGCGATGCGCAATGCTCTATATGACTTGAGCAAGTTCCCCGATTTCAAGCAAACGGCAGATCAATTTGCCCCTGGAGCGCTGCTTCCGTTCTTCTACAACGGCGGATATTATGCGCTTCCGGAAACGCAGTCGTTCAAAGTGATGTTTTACCGCAAGGATATCATCTCCCGCCTCGGGCTGAGCATTCCCGATACATGGCAGGATGTGTACGAGATGCTTCCTACCTTGCAGCAAAAGGGATATAACTTTTATGTGCCGGCTGGCGATTATTTAACCTTTTTCTACCAGAACGGAGCCGAGTTTTTTGCCAAGAACGGCATGAAAACGAACATGAATACGCCGGAGGCGTTTAAGGGGTTCAAGCAATGGGTCGATCTCTTCAACATCTATGATTTGGAGAAATCGGTGCCGAGCTTCTACCAGCATTTCCGAAAGGGCACCTTTCCGATCGGGGTAGCCGACTACAACATGTACGTTACGCTTCTTGTTGCCGCTCCCGAGCTTGCCGGATGGTGGGGAATCGCGCCTATTCCGGGCGTGAAGCAGGCGGACGGCACGGTCTCAAGATGGGCCTCGGGCGGGCAATCGACCGGATTTATTTATAAAAATACGAAATACCCGCAGGAATCGTGGGAGTTCCTCAAATGGCTCCTATCGGCGGATGCCCAAGAACGCTACGGCTCCGAGCTCGAATCGCTTAACGGCGTTCAATTCCGATGGAACACGGCGAATGTCGAAGCATTCACCAGACTCCCCTGGCAGAAGGACGACCTGAAGGTCATTCTGGAGCAATGGCGCTGGTATAAGGAGGCGCCGAACTTGCCTGGCTCTTATTTCCTGAGCCGCGAGATGACGAACGCCTGGAATCGCACCGTTGTGGACGGGTTGAATTATCGGGAATCACTGGAGGAAGCGATCGTCAATATCGACCGAGAAATGCTGCGCAAAGAGCAGGAATTCGGGTTTGTCGATGCGGCGGGCAAAATCGTGCACACGTTGGATCTGCCGGAAATCAAGAATCCATGGGAGGGGGTAGACAAGTATGTCGCCAAGTAACGCGAGTGCTGCCGTCGGGAGAACGAATCGCAGGAAAGAACCGTTTCTCTTTAGACTTAAGCAGTATTTGAAGCTGCTGTGGTCTTATCGCCTATCGTACCTCTTTATCGCGCCGTTCGTCTCTTTGTTTACGGCGTTCATCTTTGTCCCTGTCATGGTTGCCATTGGGCTTAGCTTTACCTATTTTAATGCCCTGGAGAGGCCGCGGTTTATCGGCTGGAAAAATTTCGAGTATTTATTGTCGCAGGACATTATTTTCCTGAAGCATGCTTTGCCGAACACCATCAAGTTTGCGATAGTTGTAGGGCCGGGCGGGTATATTGCGGCATTTACTCTCGCGTGGTTAATCTCTCAGTTGCCGAGCTATGCCCGCATATGGTACGCGTTGGCCCTATACACGCCATCCCTTACGGCAGGCATTGCGATGGGGATCGTCTGGCTGCCTCTGTTAAACGGCGACCGAATCGGCTATCTGAACAGCTTCCTATTAAATTGGGGATTCATCGACGACCCTATTCTATGGGTTACGGATAAAGCTCATCTGATGAATTCCATGATTGTCGTCACCTTGTGGTCCAGTATGGGAGTCGGATTTCTAGCGATGCTGGCCGGGCTGCTTGGCGTCAATAAAGAGCTCTATGAGGCCGGGCGGTTGGACGGACTTCAAAGCAGGCTTCAGGAAATATGGTATATCACCATCCCTTCGATGAAGCCGCAGATGCTTTTCGGGGCCGTCATGTCCATTGTCGGCACGTTTAAGGCAGGGTCGATTGGCCAGGAGCTGTCCGGACAATTTCCTACGCCTCAGTATGCCGGAACCTTGATAATAAGCCACATCGAGGATTACGGCAGCATCCGTTTCGAAATGGGTTACGCTGCGGCCATCTCCGTATTTTTGCTCTTTATTATGTATTTGGCTAATCGGCTAGGCTTCCGGCTGTTCAGTACGAAGGGGGACGAATAATGGCACAGGTCATACGAAAAATTCAAAGTTTGCTCCCGTCTCGGCGAAAAACCAAGATTTATTCGACAGACGGCTTTCAGAAGCTGCTGTATTTGTTTATGACCTTCTTCTCCGTTTTTATGCTCTTGCCTTTGTTTTACATTTTCAATCATTCGCTAAAGCCGTTTAGCGAGCTGTTTATATATCCGCCTAATATTTTTGTTCGACAACCTACCGTTCAGAACTTTGTGGAGTTGTTTTCGATTACTAGCACATCGGTCATTCCGATCACTCGTTATCTGTTTAACAGCATCGTTGTCTCCGCGATGGTCGTGATCAGCACGATCATCGTGAGCTCGCTCTGCGCGTATCCGATTTCCAAGCATAAATTTCCTGGACATCGCCTTCTATTTGCCATCATTTTGCTGTCGCTCATGTTTGCCCCGGAAACGGTAGCCATTCCTCGTTATTTGGTCGCCGTCAACTTGCATATCATGGATACTTACTGGGGGCATGTGCTTCCCTATCTGGCGGCTCCCGTCAGCGTCTTCCTGATGAAACAATTTATCGATCAAGTGCCCAATGAACTGATTGAAGCGGCACGGATCGATGGGGCGCGGGAGATCATGATTTTTTTACGGATTGTCATACCGATTTGTATGCCGGCTGTGGCGACGGTGTCTATTCTAGCCTTCCAAGGGATTTGGAGCAGCACCGAAGCGTCCGCCATGTTTATGCAGGATGAAGCCATGAAGACGTTCCCCTTCTTCCTGTCCACGCTGACCAACGGGCTCGCGAACAGTGTAGCCAGACAGGGGGCTGCGGCCGCGGCGGCATTGATCCTGTTTTTACCGAATTTGATTATCTTTATGATATTTCAGCGCAAAGTTATCGCAACTATGGCGCATTCCGGAATTAAATGATCGGCGGGGGGTGGTGGCTATGACAAACGATCGGCGTTTACAAAAAATACTTGGTGCTATTCTGGCAGGGTGTGCGGCTGTCATGCTCTTGCTCTATCCGTTAACCGCGGCCGCGGAGGTGGAATATATCACCTACACCAAGGATAACGAAGGGACGATCCTCCGGACGCATCCTGCCTATGCCCCGGTAAGAGTTATCGGAACTGGGCTGATGGAGCCGGAGAAGGACAACCCCCAGGTGCTCAAGCCTTCTCCGATGGCGAGTCCAAAAGATCTGTTCATCGATAGCCGGGATCATATTTATGTGGTCGATACAGGCAATAATCGGTTGATCGAATTCGACGATCAGGGGAATTGGCTGCGGTACTTGAAGGTTCCGGAAAGTCCGTTGAATAAGCCGGAAGGAATCTTCGTCACTCCGCAGGGAGATATTTATGTCGCGGACACCGGGAACAAACGGGTTGTAAAGCTGACGCCGGAAGGAAAGCTTGTGCGAGCTTACGAAAAACCCGAATCAAACTATATCCCGGATGCGTTCAAGTATGACCCGATCAGGCTCGTCGTCGACAAACGGGGATTTCTATACATTGCTACCTTAGGCGGCTATCAGGGGTTGCTGCAGTTGGATCCAGAAGGGGAGTTTCAACGATTCTACGGAGTGAATACAACCGAACTGACTCCGCTCGATCGCATTAAGCGAATGCTCTACACCGATCAAATGTATGCCAACGAAATCAGCAAGCTGCCGGGCTCCATTAGCAGTGTCGCGATTGATAGGGATGGTTTTATCTATACGGCGACCGCGGGCAAGGTGACTTCCAATCAAGTGAAGAAGCTTAGTATTCGCGGTCAGAACATGCTCAAGTACAACAACAACAATGGCGAGAAAAAGAGCCGGGAGTTCGGCGAGATCCCTCCTTCGGGACGTATATTTATTTCCGGGCAAGGCTACTTGCCGACTCAGCTCATCGACCTGGCCGTCGATCTGGACGGAAATATCACCACCATTGACAGCAGCTATAAGGTCATCAGCCGATATGACGCCAGCGGCAACCTGCTCTACTACTGGGGTGGAATATCGTCTAACTCCACCACCCGTCTGGGATTGGTTAAAAATCCGGCGGCGGTTGACTCGAATTCAAAAGGGGATCTCCTGATTCTGGACAATACGGAAGGAAACATTCAATGGTTTCGCCAGTCTGAATTCGGCTCGTTGGTGAGCAAGGCGAACATGCTCACAATCGAGGGACGATACGAGGAAAGCGAGGAATTGTGGCAGGAGGTGCTTCGGTATCATGCATTCTTCACGCCAGCCCATCTGGGGCTTGCGAAGGCCGCCTTTAAAAAAGGGGATTACAAGCTTGCGCAAGCTTACTTTTATGAAGGAGGAAGCCGCTCCGGCTATTCGGATGCATATTGGCAAATCCGCCTGAAGTGGTTCCAATCCCATTTTTCCACGCTGATAACGGCTGTACTGGCATTTGTGTTTGGTGTCGTCCTTTTCAACCGATTGACGCGCCGCAGCAAATGGCGACAATCCTGGAGAAATCGAAAGCGGAATCCGTTCCCCATCTTCGAACAGCTGAGACATACCTTCACGATATTAAAACATCCGATCGACGGGTTTAGCGCATTGCGCCACGAGGGGAAGGGCAGCTATGGCAGCGCTCTCGTATTGCTCGCGATTACGTTTGCCGCTCTCGTATTTTCCCGACTCCAAACAAGCTTCACCTTCAACCCGGTTAATCCGGACAGGTTTAATGTGTTGATCCTCTTGGGCGAATTTGCTGTTTTGTGGCTCGGTTGGGTCATTTGCAACTACCTGGTGAGCTCGATTCTACAAGGGGAGGGGCGTTTCCGCGATGTGTTTATCGCCAGCAGCTATGCTTTATTTCCGTTTATTATCATTGGGATCCCGTTAGCGCTGATTTCCAATATCATGACTTTGTCGGAGCTGTCCATTTTCAATTATATGAAGAATGCCATTCTCATTTGGCTCGGGTTTCTCTTTATTTGGAAAATTCAGTCTCTGCAAAATTATACGGTGGGCGAAACATTAAGGAACGTGGTGTACACGACCTTTGCCTTTTCCGTCTTGATTGTTTTATGCGGGATCATTTTCGGTTTGTCTAGCGATTTGAAATCGTTCCTATTTGAAATTTACCAGGAGGTGAGGTTGCGATGAGAGGCTATATCCGGCGTTATTATAAAATAGGTCTTACCCTTCTGGTGCTGCTTGGGATTACCGCTTATGTCGCAACTAATCTCCAAATCGAAACGATTCACAGGCAAGCTCAGAAGCTTGCCACCAATTCGCCGGGAGCGGAGAAGGTCAATCCGGGACCTGCCGAGCTGCCCGATGAGTCCACCTTTCAAACTGTAAGCGAGAACGACCGCTTTCGGCTTAAGCTGGACGCCAAAACCGCCCATTTTCTTGTCGAGGATAAGAAGGACGGGCGCATCTGGCGATCGTACCCGGACCCGGCACAGTGGGCGAACGAGAAGGTAGGAAGCTTGTGGAGAACCCATCTTCGTTCCCCTATCATGCTGCAGTTTGCCGATCTGACGACGGGAAAAATACAGCCAAGGGAAACGAATCTTCTGGAGGAACGGGGGACGATCCGAAATTTGCAGATGGTCGCCGGCGGCTTCCGGCTGACCTTCGATATCCCCTCCAAGGAATTCTCCATTCCGGTGGAAGTGAAGCTGGAGAAGGATTCCGTGGTTACCCGTATACTGGACTCCGATTTGCAAGAAGGGAATTTAAGCTTAATGTGGATTCGCCTGTATCCGTTCTTCGGCGCGGAACGATCGGAGGGCCAGCAAGGATATATGTTTATTCCGGACGGCTCCGGCGCACTCATCCAGTACGACCCAGGGAGCATCAATGGAAACCGGGTTTACCAGGAACCGGTCTATGGCCATGACTTTAGCTTTCAATTGACCAGCCTTCCGATTCCGGGAATCAATCCGACCCCGCAAGCCACCAATAACCTAAGGCATAAAATATTCGCCCCGGTTTTCGGTGCCAAAAATGAAAATCGGGCCTTCCTGGCCGTGCTTGAGGAAGGAGCCGAGTATGCCGAGATTGTAGCCTCCCCTGCAGGAGCGTTCAGCTCCTATAATTGGGTAACCAGTCAATGGAATTATCGTTTGAAATTTCGTCAAGTAACGAACCGCGAGAGAAATCTGTCCTTCGAAACGTACGATAAAAACGAACGATTCCGAAGCGACAGAACGGCAAGATATTTTCTGCTCGACAGGTCAGCGTCTGATTACAGCGGGATGGCTCAACGATTTAGAAGCTACTTAATGGATGTTTACAAGCTGACCAAGGTCAAGCCTAAATCCAGCCATCTGCCGATGGATATTATCGTAGTCGGCGGAGACAGCGCGAAGGGACTGCTCTGGGATCGCTACATCAAGGCGACGTCGACATCGGAAGCTATGCGATTGCTTCAAAGACTATACGGACTCGGTATAGACAATATGACTGTGCGTTACTGGGGTTGGCAAAAAGGCGGATTTGGCGAAACGGGCGGTCTGACCAAGGTCGACTCCAGACTCGGCGGCGACAAGGGAATGAAGGATTTTATTGCGTTTGCCCACTCTCTGGATATTCCCGTTTATATGCGGTTGGACTATACGCGAAATACGACCGGAGCCGGGGGCTTCTTTAGCCGAATCCACGGATTGCGCAGTAAGGGAGGGAATCCGATTGAAAAGTTCGCGAGCCTGCCTTTTATCAATCGAATCGTAAATGAAGATATCCCGTATCTGCAAAGTCTCGGAATGGACGGAGTCGAGCTTCATGGAATCGGCGAATATTTAAGCAGCGATTATAATAGCCGATCCGGCACATCCCGCGACGAAAGCACACGCCTGCAGCAATCGATCATCGAGAAGCTTCGCGAGACGCAAGGGAAAGTAATCGGGTACCGACCCAGCTTTTTCGCCGCACCTCTAGTTGATGGAGTAGCGAGCCTTGAGGATGATTATTCAAAGGACCTTTTTACAGCTACCGGGGTACCGTTTCTCCAAATTGCCCTTCACGGTCTCATCCCGTACACAGCCAAGCCATCCAATGAACGGGACGAATATCAGAAGCAGTTTCTCCATGATCTGGAGTTCGGCTCCAATCCGTCCTATCTGTTTACGGGCTCGGATTCGAGCAACTTGAAGTATATGCAGCACTTATCGTTCTTCAATCCCTCGTACAAGGATTGGGAGCAGGCGGCCGTTCAGGAGTACCTGAAGTTTAGCGAGGCGCTTGGAGACGTACAGGATCAATTCATCGTCAATCACCGGATCCTTTCCAGCGAGGTTCGGGAAACCACGTATGAGAACGGCAAACGTATTGTAGTCAACTACGGCGTAACCTCCTATTCGTACAATGGAATGAGCGTACCGCCGAAAAATTACCTGGTTGTTCGAGGAGGGGGAAAACCGTGAATGCTCCGGCAAGAAGATTCAAGTCATCCACCATTCGTAAGCTCGAAGGAGCTCTTTTCCTCTCCCCTTGGATCGCAGGGTTCTTATTATTCATGGCGTTTCCGCTAGGGTATTCGCTCTATATGAGCTTTCATCAGGTCAAGATTACCGCCTCAGGCATAACAACCGTACCAAAGGGCTTTTTCTACTATAAATATATTCTATTTGAAAATGCCGACCTGCTTTACAATCAATTGCTTCCGTTTCTTCGCCAAGCTTTGCTTATGCTGCCGGTCATTGTCGTGTTTTCCCTGCTGATTGCGATTATTCTGAATCAGAAGTTTTGGGGCCGGACGTTTTTCCGGGCGGTTTTCTTTCTTCCGGTTATATTTACAACCGGGCAAGTCATCAATGAATTTATTTCGCAAGGCAAGGGCGATTTGAATTTTCTCGAGCGATATAACTTAACGGCTCTGATTCTCACTTACTTACCTTCCTCTTGGGCAACGCCGATTGTCGGGGTCATCAATTCTTTCGTCCTTGTCCTCTGGTATTCCGGCGTGCAAATATTGATTTTTCTTGCCGGTCGCCAGACGATTCCCCCTTCGGTTTACGAAGCGGCCCGAATCGACGGGGCCAATCCTTGGGAAGTGTTCTGGAAAATCACTTTGCCTGCCATGCTGCCTTTTATCCTCCTGAATCTCATCTATACGACGGTCGACTTGTTCACGTATCCGTCTAATCCGATATTGACGAGGGTGAATACGGCCGATTATGGACTTTCAAGCGCATTGGCATGGATTTACTTTTCAATTATATTCCTGTTTCTTGGACTGGCCTTCCTTCTGTTCAATCGGGTATTCCGTAGCATAAAGCCCCCTGTAGGGTAAGAAAGGAGCGGTTACACAGATGCTTAAGCAAGAAATCAGGAATAAACGATTCGGCATTCAAAAGCTCTCGATTCGGACCTATTTAACGAAAACCCGGCTCTTTCTGCTTGGCAAGGAGGCAGATAAAAGCTTATTGTTCAAGCTCTTTATTTACCTGATCCTGATCGATACCGCATATATTTACTTAAATCCGCTATTCTATATGGTCTCGACGATGGTTAAGAACGCAACCGACTTAGTCGACCCCTCGGTCACATGGATTCCGCATTCCATCTTTACGGGTACGCTGACCGACGCTTGGAGGAAGGTGGAATTCCCGAAGGCGTTCAGCATCAGTCTCTCCTTATCCGTTTCTGTCGCGTTGCTCCAGACTCTTTCGTGTGCCGTTGCGGGCTATGCATTTGCCCGGCTGGAAATCCCGTTCAAGAACTTTTGGTTTTTTTGCTTGCTGCTGGCCTTTATCGTCCCGCCTCAGGTCATCATTCTGCCTAACATCCTTGCGGCAAGCCAAATCTTCCATGTGATGAAGACGTATTACCCGTTAATTGTCCCCGCCATCTTCGGTCATGGACTTAAAGGCGCCTTATTTGTCATCATCTACAGACAGTTTTTCTCCACGCAGCCGAAGGAATTGGAGGAAGCGGCGAGGATTGACGGTGCGGGCGCTTTCCGCGTGTTCTCGCGGGTCATGCTGCCTCTGGCCAAACCGGCGATCCTTGTAGTCTTTCTATTCTCCTTTGTCTGGACCTGGAATGACAGCTACACACCGGGCATGTATTTGCCTGGAGTAAAGGACTTGCCGCTTTCTCTGGGAATCTCGCAAATATCCGCCGAACTTACCGCACAGGCTGCGGAGACGGGGCCTTCCATATTCGATGGGCCGATCCGGATGGCCGGGTCTTTCCTGATCGTTCTGCCGCCGCTTCTCCTGTATTTATTTGCTCAACGTTGGTTCATTGAAAGTGTGGAACGAACAGGTTTAGTGGAATAGCAACGTAGCCCCGGTAATGAATCGGGGCTTTTTTAATCATGATATGAATGGATATGGGGGCTTTATCCGTGAGAGATGAGAAGGAACGGACTAATCGGGAACTATTTCGCCGATATTTACGTTTTGTCAAACCATACCGATACTGGATCATACTGATTATTGTTTTGGGTGTTGCGCAGTTTATCGTGCCGCTGACAACGCCGTGGATGACCAAGATTATGCTTGACCAGGTGCTTCCCGGTGTCCAGGGGGCCTGGTCGCTTACCAAGGTGGTCGGCGTGCTGGCGATTTTATCCGTTTATGGGATTCTGATTAATTTTATCCGCAACTGGGTGACCGCCCGGCTTGGCAATCGAATGGTCGTCGATATTCGCCGGCAGCTGTATGCTCATATGCAAAGATTATCGCAACGTTACTACGATACCCGGCAAGTCGGCGGTGTCGTGTCCCGGATTTTGCACGACGTGAATGGCGCCCAAAACCTTATCGGCGGAGGGATCATCAATCTGATCATCGATCTGTTTCTCGTTTTGTTCGCGGGGTTCATGCTGTTTCAGCTCGATACGAAGCTGGCGCTGTTGTCCTTATGGCTGCTGCCGCTCCACTACTTGACGTTTACGAATTTAAATGTCCGCATTCGGTTCGCCTGGCGGTCCGTACATCGCCAGCACGAGCGCATGTCGGGCGTGCTCACGGAGAGGATCGCCGGCATGAAGGTCGTACAGGCTTTCAATCGAGAGGATCTCGAGATGAATCGCTTTAATCGTCAAGCAGGCTGGCAATACCAATACGCCATGCGCGCCCACTTGCTGTCCAATGGCTTGGGCAGATTGAGCCAGACGTTCAACGACGCAGGAGGGTTGATCATTTGGCTGGTCGGCGGCTCACTCGTGCTCGATAAGGAGATGTCGATCGGCGGATTAATTGCTTTTCAAGCCTATTTGTCCCAACTATACGGGCCGATTCAACGATTTTCGGAAGTAAATGTCACCATTCAGAACTCGCTTGCCAACATCGAACGTATTTTCGAAGTGTTCGACGAGGAGCCAGAGGTTGCAAGCAAGCCGGCAGCCATTCGGATTCCTGCGGAATGCCGGGGGGATATTGAGTTCCGCGAGGTGTCCTTTACTTATGTTACGGAACGAATGGACACAAGAGCGCGGATTGGCAATTGGGATCCGGACCGGGCGCCTCTTCAGAAGCCGTCGAAGCCTTTTTATTTCATCCCGCCCAGGACTCGACCCGAACCGCCGCCTATGATTACGGAATGGAGCGATGCGCTCCACCGCATCAGCTTTCATGCGAGAGCAGGGCAAGTGATCGCATTCGTCGGGCCTAGCGGCGCGGGAAAATCAACGATCGTGAACTTCATCCCGCGATTTTACGATCCCGTCCATGGAGCCGTGCTGCTCGACGGCATCGATCTCCGGGAGTATGACGTGCATGATCTGCGCAATCAAATCGCGCTTGTCCTGCAGGACAACATTCTATTCTCGGGCACGGTCTATGAGAATATTGTGTATGGCCGACCGGAAGCGACGCCTGAAGAAGTGTATGCTGCCGCCCATGCCGCCCATGCGCATAGCTTCATCATGGAATGGGAGCAGGGCTACGAGACCATGCTCGGCGAGCGCGGGGTCAGGCTGTCGGGAGGACAGAAGCAGAGGCTCGCTATTGCCAGAGCGTTGCTCAAAAATCCGCGCATCCTCATTCTCGATGAAGCCACATCGGCGCTTGATGCGGAATCCGAGGAGCTCGTTACTCAGGCTCTCGAGCTGCTGATGAAGGGACGTACAACGTTCGTCATTGCGCACCGACTCGCCACCGTCGTCCGGGCGGACCAGATTCTTGTGATAGATCGGGGCCGAATTGTCGAGAACGGCTCCCACCAGGAGCTGCTGAGCCAGAACGGACTTTATCGGGAGCTGTACGAGAAGCAGCTTAAGGCGATGAAACCCGAGGAATTGAAGTTGGTTGGGGAAACGTAATGGTTGGCTGACCGTTTGAACGTGAAGCCCGACATGAAGAGCATTATGGGATATACTAGTGATAACAACTTGTCTCGGCTGACATCCATGATCGGGGGAGAAAGCATGCGGATATTAATAGTAGAAGACGAACCGAAGATTCGCGAGATGCTGATCCTGTATTTCAAGAACGAAGGATGGAACGCAGACTACACCCCTAACGGCAATGAAGCGATTCGAATGTTCGGACGAGAGCCATACGATTTGATTGTACTTGATCTCATGCTGGAAGGGCTTCAGGGGGAAGAGGTTTGCGGTCTCATTCGAAAACAATCCAGTGTGCCGATCATCATGCTGACATCAAGGGCAAGAGAATCGGATACGGTCAAGGGATTGAATCTAGGCGCAGACGATTATATCGTCAAGCCGTTTAGGGCCAAGGAGCTGGTAGCTCGCATTCATGCGCTCATGCGGCGGGTTGGGCCAGGGACCAAAGCGGAGGAGGAGGAGCCGGCGCGTGTATTTAATGGCGGTCAACTGGCCATTCTGCCTGTAGAGAAGCAAGTGCTTGTAAAAGGTCGGCATGTAAGCTTGACCGGGACCGAATACAAGCTTCTTCAAGTTTTGAGCGCGAGACCGGCGCGTGTGTTCAGTCGTGAAGAATTGGTCTCACTGGTCCATGGACATAGCTTTGAGGGCGATGACCGAACGATTGACGCGCATATTAAAAACCTGCGCAAAAAAATCGAGCCGGATCATACACAGCCCTCTTATGTCGTGACTGTGATCGGGCTGGGCTATAAATTTGGCATGAAAGCCGATGGAGTATAGCGATGAAGGGATTTCGCCGAATTCTGCGAAAAATGAATGTGCAGTTGTTCCTTTCGTTTATTCTGTTCTCTACATTCATCCTGCTTCTGACGACTAAGCTGACCGATCTCAATTGGAATCATATGTTTGCGAATTTCATTAATAAGGATTTGGAAAAGGTCGGGTATTTGCTCATCGACGACATGCGCGGGAAACATATTGAACGAGATTTAACCCTGGAGCAACGGGAGTGGCTCCAACGCCGTGCAGCCTTATTCGGCGTACTCTTGCAATATAGCAACAAGGAAGAAACGGTGGTGTACCTCGATACGTTCACTCGGGTAGGCAAAAAAGCGGATCGGGATAACGAAATCAAGCTGCCCTACGTGAACGAAGAGGCCAAGCCCGGTCAGCTCAAGCTTGCGTATATGGAACAGCGAAGCACGCTCGACCCGGCTTACCAAATTTTTCAGGATCAGCTTCAACTCCGAACGCGCGTATTGTATTCGGTCATTATTTTAACCGCCGTTCTCTTTAGTTATCTGATTGCTCAAAGATTGTCCAGGCATTTAAGCCATGTACATGCCATTGCCGAAGAAATAGGTTCGGGGAAGCGGGATGTGCAAATTCCGACGAAAGGTCCGGAAGAGGTAAGGCGGCTTGCCGGGGTACTGAACAATATGTCGGCAGAGCTCAAGCGGCAGGAGGATTGGCGGCATCACCTCATGGAGGATTTCATGCACGAGCTGCGTACCCCGCTCACATCCGTGCTTTCCAGGGTGGAGGCAGTCGTGGATGGATTGCTTGAACCCAATTCCGATCAGATGAACGAAATGTACGAAGAGCTGGAACGGCTCACCCGATTGGTCAATGATCTGGAACGGTTGTCTGAAGCGGAGGCGGCTCGATTCTCGATGAATATTCAACGCACGAATATGGTTGAATTAGTGAGGCGAGTGTACAACCAACACAAATCATTGGCGAAAAGTAATGGGATCAGGCTGTTGATCGAGACGACGAATGTCCCGTGTTATGCGCAAGTGGACCGGGACAAAATCGTGCAGGTTCTGACCAATATTGTGCTGAATGCGATCAAATATACATCCTCCGGTGGAACGGTAACGTTATATGCAGATTGGACGGAGGATCTGACGATTTTGGCTTGCGAGGACACGGGGATCGGTATCAGCCAGCAAGATTTGCCTTATATTTTCAATAGACTGTATAGGGCGGATAAGTCCCGTTCCCGCTTCAGCGGGGGGGTAGGGCTTGGTCTAAGCATTTCGAAGGCTCTGGTGGAGGCTCATCACGGAATCATCGAAGCGACAAGCAAGGTAGGCTACGGATCACGATTCACCATACGGCTTCCGAATATATATAAAGCGTATCCCGAAGAGGAAGGTTGACCTTGTTGGGGGAGTAGAAGTCCAGGAGCCAAAGATTGTTATATCAACTCCCAAATAATACACAACCGGCTATGGGAGCCCGTCCTTATAATGAAGAAGGATGGCAGCGCTGTTAACAGCGCAATCGAAAAGGTTCTGGAGGGGGAAGGCAATTGAACGCAAATGCGAAAAAAGGGTTTGAATCATTTAATCTGGCGCTAGTAGACGATCCTCTGATTAAGAAAGCCATGGCTGGAGTCATGGATAAAATCGATGAGGCAGAGCAGGATCCCGGAAGACCCGCCTTTCACTTTAGACCGCCAGCGCAATGGATGAATGACCCGAATGGAACGCTCTACCATAATGGGTATTACCATGTGTTCTATCAGCATAACCCGTTCGGAGAAACCCATGGAAACATGCATTGGGGCCACGCGAGATCCAGAGATCTTGTGAACTGGGAGCACTTGCCTATCGCGCTAGCGCCTTCTCCTGAGAAAAAGGAGAGCCAGATCTTCTCGGGCTGCGTATGGATAGACGGAGATGGCAAGCCCGTCATCTTGTATTCCAGTGTAGGCGCCTACCCCAGACAGCAATGGGCAGCGTTCCCGGAAGATGAGGAGTGGATTCGCTGGAAGAAATACGAAGGGAATCCGGTAGTCACGACAAAGGCGAATGACAGTCTGACCTTTAACCTTCATATGCAGGACCCCTATGTCTTCACGGTCGGGCAAAGGACGTTTATGGTATTATGCGGAGGGATAGAAGAACAAAGAGTAGTCACCCTGCATGAGGCCGTCGACGCCAGTTTATTAAGCTGGGAATACAGGGGGATCTTATACCGCGTTACGGATAATTCCGGAGGCTATCAAGGGTACCCGGAGTGCCCCATTTTTTTTGAGCTGGATCATAAGTACGTTCTGCTTCATTTGGGGCCTATGATGTATAGAGTCGGTACCTTTAACATGGATGAATATACGTTTGCTCCCGAATTGAGCGCGAGAATGGATCTGGGCAGCAGCTTTCATGCCACCAATATTCTGGAGGATGAGAAGGGTAAGGTTTTATTTAGCTGGATTCCGAATAGCGGAGAGTATTTTAATCAGAAAAAAGGCTGGAACGGGGTGCTGGCATTGCCCCGAAGGCTGTCGCTGGACTCCGAGCTTCGACTGCTGCAAAAGCCGGCCGAGGAGCTAAGCGCCCTCAGAGGAAAAGCCTACCAGGCTTCGGCAATCCCGTTGAAGCCCAAAGTAAATGTATCCGTTGCAACGGGAACCAATATGCTAGAAGTCATTGCGGAGTTTGACAGGCATATCGATGCCAAGATTGGAATCCGATTCAAATGCGCGCAAAGGAAGCATGCCGATTTTGTGATCGCTTATAACGGTTACAGGTTTGAGTTTACAGGCAAGGCCGAATCGGCGAGATTCTGCAATGCAAGCAAAAAGCTGAAGATTCATGCTTTCCTGGACAAATCGGTTATTGAGATCTTCATTAACGATGGGCTGGAGTGCGCAACCTTCTCTTTCATGCCCTTCCTCCATGAGGTTACGGTCGAAGCCTTTACGGAACTCGCCGATGCTGAGGTCACAGCATTGAATGTATGGGAATTAAAATCCATTTGGTAGGCTGGGAGGCTGAGGCATGTACAGCAAACAGTTGCAGATCACCGGAGATTATTTGAATCTGCCGGTAAGAAACAAAGCTCCTAAACGGCTTGTCCAGTTAATCGTTGACGAGAAGACGGTGCGGCATTTTAAAATCGAGCTGGCAGAAAATATGGATGAGCCAGTAGATCTGTGGGTCTCCACCAACATCAGTGAGTTTGCCGGCAAGGCTATGGAAATCCGAATGCCGGAACCGTCAGGTGCGGAGGAGAACATTCTTGAAAGTCTCTATATCGGGGACCGCTTTCTTGTGGAGGATGATCTATTTAAGGAAACATACAGGCCGCAATTCCATTTTACGACCCGGAAGGGCTGGATCAATGATCCGAACGGGCTGATTTATTACAAGGGCGAATATCATCTGTTCTACCAGCATAACCCGTTTGGCGTCGGCTGGGGCAATATGCACTGGGGGCATGCGGTCAGCAAGGACCTGATCCATTGGGAAGAGCTGCCGGTGGCGCTGTATCCCGACGATCTGGGAATGATCTATTCCGGAAGCTCGTTGATTGATAGTAAGGATACGTCCGGACTCTTCGACGGCGGCGAGGGGATGGTTGCCTTCTTCAGCCATGCGCATGGACCCAGAGGCCAGATTCAAAGCTTCGCTTATAGCACGGATGACGGAAGAACATGGACCAAGTATGAGAACAATCCTGTATTGACCTCGGAGAATGAACCGGACAACAATTTCCGGGACCCGAAGGTTTTCTGGCATGAGAAGACGCAGCGATGGATCATGGCCGTATATAAGGCAATCGCCGGCAAATCCTCGGCAGCGTTCTACTACTCGCAGGATTTGAAATCGTGGGAGTTTCTGAGTTATATTCCCGGGATCCATGAATGCCCCGACGTATTCGAGCTTGCTGTAGACGGCGATGTCAACAATCGAAAGTGGGTCCTTCTTGGCGTTCAGGGCACTTATATGCTGGGGGAGTTCGACGGCCATCATTTTGTTTCGGAAGCGGGACTGATTACGTTTGAATACGGTACGCATTTTTCGGCTACTCAATCCTTTGCCCATTCACCGGATGGTTACATGAGAAGGGTGCAGCTTGCATGGATGCGTTTTGGTCTGTATCCCGATATGCCTTTCAACCAGCAATTGACATTTCCTTGCGAATTGACCTTAAGGAACACTCGGAATGGGGTGCGAATGTTTCGAAATCCGGCCAAGGAAATTGAAATGTTGAGAGACAGGGAGCAAGGTTGGACCAACTTGCTTCTTTCTCAGGACACACCTCTCATCCCCGAATTAGAGGGCCGGCTATTTGACATCGAGCTGGAAATCGATTTGCAGGACGCGGAGAAAATCGGCTTGCGCATCCATGATGAAACGATACGGTACAATGCGAAAGACCGCTACTTGAAATGCTTCGGCAAATCAGTTAGAACCAATCTGCAGGGAACGATTCTTAAGCTAAGAATACTGGTTGATGTGACTTCCATTGAAATATTTGTTCAGGACGGAGAGTTCACTTTCTCGGCTTGCTATATTCAGGATTTCGGAAGCAAGCCGTTTGAATTATATGCAGCGGGCGGTACCGCGTTTATCAAGCAATTGAGCATCTGGGAATTGAAAAGCATGTACTAATCTATTCAAGTGTTGCTGTGGCGATCGAGCCACAATCAACGACCTCTGGAGCGCTTTCTCCAGAGGTTTTTCTTTGACATTCGGGCCCTCTTCCTGCCCTCCCCACGCGCTAACGGAATGCCACGGCCAAGGACCATCAGGGAAATTCCCACATGGTTACACCTACGCCAGAAGAATTCCATTACCTCATGCGGAATGCTTCCGGTGTTAATCCAACGTTTTGCTTGAACATTTTGATGAAATGCGAGCTGTAAGTAAAGCCGGATTCCTGAGCGATCATGCCGATCGGCATGGAGGTTTCGATGAGCATCTTTTTGGCGTGATGAATTCGCTTCTGAATGATGAATTTGCCGATGCTGAAGCCGGTATGCTTGCGGAACAAAGTGGTCATATAGGTAGGATTCATATGCACAAGCTCGGAAAGCTTCTCCAAGGAGAGCTGCTGCTGGAATCTGGAGCCGATGTATTGAATCAAGAATACGATTTCCGGAGGAAGCGTATTGGTGTCGGGCCGGGGCAGCTCGTCCGGCTTATTCCGGCTGTAGATACGAGAACAAATGGTGAGCAGCTGCACGATAAGACTTCTCAGGATGTCGGAATAACCAGAGGATTTATTTTTTAATTCTTCATTAGCCAAGTAAAAGATAGATTCGATCATTTCACGTTCGCTGCCCGAACTGTATATGCAGATGCTCTCCGCGTTCGTGCGCTTCAGCAAATTGGCATCAGGGCAATCGAATCGGTAGCAGGCCAGCAAATTCTCATGCCAGATGAAATTATGCCGGCAAACTCCAAGGTCGGGCTTCGTCTGCAGCACCTTGTGGGCTATATAGGGCTTCGTAATGATCAGAGTGCCCGGCTGAAGAGTATAAACCTGATTGCCCACCAAATAGGAGCCTAAGCCCTGCCAAATATAATACATTTCAATTCCGTTATGGCTTTGAAAATCATGAAAGGGAGCAACAGAGTCAAGCTGGTAATACATGATCGCCTGAGCTTCCTTCAGCAGTCCGTCGATGGCGTTGCTCAACTCGGAAGCGGTTTCAAATGCTACTTGCATCAGGTAACCCCCTAAAGCATATTTAGCAGGATCTAAAGATTATTATATCAACTCCAAAACAATATACAACCGGAAAGCGAGGGTCATCCTTATAATAAAGATAAGAACCGACGGATTCATACCATAGCAGCCATTACGCGTGGAAGGAGTTAAAAGGGTGGAAAAAGTCCAAATCAACGATGATCTTTACTTTTCCCGAATCATCCTTGGCATGATGAGAACGAAAGCTTGGGGGTACACCGCCAATCAATTGTTGGGCTATATAGAGCAAAGTATCGCTCTCGGCGTCACTACATTCGATCATGCCGATCTGTACGGCGGATATGAGTGTGAAGCCATTTTTGGAGAGGCTCTTCGGTTGAAGCCTGAACTAAGGCAGCAAATTCAGCTGGTGACGAAATGCGGAATCATTTTCCCTACACCCAGAATGCCCCAATATACGATAAAAGCTTACGACCATACCAAGGAGCATATTATCCGCTCGGTCGACAATTCTTTAGCTAATCTGAACACGGATTATATTGATGTCCTGTTGCTGCATAGACCGAACCCGTTAATGGATCCGGAAGTGGTCGCCGACGCTTTTCATACGTTGAAGGAGCAAGGGAAGGTTAGAGCGTTCGGCGTTTCCAACTTTACCCCTGCCCAGATGAATATGCTGAGTGCGTACACGCCTCTTGTCACGAATCAGATTTTATTGTCCTTGTATAGCTATAATCACTTGATGGACGGCACCTTGGAGCAGGCGCTGGAGAAAAAGTTCCCGATCATGGCCTACCATCCGGTGGCCGGCGGGAAAATTCATACCGCGTCGGATGAAAAAGCGGTTCAACTGAAAGAGGCGTTGGAGAGCGTGTCAAAGGAAATGGATGGCAACGATATCGATTCCTTGATGTATGCCTGGCTGCTGGCGCTTCCAGCCCGAATTATGCCCATTGTAGGATCCGGTAAGATCGAAAGATTAAAAAGCGCTGTAGCGGCGTTGGACATGCGACTGACAAGAGATCAATGGTTTACCTTGTACAAAGCAGCGCGGGGCGTAGATGTGCCTTGATAACAAGGATGACCCGGAGCAAGGCTGTCTACGCAAGCCAATTCTAATATAAAAGGGGTGTGCCGCTTGTGGAAAAAGCAAAGGTGCAATTTTCAGTTTTCACCAAGCCTTGGAAGACGCAATCGATTTGGGATTTGGGTAAATTTGTGAGCGGACTTGGATTTGACGGGATCGAATTTCCGCTACGCGGCGGATATCAGCTGGAGCCGCAAAATGCAGCGCAATTGCCCCAGCTTGTGAAGCAATTTGCCGACCATGGGCTGAAAATTTTCAGTGTCGCCAGCAGTACCGATGAGCATGTTTTTGCAGGCTGTGCGGAAGCAGGCATTCCGGTGATCCGCATCATGCCGACGATGCTGCCGGAGGTCGGCTATATGGCTTCGGAGAAGAAAGCGCGGGAAGAGCTGGAGGCTCTGCTGCCGCTGTGCGAGAAATATGGAGTAAAGGTGGGCGTGCAGCAGCACTGCGGCAATAATGTGGTGGACTCGATGGGACTGTTGCATCTGTTGGAAGGGCTGGATGCCAATCGAATAGGCGCGATTTGGGATGCCGCTCACGATGGACTGGCGGGGCAGCAGCCGGAATTCGGGTTGGACATTGTATGGCCGTACTTATGTATGGTCAATCTCAAAAATGCGTACTACATGAGGTCTAACGGACCGGAAGCGACAGCGGCGGTCTGGAGGCGGCAATACACTTCAGGAAGGCACGGATTGGCGTCATGGCCGAGAGCGGCTGCTTTTCTGCAGCAGAGGGGCTATGAAGGCGTGATTTGCCTGACGGCGGAATACAGCGCAGAGCATGAGGTGGATCGATTGATTGCGGAGGACATCGCTTACGCCAAGTCCTTGTTCGAATAATAGATTTGTATAAGGAAAGGTAGGTCAGGGGTATGGAGAATCAAGCAAAATTCAGAGTAGCTATGATCGGAGCGGGCGGTAGAGCCAATGCGGTCATTTATCCGGCGCTCGCTTCGCTTCCGGATGTCGAGATTGCCGCCATTTGCGATATCGATCCGGCAGCTCTTGCGAAGACGGCCGATAAATACAATGTGGATCGCCGCTACGGGGAATCGATTGTGGATTACCAGCGCATGATTCAGGAGGTCAAGCCGGACGCCGTATTCGCAATTGGGCAGCCGCATTTGCAATATGATATATGGATGTGGTGCCTGCGGAGGGGAGTGAATCTGTATGTGGAGAAACCGCTCGGACTCACGATTCATCAGGCCCGAGCTCTTGCCTTGGTAGCGCAGCAGAACGGCAGCATCACCCAGGTGAGCTTCCAGCGCAGGAGCACGCCGATGGTGGCGCAGCTGCGTGAAGAGTGCCTGAAGCGGGGGCCGATCGTACATGCGGTATGCCGCTTCTATAAGTCGGAGATGAAGCCGTATCTAGGAGCACGCGATCGCATGATGGACGACTGTGTCCATTCCATTGATACGCTGCGCTGGATTTGCGGCGGAGAGATTGCCAAGATAGAGAGCCATTGCAAAAAGGTGCAGACGCCGGATATCAATTTCATCTCTGCGACCCTGCACTTCGATAACGGCGCTACAGGCTACTTGATCAACAGCTGGTCGAGCGGCAGAAGAATATTCTCCGTCGAGATGCATGCGCCGAATATTTGCGCCGAGGCGGAGCATGAGAACAAAGGCTACTTGTATGCCGACGGAGACACCAAGGGAATCGAATTCGACACAAGGCAAATAGCCGAAAGCAATGAAAGTTATGCCTACACAGGCGTAAAGGAGAAGTGTCGCGAATTTGTCGATTGCTGCCGGGAGGGAAGACAGCCCGGTTCCCATTTCGGGGATGCAGTGAAGACGATGGAAGTCGCCGAGATCATACTTGCGCAGTCCTTGTTGGCCGAGAGACGGGGCTGAGCGATAGTGGTGGAGAATATCGACGATTTTTATATGGAGATTTACCGGCTTCGCAATAGGATGATCGCAGATAAGTTCAGGCCGAAATACCATTTCTTGCCTCCGCAAGGCCGATGGAACGATATCAACGGGGCCACATTCAGGAATGGAAGATACCACCTGGGCTATCTGCAGAAGCTCAAGAACGGTCCGGGGAAGATGGATTTCTCCAGCTGGCAGCATATATCGAGCCGGGATTTGCTGCATTGGCAATATCACGAGCCCTATATGGACGAACCGTTGGAGGGCGAGAAGGGCGATTATTTCAACAGCGGCGATGCGATGGAAGGGGGAGAAACCCCTACAATCATTGCCAATATGCCGCGTAGAGGAATCTGTATTTATCAATGTCATGACGATAACCTGGATCGATGGGTGCCGCTGCCAGAGAACCCGGTCATCCCGATTGGTTCGGATTTGCCGGAGTGCAAGATATTTGATCCGTTTGCGTGGAAGGAGGGTGATACCTACTACATGCTGATGGGCAATAAGAACGAAAGGCCGGGCTATGAGGGCGACAGTACAAGTCTTCTGAAGTCCAAGGACTTGCGGCAATGGGAGTATATCGGCCCCTTCTACAAATCGGACCGCAAATGGACGCAAGAAGTCGAGGATTGTGCCTGTGCCGACTTTTTCCCCTTCGGCGACAAGCATATGCTGCTGATGCACACCCATCATCCTTTTTTTAAGTGCCAGTATTATATCGGCAAATATGAGAACGAGCAGTTTTATCCTGAGGTCAACGGACAGTTAAGCTATCCGGGGAGCGGAGTGTATGGACCCGAAACCTTAATCGATGACAAGGGCAGAAGAATTTTCTGGGCTACCATTCGCGATGCGAGAAATTACGAGGATGCGGGTTGGACCGCCATTATGACCTTGCCGTGGCTTTTTACTCCGCTGGAAGGAAACCGCTTACAAATTACGCCTGTAGAAGAATTGAAGCAGCTTCGTTATGACGAGCAGGTGATCGGGGATATTTCCCTATCCGCAGGGGATGAGGTTGTGTTAGAGGAGCTGTCCTCTGATTGCATGGAAGTCGCGATGTCGATCGAAGTCCGGAGCGCCGGCCAATTTGGATTCAAAGTGCTGTGTTCGCCGGATCAGGAAGAAGAAACGATTGTCGCGTATGATGCGAAGAGGCAGGCATGGGTGGTTGATTTTGAGCATGCTAGCAACGATCGTTCGCTGGGATATGCCCCCTATTTTCGAAACAAAAACCCGGAGCCAACTGAACAAGAGCTTGCGAAGCAGCACATCGTGCCATACGCATGGCCTGTAGGGAGTCCAGTATCGCTTGACTTATACGTGGACAAATCCGTAATCGAGCTATTTGTCAACGGTGAGCTCTGTATCGTACAGCGTATTTATCCGATGCGACCGGACAGCAAGCAATTCCGCTTGTTCGCTACAGACGGTGCAATCGCGGTGAAGAACATAATCAAGTGGGAAATGGAAGCAACTAATCCGTGGTGATATCGGATCCGCTTATAGGAGGTATACCGGTGACTCGAACGTTCAGAGTGGCAATGATAGGTGCGGGCAGCAGGGCAAAAGGCGCGTTTTTCCCGGCAATCGCTTCCATGGATGATGTTGAAATGGTGGCGATGTGCGATATCGATAAGGAAAGGCTGAACCTGTCAGCGGATCAATATGGGATCGAAGGTCGCTATGGGGATACGGTGCTCGATTACCGAAGAATGATCGAAGAAGTGAAGCCGGATGCCGTGTTTGCGATTGGACATCCCCATTTGATGTACGACATTTGGAGGTGGTGCCTGAACCGGGGTCTTCATTTGTTTATTGAAAAGCCGATGGCGCTAACGATTCACCAGGCACGCGCATTGACTTATGTGGCTAAGCAGAAAGGCTGCATTACGCAAGTCGGCTATCAGCGGAGAATTGCTCCAATGGCAGTGAAGCTGAGAGAGGAGTGCCTGAAGAGAGGGCCGATTACTCATGCGGTATGCCGGTTCTACAAGAACCAATTGAAACCGTCGCTTGGGGTGCAGAACCATATGACGGACGACATTGCGCACTCGATCGACACGCTTCGATGGATTTGCGGCGGGGAAGTCGTTAAGGTGGAGAGCGAAGTGAAAAGCATACAAACCTCAACCTACAGCTTCATATCGGGAACCCTCCATTTCGACAACGGCTCCACCGGTTATTTCATCAACAGCTGGTGCAGCGGCAGGCGTATTTTTGACATCGAAATTCACGCCCCGGGCATATGCGCGGAAGCGGAGTACGATAACAAAGGCTATCTATATGCGGACGGGGACACGAGAGGGATCGAGTTCGATGCCAAGGAGATTTCCGACAGCCGAGTGAACTACGTCTTCACAGGCGTTCATGCGAAGATCAGAGAGTTTGTAGACTGCTGTCGCGAGAACAGACAGCCTGGCTCCAGCTTCGAGGATGCGCTTAAGACGATGGAGGTTATTGAGATCATACAGGCGCAGGCGCTCTTTGCCGGGAAATAGATGGCAGGAAAATCCGCTTGAAAGAAGTGATAGGCATGCTGAGGGGAATACCTTCTATTATTTCTCCCGACTTGATGAATACGCTGATGAGAATGGGACACGGAGATGAAATCGTATTTGCAGACAGGAACTTTCCGGCTGATACATGCGGCAAGCGAGTTATTCGGGCCGACGGGCACTTGATTTCACATTTGCTGAGTGCGGTTTTACCCTACTTTCCGCTTGATCATGCTGTCCCTAACCCCGTTGCCGTGATGTCGCTTGTTGGCCATGATCAGGCGCCTCCAGTGTGGGATACGTATCGTAAGCTTTTAAGCGGGCAATCCGAGTCCTTTATCGATTTTGAATATGTCGAGCGTTTTGCTTTCTACGAGCGCGCCAGCCAAGCGTTTGCCGTTGTTTCGACGGGTGACCAGGCTTTTAAAGGAAATATTATTCTGAAGAAAGGTGTCGTTCGGGACTCATGATAATTCGGCAACTAGGCCAATCGGAGTTGAAGGTCAGTGTGCTCGGCATGGGCTGTTGGCAGTATGGCGGAGGAGCCTACTGGGGCGCACAGCTGCAGAAGGACGTGGACGAGGTTGTTCACCGGGCGTTGGATATGGGAATTAACTTCTTCGATACAGCCGAGGTTTATAATGACGGGGAAAGCGAGAGATCATTGGGGATTGCGCTGAAGGGAAAACGGGATCAGGTGATCATCGGAAATAAAGTGAGCACCTCGAATGTACGTCCTTCCGTTCTAAAGGAGCGCTGCGAGGCCAGTCTGAAGCGTCTGGGGACAGACTATCTGGATCTGTACATGCTGCATTGGCCGCTCAATCCAATATCCGCTAAACATTTTTCTGCCGATCCCGACGTAGTGAACCAGCTTCCTGGCGTTCAAGAAGTGTTCGAAGCGCTATTCAGTCTTCAGAAAGAAGGAAAAATTCGCCATATCGGGATCAGCAACCATGGCGTCCAGCAAATGAAGGAGGTTCAAGCCACCGGGGTCCCGGTTGTTACGAACGAGCTTCCTTATAATTTGGTATCAAGAGCGATTGAGGAGAGCATTCTGCCTTATTGCGTACAGAATCATATTGGGGTAATCGGCTACATGCCGCTGGCCCAAGGGCTGCTTGCAGGAACCTATCCAACCTTGGACGATATGAAGCCGATGCAAACCAGATCAAGACATTTCCACCATAGCAGAGGGGAAGGTACCCGACATGGCGAGGAAGGCGCAGAAGCCGAATTGGCAATCGCTATCCAGGAGATTCAGGAGCTGGCTGAAGAGATTGGAACCGATATCCTGACTCTATCGCTGGCGTGGACTGTAGCGAACGAAGCCATTACATCGACCATTGTCGGTTCGCGTAATGTCAAGCAGCTGGAAGCGAATATTCGAGGTGCGCTGTACCCGATTACCTCCGACGTTAAGGCCAGATTGAATGAAATTACAGAACCGGTTCTACGCAAGCTGGGCTCCAATCCCGATTATTACGAAAATCGCAGCAACAGCCGGGTTTATTAAGAGCCGTATGACCGGTTGCCGAGATCCTCTATATACGGGAGTTATGGACCAAACATGGAGATCTCGGCTTTTTCATCAAGTGCGAAATTGGCAGCGCCTAAAGCTCCGCCAATCTCCTTCAATTTGTTAACCTTCACTTCCGTACCTGCGGCCAGCGAATGCATCGCTCTTCTATGCATGACCTCGGTAGCCGTTTGTACAAACAGAGGACTGGAGTTCGGAATGCTGCCCCCTAAAATGATCGCTTCCGGATTAATGAGATTGACCAGATTAGCCATGACAATCCCTAAATAGGACGCAGCCATTCTGATAACGGCCGCAGCCGATTCATCTCCTTGTTCTGCGGCTAGGCATATATCCGTCGCTCTAACCAGCTGAAGATCGTAGTTCCGGTCCTGCTTGCTGTAATTGATGCCACGGGATCTGACATGCTTGCGGAATTCCTGCTCAATGGCAGAAGCGCTTGATAACACATGCAAACAACCGTTATTTCCACAAGGGCATAACGGTCCATCCGGTTCGACCGTGGAGTGGGCTATCTCTCCTGCGCCTCCTCGGGTGCCCGGCAGTAACCGCCGATCGATATAGATTCCGGCCGCGATTCCCGATCCGATGCCAATATAGATCTGGTTCGTATATTGCTGACCGGAGCCATATCGGCATTCAGCCAGCCCTCTCGCCCGATGACGATTGATGATGACGGATGTCCAACCGATTTTCTTACTTACGATAGTTCCGAGATTTATATTATTCCATCCCAGTTCAGGGACGCTTCGGATCGTGCTGTGATCCGCATCGACCAGGCCTGGAGCTCCTATTCCAAGCAAGGGAACGGGGGGCTTGTCCAATTGACGGGCAAAAGGAATGATTTCTTCAAGTAGAGTCTGGATCGTTTCTTCGGCTGTTGGGTTGGCTACAGGAATCGTAATCTTCCTGTGGACTTCTCCGGTAGGATCGAATGCGGCAAGCGTCCATGCTCGATTAGCAAAGTCCGCCCCGAGAACATAACAAGAATTCGGAACCAACTCCAGAAACGTGGCAGGTCTGCCGCCAGTGGAATACCGCTCGGTTGTTTCCTGGACGATGTTCATTTGGATCAGCTCCGCGATGGAGAGCGAGATGGTAGCTCTGCTTAAACCGGTTAGCCGCGTGAGATTAATCCGTGAGACCTTTCCCATCATCCGGATCGTTTGAATGATTTTTAATTTACTTCCCTTTTGGTCGTTCATTTCAGCGTTTCCATTCATAGTAAGCGGCATCTCTTTCGTAAATGTTTATTTTTAGGATAGGTTGTACAAGTTCGTCTGTCAATCCTGTTGTGAAGCGCAAGACGGGTATGCTCAGAAATAGTAAGAAAGGAAGGTACCCATGAAAATTGACTCGATCGAATTATTCAAAGTGCCTCCACGCTGGCTGTTTCTAAAGATGACGACGGACGACGGCTTGGTTGGCTGGGGCGAGCCAGTCGTGGAAGGCCGTGCCGATACCGTTCTTAAGGCGGTGGAAGAGCTATGCCCATATTTGATCGGTCAAAATCCGATGAGGATTGAGGATTTATGGCAGGTTATGTACCGAGGCGGCTTTTACCGCGGAGGCCCTGTTCTGACCAGTGCCATGTCAGGGATCGAGCAGGCGCTATGGGACATCAAGGGCAAATATTATAACGCTCCGATCTATGATTTGCTGGGCGGCGCCTGTCGTGAACGCATTCGCGTCTACAACTGGATCGGCGGCGACCGGCCGAACGACGTATCCGCTGCGGCTCGCAGACAGATAGAAGCCGGCTTTACAGCGGTCAAGATGAACGGGACCGAGGAGCTCCATTACATTGATTCCTTCGACAAGGTCGAAGCCGTGCTCGAGAGAGTCGCTGCCGTCCGCGAAGTGGGCGGGAACAGCTTTGGTATCGGTATTGATTTTCATGGACGGGTGCATAAAGCGATGGCCAAGGTGTTGGCCAAGGAGCTGGAGCCGTTCCGACCGATGTTTATCGAGGAGCCGGTGCTTCCGGAGAATAATGAAGCTTTGAAGGAAATCGCCAAGTATACGTCGGCGCCCATCGCGACAGGGGAGCGGATGTATACACGGTGGGGATTCAAGGAGCTGTTACGACAGGGCATCGTCGACATCATCCAACCCGACGTCTCTCATGCTGGCGGCATCCTGGAGACGCGCAAGATTGCGGCAATGGCTGAGGCCTACGATGTGGCGCTTGCGCCGCATTGCCCGCTGGGACCGATTGCGCTAGCGGCTTGTCTGCACGTGGACGCCTGCTCGCCGAATGCCTTCATCCAGGAACAGAGCTTGGGCATTCATTACAACCAGGGCAGCGACTTGCTAGACTACCTTTTCAATCCCCAAGTATTCCGCTACAGCAACGGCTTCGTTGAAATCCCTCAGGCCCCGGGACTGGGTATTGAGGTGAACGAAGAGAAGGTTCGCCAGATGGCCCAGGTCGGTCATAACTGGAAAAACCCGATATGGCGCAATGCTGACGGTACCGTTGCTGAGTGGTGAGAGATGTTATGGATTCCAATAATGGGAACATCACCCTATTCTCTCGATAGTTAGTTTAAATACATTCATAAGATCTCTATTTTAGCTGAAAAATTACTTATTATTTTGGTTTGTTATTTCGAATATTGACATATCTAACTTTGGCTGCTATAATGAAAGGGGACCAACAACTACATTTTGCACGGAAAGGGGGTGTGTGCTTTTACATATTTCACTTTATGAAAGTGGTTACAATGCTGGGCAGGGGTCGCTAAATAAAAGGGGGGGTTCCATGGAGAACATTGACGATTTTTATATGGACATCTACCGGCTTCGCAATAAGATGATCGCAGATAAGTTCAGGCCGAAATACCACTTCTTGCCTACGCAAGGCCGATGGAACGATATCAACGGGGCCACATTCTGGAATGGAAGATACCACCTGGGCTATCTGCAGAAGCTCAAGAATGGTCCGGGGAAGAGAGATTTCTCCAGCTGGCAGCATATATCCAGTCGGGATTTGCTGCATTGGCAATATCACGAGGCCTACCTGGACGAACCGTTGGAAGGGGAAAAGGGCGATTATTTCAACAGCGGCGATGCGATGGAAGGGATGGAGATTCCCACCATCATTGCCAATATGCCGCGAAGAGGAATTGTTATTTATCAATGTCATGACGATAACCTGGATCGATGGGTACCGCTAGCAGAGAACCCGGTCATTCCGGTCGGTTCGGATTTGCCGGAGTGCAAGATCTTTGATCCGTTCGCCTGGAAGGATGGCGACACCTATTACATGCTGATGGGCAATAAAAATGAGAGGCCGGGCTACGAGGGCGATTGTACGAGTTTATTGAAGTCCAAGGACTTGCGGAAATGGGAATATATCGGCCCCTTCTACAAGTCGGACCGCAAATGGACGAAAGAAGTCGAAGACTGTTCCTGCGCTGACTTTTTCCCCTTCGGCGACAAGCATATGCTGCTGATGCATACGCACTTTCCCTATTTCAAGTGCCAGTATTATATCGGCAGGTTTGAGAACGAGCAGTTTTATCCCGAGGTCCACGGACAGTTGAACTATCCGGGGAGCGGAATGTTTGGACCCGAGACCTTGATCGATGACAAGGGCAGGAGAATTTTCTGGGGTACCATTCGCGATTCGAGAAGATTCGAAGATACAGGCTGGACCTCCATCATGACCTTGCCGTGGCTGTTCACTCCCTTGCCTGGCGACCGCTTGCAAATTACGCCTGTAGAAGAATTGAAGCAGCTGCGTTATGACGAGCAAGTGATCGGGGATATCGCCCTGTCCGCAGGGGAGGAGGTTGTTATCGAGGAGCTGTCCTCGGATTGCATGGAAGTCGTGATGTCGATCGAAGCCCCAAGCGCCAACCAATTTGGATTTAAGCTACTATGCTCGCCGGATCAGGAAGAGGAAACGATATTCACGTACGATAAAGAGCGGCAGGAATGGATTGTTGATTTCGCGCATGCGAGCACCTCCAAGTCGCTTGGCTACGGCGGCAGCTATCGCTTTAATGAAACGGAACAAACCGAACAAGAGCGAGCGAGGCTGCATATCGTTCCGTATGCCTGGCCAGAAGGGAAACCGGTATCGCTCGACATCTTTGTCGATAAATCCGTAATCGAGGTGTTCGTCAACGGCGAGATCTGTATTGTGCAGCGCGTGTACCCGATGCGTCAGGACAGCAAGCAATTCCGCTTGTTCGCTAAGGACGGCGCGGTCGTGGCGAAGAACGTTAACAAATGGGAAATGAGAGCAACGAATCCTTGGTGATCCTCGCAATAATCGTAACGGCTTCTTCACATCAAACCCAACAATAAGACTAGAAGCAGACACACTTCATGAAAGCGCTTAACTTTTCGACGGGGTACCTGCAGACTTAGGAATATTCAACTAGTCACTATTTTTAGGGGGATGCGATATGAAAAGAATGTTGCTTGCTGTATTGTCGAGTATCATGGCAATCGCGCTTATATCGGGGTGCGGGGGGACGAATTCCGGCAGCGAAGGCGGAGAGGTTCAAGCTTCAGGATCGCCTACGCCGAAGGCGGCTCCCAAGCCTGTGGTTGAAGGTCCGGTAACGGTAACCTTCTTGTCGTCTACGGGGCCATGGCCGGAAGAATCGTTTCAGAAATACGTAGCGGAGCCGGTCAAGAAGAAATATCCGAATATTACGGTGAAGCGGCTCGATCCGGGCCAAAAAGGATCGTCTATCACGGAATTGATCGCAAGCGGAGCTATTCCCGATATCGTCTCGGTGTACACCGGGCAATTTCAGCAATATAAAACGGCCGACATAATCGGAAACATGGATGAGCGTCTCAAGCTGCATCAATTCGATTCGAGCCGAATCATCCCCGATGTATGGGAGTCCGGGAAAACGGCGGTCGCAACTTCCTATATCGCGGCCCTCCCGCTATATCGCAGCGCCAATCTGTTGTATTACAACAAAGATTTGTTCGACAAGTTCGGCGTCGGCTATCCGAAGGATGGAATGACGTATGAAGAGGTCCGGGCATTGGGGAATAAGCTGAACCGTGAGGATGGCGGCGTGTCCTACCGCGGCTTCCACCCTGATAAACCAAGCTCCGGCAGAGGACAATTCGGCCTGCAGTATTACGACCCGGCAACCAATAAATCGGCGATGAACACGTCAGCGTGGCAGGAGTTCTTCCGCTATTGGGAAGGCCTGTGGGATTACGTGCTCCCGGCTAACATAAGCGTGTTCGATTCGTTCCTGAACGGTCAGCTGGCGATGAGAACCGGCGGCAGCAACAACATCCTGAAGACGATCAATCAGGCGAAATTCAATTGGGACGTGGTAACGGTTCCGCAAAGTCCGAAAAAACCCGGCTATGCGGGTTCGGCGATGGTCATGGGTTTTGTGACCAAACAGAGCAAAAATGCGGATGCGGCCATGCTGGTGCTTGAAACGATTTTATCCGACGAAGTGCAAATGGATTTGAGTAAAAACGGTCTTGTTCCGGTGATCCAGTCGAAAGCGGCCCAGGATGCCTTCGGTACGGACATCAAGGAATTGAAGGAAAAAAACATGAAGGCGGTCTTCATGCTGAAGGAGCTTCCGGCATCGGCGCCTAGTATCGTAGAGGGCAAGGACTCTACAATCATGCAAAATGCGTTCCAAAAAGTGATCAATAAACAAGCCGACATTAACACGGCTCTTCGCGAAGCTGACGAAGAACTTAACAAAGCGCTTTCAGAAGCATCCAAGTAGATATTTATTTTCATCATTAGGGTTAAGAAGTCACTTATCTTAAGGAGGGGTATGCGGTATGAAAAAAATGTGGATGGTTGTATTATCGAGTATCATGGTGTTCACTCTCTTGGCAGGCTGCAGCGGCGCGGGTTCCGGCAAAGAAAGCAGCGGAACTACTCCGTCAGGGTCGCCAGCATCGTCGACGGCACCGAAGCCTGTGGTTGAAGGTCCGGTAACGGTAACGTTCTTGGCCACCACGGGACCTTGGCCGGAAGAATCGTTCCAGAAATTCGTAGCGGAACCGGTCAAGAAGAAATACCCGAATATTACGGTAAAGCGGCTCGATCCGGGCCAAAAAGGATCGTCTATCACGGAGCTGGTCGCAAGCGGCGATATTCCCGATATCGTATCGTTGTATGCCGGACAGTTCCAGCAATATAAAAGCGTAGACATTATCGGAAATATGGATGCGCTGCTTAAAGCTCACCAGTTCAACACGGGCCGCATTACTACCGATGTATGGGAAACGGGGAAGATGGCAGTAGGCACTTCCCATATCGCGGCCATTCCGCTGTATCTCAGCGTCAGTCTGTTGTATTACAACAAGGATCTGTTCGACAAGTTTGCGATCGGCTATCCGAAAGACGGGATGACGTATGACGAGATCAGGGCGCTCGGGAACAAGCTGAATCGGGAGGATGGCGGTGTGTCCTACCGTGGCTTCCACCCCGATAATGCGATTTTTGGCAAGGAAATAGCCGGCTTGCAGTTCTACGATCCAGCAACGAATAAAGCCACGATGAACACACAGAAATGGCAGGATTTCTTCCGCTTCTGGGAAAGCCAATGGGATTTTAACTTCCCGACCTCGGGCAGCGTGTTCGATGTGTTCCTGAACGGCCAGCTGGCGATGAGAACCGGCGGCAGCAACAACATCTTGCGGACGATCAATCAATCGAAATTCAATTGGGACGTAGTCACGGCTCCTCAAATGCCAAGCAATCCGGGTTATGTGACCGGCTATTCTGGTAGGGTCATGGGCTTTGTAACCAAACAGAGCAAAAATCAGGATGCCGCCATGCTCGTGCTGGAAACCATTTTGTCCGACGAAGTGCAATTGGCTATGAGCAAAAATGGGCTTGTTCCGGTGCTTAATTCGAAGCCGATCCAGGATGCCTTCGGGTCTGACTTCGAAGCGTTGAAGGGGAAAAATATGAAGGCGATCTTTATGCTCAAGCAAGCTCCGCCGATAACGCCAAGCATTGTGGAAGCATCGGAAACTAAAATCCTGCAGACGGCTTTCACGAAAGTGGTCACTAAGCAAGCTGATATTAACACGGCCCTTCGCGAGGCCGACGAGGAAATGAATAAAGCTCTTACGGAAGCGTTGAAAAAATAGACATCGTTCGTTGAGACGGTTAAATAAAAGATGGACAGGAGTGGTTCGAAACCATGAGCAATTCGCAGCTACAACCCAAAACGCTATTATTTTTTGACGATCAACTACTGAGCCTCAGACACAACATGATTCGCAAGATCGGCCAGCCGGAGCTTCTCTCCGTTTACCGCGATCCGAACCTCAATTTGCAATTTTCGTATCCGTCTGTCTTTCGGGATGAAGCAACGGGGATGTGGCGGATGATCTACCAAGGGAACAACATCCCCGCGAAGGGCGAAAAGCGGCAAAGGGTGGCTCTTGCGGCCGATAGCGAAGACGGAGTGAACTGGGCTCCCCGGAATACGACTGACGATATCCAACTGGATGACAGGCTGGCGGACAATCAGGTGCTGCCAACTGCTCGCTTCCTGGAAATGTGCGCTTGTTACATCGATCCCCACGCGATACCTTCCGAACGGGTGAAGGGGTTGTCGACATACCGTCGCGACGAGTCGGAGGGCAAGGGCATCGGGACCAGGCTATGGGTGTCGCCGGATGGAATCCAATGGAAGCTCAAGGAAGGAGTCGAGTGGCAAAAGGATGGGACGGATCCCAACTGGTCCGTGTTCTGGAATGAGATTCGGGAGAGCTACGTATTCACTAGCAGGCCCGCCAACAACGATCGGCGCGTTGTCGTGTATGAGACGAAGGACTGGAGCGATTACTCCAAGCCTGAGCTGCTCTTCCAAGCCGATTCACAGGATACGCCGAACGCTGAAATATACGGGATGCCGGTCGTGCCGTACGAAGGTCACTATATCGGATTGTTGTGGATGTTTCATACCACCACCGATATTAATCAGTATCACTCCCGCAAGTATGTCAACGGAAAAATCGATTGCCAGTTGGCATACAGCTTTAACGGCTGGCATTTCCAGCGGAGCCTCCGCGATCCGTTCGTCTCGAACGGAGGTCCCGGAGAACCGACGGGAGGCTGTGTGTTCCCCTCCTCCATCGTACAGAGAGAGGATGGCTCGCTCCGAATATATGCGGCAGCCAGCCGGTTCGAGCACGGCAACAACAACGCTCCGAACAATGGCTCCATCGTTACGTACCAGATGCGGCAAGACGGTTTCGTATATCTGGAAGCCGGCGGCGGAGAAGGCATCGTCCGCACGAGGCCGATTTATTTGAGGGACGGCGAGGTTACGGTCAACGTCCAGAGCGAAGGCGGTCGTGCCCGGGCACAGATCATCGATTTCACGGAATCGGCCGATCCCCAGAAAGGGGAAGTGCTTAAGGGCTACTCGCTTGACGAGAGCATCCCCTTCACGTCCGACAGCACATCGTGGGAGCCGCAGTGGAAGGACGGCAAGTCGTTGCGCGACCTCGTAGGGAGAACGATTATGATCGAGCTTCACCTTGTGAACAGCAGATTGTATGCATTGCGCGGCGACTTCCGCGTGTTCTTCAGCGGAGCGGGCCGCAGCGGTTAACCCGATTACAGTCTCGCAGACGCGAACGCTCCTCATGAATTCCCCCTTTGGTAAGAAGGGGGATTTTCGTGCACCTCGGTGCAGGGAGAAGATCCGATTGCCGGCCCGATCCATGGGACTATTGAAGAAGGAGTGGAACAAATAGATGTCATCGTTGAAGCTGGCCGTTACCGATAGGTACATGAATTTGCCCGTCAAAAACAATGCAAGCAAAACCTTCATCCGTTTCTATTCGGACGAAAGTTTGGTTAGGGAATTTAATATCGAGCTGACCGATGGGGAGCCGGACTTTTGGGTTTTCAGCGATCTTCGGGAATACTTGGGACAAACTTTGGAAGTTAAGCTCGAGGGCTATAAAGGAAAGACTGATTTGGCCGATCTTATCCTTCTAAGCGACACTATAAAAAACAGGGAGGATATATACAGCGAAAAATACCGCCCTCAGCTGCAGTTCACATGCAAGCGGGGGTGGCTCAACGATCCCAATGGACTGGTTTATTACAAGGGGGAGTATCATCTTTTTTATCAGCATAATCCGTACGGGATAAAGTGGGGAAATATGCATTGGGGCCACGCAGTGAGCGAGGATCTGGTGCATTGGGAAGAGCTGGAGATCGCGCTTTATCCTGACGAGCTGGGAACCATGTTCTCGGGCTCCGCTATAGTGGATCATCATAATACTACTGGATTTCAGACTGGCGAAGAAAGCCCGTTGGTGCTTATTTATACGGCGGCAGGCAATGAAGCTCCGAGATCCAAGGGTGTGGCTTACACCCAATGCCTTGCTTACAGCAACGACCGCGGCCGAACCTGGACGAAATATGAGCATAATCCCGTTCTAGGAAATATAATCGGGAATAATCGTGATCCGAAGGTGTTGTGGCATGAGCCCACTCAGAAATGGGTCATGGCCTTATATCTAGATAAAAATGACTTTGCTTTGCTTACCTCTCCAGATCTTAAGGAATGGGAAAAAACTTGCGATATTCACTTCCCGAACGGGCGAGAGTGTCCTGAGCTTTTCGAGCTTCCAGTTGACAACGATCGTAATCAGAAAAAGTGGGTCTTCTGGGAGCCGAAGGGAAGCTATATGGTCGGAAGCTTTGATGGGAAGACGTTTATTCAAGAAAGCTTAGTTTCCTGCAATCATTTCGGCCCGCATTACTATGCCGCCCAGACTTGGAGCGGTATTCCCGAAGAAGACGGGCGGTTGATCCAGACCGCTTGGTCTAGAACCCATTTGCCCGGCATGCCATTTAACAGCTTCTTGACCTTTCCCTGCACATTGTCTTTAAGAACAACACCCGAAGGGCTTCGACTCTGCTATTACCCGGTGAAGGAAATCGAGAAGCTGCATGCAAAGCTATACACGTATGAAAATATGAATCTGAATGGCGAAAAAATGCTGCAGACGAACATAGAGGCAGAGCTACTTGATCTAAACGCCGAAATGGAAGTCGGATCGGCTTCGGAGATCCATCTCCTTGTCAATGGCATTCAAATCGTTTACAAGCTATTGGAAAAAAGGTTGATTTGCCAGGATGTCTCCGCTTCCTTCGAGCATAAAGAGGGAAAGGTCAGCTTCAGAGTGCTGGTAGACCGAACCGCAATCACCATATTTGGCAATGGCGGAGAGCTCTATATGCCGGTAGGAATCATGCCGAATCAGAATACCCGATCCGTTGATGTATTCGTCAGAGGGGGCAGCGCCCGATTGGTTTCGATGGCCATTTCAGAAATGAACAGCTGCTGGCAAGCTGCGCGGGAGGGCAAATGACTATGAATGCGCAGTTTACCAGTCTGTAAATATCAAAAGAATCTATTATCAACCTCCAAATAATCCACAACCGCGGGAAGGGGAATAACTATAGAATATTAATGTGTAAGCGCTTAGAAACGGAAAGGGGCAGAGGCGAATGAATGGCAGTCAGGCAGTCAACGAAATATTGGCGCGGGAAATAATTCGCAGCAAGCCAGATTATTTCTTATATGTCCCCAAGCACTTCGATGGTTCGGCGAGGGATTCCAAGAATGAGCACATCCTAGTATTCGAGGGGCCGGACGGATCCATGATGGCGGTATGGACCCAGGGCGACAATTCCCCCGCGATCGGTACGCAGATCAACCGGTTGATGTTTGCCAGATCCGACGACGACGGGGTGACTTGGACCGAGCCGAGACGTCTGGTAGGCCCGGAAAGCGATCTTGATCCGACCTATATGGCAAGCTGGGGATTCCCAATCGTTTCGGCATCCGGTCGCATATATGTCATATACAACCGTTACCAGGGAGTGGGCGGTTGGGTACACATGCACACCGGTGTTATGGAGGGGATCTACAGCGACGATTACGGTGCGACTTGGTCCAACCCGCAAAATATCCCGATGCCCGTCAGCCAGTACGATGACCCCGAAGGGAAGATTCCGGGCGAATGGATTGTATGGCAAAATCCGACTCGCGCTCTCAGAGGCGGCTATATCGTTGGATATACGCACTGGCTAAATCAAGCAAGGGCGTATTATAAGAAGATCGAGGCTTGGACGCAGACGGAATCTGTAGTGGAATTCATGAGATTTGAGAACGTCGATGCCAATCCTGAGCCGCAAGATTTGTGCGTCCGTTATTCGGCATGGGGCGATAAAGCGTTGCGTGCACCGTACTATAAAGACCCTCTCTTAAGTATTGCGCAGGAGCCCAGCATGGTACGGTTGCCTGATAACCGTTTATTCTGCGCCATGAGGTCCAATAGCGGTTATATCTGGTACAGTCTGTCGAACGATGACGGGGAGACGTGGTGCAACCCAAGGCCGCTCTTGCGAAAGGATTACGGGCAACCTATCCTTCAACCGGTAAGCTGCTCTCCAATCTACCAGCTGTCCGATGGCCGATATGTTCTGCTGCACCATAACAACCGAGGTGATCTTGGCATCAACAAGGAAGCGACCTACGGTCCGCGTTATCCGGCCTATCTGGCTCTAGGAGAATTCCGTTCCGAGGCGGATCAGCCTATATGGTTCAGCGAATCGAAGGAATTCCTGCACCATGATGGAGTTAGCGCCAACGGCATCAAGTTCGGCGAACCAGGCGCTCTCCGTTGCAACGATATCGGGGTGTACAGCAGCTTCACCACCCGCAACAATAACAATGTGCTCTGGCATGCGGATCGCAAGTTCTTCTTGGTGGGCAAACGGGTAACCGACGAATTTCTCGCGGATCTTGTGGTTCCGAAATTTTAAAATGGGGGCAAACGGCCATGATTCGCATACCGACAAGACAAGTTCATTTGGATTTCCATACTTCGGAGTTCATGCCGGGCGTAGGGGAACAATTTGATAAGCTTAACTTCCAGAATGCGTTGAAATTGGGGCGGTTAAACTCCATCACCATTTTCGCCAAATGCCATCATAGCTGGAGCTACTATCCTACCGAGGCCGGGATGATGCATCCGACTTTATCGTTCGATTTGACCGGCGCCATGATAGAAGCGGCCCATGAAATCGGGGTCCGCGCGCCGGTGTACATTACGGTCGGGTGGTCGTCTAACGATGCGGAAAATCATCCCGAATGGGTGGCGAGGAAAAAGGATGGTTCCGTGTTTACAACGGGCGGTTATGATTTAAAGGCCAAACCCCAAGATAAACGTGGCATCGTATCCTGGAAATTTTTGTGTCCGAATGGAGGATATGCAGACTTAATTTATGCCCAGACTCGGGAAATTTGCGAACGGTACGCCGAGCTGGACGGATTGTTCTATGATATATGCTTTCGTCCGTGTTGGTGTGAGTCCTGCCTGGAAGGCATGAAACGGGAAGCCCTTGACCCAGATAAGGATGAGGAGGCCAACCGATATAACCGCCTGAAATGGCAGAGGTTGATGACGGAATGCACTAGCATTTTAAGAGAACGTCATCCGGAGGCAACTATCTTTTTCAACGGCGGAGCCGATCCCTACGCACCGGAATGGCATGCCTGGCAGTCTCATTTTGAGCTGGAGGATCTTCCCACTACTTGGGGCGGCTACGATAAGATGCCGCCGAGGGCCAAGTTCTTCGCGCGAACCGGCAAAGATTACGTCGGACAGACCGGAAAGTTCCATACGATGTGGGGGGAATTCGGCGGGTTCAAGCCGTCAGCCGCGTTGCGATACGAATGTGCAGCCATGCTGACCTATGGTGCCCGCTGTGAAGTCGGCGACCAGATGCATCCGGGCGGGGAAATGGATCTCGAAACGTACCGGCTGATCGGGGAAGCCTACCAATATGTGGAGAAAATTGAGCCGTGGTGCTTTGATGCGGAAGAGACGACCCGTCTCGGTATTTATCTTTCCGGCGAGAAGAAAACGGATGAGGGGTTAGTCAAGATTCTTCTTGAGGAGCAAATGGATTTTGATATCGTTTTGCCCGATGAGGAGCTTGTTCGCTACGATTGTCTCATCCTCCCGGATCGAATTTCTTTGGACGAGACGGAAGCCGGCCGACTCAATCGATTCATAGAGAACGGCGGCGGCGTGTTGTTAACCGGACAAAGCGGTTTGAACAAAGGAAAGACCCAATTCATGGTTGATATCGGAGCTCATTATCAAGGGCCCTCGCAATATGAAAATGATTATTTGCAGCTTCAAAATTCGGAGCTGGCCGCCGGCCTAATTACGAGCCCGTTCTTATTTTATGAAGCCGCCGAGCAGATTTGGACGACGGACGCCGAAATACTCGCCGCTGTCCGGGAGCCTTATTTCAACCGTACTTACAGCCATTATTGCTCCCATCAAAATACCCCTTACACGCTTGATACACCCAAACAGGCGGGGGCGGTACGAAGAGGAAACGTTATTTATTTGGCGCATCCGGTCTGCAAGCTTTATTTTGAGCACGGAGCTCAATTCCATCGCGATTATTTCATTCAGGCGCTTGAATTGATCTATCGGCAGCCCGCGATGAGGGTAACGATGCCCAGCTCGGGGCGCGCCCGATTTGTGGATCAGCGTCACGAAGCAAGATACGTCCTTCATCTTCTATATGCAACGCCGATTCAGCGCGGCCGGGTGCAAGTCATTGAAGATCTTCCGCCTCTGTACGATGTACCCGCAACATTGCGCGTAGATAAAACGATTAAAAAGGCGTATTTGGCGCCGCAAGGAATCGAAATCCCGTTCCGTCAGGAGCAAGGTGTGGTCAGTCTAGTGGTTCCTAAAGTGGAATGCCATCAGATCGTCGTATTGGATTACTAGAGTTTATTCGGGAGGAACTTATGCAGGAATCTTGGCGCCAGTATTTTCGTATAGGCATTAATCATCATTTGTTGTTTCCCGACACTTTCGAGTCGGTAGAGGCGCACCTCCGATCATTGCCGGAGGTGCTGGCCTACCCGGAGTTCGAAGTCGTTGATATGTTCATCCCCGAAGAGGGGAATACGGCCAAGCTCGAGGGCGAATACGTCGCACGCAGCGGCAAAGAGCCGGTATATAATTGCCCGCTGATGACTGGCCCCGGACGCAATCCCCATAGCCCCGATCCATCGGTGCGACTGGCTACCCAGGGGGAAGTGATTCGACATTTGCGGCGCGCGCAGCAGATTGGCGCCCGCAAGGCGGTGGTTGCAAGCGGAGCCAACCCCAGGCCTGAAGAACGAGAGCAGCAGACGGCATGGTTCGTCGATTATTTATCGGTTTTGTGCGCCGTCGTACCGGATATCGAGCTGCTAATCGAACCGTTCGACACGTCCATCGGCAAAAATTTGTTAATCGGGCCGACCCGCGAAGCAGCAGAGGTTGTCAGGCAGGTGAAGGAAAGGGGACTGTCCAACATCGGGTTGCTCATCGATATGGGTCATGTGCCGCTTATGGGAGAAACGTTCGCGCAGTCGCTTCAAGACGGGGGCGCGTATGTCCGACATATTCACCTCGGCAGCTGCGTGATGAGGAATCCGGCTAACCCTCTCTATGGAGACATGCATCCGCCATGGGGCTATGAGGACGGGGAACACGACGTACCGGAGCTTATCCAATTTCTGAAGGCGCTTTTCGCTGCGGGGTACCTCGGCGGGGCTGAACGGCCAACGGTAACGCTCGAGATGAGGCCGTATCCCAACCTAGGGGAGCGGGCAAGCGTAGACATATTTTTAGACAAGCTTGAACAAGCATGGAAGGCGCTTTGAAGCCCATTAGGAGGCACAGAAGATGAAATGGATGGTTCGCGTAGATATGGAGGGTGTAACAGGCGTCGTCAACATGCAGCAGGTTACCCCCGGCGGAGAATATTACGAATTCGGCAAATCCATGATGATGCATGATTTGATTGCCGTACTGGAAGGTCTGCTTCAAGAAGAGAATGACGAGGTTTGGTTGTATGATATCCATTTTTACGGTACGAATGTGGACTTGAATCGGCTCGATCCGCGCGTGACGGCTATTTGCGGCAAACCGCATTATTCTCCTGAAAACCGAACCTTCGTGGACCCGTCCTTTGACGGCGTAATTCTATTAGGTCTTCACGCCAAAGCGGATACGCCGGGGGCGTTGCTTAACCATAATTACGAGCACGATATTATCAAGATGTCCGTGAATGGGTTAGTTGTTGGCGAAATCGGCCTGGAAGCGCTGTTGGCCGGTGAAGCCGGGGTACCGCTCGTCATGGTGACCGCCGATTCGGAGGGCGTCAAGGAGACGGAGCAGCTGCTCCCGGGAACGATCGCAGTAAGCGTGAAAGAGTCTTTGGGCGAAACGGCCGCGGCCTGTTATCCGCCATCCAGGACCGAGTCGTTGCTCCGTTCGGCAGCCGCAAAGTGCGCGAGTGTAAGCCGGGAATTAAAGCCCTTCGTTATAGAGGGACCAATCGAGCTGGATATGCGCTTTAAGGCAGGAGCGCTTCTCGATAAAGTAAGGGGGCAGCTGCCGAATGCCTTTGTTGCCCCCGACCGTCTGCTGCTGCATGGAAACAATGTGGCTGCAGCCTGGGAGTTATACTTGAAGGCCAAATCATAGCAGCTTCAACATAGAGAGGAGCCAATTCTTTTGATTAACAGCGTCAAGCAAAAGCTGAGGAACGGGGAAACCGCAACGGGCTGTTTTATCGGGTTTTACGCGCCATCCATCGTGGAGATGATCGGAGCAAGCGGATTTGATTTCGTGGTCATTGATAACGAGCATGGGCCCTTTAGCTGGTCGGAAGTGGAAGAAATGATTCGAGCTGCACAGCTCTCAGGAACCGTTCCGATTGTTCGCGTCGGTTATGATGCCTCCGATATTCAAAAAGCGCTCGACCGGGGTGCTTACGGACTTCATGTTCCGATGGTCAATACGAAGTCGGACGCCGTGGAAACGGTACTCCAGGCCAAATTTCCTCCTGCGGGCAAACGAGGGGTTGCGTATTCCACACGCTCCGCCTTATACGGAAAGCTCGGAGGTCCGGATTATTTGCAGCAATCGAACGACCAGATCCTGGTAGCCGTGCATATTGAAACGATCGAAGCGGTTGATAACATAGACGAAATCATGAGTGTGGAGGGCATTGACGTGTGTTACATTGGGCCGACTGATTTATCGGTCACGATGGGCTACGCCGCAGAAGGCCCGAATCACCCTGAGGTCAGGAAGGCGATGGATCGCGTGCTGGAAAGCGGCCGCAAACACGGCGTTACCGTGGGCATTCAAGCCGGCAATGCGGAGACGCTAGTCTCGCAATTGAACTGGGGGGCGGGATATGTCGGGGTTGGCATTACATCCTTCATGCAGTCCGCTTTTAACGACATTGTAAATGCCGGAAAGACGTTCTCGAAATAATACGTGGAAGCTCGGGTAGGTATATCCGTTTAACTTGAACAGGAGGTACACGGCATGAAAATCGGTTTCATCGGACTGGGGATTATGGGCAAACCGATGGCCATTCATCTGGTGAACGCCGGATATTCGGTAAGCGTATATAATCGCAGTCAAGCTGCTGTAACGGAACTGGTTCGTTTGGGGGCTGTCCCATTCGGCAGCTCGAAGGAAGTGGCAGAGGTCTCCGATGTGATCATTACGATGCTCCCGGACTCGCCGGAGGTCGAGGAGGTAGTCCTGGGACCTTCCGGCGTGCTGGAAGGGATTTCGGCAGGGAAAATCGTCATCGATATGAGCTCCATCAGTCCGTCAACCTCTCAAATGATCGCCGCTCGCCTGACGGAGCGCGGGGCTTACTTTCTGGATGCTCCGGTTAGCGGAGGGGAAATTGGAGCGATTGAAGCGAAGCTGGCTATTATGGTTGGCGGCCCCGAGTCTGTCTTTGATCGGGTTAAGCCGATCCTGGATAAGATGGGAACCTCTATTACCCGGGTTGGAGAGGTAGGCGCAGGCAATACGGTGAAGCTGATCAATCAGATGATAGTCGCAATGAATATTGCCGCGCTATCGGAAGCGATGGCATTCGGCGTGAAGGCCGGTGTCGCTCCTGCTACTGTTTATGAGGCCATTCGGGGCGGATTGGCCGGCAGTCGCGTCATGGAAACCAAAACGAACGGTATCGCCAGTGAAACGTTTAAGCCTGGATTTCGGATGGAGCTGCACGTGAAGGACCTTCGAAACGCCGTAGCTGCGGGCATGGAGCTTGAGGCGAACGTGAAGTTCACCCGGGAAGTGCTGACTATTTTCGAGCAGCTGGCCGAGCAGGGATATAGCAAAGAGGATCACAGCGCCTTCTACCGGTTTTATAAATAAAAGAGAAGTGAAGGAGAGTCGACAATCATGAAGCATTTCGCCGTTTTCCTACCTATGCTTGATGCGGCCAAAAGCCAACAATACCGCGCGGAGCACCTTGAATATCTTGCCAAACGACGAAGCGAAGGGAAAATTTTTGCGAACGGCCGATTCGTAGACGGGGCTGGCGGACTTGTCATTTACATGGCCGACTCGCAAGATGAAGTGCAGGACATTGTGAATCAGGATCCCTACGTGATTCAGCAAGCCAGAGGCTACGAAATCCATGAATGGGACATCGTCACGGAAGCGGTTCTCCCCGATAAAAGCAAATAAACGAACCAGAGTGGATAAGAAGCAACAAGAAAGGATGATAACGTTGGCCGTACAAACACCCGCAATGGATCGGCGCAATCTTGTAACCGGTTTTCCCATTCCCAATGAAAAATATTGTGATCAGCCATATGTTGTTATTACAAAGGACGGTAACTGGTTGTGTGTTCTGACGACAGGCGGCGGTCACGAGGGGGACGGCGATCAGCATATTGTGGCTACGATCAGCCAGGATCAAGGCAAAACCTGGTCGGAGCCGATCGATATCGAACCATCCGGCCCGCCTGAGGCCTCATGGGTTACTCCAATGATCGTGCCGAGCGGCAGAGTATACGCATTCTATACGTATAATAGCGAAAACCTTCGTGAAATTATTGCCGACACCGAATATGCTCGCAGACGCGTCGATACATTGGGCGATTTCGCCTTCAAGTACTCCGATGATCATGGTCGAACCTGGTCGAAGGAAAGATATATCATTCCGGTTCGAGCCTTCGATATCGATAACGCCAATCCTTATCAGGGAAGGGTCCGATTTTTCTGGAGTGTGTCCAAACCGATGGTACATAAGGATTCCGTGTATATCGGCTTGTCCAAGGTAGGGGGATTTGGCGGCGGATTTATGAAGACCTCGGAAGGCGCTTTCGTGCGGAGCGACAATATGCTGTACGAGACGAACGCCTCCGCGATCCGTTGGGAGACGCTTCCCGAGGGTACAGTCGGTTTGCGATCCCCTGCCGGTCCAATTGCGGATGAGCATAATTTGGTGAGCTTAAGGGACGGCAGCCTGTACTGCACCTATCGTACGGTGGAAGGCCATAACTGCCATGCGTACAGCCGCGACGACGGCCGAACCTGGACCCCGCCCGAATACGCCGTGTATTCGCCTGGAGGCAGACGAATCAAACATCCGCGCGCGGCCAATTTCGTTCGGAAATTCAGCAATGAGAAGTACTTGCTATGGTTTCATAACCATGGCCGGAATTTAGCGGATAATCCGTCCGCTGCCTATGAGGGCCGAAACCCGGTATGGCTTGCGGGCGGGGTGGAGAAGGACGGCTATATTCACTGGTCGCAGCCGGAAATTCTGTTGTATGGCGACGAGCCGAGCGAACGGATGAGCTACCCCGACTTCATCGAAACGGAAGGGCGTTATTTCGTAACCGAAACGCAAAAAACGATTGCGAGGGTGCACGAGATCGATCCGACTCTGTTGCAGGGATTATGGAGTCAGGCTGAGTTGAATACGACGTCGAGGGCGGGTTTGGTCCTCGAGCTGGGGGAGGAGCAGTGCCAGGCCGGAGAAGTTCGGGCTGCCCTGCCCGCTTGGCCCGAGCTCAAGCAGAACGGAGGGTTTTCCCTCGAATTCTGGCTCCGGTTCGACAAGCTCGTCATAGGACAAAGCCTCTTCGATACAAGAAATGAAGCGGGGGTTGGCGTTTTTGTCCACACTACAGACAGGGAGACGGTAAAAATCTCGCTCTGCGACGGCAGAACGGAATCTTCCTGGGAAAGCGACAAGGGGAGGCTTGCTCCGAATCAGCTCCATCATCTGGTCATCACCGTTGATGAGGGCGCCAAAATTATCACATTCCTGATTGACGGCGTACTATGCGACGGCGGGACGGAACGAGATTATGGCTTTGGCCGATTTAGCCGTGATTTGCGAAGCGTTAACGGGGCTCCGGTTGCCGCGATTGGATCGTCATTAGCCGGCAAGCTTTACTCTTTTCGAGTGTACAATCGGTATTTGAGAACGTCCGAGTCGGTCGGCAACTATCAGGCTGGATATAGCGGGGCTGATACCGTATGAAAGGCATCGTCTGTGAACAGCCCGGCCAGTTCAGGCTTGTAGAAATGGAAGAGCCGGCGTTCGTGCCTGGAGAAGCGATCATACGGATTAAGAGGATCGGGATTTGCGGTACGGATCTGCATGCATATAGGGGGAATCAACCTTTTTTTCAATACCCTCGGGTGCTCGGTCATGAACTTGCAGGTGTCATTGAAGAAGTTGGAGAGAATACGGCAGGATTTCGCAAAGGGGATCAAGTTAGCGTGATCCCTTATTTACACTGCGGAGCTTGTATCGCCTGTCGCAATGGAAAAACAAACTGCTGTACAGCAATGAGAGTCCTTGGAGTTCATAAAGACGGGGGCATGAGGGAGCTTATTTCCGTTCCAGTTAGTCTATTGATCAAGACGGAAGGTTTGACGCTCGATCAAGCTGCCATATTGGAGCCGCTCAGTATCGGTGCGCATGCCGTACGAAGAGCTGCGGTTCGGTCTGGAGAAACCGTGCTTGTTATCGGTGCGGGCCCTATCGGGCTTGGAGTAATGGCTTTTGCCAAGCATTGCGGCGCGACTGTTATCGCCATGGATATTAATCAAGAACGTTTGGACTACTGCGTTCGATGGGCGAACGTCGATCAAACGATCCATGCTCTGGATCAGCCTGTCGAACAGCTGACGGCCATTACGGATGGTCATTTTCCGACAGCCGTATTTGATGCGACGGGAAATGCTCGATCGATGACGGAATCGTTTCGTTATGTAGCGCATGGAGGTACATTGGTTTTTGTCGGATTGGTGAAATCGGATATAACGTTCAACGATCCTGAATTCCATAAGCGAGAAATGACCCTTATGGGCAGCCGGAACGCTACGAAGTCGGACTTCGAGCATGTACTTGAAGTGGTCCGAACTGGCCGTATCGACGCGGATCGATATGTCACCCATCGAGCTCCGTTTACAGCTATGATCGGGCAATTTGACAACTGGCTAAAACCGGAATCCCAGGTAATTAAGGCAATGGTGGAGCTGTAAGAGGGACGCGCGCCTATGGTGGAGAACTTTATCACTTTCAGAAGGGAACGATTGCTATTATAAAGCCAGTTAAGCTAGGGATCATCGGAACGGGAATTTGTTCCAGGGAACTTCATTGGCCTGCAATTGACAAGTTGAAGGAGAAATTCGAGGTCGTGCATGTTACTAGCCGCAGCGAATCGAAAGCCGCCGAGTTTGCCCAATTGTCGGGGGCCAGTAGGTTTAGCACGAGCCACCACGATTTGCTGAACGATCCAGACGTAGAAGCAGTCGTCATTACGTACCCATTCGAAATGAACTACCGTCTTACGATGGACACTCTGCAGGCAGGCAAGCATGTGTTGGTAGAAAAGCCATTTGCAGCGAATATGGAAGAGGCGCAGGAAATGCTTGCGACAAGCCTCAGAACACCGGTCGTGTCCGCGGTGGCGGAGAATTGGTTGTACTGGCCTTTATTTCCTAAACTCCGAGCCTATATCGATGAAGGAAGAGTCGGCGTTCCGCATACCGTCTTAATTAGCAGCTTTTTTAACATCGGGTTGACGAATAAATATTTGTCCCAAAGCACATGGCGTCTTTCCTCGAAAGGCGGATTGATTTTAGACGGGGGCGTTCATTGGATGGCTGGGCTGCGGCAAATGTTTGGGCGAATAAAGTCGGGAATCGGCTTTCCTCGGCAAATGCGTGCCAGCCTGGGAGAGGTGGACAGCCTGATTTACCAGTTTGTATTTGAAAATGGAGTAAATGGTGTCTTTCTAAACAGCGCAAGCACGATAGGCTATCGAAATCCTGCCAATATGGTCATCATTGGATCCGAGGGTTCCATCATCGTGGATAATGGATTTAAGGATGTAACGATCATGACCTCTGAGGGTTCGGAAAAGGAACATATCCCTCTTGGGGATGAGGGATATCAAGCCGAGTACGAGGACTTCTATGAAGCTGTAAGGACGGGAAAGTCGGTGAAGAGTACGTTTGAAGGAGCTTATTATGATTTACAGGCTATGCTTCACGCCTTGGATTCTCAGGGGAAGTGGGAGCAGCTGATTATAGCAGGAGGAATCAATAGGGATGTTAACCTTATTGAATAAGAGTTTGGAGAAGTGGATGCCGCTGATTACGCCGATTAGCGTTATGATCGGGCTGGCGGCCGGCGGCGTCCTTTCTCCGTTTACGAGCTGGGTCCCCTGGATCTTCGCCTTAATGACGTTTGCCGGCAGCCTGAGCATGAACTTCCGGGATATGCAGCGGGTGCTGGTGCATCCTTTGCCGATCCTGGTGTTTTTGTTCGTGCTACATTTGGTCATGCCGCTGTTTGCCTGGGGGGCCGGCCATCTCGCTTTTCCGAACGATCCGCTTACGATTACCGGCATCGTGCTCGTGCTCAGCATTCCAACGGGCATCGTCAGCTTCATTTGGGTGTCTATTTACCGTGGCCATACGGCGCTAACGCTAAGCATGATTCTGATTGATACGCTGCTGTCGCCTTTCATCGTACCGTATACGTTGTCGGTGCTGGTGGGGGCCAAGGTGGAGATGGATACAGTCGGCATGCTGACGCAGCTCGTCTGGATGGTCGTGCTTCCGTCTATCTTGGGCATGGTGCTGAACCAGTTGACGCGAGGGAAGGTCAAGCAGGCATGGAGCCCGACGCTGTCACCGCTTTCCAAGATCGGGCTGGCCGTCGTGATCATCATCAACAGCTCGGTCATTGCCCCGCTCATCACGGAGTGGAACATGAAGATTTTGTACATCGCCCTCATCTGCGTGGTCGTCGTGGCGGCCGGGTACTTACTCGGCTGGCTCGCGGGACGGCTGCTGCGGTTGGACCGCGACATGGCGGTGTGTATGGTGTTCAACTGCGGGATGCGTAATGTGAGCGTGGGAGCAGTGCTCGCCATCTCGTTCTTCCCGCCGCAGGTGGCGTTTCCGACGATTGTCGGGATGCTGACGCAGCAATTGATGGCTTCCTTGTTCGGCTATTTGTTTTTCGGCCGGCGCGGTGCTACTCAGCTCCCGGAATTGCCACGGGATGTGGGGAACCCGAGTTAGTCGGACGGGGTACGGATTACTCAGTGGGAGCCACGTTCAATCTGGGTGCGGAAGATGTGGACCTGTATATCAGATGGACGCAAAATCCAACTTATGGCCTTCGCGAAGGAGGAAACGTGCTCTAGTCCGATTTTTCCCACTTGTGGAGCCGTTTCCGCACCCCCCTTCCCTGATATTCGTTATTAGCTAACTTTCTGCTGACACTAGCAGGGACGGCAGCGATTTGGCACATCCTAACCAACGGCTCGGTTGATCTTCGAGATTGTCGATATAGATCGTTTTCAAGAACTTCGAAATATGGCGCACTTGGTCTTCAATCAGGATCTCTTTGATCTCAGATGGATTTACGGGAACGGCAGGATGGGGCTTGTGGCCGAAATCGGTAAGAGGCACCAGCATGTCAGGGCTCTTCCTGTATTGGCAGTGCTTCGGGAAACGAGGAGAACTGCCGGAATCGTACTTGGACAACCGGACGGATGGCCAGTGTGCCGACAGCAGCGAGCTCGCATCCAACTCCAACACGGCGAAATGTTCAGCAGGTTCTCTTCGTTGATAAGTAGTCAGCATCTTAAGACAATCTTGTCGAGTGGGCCAAAAGAAAACATGCCGGTCCAGGCAGGCTCTGAATTGTTCAACGGTGCAATTGCTTTCCATCATATCGGCAGGTATTCGAAGATGAGCGTTGACCGTTACTTCAACCCCTTCGTAATTTACGGCTTGGCTAGACAAACGTCTTTCGCCATCAGAATCAGGCAGCATTCGTTTGCTTGACCATATCTCATCAAAATGGGAGAGGGCTGCTAAATTTTTCGCTCTAGTAAAATGAAATACAGATTTGCGATTGTCTGACTTCGTTATTCTATCGATGATAGCGGCAATGTCGGCCAGCATGTCACAGCATCTCTCCAAACTTAAATATCTGTATATCCATAAAGTTTGTCCCAAATGCGTTTTTTCCATATCCTCGGTACCAACGGATAGACATGATTTCTTAGTCGAACTAACAGCGGGTTCTGTAGTTGACCGATCATGCCGATCCGCTTAGATAATCGGACGATTCCATTAACACGGGGAACCCGTTTTGCTTCGAACTCTCCAAAGATTTGTTTGATGGATCTCGATGAAGTATAACAAGTGGAGAAGCAGACGGCGTCTTCCAATGCCGTACAAGCGCCAAGTCCAAGGCTTGCCGTCATGGCATGTGCGGAGTCTCCAAGCAAAAGGGTATGACCCCAAGACCATTTATCAACAGGGCGATGGTCATAAATATCCAAATGGATGATTTCAGAATGGTCTTGTCCCTCGAAGATCGCACTTGCTTGATTCGGCAACGAGCTGATAATTTTAGTTACCTCTTCTTTTTTCGAGGCCCCTTCGATGGAGTTTGCTGTCGCAAACCAGTACGTCTTCCCGCCCTTCAAGGGTATGAAACCAAATCGCCCCCCCTCCCCCCAGTACTGTGTCATAGCGTTCTCATATACTGAGGAAAGGGTAGTATTTGAGATTCCACGCCATGATGTATATCCACTGTAACGTAATGAATCATTAATAAATTGACTTCGAACAACAGAATGAATACCGTCAGCCGCGATCACTAGATCCGCTTCGACAGAACGGCCATCATCAAAATGGACTTCCTTTTCTGCAAAATATCGAATTTTTTTGTTCCAGGCGATAGTTCCTTGCTCCAATCGGTTTGCCAAAATACGCAAAAGTACATATCGAGGAATACATACAGTTGGTGTTGAATACTGGATTGGCAGGCTTTCTAACCGTTTTCCCTTGCTTGAGTAAAGGTTTCCCATTGAAAGGATCGTGGAATGCTCCAACACTTCCTCCAGCACATGGAGTTTCCTTAAAGCATGGGTTCCGTTGGACCAAAGCGTTAAAGCCGCGCCACGGGTCTCCAAGCCTTCGTTTTTATCGTAAACCTTAACGTTAACCCCTTTGTTCTGAAGGGCTAGAGCGGTTGCCAATCCTGCGATGCCGGCGCCAATTATAATAATGTTCATAGTACAGTTTCCTTTCCTTATTCCAACACCCACCTCAATCCAGTATAATCGAATCAACCTTGTCCACACCACAGGAGTGCTAACCTCAATGATCACCAACCTCTCAAGCTCTCATTCGAAAAAGATTCTAGTGACCGGCTGTGCAGGGTTTATCGGGTACCATCTCGCTAGCCGACTATTGGAGATCGGGTTCCAAGTAGTGGGACTGGACAATATGAACGACTATTACGACGCGGCGATCAAGCAGGCGAGATTGGGGCTGCTGCAACAGAATCGGCGCTTTTCCTTTCACCGCATAGGCTTGGAAAATCGCTCCGAGCTCGAGCGGATATTCGCCGAGAACGACCCATTTGACGCGGTCGTCAACTTGGCGGCTCAAGCAGGCGTGCGCTACAGTCTGGTCAATCCGCATGCGTATACGGACGCCAATCTGGTTGGGTTCGTCAATTTGTTGGAAGCTTGCCGCGCCGCCGAGGTCGGTCATCTGCTGTTTGCCTCGTCCAGCTCCGTGTACGGCTCCAACACGATGATGCCCTTCGATGTGCATCATCCCGCCGATCACCCTCTCAGTCTCTATGCCGCTACCAAAAAGGCGAACGAGCTGATGGCCCATTCCTATAGCCATTTGTTCAGCCTGCCGGTGACCGGGCTTCGCTTCTTCACGGTCTATGGACCGTGGGGCCGCCCGGATATGGCGACTTACTTGTTCGCCGACCGGATTATGAAGGGCCAGCCTATTCAAGTGTTCAACCACGGCAGGATGAAGCGAGATTTCACCTACGTCGACGATATAGTAGAAGGAGTAGTCCGTCTGATCGATCGTCCGCCTGTGCCGAATCCATCGTGGGACCGGCAAAACCCCGATCCTGCAACTAGTCATGCCCCCTACAGGCTATACAATATCGGCCATAACGAGCCGGTCGAGCTTATGCGGGTCATACGACTGCTGGAGCAGTACCTGGGCAAGGAAGCCAAGCTCGAATTTCAGCCGATACAGCCGGGCGACGTGGAAGCCACCTATGCCGATATTGACGATTTGACCGCGACGGTGGGCTTCAAACCCTCGGTATCGATCGAAGAGGGGCTGCGGCGATTTGTCGACTGGTACCTGAGCTACCATCACAATTATTCCGGTTGACGGGTAGGCAAAATGCTCCTATAATAAGCTAGTGCATATTATTGAGAATGATTCTCACAACCGTGCGACTTTCCTTTTTCGAAATGAGCAGCCCCTATGTATACGCTAAAAAAATGGCTCGTCCCGCTTGCCGGTGTTTGCCTCTTCGGGCTATTCCTCGCCATGACCTGGCTCTGGTTCGACAAGGATGAGCTGAAGCGGCTCCTGACAGCAACGCTCCAAGAGCCTTATTGGCTCGTCCTGATGTTCGCCGTGTACTGGCTTTCCTTCGGGCTAAAAGCGATTGCTTGGCGCGCCTACGCCGGTTCGGCCGATGAACCGCTGCGTATTTATTACCATGGCATCATCTACAGCCTGCTCGTAAATCATTTATCGCCCGTCAAGGTGGGGGATCTCGTGCGGGCGGGCTTCCTCATGAAGGCGGCGTCTGCCCGTTGGGATCGAGCTTTGCATTCCGTCGCCGCCATGCGCGCGTTGGACATGCTGATGCTCGGCACGATCGCTTGCGGCGGACTGCTCTGGCTCGGACTGCCGGCGTCGTGGGTGAAGACGGTCGTCTTGTTAGCCGCGGGAGTGGCGCTCCTCGCGCTCTACCGGCTTCCGGCGGTACGCCGTTTGCCGTTCATCGGCGCACATCTCACAATGCTCCATGAGACGATGCTGTCGGCGAAAGGGCTGCTGATCGTGCTCGCGGTTGCGGTCAGCTGGGTGCTGGAAGCCGGCGTGCTGTACGGCATCGCCAAGCTGGCCTCGCTGGAGCTCGGCGTAGGCACGGTGATCTGGGCGAACAGCGTGACGATCGCCGGACAAGTCGTGCATGTCACCCCAGGCGGGATCGGCACCTATGAGAGCACCTTGAGCGGCTCTCTGGCCGCGCTTGGCATCGGCTGGAAGGAAGCTTATGCCGCAGCCGTCTGGTCGCATATGTTCAAGTTTTTGTTTTCCTTCGGCGTCGGCGCTTATTCGGTCATTCGCATGCCGATCGGCTGGAAGGAGCTGTCCCGCTGGTTCATGGCGAAACCGTCCAAACCGCCGGAAGCTGAGGCGCCACCAATAGAAGGAGTGAATTCCCGATGAAACATGCTTCCCCTTTCGAAATCGTAGCGGCCCGCTGCTGGAATATGCTGAATGAAGGTAAACCGTTTACGCCCATCTTCGTGACCGGCGTGTTCCTGCTGTTCCGCGTCGGTTCGTGGTCCGATGCCGGCTTCTGGAGCGCGACAGGGTTATCTCTTCTACTAGCGCTACCGATTCTCGTACTCTATTATTGGTTCGACTTTCCTCTACTGCTGCGCAACTATTTGTGGTTTCCGTTGTTGGCTGGCGTGCTCTTATGGGAGCCTCAAAATTACGGTCTGTACGCGCTTGCGCTCGGCCTCTTTTTCTTTTTTACCGTCTATTTCTGGGGCACGTTCTACTATCATTTGCGAATCGGCACGTCTTGGTGGAATTTCAAACGGTTCTGGAAGCTCGTGCTCAAAAACAGCGATTCCACAAGCGGCAATGCCCAGGAGCAGATGCCGAAGTTTTTGCTCATCCTGCTGATTTGGAACCATTTCTATCGGTTGTTCGAATCGGGAGGGGGGCCGGGTGAAGGTGCATTCTCCGAGTGGGCTCAGGAGCATCTGTTGCCCTACGGGCTGTTCGTCGCCGCCTTGTGGCTGTACAGCTATATCCTGCATGCGAATTTGTTCGACTGGAAGCCTGCGGAAAACGCACCTCTGACCCCGAAGCCTGCAACTCCTCCTCAAGCTATCAACGAGAAAGTCATTGTCATCGTTATCGACGGTATGCGCAAAGAGAGATTCGAGGAAGCCGACGCTCCTTTTCTGAAAAGGCTGAGGGCCGAAGGCACAGAGTACACCCAGATGGAGACCGTCTATCCGGCGCGAACCGTCGTGTGCTTCTCCTCCATGTTCACAGGCACATACCCAAGGGAGCACGGCATCCGCTCGAATATGGTGTGGAAGCTCGGGATCAAGGTGGAAAGTATCTTCGATTCGCTGCGCAAGGTCGGCAAGAAGGGACGTCTGCTCGGTATCGCTCACTTGATCGATTCGATGGGCGACGATGTGGAAAGCGTCACGGCGGTCATGCACAACGATGTAGCGGATCGCAATATTATCGAACGAGCTAAGCGCATTATGGCGGAGCAAAATCCGGATTTGCTGGTGGCGCAGCTCATCGGCGTCGATCAAACCGGACATAGTCAGGGCGTACTGTATGACGAATATTTGCAAAAAATTGCGGGGGCCGACCGGTTGATCGAGCATTTCGTACAGTGGATGGAAGAGCGCGGGATGCTGCGGAATGCGACCTTGATCCTATGCGCTGACCATGGACAGGCGGATGGGATCGGGGGACACGGGCATCTGGATGAAGGCGAGCGCTTCGTCCCGTTTTTCCTGCATGGGCCGGCGGTTCGGCAAGGGGTGCGCATCGATGAGAAAACATCGCTCATCTCCATGGCGCCGACGCTCGCTCACCTGCTAGGGGCGCCGTTCCCTAGCCATAGCCGCGGCACCGTGCTGTCCGCTGCGTTGCACGACGAGAAGCGATGAAGCGCCATGTCCTGACGTTCGGAGCTGCTGCGTTGGCCATTGCGGTTCTTGCCGCTTCCTTCTACTACAGCCTGCAGTACGCCGCGCCATGGGCAAGGTCTTGGGACGAGGTAGACTTCGCCCTTGCGCTCGACCGGTTCGATCTGCTGGCGATGCAGCCGCATTTTCCAGGCTACCCTTACTACATTCTGGGTGGCCTGTTCTTGCATCGCTGGATTAGCGATCCCGTGCTGGCGCTCTCGGCGTTCAATGCCGCGATGGCGCTTCTGTCGGCGCTGCCGATCACCCTGCTAGCCCGACGCGTTGTCGGCCTTCCCAGCGGGCTCCTTATCGCCGCGCTGCTGTCTACGACGCCATACTTGTGGCTGATGGCCGCCCGCCCGATGTCCGAATGTGCGGGTATCGCCGCGCTCTGGTGGTGCTTATGGAGCGTGCGAGAGTCTCTGGAGCGGCCCGAATCGAGAGCTCGCCATCTCGTGGCACTCGTTTGTTTTAGTTTGCTGATGGGCATTCGCCTTTCTTTTTTTCCATTCGGCCTCTTGCTTGTCCTGCTATGGGGGAGGCGCTATCGAGCGAGCAAAACGTCTAATTCGATTCGCAACCGCAGACTGCTCGCTTCGGTTGGTGCGGCGGGGCTGTTGCAGCTAATCTGGGTAGGCGGTCTGGCGATGTCGGAAGGCTCGCCGGCCGGATTCTGGAAGCTGTCGGCGGCGTTCGTCGAAGGGCATTTCTCGGAGTGGGGAGGGGGTGTCGTGGCGACGCCTATGCCATTCCTGGAGCGGGTTCTCCATCTGTTCGGGAGCAATCTGATAGGGGATGCCATGCTTGCACGGTCAACAGGGGCAGGTGGGTTGTTGCTTGCTCTGATCGTGCTGCTTGCCGTCGCGTGGCGGATGCAGAAGAAAGCGGGTGTAGGTGAAAGCTATTCCGCTTCCCAGCCCGCTTCGAACTCTTCCGCTTCAAACGATCGCCGCTTCTTCATCTGGCTGGCGGGGGCTGCCGCCTTCTACGCCCTGTGGGCGCTTTTCGGCCAAAACATTGAGAAACCACGCCACATCGCTCCAATCGTCGGACCGCTGCTGTTCCTGCTCTACGTAGGGGTCTTCCGCACGGGAGCCGCGTACTGGCAGTCCCGCCGCCTGGCGCTGATGCCTATTGCCTTGTTCGCCACGGCCATCTCGCTCCTGTCTCTACAGCTCGTGCACGGGGAACGTTTGCTGCAGCAGCAAGCAGGGGAAGAGCCGGCTGTATATCAGCTCCATCGCTATTTGGAAAGCCAAACCACGCCGTTCCGGCTGTACACATGGGAAGAAACGCGCGTGCTGCAGTACGCAGGGGCGGAGTATGAGCATGCTCGTATTTACACCTACCCCTATTTCCGATCAGCAGCAGAAGGTCTGGAAGGCCGACGCATCCTGCTGACCGACCATGTAGTGGGCGGCTTTCGCAGCCAAGGCTATGACATAAGCAGTCAGCTTCGAGAGGTGGCGGAGTTCCGCTCCAATTCCTTATTCGAGCCCGTCTACAGCCGCATCAAGCTTTATGAATATCGCGAGTAGGTTACGTGCACTCGCATACCGATCAGGTCCTCTGGCGAAAGAGTTCAGTTGGCGCGTGAGGAGGACAGGAAGAGGGGTTACGACCGTTGCTGAAAGCATGGCCCTTGGATTGAAGTTTAGTCGTTGTTGGGCCACCATTCAAAGACGAAACAAGGCCCCAACTTTACCCAGTCGGACACAGAGGACCTTTGTACGCAGTCCGAAAAAGTCGGACTGCAGGGCAGCTCGTAGTCTGGATTTGCTCCTCAGTCCGATTTTGCCGGATTGGAGCGAGGGGTTCTGCAAGAGGTGCGTAAAAACGCCACTGCAATTGGGTGAATTCGGACTGGAGCTCCAATCACGCTGTGAGGGTGCTGCGTAGTCAGGAAATCGGACTACATCGGCATGGAGTTAGCTAGGCTCGACTCCCTAAAGGATAGTTACCGGCTGGAATCGGTGGTGTCTTGCTAGAACATGTGGGTTTTATAACAAACTCAGCCTCCGCTAATACCCGCAGCAAGTTTGCTAATAACGAATATCCGTTAGTTATGCGGCTGTCCCCCGATAATACCCGAAATATAACAAACTTCAGTTTGTTATCAGCCAACTTTCGTTCTCTGCCCCCGTTTGCACCAACCTGCCACACCTGAGACTGATTACTTGTCCAACCTGCTACTCTATGCAACCACCCACACGGTTTGCCCTTCCAGTTATTTAATGTCAAGAAAAGCCTGCAGCTTAAGCTGCAGGCTTCTGTTCATGCTCTGTCTTCTGCTCCCGGCGTTTTTTCTGAACACCCAGCAGGAAGAACGTAAGGAAGTAGTACGCCCAATAGGCGAGAAACTCTTCAATTGAAGGATTCTGCGTATAGCCGAGGAAGGCCTTCATGAAGATGCCGACTTGACCGTTGATGAACGGCTCGCCGCCGGTGTCGCGAATGAATTGCTGCTCATCCAGCGGATGCTCCGGCATAAACGCCGTGATGTTATAGATCTCGCCGATCTCCCCTCCGGGTGTCCGGTACATCGTGCCGACAATTCCCAAGTCTTGCATGATCCCGATGGCTTGCACGAGCAGGCCGGCCGCGATCATCATGAGGAAGACGCTGGTGATGCGGAAGAAGGTGCGAAGCTTGATCCTCCGGGTCCCCCGGAAAAACAAGAGGCCTACGACGAACGCTAGGATGAGACCGGCCAGTGCGCCCCAGCTCTGGAGCGCCTTCTGAATATCGCCGCCTGTAATCGCAGCGAAGAAAAACACCGTCTCCACGCCTTCCCGAACGACCACAAGAAACGAGTGGACGACCATATTGAGTGCGCCGCCGACCGTCAAAATATGCGCAATCTGATTTTGCACCTTGCCTTGCAAATCCGCGTTTTGTTGACTCATAAACATAACCATATGGGTCAACAAAACGCTGGACACGAGCATGATGCCGATCTTCAAATAGTTCTGGCTGCCGATGCTGGCGTAGCCGGTAAAATAAACCTGGAACGCCAAGGCGACCGCGTAGCTGGCGAACAGCGCCAGCAATACGCCGAGCCAAACCCATTTGCTCCAGCTGCGCTGCTCGATGCGAGCCAGATAAGTCAGAATGACGCCGACGATCAAGATCGCCTCGAGCGCCTCGCGAAAAGTGATTAAGAACGCCTGCAAATCCATGGGCTGCCCGTCCGGATTAACGGCCTACGATGATCGAGCCGTCGTAGTAGAACACGCGCTTGCCGAAGAGCTCGGTGATGGCGCGGAGCGGGATGAAGGAGCTGCCGTTCTGGATCAGAACCGGCTGGTCGAGCTTCACTTTATCGTTCACGATGCCGTCTTGAATGACATCCGCCGAACCGACAACAAGCTCCGTTGTTTTGCCATCCTTAGCGATCTTAACGGTTTGCGTAGCGTCATCGTACGAGACAACGGCTTTCAAGGCTTCCGCGATCAGACGAACCGGAGCAAGCGTACGGCTCGTTTCCAGGCTCAGGAACGGTGCGTTTTCGGCTACTGCCGCTTTGCCGTCTACTTTGTAATCCACGGAGTTCAGCTTCAGTTGAATGCCTTCTTTCTCCGCGTTGTAAGTCAGCAGCTGGAAGCCGATCCGCTCAGCCTCTGCCAAGTTTTTGTTGTCCACCGCTTGGATGAACTGCTCAGCCAGCGTCAAGATCGCTTTGTACTTGTCAGGGCCGAAGAACACTTCTTGAGTCGAAAGGAACATCAGACCTTCCATCACATAACCGCGTGCACCTGGAAGGTCGCCGGCTTCGAGCTTCGTAGACACTTGCTTGAAATATTCGTTTACTTTACCGACCATAGTGAGCTGAAGCGCATCGCCGATCGTTTGTTTGTTCAGCTTGGTCATGTCGGCGTTCGCGAAGGCGTTCAGGATCAGGTTCGCCTCTGCGGTGCCGCCCCCTCTCAGGTAGGTGTAGACCGGCATGTACAGGAAGTAGCCTTCCGTAATAGCGGCCGGCAGGTCGGCAGGCGCCTTGGTTGGGATGCTCTCGGCGTACGTATATGTAGCCAGGGCGTATGTCTTGATCAGCGTCTTGTCCAAAATTTGGCGGTGTGCATTGAAATCATCGGTTTTGCCGCCGGCAATGTCGGCCTGCAGCTGCTCGAGATTCCCCTTCAGCGTGCTCACCATATCGATGCTGTATTTCAGGTCGCGTTTCTCAACTGTGCTGAGCAGGACGCCTTCGTAAAGCTGAATCACTTTGTCGAAGCCTTTCGTTGCAGCAGCCAGGTCGCCGCTAGTCATAGCCGGACGAACGACGGTGCTGATCAGATCGCGAAGCGCGAAGTAGAAGTACCATTGCAGCCCTTTGTCGATCGCTTGTTTCGCAGAGCCGGCCGGCAGATCGCCCTTGATGGCGCTGTCGACAACGAGCATAATGCTGGCGTCGATTTTCGGATCGTCCGCTTTAATCACGGCTTCTACACGTTTGACTTCCGTTTGAAACTTCTCTACGTAGAACTTCTTGATAGCAGCCAAGTCCGGTTTGTCCGTGAACATAGCCTTGATGTCGGCGAACGCCTTGACTCGTTCTGCAATAACCGGATCTTCCGTAATCTTGAACTTGCTCTCCGCCCCAGCGGCGGAAACGAAGACGAACAAGGATGATAAGACGAGCGAAAGACTTAGCAACAACTGCATAAAACGACGCATGAACTTCTCTCTCCTTTATATTTAAAAATAAGGTTACAACCATTTTTTGCGTCGCGCGAACCAGATCGCTCCGGCTCCCGCGATGATAACCCCGCCGATGACGATGAATGTTATCCATGGATTCGTCCGGTCGATCCGCTCCATGGGAGCGTGCCCGGCCAATTCTTTGCCTACGGTCGGACTAGCCGATGAGGATGGCGATGCGGTTGCGGCAGGGCTTCCGCTCGGAGTGGACGTAGAAGCGGCTCCGGTCGCAGACGAATTCGTCTGCGGGCTAGTGCTTGGCGTCGGCGACTGCGACGCGGCGGTCGTCTGTGCCGGCGACGCGGAAGGCGATGGCGCCGTGCTTGCAGGTGGCGCCGTGCTGCTCGCGGCAGAAGTCGGGGTCGGTTGCGGCGCCGTAGTGCTCACCGGCGTAGTTGACGGTTCTGGCTGCACGACGACCGGCGTAGGTGTAGGCGTCGGAGTGGGTTGAGGCGTAGCCGGCGCCACATAAGCTTTGTAAGGGAACAGTGGCTTGACCGCGCTTAGGATGCCGTCCACTTTCGCTTTGAACACCTCAGGCTGCGCCGCGCGTTTGCCTACTCCGAACAATCCGGGATTGCCAAGTGCGTTCAACGCCTCGTCGAAAGCTTTGTCGATATCGGCAAGCTTCGGATTGATGGATGGGGCTAATGTGTCGTATGTAGCCTTGGCTTTGGCGAGCAAAATCTTCGTCGCGGCATAGTCGCTGATCCCTTGCAGGGAGTACGTAAAGCGGCGTTCAAGGTTCATGACGAGAACGGCTCTGAAATTGGCGATCAGCAAGCTCTTGTCGCGGGCAGACAAGTTCTTGTCGAGCGTGACCGCCACCTCTTCGCCGAAGTGAGAAGCAATCTCCGAACGTCTCACCTTGTACGCCTCTTCCGCAGTTGACCAGTTCGGGGTCGCGGCACTTAGTTCGCTTTCGATCAGCTTGTACGTTTCGGCTACATCTTCCGTATTCGCATCTCCATAGGAGTAAGCACCGGCTTGACCAGGCGCCAGCGAGTACACCAACGCAGCTGCAACGAGCATAGCTGTAAAGAACCACCGTTTCATGGGAACACCTCGTTGTAAAAATGGATTGCTTGAGCACAAGTGCAATGATAATGATTATCAATTGTGGTGTCAATACGTATAGGCAGCCACAAAAATATTTATTTTTCACATCGTTTTCTAATTTTCGTGGGTTATAATGTCCATGTTTAACCGTTGATTCTCATTCTCAATTAGAAAATAGAGCCGAATGCAACTTGCCGTAATCCTTGGAAGGAAGAGCTGACGATATGAACAACATCGAGCCGGACAAGAAGCTTGTAGTATTTATTCCCGCACACAATGAGGTCGGAAACATCGAACGCGTCATTGCGCGAATCCCGAGAACCTTTCACCCTCGCTACACGGTGGAGGTAGTCGTCATCGACGACGGATCGACGGACGGGACAGCCGAAGCGGCTAAGCTGGCCGGGGCGGACCGGGTTCACTCTTTTCCGGTCAATCTGGGTCTGGGGGCTGCCGTTAGGGAAGGATTGGCGCAGAGCTGCCTGCTCGATGCGGATATCGGCCTGATGATCGATGCGGATAATGAGTACCCGCCGGAACAAATTCCAGAAGTCGTCGCTCCGATCATTCGAGGAACAGCGGATTATACGTTCGGGTCCCGGTTTAAAGGCAGCATCGAGGGAATGAGGCTCAATCGCCGTTTGGGCAACTATTTTTTTGCACTGGTGCAGTCTATCCTGCTGCGCAAATGGATTTTCGACGGCCAGTCGGGGATGCGCGGGTTTTCCCGGTCTGCGATGGAGTGTGCGGAGATCATTCACGATTACAACTATGCTCAAGTGTTGACCTTGAATTTGTTGCGCAAGGGCTTCCGGTTGGAGGAAGTGCCGATTGCATATAAAGTTAGGACCCATGGAAGATCGTTCGTCAAGTTCCGGCAATATGTAACATCGGTCATCCCGGCTATGTACAAGGAAATGAGAAGACCCGTTCCATCTTCATACAGCCGCGCGAATTGGAGAGCTGCCCGACTGGAAAGCGGCAACGGCAGTCCTCGAGAGTAATCGAAGCAATCAGTTGAATGGAAGATGCTTGTGCCGGATGCATAAGTGTCTTCCGCTCTTTGCATTTACGGGGATTCGCCCGGGTTCCATCCGAGAAAAAGGTTGAACGCAGAGGCGATATCTTATAGAATAATAGATAATAATGATAATCATTTTCAGTGGATGGGCGGAAAGGCTGGCATGAAGAAGGTACTGCTGATTGAAGATGAGAAAAACATGTCGAAATTTATCGATCTCGAGCTGAGGCACGAGTCTTTTGCCGTTACGGTTGCTTTCGAAGGCTATGACGGCTTGCATATGGCTCTGTCGGAGGACTGGGATCTCATTTTGCTGGATATTATGCTGCCCGGACTGGACGGTCTGGAGATTTGCCGGCGCATCCGGATGCACAAACAAACGCCTATCATTATGCTCAGCGCAAAAGACAGCGTAATGGAGCGGATTCGCGGTCTGGATTGCGGGGCTGACGACTATTTGCCGAAGCCTTTCGCGATCGAGGAGCTGCTGGCCCGCATGCGCGTCGTTTTCCGCAGGCAAGGGGGACAAGAGGCGAAACCGAATGAGATTTCCACATTGGTTTTTCAAGATTTGAGCCTCAATCCGGAAACTAGAGTTGTCCAGCGCGCAGGCGAAGTGATCGAGCTGACCAAACGGGAATACGATTTGCTGGTCATGTTCCTCACCCATGTGAATCGAGTGCTGGAGCGGGAAACTTTGCTGGATCAGGTATGGGGCTTCGAGGCGGCGGTCGATACGAATGTGGTCGATGTGTATGTCCGGTACTTGCGGCTCAAGATCGACCTCCCCGGACAATCGAGCTATATCAAAACATTGAGAGGCATTGGTTATGTGATGCGCAAATGAAATTCACTCGTTGGGCTCGATTTTTTTCCCGGATACCGATCAAGTTCAAGCTGACGCTCTGGTCCACCGTGCTCATTATGGTGCTGCTATTGAGTAATTACGGCCTTCAGTATCTGGTCATGGAAAAATGGATCATTCATCGAGAAAAGAGCAGCGTGCAGCGCAATATGAACGAAGTGCTGAACCATGTTCTGGAGCAGGAAACGAACTTCAAATCGGAGCAGCTGAAGGACATCAAACAATTCCTAAGCAAAGTCAATCGCGAAGATCAGATGATCCGGATTGTCGACGATGACGATAGTCCGATTGTGACGGTCTCCAATGATGTGGCGGAGCATCTGACGCCCCCCCGGTCCGTCTCCGTACAGCAGATTTCGGTCTATCGAATGGAGGCTGGCCCTGTATTGGTGATGAGAAGTCCGTTTACGATATTCGAGTTCAACGGAACGGTCGAAATTGTGAAATCGATGGCTGTGTATGAGCAACTGATCGATACGCTTCTGGAAGTAATGCAAGTATTCGCTGTCGTTGCGGTATTGCTAAGCCTGCTCGTGGGATGGCTGATTGTGCGGAAAATGCTGAAGCCGCTGCAGGCGATGTCGCAAACGATTCGGGATGTGAACCGGAACGGCTTGCAGGAAAGAATGATTCCCGCCCACAACGGCGACGAAATCTCGACTCTGATGGTGCAATTCAACGAAATGATGGACAAGGTCGAGGAGTCGTTTTGGCAGCGCAGCCGTTTCGTCGAGGACGCATCTCATGAGCTGAGAACGCCGATTGCCATTATTGAAGGCCACTTGACGCTGCTGAGTCGGTGGGGCAAAAACGATCCGAACGTATTGGATGAATCGCTTCGCGCCTCGCTGGATGAATTTAGCCGATTGAAAGGGTTGGTCTCGGAGCTGCTTACCTTGTCACGGGCGGAGAAGGACATGACTCCTCTGGAGAGGCCGCTTGCGAACCCGGTGGGAACGATCGGCGCCATACTGGAGCGGTTTATGACCCTGCATCCTGATTTTGAGATCGAGCTTGAATTAGAGAACTTGGAAGGCTACGCCTTGCTTGTCTCCCCGGATCATCTGGAACAGATCATGCTCATTCTGCTGGACAATGCCGTCAAGTATTCGAAAGCTGCCAACACGATTCACGTTCGAGCTGGTCTGGACGTGCCGTATGCAACCCTTATGATCGAAGATCAAGGCATCGGGATTCCGGCGCAGGATTTGCCTTACGTTACCGAGCGATTTTATCGGGTAGATCGGGCGAGAAGGCGCACCCAGGGCGGGAATGGGCTGGGATTGGCGATCGCCAAGCGGCTGGTGGAGCGGTATCAGGGGAAGCTGGTCATCCGAAGCGAAGAAAATGTGGGCACGGCGGTTACCCTATACATCCCCCTTACGCCGGACGGAGCAAGCAAGAAGGAGGAATCCGCGTGAAAAAGAGCGTCTTGGTCTGTTTGATTATGGCCGTCCTGTGTTCGGGCTGCGACTATGCCTGGTTCGGTCGAGGCTTGCAGGAGGATGCCGGAGGGGTAACCGTGTATACGGCCCGGCACTATGAGGCGGATTCCGCTCTATTCGAGGCGTTTACGAAGCAAACCGGCATTCGGGTGCATGAGATCAAAGGAACGGCGGAGGAATTGATCGGCAAGATGGCGCAGGACAGGGAAAACGCTGTCGCGGATCTGTTTTTCACTGTGGACGGGGGCGTCCTGAGCAATGCCAAACAAGCGGATGTGCTCCAGCCTCTGCGCTCCGAGATAATTGACAGGCAAGTGCCTCAGCAATGGCGCGATCCCGATCAGTATTGGATTGGGGTGACCAGAAGGGCCCGCGTGCTCGTCTATTCGAAGGATCGGGTCAGGCGGGAAGAGCTGTCCACCTACGAGGAGCTGACGGATACCAAGTGGAAGGGTAGGCTGCTCGTCCGCTCTTCGCAAAGCTTATATAATCAATCGCTGCTGGCTTCATTTATTTCCCTGAACGGGAAGGATCGGGCTATGCAATGGGCGAAGGGCGTTGCAACGAACCTGTCCCGCGCTCCGGAGGGCGGCGACCGTGAGCAGGCGCTTGCTATCCTCGACGGAGTTGGGGATGTGGCGATCATGAACACCTACTATTTCGGCCAATTGGCGAATTCGACCGACCCTGACGAGGCTAGAGTTGCCGATCAGCTGGCTGTTTTTTTTCCCAATCAGCTAACAACAGGCACCCATATCAACATTAGCGGCATCGGTCTTGCCCGCTATGCGCCGCACAAGGCAAATGCGATTAAGCTGGTGGAATATATGACGAGCCGAGAAGGGCAGACGCTGCTGGTGAACAAAAGCTATGAGTTCCCGGTGAACGAAGAGGCGACCTTGCCCAAGCTATTGGAATCGTGGGGGACGTTCAAAGCGCAAGAGCTGGATTTCTCCGAGCTCGGTGCGCATCAGCAGGCCGCGATTGAACTGTTCCGGCTTGCCGATTGGCCTTAAGAGACTTGAGCAACATCTTGTATAGGCTTGATTCATTTCCTCTTTGCTGGGTAAATATACAAAGTAAGTTAAAAACCCTACAGAGGAGTGATTCAGAATGGCACAGAATCAAGACAGGAACCAGAACAAGGAGCAAGACATGAACCAGCAATGGAACCAGGATCGGAAGATGAGCCGGGAAGAAGCCGAACGTCAGGGTGGACAGGCGAATACGAACTTGCAGGACCGCGAGTTTTACCAGGAGCTCGGTCAGAAGCCCGGACAATCCCGCGAGATGGACCCTAACCGGTATCGCGAGGAGGAGAAGAAGCGGCAGGAGGAGCGCAACCGCCAAGGCGGCCAACAACAACCTGATCAGGAGCAGAAACAAAGGAATCAAAATCAATAGTCTCTGTGATATGAAAAATACAACCGTCCGGTCCTCTCTGGGGGATTGGGCGGTTGTATTGTTTCTAAGCGATGTCGGCCTCGCTGGTGGTTGCTTGGCGGCTGTTATACATCGCCAACGATTCCATGACGATCGTATCCAGCGTGGAGGCGTCTGCGAAGTCCTTCAGCAGCTGTCGGGCATATCGCCAGGCGTTGACTTCGATTTGCAGCAAAGTTCGGTCCCGCTCCGCATCCGAGAGATCGCCGTCCAACCGCTCGCACAGCTGTCGAAGGTCGCCGTCCTGCGCATGCCCGAGCTCATGCGCCAGGATGACGGCTATGTACTCCTCCAGCCGGTCCAGGGAGCCGAACAGGAGGAAACATTGCTGCTTCATCGTCTCTACATACAACGTAATGCTGTGCGACGCCATATGGTACTTGCCCCCGACTAGCCTCTGCTCCGGAAAGCTGGCTTCTACTCGCACGGGAACCCGGCTGCCGGCACGTGCCGACCATTCCTGCACGATTCGTTCCACTCGTTCGTTGTTCAGTCCCGTTCACCCGACTCTCTAGGATGGGAAATCTTCGCTGTTTTCCACAGTTTATCAAACTGCTTCAGAATGTAAAGATGGCGGATGGATACGATTTGGAGATTTGAAGAATAATCGATAAAAGACCCGCTCACCAATGATGAGCGGGTCCCTTAACGGCTAATCCGTTATGTTCCGGGTGTAATATTCGATGATGTCTTTGCGGCGAATAATGCCGAGGAAGATACCGCCCTCTTCGACAACCGGCACGAAGTTCTGATCGGCTGCCAGCTTCAGCATATCGTCCAGATCGGCACCGATTCGGACGCTTTCCATCTTGAATTTTTTCTTGATGGTGACAAGCGGTACTTCGTGCATCGTATCGAAACTAAGGCCGGGAGTAGCCTTCATCTTCCACAACAAGTCTCCCTCGGAAACCGTTCCGCAATAAATTCCCTGCTCATCCAGGATCGGGATGGCCGTATAGTGGCACGATTCCAAGACGTCTAGAGCTTCTCTCATGCTGGAGGATGTCGTGATGTAGGAGACTTCGTGTTTCGGATGCAAAAAAGATTTGATGTCCACAGGATCACACTCCTTTGGTCTATTAAAACATATTTCGCCAAGGAACGCATGTGGTAATTCGTGAATTGGGGAATTTCGACATACTGTGTGTGGCTGAAGACAGTGCGATGTGTCTCCTGACCCGAATGGTGTGGAAAATCACATTTGTTGAAAGATGCGGCAAACGAAGTTTCGAGAAGCTTCAAGGTTTTCATGCTGATTGGGAGCGGTGATTGACGATGCCCTCAAAACGCTGACCCCGCTCGAGCGAGACTGCTTTAAAAGGGCAATCGGGCAGGGGGGGGGATCGAAAATTAGCCATCGGAAAATACAACAGATCCCTCTTTGGAGAAAAGTCGCTGTATTCGGTGCAACATGCTCGATTTCTGGAAAAGGAAACGGACATCCCTAGTCGAATTGGATTAGGGTAGAGGCAGAGAGGAGCATCGAAAGAGTGGACAACTTTAGTTACTATTGCAATACGCGAATTGAAATGGGAGCCGGGAAGATTGATCAGCTGCCCGAGCTGTTGAAACCGTTGCAGATCGGTCGCTCGATTCTGGTGGTCAGCGATCCAGGCGTGGTTAGAGTCGGGCTCGTTCAGCCGATCCTGGATAAGCTGCGTGAAGCCGGATACCGCGTGGAGCTATTCGATGCAGTCTCTCCCAATCCGCGGGACACCGAGTGTCTGGCTGGAGCGAAGCTCTTCGTCGAGCAGCGTATGGAGGCGGTTGTGGCCATTGGAGGCGGAAGCGCCATGGACACTGGGAAGGCAATCGCTTTGCTCGGACCTAATGGCGGAGTGCCTCTTGATTATATTGAGGGGACCCTGAGCTACACGAATATTGCGCCCATCGTCTGCGTACCGACCACTGCTGGAACAGGCGCGGAGGTCACAAGATCTTCGGTCATTACCGAGTCTTCCACACATCGGAAGCTTACGCTCAAACATGCAGCATTGCGTCCACTCTTAGCCGTGCTCGATCCGAGGCTGACGTTTACCGTACCGAAATCAGTTACAGCTGCCACTGGTGTGGATGCCTTGGTTCATGCGATGGAGGGCTATTCATGCAAAGTGACGAATCCAATCTCTCAGGCGTTGGGCGCAAGGGCGATGGGGACGATTGCTTCGGCTTTGCCGGCGGTATTCCGGGACGGCCACGACGAGAAAGCGCGGTTCGCGTTGCTGGAGAGCAGCTTGCTGGCGGGGTTATGCTTCGGTTCAAGCGATGTTGCCGCCGTTCATTGTTTGGCCGAAGCGCTAGGCGGACTATACGATACCCCTCATGGGGTGGCGAACTCCGTATTTTTGCCGTATGTGCTCCAATTCAATGCCCTAACGGAAACCGCAATTCATGCCGAAATGGCCCGCCATATGAGGTTTGCCGATGCTTCCGATTCGGATGAGCAAGCGACCGCTAAGCTGATTCGGGGAGTGAAGGAGCTGACTTGCGGCTTAGAGATTCCGAAGCTGAGGGAGTTGCCGGGGGTTCAACGTGAGGATTTTGAGAAAATTGCCGAGCTGGCTTATTGTAATAATTCGACTCCAAGCAATGTGAGAGCGATTGGTCGCGATGATTATTTGGAGATCATTGAGCAGGCTTTTGAGGATCAATGAGGAGTTTTGTCAAGCAGTTAATCCCGCGATTATCTTTGGAGGTGTGGAATGAAGCGGGTTTTCGGCTTTGGAGTGCTGGTTGCGTTATTCCTTCTTATCCTTGCCGGATGCAGTCAACCCATCACAGGGGACGAAAAAACAGCTGCTGATTACGTCAAGGCAAGCGGCTATAAAATAAGCTCGTACAAGGGGCAAATCCACAAATACATATTAGTGAAAAGTAAGCTTTACGGATCAATTGAATCGTTACAGTACCGACAGATGTGGGGGGTGCAGCGAAATGAGCCCGACCCGTATTTTGGCAAGGAAATCACCATTTATCGGTTTGTAGTTTCCGATCATCCCCTAGAAGAATTGTACAAAACGAGTACGAGCGTTTATGTCATGTTAAGCGAGGGCAAGGCGATAGGAGGATATTCATTTCCAAATAAAAATATGGTTGGGGCCGTGTACTCCATGGATGGGAGAACAGTAGAGGAAGTAACGGGTTTGACTTATCAGGAATGGGCAGCGCAGTGGCAAAGGAAATATGAATAAATTGCTGGAATTGTTTGGAATGATCGTGTATAATGGAAAACAGGAACATATGTTTGTATTTGTCTATCTTCCGAACTATCGTGGGAATCGAGTACACGAACGAAACTTACTCTTGGAGCGTGAAAAGATTGGATGCTTCAGCCATTGTAATTGACCATCTCTTGAGGAAGTACAAGGCGGATCAGAAGTGGACTCGAATCGCGATCGAGCAGTTGTCCGATGAGGATATCGTGTGGAGGCCGACACCTGAGAGCAATAGCATCGCCAATCTAGTCGCGCATATATCAGGTGCGTTGTACTACTGGTTTGAGGTTGCTTATTTTGAGGCTCCCTATGTGGATAGGAGTAATGAGTTCGACCGTGGGCTGCAGATGACTAAGACGCAAGCCTTAGAGCTTTTGGAGAAGTCGTACGAGAGTGCCATCAAGGTTCTAGAGAGGATCGAGGCGAATCCGGAGAAGCTGCTGGATCAACCGTATCGAAGCTACCCCGAGTTTAATAGCGCCGGCCTGAACAATCAATCCACCGTGCTGGAGATGCTCCTGCATCAATTCAGGCATCTACCGAGCCATGTCGGGCAACTGTGCTACATCGTCAAAATGAGAAAAGGACAGATCGACTGGGGATAAGGAGCGCCTCGTCTTTCTACACCTGCCGCCTACCGGGGAAACGTCGCATCAGCCCTTTCCTAATCCACACGCAAACGGCGATAAACGGAATATAGGCGCATATAAAGTAAAAGCCAATCGTTCCATATAGATCGGAGATATGATGGATCGTCCGGTGGTCCGCGATGAAATAATTCAATACGACCATCACGATCAAGAAGCCGATCAAACAGTATGTCGCTCCGAAGTGGAAAGCGGTCTTCATTCCCCGGCAAGCGGCCCAGACGTAGAGGCTGACACCGGCCACGATTTTGATCAGCCACAAGGAAATGAAGAAGTATTCAAGCCTCTGAAGCAGGGGCACCTCGAAAATACTGACCACATCGATGGTTGGCCAAATCGAATGACGCAGCTGCCCTTCGCTAAAGAACATAAACGTCAAGACCAGGATCATGAGATATAGACAGGTAATGAATCCGAGTGTGAGATGAGCCCATTTTCGAGATTTTTCCGGCGTGCGGATAAATGGGTAAAAGAGAAGCAGCGTCTCGAACCCTAAGAACTCCAGCGCCATGCTCTTAGAGGAGAGCAGGAGCTCGCCTCCCGAGTGGTTTAGAAGCGGGAAAATGTTCTGGGGGTGCAGGAAAGGGACGGCCAGTAAAACTTCAGGAATTTCAGAAGCAAGGGACAGGATAGCCCCCCACACGCAGATGCCGATTACCGCTCGAAATCCACCGGATACCGCGTAATAAATAAGAAGCGCCATTCCCATACTCAGGGGTAAAATATTCATGGTAGGGAACAGCCAGATTTGGATCATTTCGATAAACACCTTTAGCTTCAAAAAGGCTCCGAAGAAAAAGTAGGACACAATGCCTGCGTTGAACAAACCGCCCAAAATGGTTCTGAACAGTGTACGGTTGATCGTAATGATTTCCGGACTGTCTCGGTGGGCGGAGAGGATGTAATAAATCAACCCAAGCACGATTTGCATGCCTAGCCCTGCTACTAGCACGGATATCCATGCGTTGTACCCTGCATGCTCAATTACTTTGCTCTGGTATGTCAGAATGCCGACACCGACCGTACCGACATAAAGTGGGAACATAATGAAGAAGGGCGAGATGGTATGGTTTTCTTGGATTTCGTTGGTCATGCTGCATCCCGCCTCCCTCTACATGATTGCTTTACTGGCTGGCACCGGTATGACTGATTGTGCCCTTGACATCCACGGTAGTTTGTAAGTCCTCATACTGGCTAGCGAACTGTCGGGCATCCCAATGCTGCGATTTGCTGCGAATCAGGTCGCCAAAACCAACCGGGTCCACTTGATTTTTTTGGCATTGCGATACGAAGCGAGATATTTCTTCCTCCAGATACGTTTCTATCGTTTGCTCCAGCGAGTCAAGCTGAGTCTCCGAGGAGAGGTCCATCCATTCCGGTGCATCTTTTACGGTTACACGCAGCTTCAGCTGGATGGAGACGGATGCCGGAGGTCCCAGATTCGTTACCTTCAAATTTGACTTGGCACGAATACTGTTCATCAGGAAATAGTCGCCGCTCTGCGGTTTCGCACCTTTCACGGGAATCATCAAGCTTCCATTTCTAGAGCTGCCGAGCAGCAGTTTCAGCAGGAAAGCTTCCCTAATGTTGATATGAGTTTTGAATTGATCGCCTTTAAACAAACCGAGTCCGTCAATCTTAATTTCTTCATCTTCGACCGTGAAATAGGGCAAGAAAACATCTCTTCCCTCTCCGTAAAAGTTAAACAAGGTAATATGCAGATTCATCAACGGCAAATTGCCATTTTTGATATTGTTTTCGATCATGTCAAAAAGAAAGTAAGGGTCTTTTTTGTTCTTCATTACACGCAAGATGTCCAAAGCTTCCCGATCTGCAACCCCGATTTGCATTCTGGAGGAGATTACCGGGTGGCGAATCATCGTATCCGTCACGCTTCGGATCCCTTTCCGCGCAAAGGCTTCGCCGAATAACGCCATTCTCAATTGCCCATATTCATTGGGAAAATCAAGCTTGGTCCTTAGCCGAGGCAAACTGTCAAACACGCTGTTGGACTCCGTTAAGTAATATTCCAAATTCGATTTGCCTTCTTCATAGTCGGCAATAATCGCGACGGTGCGTACCCCTTTCTCCGACATATCAAAACCGACGGTTTGGACCAGCTTCAGGTTGTTCACTACTTTCTGGCTGCCGCAAGCCGCGAGCAGTACAATCAGGACGAAAATCAGAATCGCTTTCTTCAACTCGAACTCCCGCTTTCTCCTTCATTCATTATCTAGGTCATTCTTTTTGCGCTTCACCTGCTTGGGGTTGTATCTGACGAAAGTAAGGGGCCTCAAAAAATTGAACCTGGTGTTGATGAATTGATACGATGGGCGCAGGAAGCTGTCTTTCAAGCTTTTTACTCTTAAGGGGTATAGCGGAACCGTGTATGGGGTGCCGAATGACGACAGCCGGGAAAGATGTACAAGCAAAAACCCGATTGCGAGCAACAAGCCGACCCCGCCCCAGATGGCGGTCATCACGATCATAGGGAAGCGTAGAAACCGGATGGCATTCGACATCTTGTATATCGGTGTAGCGAACGAGGCCAATGCCGAGAAGGCTACGATAATGACCAGAATATGGCTGGTTAAGCCGGCCTGGACGGTGGCTTGTCCAATCACTATACCGCCAACGATGCCTAACGTTTGACCGATCTTGGTCGGCAGCCTGGCTCCTGCTTCCCTTAGGAATTCGACGGTTATTTCCAGGAAAAGCACCTCCATCAAGGGAGGGAACGGGACGTTTTTCCTGGAGGCGATGAGGGGCTCCAATAGATCCCGCGGGATGACCTCGTAATGGAATGTGGTCATGGCGATATACATGGACGAGGCGAATAAAGAAAACACAACACCCAATATACGAATCATCCTAAAAAAGGATCCCAGGATCCAGGGCAAATAATAGTCCTCGGGCGAAATGAAAAATTCGAACAAGTTGGAGGGGCCGGTTATAAAATAAGGCGAACCGTCGCTGACGATAGCCACTTGCCCGCTGACAAGCGCGTATACGACCCGGTCTCGGCGTTCCGTAGTTAGAAAGAGTGGGAATGGCGTCGACGAATTGTCGGACAGGAACTGGTCCAGTACGGCTGAATCCCAGATCACATCGTAGTCGATCGCACGCAGCCGTTGCTCTGCGGTTTGTACGATTTGGGGGTTGGTTACCCCGTCGATGTAGATCAGGGCTACTCTGGTTTGGGAGGTAGAGCCGATAATCATTTCTTTTACATAGAGCTGCGGGATGTTGACCATCGCTCTTAACAAGCGGATGTTCGTATCCAAGTCCTCGACGAATCCTATCTTCGGTCCGACGACACTGAACTCGTTTTCGGTGTTGTTTTCCTTGCGCAGTCCTTCCTTGTTCCCGGTGCTCACCAGCGCCCAGACTCGCCCGTTCTCTTCGAATTCAAGCAGGACATGTCCCCTCAGCAGCTTCGACTGCACCGTCTCGACTTGATCGGTGACTTCAATGTCGTATACGGGAATCCACTCTTGGATTCGTTCCAGCTCTCCTAGCTCGGAGAACAGCGCGCGGTTTTGGAGCGGCAAGAGGACGTTGGTCTGTAACGCCTTCTCGTCAATTAACGATTTCAAATAGGAAAGGCTCACTTGCCGGTTGGAAACTTGGATATGAATGGTTTTAAAGTCGCTTGATTGTAGGAATATTTGCTTAAGTTGGTCGATGTTTTTGATTTCGGTATTGGATGTCTCCATTTTGCTCTCAGCCCATAAATGAATTTGATGCTGATAGTGTGTCCGGAAATAGTTGTCTTATTCTTCCATACTCCGCTTTGGCCTTCCACAGGAAAAGTGGGGTGAAGATTGGTCTACTTGGAGAGCGAAACGGTCGGCGGAAGTCGAAGAAGGCTATAATTGGTCTACTTGATAGGTGGAGCGGTCGGCTCGGATAACCGTACGAACCCAAGTTCGCTGCTTATGAACCGATTTTCGTTAGCAACCGCTGAAATCACTGAATTATGAACCTAAGTATATAGTTCGGGAAGCTGGCTTCTTGAACAGTGAACTTAGGTTCATAGATTCCAAATTTGTACCTGATAGAAGGAAATTTGGTTCATCGTTTGTATACTTTGGTTTCTATCGGGGCAGTTAGCTGCGGTGTGATGCAGGTGTAGATATAGATGTAGGTGAGGATGCAGGTGTAGATGAAGGTGCGATGCAGGTGTAGATATAGATGTAGGTGAGGATGCAGGTGTAGTTGAAGGTGCGATGCAGGTGTAGATATGGAAGTAGATGAGGACGCAGATGTAGATGCAGATGTAGATGTAGACGCAGAAGTAGATGGAGATGGAGATGTAGATGTAGATGTAGATGGAGGTGTAGATGAGGATCCTGATGTAGATGTAGATTAGATGGAGATGGAGATGAGGATGTAGATGTAGATGTATATGTAGATGTAGATGCAGAAGTAGATGGAGAGGGTCGACTCTGCGGCTCCTCTCACATCCGCTCCTGGTTCTTTACCCGTTGGAGGAAAAATCCCGCCGGGCCAGCTTGTGGCGGGCTAGCTCAACGAGGGTTCTCACAAGCAGCAGCACCCATCGCACAACACGATCCGCTCCATAGGCGGCGACGATCGCCATGAACGGCATGCCGGGCGCGCGATAGCGGTACATGCCGTCGATGAAGAACAACAAACACCAGAGGAAGACGAGCCCCGGCATCAGCCATAAGATGCTGGCGCGTCGAAGGGTACCGTTCCAGAGAGCGGCGATCGAAGCAAGTGCGAACAGAAGCGACGGCAACAGCAAGCGTACGGCTTTTTGAATCCCCGCACCAGTCGTCAAATCGAGCTTCCACACCCAAGGACCGAGAAAAGCGACGGCTCGTTTCGCGTAGAGTACCATGATGTGGTCCCAGTTATGAATCAGGAAGCTGAGGATCAGGCTGTTGCCGATATCGATCCGATAGTCCGGACGATAGGCAAGGTCATGGGCACTGGGGTGATCGTAGATCCAGCCTTTGGCGTACACATTGTACAACACCAGCTTCACATTGTATCTCATCGAAGCGAGGAGCGGGTCGAGCAGCCCGTTGCCGAGCGCAAGCAGGAATAGAAAAAGAACCGCCATCGCAATCCCGATCCAAGTGTAAGGATAGGGCCGGATGAATGCGGTTATTTTGGCGCGCCCGATCCGAACCCCAATGTAGAACAGCATAAAGAGAACGGCAAGCATCCCGGTCGGACGGAAGAAAAAGAGGACGAGTGCAGCTGCCGCAAACAACCATCGAAAAAGAAGTTTTGGCGATTCCACAGCCAGCAAGAGCAAATAAACACAGAGCAATAACAGGCTAATAAAGAAGCTCTCCGTCAAGATGTACGTAGACCAAAGCGTGATTTCCCACATGTACGCGTAAACGAATGCCGCGATCACCGCCGTCGTGCGGTTGAACAATCTTCTAGCGATCAGATAAACGAGGACCACGCTCAAACCGGCCGTCACCGATTGGAGGAATACGATCTTGGCCGGACTGCCGAGCAGCTTCAACAAGCAGGCCAGCAGCAAGTTGTAGCTCAGGTAGAACAGGTCATTCATCTGGGCGCCGATCTGGAAATCGTCCAGCAGCCGTCGCGCATAGCTGAGATACCAGCGGCTGTCCGCCGAGTCAGGGAGGCCCTGGGGGGTGGAGAGCAAGTAGAAAAAGTATTGCAATCGTACTTTCAACGAGATCCAGAGCAGGGGGAGCAGCAAAACCGCATCCAACAACCACGGAAATCGAATCAAACGAAGCAGCATGTTCAAACACTCCAACTGTATAGTTGACATGGGAGTCACAGACAACACTATAGCAAAGACCTTGTCAACTGACAACCTTAAAATAAAATTAAGATGTTAGTTAATCAAAAGATTTCGCGTATGCAAAAAAAGCGCCCCTCTCCACCTCGGTGAGGGACGCTTTCGATTGATCAGGCACCGTTCAAAAATCGCTCCGTTCGTTCTTGCACCTGCCAATCGCCTACAACGACAAGTACATCGTCCGCCCTAAGGATGACATGCGGTCCAGGCGAGATCGATACTTCGGTTCCACGCCGCAGAGCGACTATAGTTGCGCCGGTATGTTGCCAGAACTGCAAGTTGGCAATGGTTTTCCCGACGGCATGGGATTGTTTGTCCACTTTAATTTCTATCGGATGATACGGCTTCAAGTTTTGCAGCCGATCCGAAGCGTTAATAATTTCACTTATAAGCGCTTCGAATTTTTTATCCACCTCGAGCTTCTGCAGCAGAAGCTGCTGCAAATCCTGCTTCAGCGAGTAGACGGATTTCAAATATTCATTGCGGTGGATGTATTCATGAGCCAAACGATCGGAGACGACTTCGATTTCTTTGCCTTGCGAGACTAGTACGATGTTCTCATCCTTGAGCAGGCCGATTGCCTTGCGGATTGTCTCCGGAGAGACATGGTATTGGCTGGCGAGCAACGAGCGGCCGGATATTTTGGAGCCTACTGCAAATTCTCCGCTTACAATTTTGTGGGCGATATCGAGCGCGATGGATTTATATCCGGTGGAGTCCGGCATAAGTGACGCCTGCCTTTGCGTGTAAGGTAAACGATGGGTTCCGCCAGCGAGTGAGAAGGCGTCGCCGTCGAAACGCTACTTCGAGTATAGCATGTCTGTTCCGGCAGCTAAAGTGGGCTGGAGAACGTAACGAACCGCCGATGAACTAACAACCTTTAAAATAATTAAAAGTTGTAAGTATGCGATACTTCTGATATAGTAGCAAACAAAGGAATTCGCTGTACGCGTATTCCGACTATCCCTATATATGAAGGAGGAGCTGCATGACTCTACCGAAGTATATCACCGATATCGGAAAGCTGACACACATTCCCGAGTCGGAACGCAACCGGCTCAGAGCGATAACGGATAAATTTGTTTTTCGCGTCAACGATTATTATCTGGGTTTGATCGATTGGAACGATCCGGACGATCCGATCCGCAAGCTCGTCATCCCGAACGAGGAGGAGCTGCTCGAGTACGGACGCTGGGATGCCTCCGACGAGGATACGAATTATGTAGTCCCGGGCTGCCAGCACAAGTACAAGTCCACCGCCTTGCTCCTGGTCTCCGAAGTATGCGGCGCTTATTGCCGCTATTGCTTCCGCAAGCGGTTGTTCCGCAACGATGTGAAGGAATCGACGGCCGATGTGGAGCAGGGCCTGGACTACATCGCCAATCACCCGGAGATCAGCAATGTGCTGCTGACGGGAGGCGACAGCTTGATCCTGGCCGCTTCGAAGCTCCGATCCATTCTTCATCGGCTGCGCGAGATCGACCATGTCCGCATTATACGGCTCGGCTCGAAGATTCCGGTGTTCAACCCGATGCGGATTTATGAGGACGACGCCCTGCTCGAGACGATCCGCGCCTATTCCACACCCGAGAAACGCATCTATGTCATGTGCCATATCAATCATCCCCGAGAAATTACACCCGAAGCCGTCAGAGGATTTCAAGCCTTGCACGAAGCGGGAGCCATTCTGGTCAACCAAACGCCGATTCTTCGAGGCATTAATGCGGACCCGCACATCCTCGGCGAACTGCTCGACAAGCTCTCCTGGGCGGGCGTCACCCCGTACTACTTTTTCATCAACCGCCCTGTGGCGGGTAATCGGTCCTTTGTCTTGCCGCTGCGGGAAGTGTATGCCATTGTGGAGAAAGCCAAATCGCTCACATCCGGGCTCGGGAAACGAGTGAGGCTTTCGATGAGCCATACATCGGGCAAAATCGAAATTTTATCGATCGAAAATGGAAAAGCGTATTTGAAATACCACCAGTCGAGGGAGAACCAGTACGGGAAATTTATGGTGCTGGATTGCCCGGAGGATGCGGCTTGGTTCGATGACTTGCCCGAGAACGAGCAGTTTTGGACGAAGCCGGTCAAACGAACCGAGGCTGTGGTGTCGGTCAATCGGCTGCCGGATATGCCGGCCGTTCCATTGGGGAAATAGATCAATTGAAACAGTAAAACTCAACGACCATGCACCTGCCCGGTGATCTTCGATCTCCGGGCAGGTTTTTCTGTTTTGGCGGAAAAGTCAATTGTTTGGCACTCAACGCGACGACTTGCGCCAGGCGAGGGGCGTCATCCCGGTCACACGCTTGAAGGCGGTGGCGAAATGCTGGCTAGAGGCGTAGCCCAAGGCAGTCGAGATTTCCAAAACCGATCGGGACGTGTTCATAAGCAAGTCGCTAGCCTGTTTGATGCGCTGCCGTTCGAGGTAGGCCATCGGCGAAAAGCCGGTGTACTGTCGGAAGGTCCGCATGAAATGCGAGGGGCTGATGGCGGTCAGTCTCGCCAATTCTTCCACTGTAGGGCGCCAGTACGGCTCGTGCTGGAGGCGGCGCATGAGCATATCGAACTTCTCCAGTAGATCCGTGGCAGGAGCATCATCGACCTCCACCGGTTGGACGATATGCAAGACCATATCTAGCATAGCCTGACGGATAACCGTAGGCTGCAGGGAGCCGGGGGGACAGGATCGCGGAGCGGATCCGTCGGAGCGCTTCAACCGGACGCGTACCGACAGGTACGATCCGAGGAAAGTGCTCGAGCTTGGCTCTGATGGCGGCGACCTCGGCGGGAGGCAGCATCATCCAGTTGTCGCGGACCGGCGGCTCCACGTTCAGCCACCAGAAGCGGCTCGGCTCAATCGTATTGAAGCCTCCGCGATGAATTTCGCCGGGACGGGTGTGGAAGACGTCGCCTGCGCGGGTTTCATAGATGGCAGCGTCGAGCTCCCAGCTTGCTTTGCCCTTTTCGACATAGACGAATTCGTAGCCTTCATGCTGATGATAGCCAAGCTGGATGGCGCTGTGAATTTCGTCGTAACCGAACTCAACCAGCTCGGGAACGGCTGGCAGGGGGACTTGCTTGCTCCGGTTGTAAGTCCAGCGGTGACGCTTCGGTTCTGCCATAAGGTCCCCCTTTTTGTACACCATTCTACTCATTTGTTTCTGATACTACTTGGCAGTCGTGTGGACGTCAAGCCCTCCGGATTCCTTTTATAATAAGCTCAATACCGACTAGGAGGAGTTCAACGATGACACAAACGATTCAGAAATACAAAATTACCGCGCAGGATAAGGAGACATTCGATCGAGACGGCTACTGGATCAGCCCGAAGCTTATCAGCGACGAGCAGATTGAGCGGCTGCGTCAAGCCCATCAGCGTATCTGGACCAACGATTTTGACGGCGACGGAATGCCGATGAGGCCGTTCGGCTCCTCGAATCCGGAGGCGCTGCGCAAGGTGGACAACGGCTGGTGGTTCAACGATGAGATACGAGCGACGGTGACTGACCCTTATATCGGAGAGCTGTCCGCCGACCTGCTCGGTGTGGATGAGACTCTGCTGTGGCACGACCAGGTGATTTACAAGCCAGGGGTGGGTGAGAAAGAGACGAACTCCGGCAATGTCGGCTGGCATCAGGATTTCGGATACTGGCAATGCTCCAGCACGACTAATATGGTTACAGTGTGGATCGCGCTGCAGGATACGGATTTGACGAATGGCGGCATGACGACGATATTGGGTTCGCACAAATGGGGCTTGGTGCCGGGCAGCGATTCGTTTTTCAACCAGAACATGGAGGAGCTGAAGGAGAAATATGCCGGCGGCCGCGATTGGGTGGAGGAGCCGTGCATCTTGAAAGCGGGGCAGGCGAGCTTCCATCACGCCTTGACGTTCCATGGCTCCGGCGCCAACCGGACGAATGAGGCTCGATTGTCGATCGTAGCACACGTAATGCCGGGCGGAACCGCATACCGACCGGGCATTCAGTTCCATCCGAACATCAAGCAGCTCGGCCCGCGGCCTTATGCCGGGCAACGATTTGAGGGCGAGTTTTTCCCGGTCCTGTTCAAAAGACTCTAACAACACAAATAAAACCGGCACTGATAGTGCCGGTTTTTATATTTGCAGGGAATGAACGGTCAATCCTAAAAAAGGTATGGATACATAATAGTCTATAAAAAAATTGCACATAAGTCTATATCTTTGTTGGGATAGCTCCAAGGCTACAGTGCCGCTCAAGTCGCTACTTATTTAAGCAACCGGAACGTGACCGATCTCGGAGTGTTCATCAATTACATGGCGATGGCGGGCTATTCCAAGAGCGAGGTAACGAAGGTCGTCCTGGAACGCAACATGGGCGTGAACGACTTGCCGTCTGCGGTTGCGGCTTTGCGCTCGGTTTATGGTCAACAAGAGCTGGGCATGAGCGAAGTTTTGGCCGGCGCTTCGATTACAACCCCGGAACAGGCTCTGCCGTTCATGCAGATGCATCATTACACGTTGCAGCAGATGGTTGTCGTGTTGAAGACCGTATTTAGCCGAACATCCGGAGAGGCTACGACCTTGCTAAGCAACCAATTTCTGCCGAATCGGGTGTACACCTTGAATGAAATTCTGAACAAGGTGGCGCTCGGGTACAGCTCCAACGAAGAGAGTACGATTCTCGACGTGCTTGCTGCCAGCAATGTGACGACTCCGCGAGCGGCTATCGTGACGATGCGCCAGCTGGGCTATGATCAAGTCAACGAGCAGGGCGATTTGACGATCATTACCCGGGTGCTCAAGAACGGGTACGGCCAGAACGAGGCGCAAGCGACGGAGCTGCTGATTCAGGATGCGGTCTACTCTACAGTCATGATCAGCGCCGGCATTACAGCCGTGTATCACGCGAATGAAGAAATCGGCCGAACGGCTCAGCTGTTGATCGGCGCCAGAATTACGGATTCGCTGTCGGCCGTCCGTTACTTGGCTGAGCAGGAGGCCGGCATAGATTTGACAGCCCGCGTGCTTCATGAGATTTACCATGAGGAGATGACGGCGGCTATTAACTACATGAGCTACATTCCGCGATATACGAATACGCGAATTCTTCTGGCCGTCCAGCAAGCTTCCGGCACGGATCCGCTCTTCGGATATTTGGGCACATTGAAGCTCCAAGGCGCTTCAGCGTACCAGATCGCGAACGAGCTGGAAAAGCAGGGCCGACTTGAAAGCACCTTCATGGTCGGCACCTTGATGAAGCTCGGCTACAGCAAGGAGAGCATCGTTTATGAGCTGCTCAATCGATTCTCGACCTTCGCCTCGGAGGAAGAGCTTGCGCAGCACTTCGTAACGACCGGCTTCACGGATGCGGCGAGCATCGCCAAGCAGCTGTTAAGGACGAAGTACAATCCGAACGAAGGCGTGAGGCCGGCCCGTATTCTGATTCTGGCTCTGCCTGCGGCAAGCCATGGGGCGATCGCGCTCGGCATGAGGAATGCCGGCTTTACGAGTGCGGCCGTTATCAGCGGTCTGCTAACATTCGGCTTCGACGATACGGTCGCGGTCCTTCTCAAGCAACTCGGCTACCCGGCCGCCAAAGCGTCGTCGATTCTCGAGGAGGCCGATTACTCCACAGAGGAGCGTGTGATCCGGTTGAAGACCATGGGGTATCCGCTCTCAGAGTACTTCCATACGCTCGGAGGCTACGGTAAGCTCGTTCCCATTTTGAAACGGCAAGGATTTACGGCTATCGAAATTGCGCAAGGCATGTATCGCAGCAACGAAAGCTGGTATTGGATACTGAAATATTTGGACGAAGGCGGATTTTCGGATTTGCCGACTCTGGTTCAAGCCTATTATCGTTCCGGCCAGCCGGTGCTCTGGGTTATCCGCGATGTGTACCAATACGGTTCAACCAACATAAACGGCGTAATCACCCATCGTTGGGCGTTGAAAGACGTCGTGAATCAGCTGCTGTCAAATGAGCCGATCAATATGGTTACGTTGGCCGGGCTGATCAACTACGCGAACGGCAACAACTACAACGAGACCTTCGGGATCGTGAAAACTCTTTCGACAGCGGAGCAGGCAGCCTTGCGCAATCAGCTTGGCGTCGCGAACTTCCTGGTCGGCGATCACGTGCCGAATGTCGTGGGACTCACCGTGATGAAATCCATCGGGCGGAGCGCGCAGCAAGCGGCCGTCACGCTGAAGAGCGCCGGTGGCGTGAGCGACTACAAGGATGCCGCCCTTATTCTCTTCATGGCCGGGTATGGCGTGACGGACGTCATCGATGCCGTGTTCGACAACTATCGGACGGAAATCGGCATCCAGGTGCTCATCGCCTTGTTCAGCTCGGGTATGGGGCAAATTCTTAAGGATTGGGATAAATACAAATTCGTCATCACGCGAGTCGTCAATATTGTTAGCTATCATGTAGAATAAACAGGCAAGGACCGCTGGAGCTTAGGCCCAAGCGGTCCTTTTTTTGAAGTGGGGAGCTCGACATGGTGGGATGGACAGAGCGGCGGCAAGTGATGAGAGGTACGATTGACCATCAGTTCCCCGACTGATTACCAAATTTCGCGATTGGAGTACCTAATTTCGTTCATTGTCGCGTTCATAGCCGAACTGGATACCAAAGTAAACAGAACGCGAAGCTAGATTTCGATTTTGTTTACTTTGGTTCTCAGATCACCGTTTGCAACCTCGAAACTGGAGATATGGTACTCCGTGTGGATACATAGGTACTCAGAGAACTGAGAGAGCCGGGAGAGCCGGGAGAGCGGCGAGAACCCAATACCATATAGCCCTGCCTTTGTTTGTGAGGACGGGGTGTTATCTCTGATGTTGGAGGAACTGAGGGAATACGAAGTCATCGTTTTCGAACAATAAATGTCCGGTTTCCCGGTGGGCATGTCTGAAATGCAAGTAGTTGCCTGAAGTCTTCCGCTTTACAATAGAGCTAGATCATGAGGAACTTGTGTCTAGTAATCGGGTAGGTGGTGGGTGAACGATGAATAAGAGAACAGCTGCAACCATTCAGGTCGCGGGCCTCACGGTGGATGCCGAGCAATATCCGGTAGGGGTAGGGAATCCGAAGCCATTTCTTGGCTGGAAGCTGACTTCCGCCATCAGAGGGCAGAGACAAACGGCGTATCGCGTTTTGGTAGATTCGGATCCGGCTAAGCTGGAAATGGACTTGGGCTCCGCATGGGACAGCGGGGTGGTGAGCTCATGCGCTTCCAATCAGATTGCCTATGAGGGCATTCCTTTACCGTCGGATACGAAAGTGTATTGGAAGGTGATGGTTTGGGATCGGAGCGGCAAGCCCTCGCCTTGGAGCGCAGTCAACAGTTGGTCGACCGGATTGCTGGAGAAGCATGATTGGAAGGCGAGCTGGATTACGAAGCCCGAGCTGCATCTCACGGAGCGTATGGATTTGACGGGTGAGAGCTGGATCGTGCATGAGGAAACATGGCGGAAGCCGAAGACGATAGATGTGTACTCAGGGGATAAAGCTGCGTTTCGACTCGCGTTCGACTTGCCGGAGGAGTTGCATGTAAGGGCAGCGCATTGGATGGGGACCGGCGATTGCCGGGCCTATGTGTATTTGAACGGCGAGCTGATCGTTTGCGGGTATCATTTTCAGTATTTGCACTGGGTCGATGTTACGGACTTGGTTCAACCTGGACGTAATGTGCTTGGGGCGTCGGTTTCGATTGGAGCGAGCTACGGGGTTGGATTGGATTGTGCGGCGTTCGTCGGCAAGCTGCGTGTTCAGTTGAGCGACGGACGAGAGATTCTGGTGGCGACCGACGAGAACTGGAAACGAGCGCCGTCTCCTGAAAGCGGGTGGCTGGAGCAGGATTTCGATGACACTCATTGGCCCGCGGCGGTGAGAGCGGCAGCCTTCGGACAAGTTCCATGGCTCGGTCCGTTCCATGTACCGCCTCGGCCGACGCATTTGAACCGGAATCACAATTTCTACGCTCGGAAAACTTTCCTTATCTCCGGTACGATCAAACGAGCCACAGTGTATGCGTCTGCGCTTGGCGTTTACGAGCTGACCTTGAACGGGGGCAAGGTGGGGGAAGATTTGTTGACCCCGGGCTGGACGGATTATCGGAAGCGAGTGATCGCGCAAGCCTATGATGTGACGTCTTTGTTAGAGCCAGGCGCCAATGCCGTCGGTCTAGCAGTCGGGCCGGGCTGGTACGCCGGAAGCGTCGGCATGTTCGGGCCTTATCAGTACGGGGAGCGCCCGTACGCCCTGCTGCAGCTTCATGTGGAGTATGCGGACGGCCGTGTGGAAGTGATCGCGACGGATGACACGTGGACCACAAGCTCGGGGCCGATCCAGTATTCGGACTTGTTGATGGGCGAAATATATGACGCCACTCAGGAGATCGCAGGCTGGGATGAAGCCGGGTTCGATGACTCCGGCTGGCAGCCTGTCGAACGGTTGGCCCTGGGTCAGTCTCACCCGGAGATCGGGTTTCACCCGGGCCCGATGGTGCGTGCGGTGGAGCAGCTGCCTCCTTTTTCCGTGAAGCGGCTCGATCCGGATCGGTATATCGTGGACTTCGGCCGCAACATCTCAGGCTGGGTAAAGATCCGGGCGATCGGACCGAGAGGGACACGTATTCGAATGCGATTCGCCGAAATGCTGCTGGCTGACGGGAGCCTGTATACAACGAATTTGCGTAGTGCTCGACAGACGGATGTATATGTGATGCGAGGTGACGGGGAAGAGGAAGTGTATGAACCGAGATTTACGTTTCACGGGTTTCGCTATGCCGAGGTGTCCGGATATCCAGGCGAGCTGAAGCCCGAGGACGTGATGGCGATCATGGTTTATTCCGATTTGCCGCTTGGAGGGGACCTCACCACATCCGATCCGCTGCTGAATCAGCTTCAAGCCAATATTGTGCTCGGGCAGACCGGCAATTTTCTCAGTGTTCCTACGGACTGTCCGCAGCGGGATGAACGTCTCGGCTGGACCGGAGATGCGCAGATATTTGTAAGAACGGCCTCCTACAACCGTAATACGCTGAATTTTTTCCGGAAATGGCTGCTTGATGTTAGGGATGCGCAGCACGAATCGGGAGCGGTTACGAATGTTGCGCCGACTTTGGGCTGGCTTTGGGCGGGAGTGGCCGCATGGGGGGATGCGATTACGATCGTGCCTTGGACCTTGTATCGAATGTACGGCGATCGGAGCTTGCTGGAGGAAAATTATGAGGCGATGGTTCGGCACGTCCACTATATGAAGAAGCACAGTGTTTACTGGGTGCGTCCTGCGGAAGGGTTTGGCGATTGGTTGTCCATTGAAGCCGATACGCCGAAGGATTTGCTGGGGACTGCTTATTTCGCCTATAGCACTCATATTTTAGCTGAAGTCGCGCGGGTACTCGGTTATGAGGCTGAAAGCGAGCAATATCGCGGTTGGTTCCGGGAGATTCGGGAAGCTTTTCAAGTGGCGTTCGTGGAATCCGACGGCACTGTGGAGGGCGGTACGCAAACCGGTTACTTGCTGGCCTTGCACATGCAGCTGCTTCCAGAGGAATTGAGGGAGAAAGCGATCCGGCATTTAGTCGACGATATCCAAGCCAAGGGGGAGCATCTCTCCACGGGTTTTATCGGCGTCAGCTATTTGCTCCCGGTCCTGACCGAGGCAGGGCATCTGGAACTGGCCTATCGTTTGCTGCAGCAGGAGACGTTCCCGTCTTGGCTGTATTCGGTCCTGCAGGGGGCTACAACGATCTGGGAGCGGTGGAACGGATGGACCCATGACTCGGGATTCTACTCGCCGGTGATGAATTCCTTCAACCATTATTCACTAGGTTCGGTGGGAGAGTGGATGTACCGGTATATGGCGGGAATCGAGCTGGACCCGGAGGTTCCGGGGTTCCGACGTATTCTGCTCAAGCCGCGTCCGGGCGGGAAGCTGTCTCGAGTTCAAGCCGTGTACGAGTCCCCATATGGGGAAATTGTCAGCGATTGGGCGATCGAGGGGAAGCGCTTCGTTTATAAGATCAGCGTCCCTGTGAATAGCACGGCGCTCGTGAGCATTCCTTCGAAAGCCGCCGTGTGGGCCGATCTGGGGATGACGGTTCCTTTGAGCACTCTGGATGATGTGGAGCACATTCGGCAGGAGCAGGATCGATGCGAGTTTGAGGTCGGTTCGGGACAGTATGTGTTTGTTTCTGTTTGGAGTTAGGCGGGGTCGTTCCTTGGCGCTGTCGCTGCTCTCCCGGATGGTTGGGGGAGCGGCTTTTTGCCGTTCCCGGAAAACGTCGCTCCCATTCGGCAAATCCGGACTAGAGAGCTTTTTCGGGCGGTGAGGCTCGCGTACTCTACAAATTCGTCTCATTTTCCTCATCTATGGGCTGCCTCTGGGCATGGGAGTCTCATAGTCCGAAAAAGTCGGACTGGAGAGGCGGTCGTCTTCCGGATGGACCACGTAGTCCGAATTAGCCGAATTGGAGAGCCGAGTTTCGAAGGGGATGGGCGAAAACGGCTCTGCAAGTGGGTAGAATCGGACTACGAGCCTCATTCCTCCACGCCCCCGTTACGTAAACCGAAAAAGTCGGACTGAATCGGGTGGAGGGGAGGAGATATGACTTCAAAGCTTGGCTACTGGCAGAGTCTGAAAGTGTCGAACGGGAAACTGGTGATTGAAGTCGAGAGTACCTGTAGCTGCAACCCAAACGGCCGCCCTCCAGGTAACCATGCTTGTTCTACCTGAAAATCCGCCTGATTTTCATCATCGATGGTGCCGCCTCGGGGTATGGGAGTCTGTAGTCAGGTTATTTCGGATTGCGGAGCATCCCCGTGACTCCTTTGTACGATTTTTCGTATAAATGGTGGCTCAGACCGGCTGCAGTGACCGTGTTTTTTTTGGGGAAATACGGGTTTAGTTTTGCTGTTTTCTCGAGTCGCTAAAGCAAAGCAGCGCGCAGCTCCGCCCAAGCGTCCGCGAGCGCCGCCTCGATGCGCCAGGCGGAGTGGCCGTGCACCTGCAGCACGAGCCCGCCCGGTGCGCCGAGATCGCTTGCGCCTGCGAGCAGCCGGCCGGCGGAGGCAGCGCGGTCGCCGGCCGCACCGTCGGCAGAGTGGCCTGATACGCCATCCGCCACGTCGCCGCTAGCGACCCCAGCCGCTGCAGCACGGCCTGCTGCACGGGCGGAGCCGCCGCCCGCCGCGCCGTCGGAGCCGCCAGCACGGC
>NZ_BIMA01000015.1 GCF_004000845.1 Paenibacillus koleovorans NBRC 103111
TTGCTGTTGTACCGACGTAGGTCGGATTAGAGTCTGCGCTCCATGTGACATCCACCGTCGCCGTGCCGCCGCCGACCAGGTTCACCGTCACGCTCGTGCCCAGCGCAGCCTTCGCATCAGTGATAGTCGTTCCGTACGCTACGGTCTTGGTGATGTTGCTGACACTCGCTATGCTCACCGTGTCCACGGTCACCGTTCCACTTGGAGCGGACACGGTGTTCTTGTTGTCCACATTCGCCGGCAAAGTGCCGAACGTACTCGTGAACACGTAGGCTGCCGACGTGTTGCCATTATAGGTCGGCGTGGAGTCCGCGCTCCACGTGACCGGCACCGTCGCCGTGCCGCCGCCGACCAGGTTCACCGTCACGCTCGTGCCCAGCGCGGCTTTCGCATCGGCGAGGCTCGTGCCGTATGCAACTGTCTTGGTAATATTACTGACACTTGCTATGCTCACCGTGTCCACGGTCACCGTTCCACTTGGAGCGGACACGGTGTTCTTGTTGTCCACATTCGCCGGCAACGTGCCGAATGTTCCCGTGAACACGTAGGTTGCCGACGTGTTGCCACTATAGGTCGGCGTGGAGTCCGCGCTCCACGTGATCGGCACCGTCGCTGTGCCGCCACCGACCAGATTCACCGTCACGCTCGTGCCCAGCGCCGATTTGGCGCTTGCTAACGACGTACCGTACGCGACCGTTTTCGTTATATTGGCTACGCTGGCAATGCTGACTGTAATCGCAATATTCGGTGCCGATTTACTCGACCATCCCGAGTCCAAGTAGGTAGTTCCATTCCCCTTCGTCTGAACCTCCACATAGTAGCTCCCTGTCGCAAGCGCCCGTGTGGATAAATCAATCGAAGTGCCGGTTCCGACATCGACTGTATCAATCAGCGTTCCGCCGCTGTTATAGATTTTGACCATATACTTAGTTGCGTTCAGGATCGGGTCCCAGCTTACCGTCTGATTGCTGACTGCCAAGATCGGTGCCTTCAAAATCGTCTGCGGGTTGGGAAACGACCCCCCGGCCGCTCCGAAGTTGATTGAGAACTCTCGATCCGTCAGCTTCCCCGTGGTGCCGATAGTTAACGCAATGCTGCTGACAGGAGCCGTAAAATTGACAATAACCGCCGCTGTTCTATCAAAATCGATATTTGGCAAGGAAGTAGTCGTTCCATTAAATCGGGTTTTGCCGTCGCCGACGGCAGAGATCCCCAGTTTCGTGGTCGAATCCACTATATAGCTTTGGAAGCCGGACAATTCTACGAACTCGTTGAATGTGGAGCCGTTACCGTCCAAATCTATGACCGTGATATAGAAGTTCTGCAGTTCGACCGGCACCGGTGTAGGCGCAGGATCAGGAGGACTCAGCGGAAACGAGGCTTGATCATAGAAGTCAACTCTGTAGTTAACCATGCCCGCCGGGTCCGTTGTCAATTTAGGATTGAATCGTTTCTGAAGTTCAGCGTCATTGGGAAAAGCATTGTCATGTGCCGATAGTGTAGCATTTGTGATTCCGGTTATGGTAATCTTCGCCAACACTTTCTTCTGTGTAACGGAGTCCGTAAAAACATCCCGATACGTGTAGACGGTTCCTACGCCTCCATTCCCGGACACGGTTGGCACGCCGAAATTCATACTCTGATGGTTGATGTTTATCACATCTAGGGTTGCGGCTTTGACGGAGTGCGGGGAGAGCCAAAGACTGATCAACAGCAAGGAACAAATAAAACCAAACAGCCGTGTCCATCTAAAAGCACCTGCAACTGCAATACGAAATGACATTTCGAATCTCCTTTTTTATGTGAATTAGTCAATAAGTCCTAGTCCCGGCGGAAAAATAGAGCAAATCTTATGCCCCTTTTATTAAATATATGGAATTAGACCTGCCCACACCAATTCATTATAGATCTAAAGATCTATTTTTTTAAGATGATTATACATATATTTTCTGAATAAAATCTGAATAGCTGCCGAATAGGGGATAAAAAAACCGCCCACAATGAGATGGACGGTCGTTATTATGAAATTTATCCCAATTCGCTAGCTCAAGCTATGCAGCTTCTCCAGCGCGGTTTGCTCGTCTGGCAAGAAAAACACATGCTTCCCGTTGTTGCACTCATAAATAAAATCCTTAAAGCTTTTGCTGCTATACGTGCTGAAGTCTCCGACGATGGCGATGATCATGCTGTAGTTCGTATACTTTTGCAAAATGTCTCCAGCCAACCGTGTGCTCAAGTCGAAAAACGACTCTACAAGGTTCTGCTTAAACAGGATGAGCTTGTCGGCCTCCACCTGGTAGCGAACGGTCGCCATCAAGTCCAGCGCATCCTGCGTGTCTTGAATCAGCACCCGGTCGCTCTCAACGACGGCTACCTTCGACGCCCCCCGTTGGTCCGCTCTAAGATTCATTTTCTCCACCTATTCCAAACCCGCCAAGCGAGCTTTATATTGTTCGTACCAGCCTTTCCACTCCAGCTCCCGTTCGAGCGTCCTGCCGTCCAGCAAGGCGGCAATTACGTCCAAGCATACGTGCCAGCCTGCGAGATCGCGAGGAGTGTGGTCGGTCAGCTTCCCGATTCTCTCGATGAAATCGAGGCGACACCCTGCAGCTCCTTCCGGCTTCAGCTCGAATCGCACGCGGTCTTCGCCCCAAGTATACTCCAGCACGGATTTAGGCTCGAGGTCGAGAATCTCCATCTCCTCGAAGGTCCCGTCCTGCATGTCGAACTTGAGTAACCCTCCGACACGCAACTCGTCCACCCGCAATTCGGAGAACCATTGCTGCAGGTAGCCGTTATCTGTTAAATAAGCCCATACCAGGTCTGCGGAATGGCTATAATGACGCACATAGTGCGCGGTGTAGCCTTGTTCGGTCTTCTGAATGGTCGCTAGCATGCTCGGAGGCCTCCTTGGTTTGGGGTGACTAAGTATCCGCTCCGCCGATAAATTCCTCGAGGTCGCGGTCGGCTTTCGTCTGATTGCATAGGTTGCAGGCGCAGACGCAGTTGTCCGGTGTCGTATGTCCGCCTTTGGCGCGGGGCAGCAAATGGTCGATCGTGTCACCGTATTGCCCGCAGAAGCGGCATGTGTAGTTGTCTCTAGTGAGGATCAGCCGCCGGAACTCCTTGTTGCTGTACAGGCGACGGATCGTATGACGATTGACGATGACGGCCGCCCGTTCACGGACGAGCGTCTGCGCCAGCTCCAGGTCGATCTCCTGGAACCAGCGGCGGCCGTTATCTGTTTTGCCATGCATACGGATGAAGCCTTGGCGTGTGGCTTTCAAGCCAGTTGCGTCGATCGGCGGACCCGAGCGGACCGGCGCCGTGAAGGCGATCGGCATCGGTGCGGCGAGCTTCGCCTTTTTGCCGCGTCGCCGGCGGCGACGCTTGCGCTTCGGCGGGGCGACAGCATCTCCCGCCGAGGTCGTGTCCGCGGGCTCGGCAGTGGCCGCCACGGGCTGCTCTATGTCGGCGGCGGCAGGCGCCTCCTCCGCTGCAGGCAAGGGCGCCTGCGGAGGCGTCGGCTCCAGCGACGCACTCGCCGACATAGCCGCAACCGAGCCGGCCCGGCGCCTGCGGCGCTTCCGCTTCGGCGGGGCGACGACCGCTTCAGTCGCGTCGAAGTAGGCGGGCTCCAGCGCAGCCTCGCCTACGGCAGCGTCAGTCCCCACTGCGGGCGCCTCTGCCTGCGCTTGCGGGAGCAGCGCCTCCAGCGCCGGCGCCGGCGTTGTTGCAGCTGCTGCAGAGCCGGTCCCGCCCCGACGACGGCGTTTCCGCTGCCGCTTCGGCGCTGACGCCGCTGTGGTGCCCCCTGCAGGCGCAAGCTCCAACATATCGGCTTCGCCCGGCAGCTCAGCAGCAGCCGCATCGACGCGCTCCTCCGGCAACGCCGTACGGCAGCTGCGGCATGTGCCGCGCCGCCGCGGCGCGCCGGCCCGCTTGCCGCTGCGGCGCAGGAAGTCCGCGATCGGCTTCATCGTGTGGCATTGGGCGCACAGCTTGAGCGTCGGCTCCGTTTCTTGGTTTGGAGTATCGGTCGTTAACATCGTCATGGTTCCCTCATCCGGTTGCAAAATCATCTTAGGGAAAGTATACCATACCTAGGTTCCAGGTAAACAATCGCCGACCCCCGCTACACCGTGTACCGCACCCCGGCCTTTCCCTCGTGCTTATGCCTATACATCGCCCTGTCCGCCTGCAGCAGCAAAGTGTTGCTGTCCCGCCCCTGCTCCGGGTAAAAGCTGACGCCCATGCTCAGCTCCACGATCAGCCGCTGGTCGCCGTAGATCAACGCCTCCTCCGATAGCCGCAGCTGCAGCTGCCCCATCATCTCGCGGACATCCGCCTCCGACGAGATGCAGCGCAAGAACAAAACGAATTCATCCCCGCCTAACCGGGCCGCAAACCCGCCCCCGCCGGCGGTCTCGCCGATAATTCTCGCCACATGGCGCAGCAGCGCGTCGCCCGCCTCATGCCCGTACTTGTCGTTCGTTTCCTTGAACCGGTCCAGGTCAAGCAAAATTACGGCTAGCTGCAGTTGCTTGGCTTCCGCTTCCTCGAGTGCGGTCCGCAGCTCTTCATGGAAGTATCTCCGGTTCGGCAGACGCGTGAGCGAATCGTGGTAAGCGAGGAAACGGATTTCTTCCTGATGCTTCTTCTGCAGCGTAATATCCCTCACGATCAAAATCGCCAGCAGTTCGTTCTCAAGCGTCACGTAATCGCCGTCAATCAGCACGTCCAAGCGCTCATTGCCGTTATGAATGGTCGTTTCGTAAGCTTTGATCGCTTTGCGGCTCTGGACCGCCTCTTGGAGATACGGGTCGACCAAGGCGAAGAACAGCACACGATCCAGATCAATGTAGTCGAACAGCTGGCGTGCGCCTGGATTCGCTTCACGGACATGGCCAGAGGGCTCGACGAGCAAGATGGCCGCCGGGTTCATGTGGAACATTTTCTCATAACGCCTGGTGGAAAAATTAAGAAAGTCGTAGCGGATCATAGCCAGTCGAAGAATGAACAGCCAAATCACGCCTCCGAAAATATAAGGATAGGGGGGTGTCCACTCGCCGAATTGAAAGAAGCCGAACACGATATGCCACACGGAGCTGATGTAGACTCCTAAGAGGAGCAGGTCGAATATTGCGCGATGTTCGGCGCTGCGTGTGACCGCACGGCCTTTGTACAGCACGGCCAAATACAGCAGGCTGATGAAAATGCTCGCACTAAGTGCTATATAGTAGGAACTGTTGTACACCGGCATCTTCCAGACGCCGACCGTGACGAATTCGCTGGAGGAAATAATCTGCTCGCGGCTGAGCACATTGACCACAATGACCGATAGCGGCAAGTAAAAAATATAAGGATAGACGTAGCGCGGCATCCGCTTATCCATTCCGGAAAACTTGGCAAGGAAGTGGAAGCCGAGCCCCGGGATGGCGATGCCCGCATTGGAGAACCACAGCGCCACGATCGTCGCACTTTCCCCGATTGGCAGCTGATGGCGTACGTACTCTTCCATAAACAACAGAACATAGCAAAAGGCGGTTACGGCCAGAAGCCGATGCTCCGTCTTTTTCGAATTGCGCAATAGAACGTCGGTACCCATGTAAATAAAAAACAGGAGAGGTATCAAGTAAACTGCCACGTATGTCCATACAGCCCCCGTACTCAAGCCACCACATCGCTTCCTGTTCATTATCCATTGATGAGAGCCATCGCTACACGCTCATTCTAACTGATCCTGTACGTAACATGCCATCGCTCATGACAAAAAGAGGTCTAAAGCCCTAGTGAGAGAGCCGCTAGTTGAAATTACGATACATCACCTCAATTACAGCAAAAAACACCCCCGGCGAAGACCGCATCGAAACCGACGACGCAGCCCCGCTCCAGGGGAGCTCCTCACTTGTCTATCCCAACACTCTGTAAGCGTTTCATGTTTCTGTCATGAGGCCCCCGTTGACGTGAATCACTTGCCCTGTCACGAAGGAAGCATCGTGAGCGCCGCCTTGGTCATGAAGAACATCGGGAAAATGTTCGTCCGGTACGTATCCTCCAACTGCCCGTCGGAGATATTCGAGAACCTGCCGTAGGCTTCGATCGTCTGCCGCACAACGGCCACCGAGAAAGCCGGATGGCGCAAGTCCCCTTGTATGAGCAGGCAGCGGCGACCATACGTTGTCGCAGGCAGAATATTCATATGAAGTCCATGGGGTGCGTGCCCATGCTCGAAACGCATTAGGGGCGCACGCATGACTCGTGCTAATATGGTAAAGAAAATAAGCCATCGAAAGGGGCGGTCCGTTTTGGCCGATCAAGATCAAGCACCAGCACAAGCAGCACCTGTTTTTGAAATGGGGATCAGTACCTTCTTAGAAGCGACGGTCGACCCGGCCACCGGCGGGCCGGTCAACCATGCCGAGCGGCTGCGTCACGCGGTCGAGGAAATTGTAGTCGCCGATCAGGCCGGGCTCGACGTCTACGGCATCGGCGAGCATCATCGCCCGGACTACGCCGGCTCGGCGCCGGTCGTCGTGCTCGCGGCGGCGGCCGCGATGACGAAGCGGATCCGCCTCTCGAGCGCCGTGACGGTGCTGTCGTCCGACGATCCGGTCCGCGTCTACCAGGCGTTCGCCACGCTCGACGGCATCTCGAACGGCCGGGCCGAGATCATGGCGGGCCGCGGCTCGTTCATCGAGTCGTTCCCGCTGTTCGGGTACAGCCTCGACGATTACGACGAGCTGTTCGAGGAGAAGCTCGAGCTGCTGCTCGCGATTCGCGCTTCGGAGAAGGTCACGTGGCCTGGCGGGCATCGCCCGGCAATCCGGAACACGGGCATCTACCCGCGCGCGGTGCAGAACCCGCTGCCGGTCTGGATTGCGAGCGGCGGCAACCCGGAGTCGGCCGTCCGCGCCGGCACGCTCGGGCTGCCGATCGCCTTCGCGATCATCGGCGGTATGCCCGAGAAGTTCGCGCCGCTCGTCGAGCTGTACAAGCGGGCCGCGGCCCAGGCCGGGCACGATCCGGCGAAGCTGGCGATCGCGACGCACTCGCACGGCTTCATCGCCGACACGACCGAGCAGGCCGCGGAAGCGTTCTATGAGCCGACGGCGAAGCAGATGAACGTCATCGGCCGCGAGCGCGGCTGGGGGCAGCCGTACACCCGCGCGACGTACGATGCGGCCCGCAGCCTGCGCGGGGCGCTCTATGTCGGCGATCCCGAGTACGTGGCGGAGAAAATCGTGCTGCTGCAGAAAAACCTCGGCATCACCCGCTTCCTCCATCACGTCAACGTGGGGACGATGCCGCATCGCGAGGTGCTGCGCTCGATCGAGCTGCTCGGCACGAAGGTCGCTCCCCTCGTGCGCAAGGCGCTTGGGCAGCCATAACAAGAAGGGCTATCGCTTGCGGTCGACATGGACCGCCTGCGATAGCCTCTTTTCATTTGGGGTTACGGATCTGAGTACCTAAGTACTTTAAACAGGAATCTAGCTTCGCGAATTGGATACTTAGGTACTCAGATTGGCGAAAATGAAGCCCGTATGCGTAATTTGGTTCTCCAATAGCGAAATTGGGTATCCAGATCACCCTGGACCCGGCCCTCATGCCCGGAACCGTCACACACCCCCGCCGCACCCTACTGGTACAACACCTTATCCACATTGTACTTCGCCCGCTGCTTGTTCACGATGTACGTCTCGTAGATTTCCCGTTCGACGGGATCCTCCACCAGACACACCTCGATGCGGGTAATTTCGCCGCGATGGTCCTTCACGGCCGACACCGTGTCCTCGAAATGCTTCTTGATCCGCGGCCGCAGCTTGCGCGCCTTGCCCACGAACAGCAGCTCTCCCGCTTCGTTGTAGAACATGAAGATCCCGCCTCGATCCCTCGGAATCAGATGAAAATCGGTAAACCCATAAATATGGCTCAGCTGCGGATCGGCCTGCTTCAAAATCGTCACTTCCGGATTCGGCACCGTAATCAGGATCACGCTCGAACACTTCCTCATTCACATTTGTCCCACATCGTACCACAAACGCCGCCCAAACGCCATGCTTGCCGCCTCCTTTAATGGGATTCCTTGCAAAGGGGCATGATAATCAGGCAGCTTGAATTTCCTCAAAGTGCTTGTCCACGCGGAGGATTGGCAGATATGGTGGTCTTTCGCCTTCTGGGCTTTCATCCTGGTGATGCTTACGGGGGGAATACGACTATTCCGCAAGCTCGTCGCCACCATCGATTATTTTTTGCACGCTACCCCGTACCACACCTACTATTTCTCCGACAACCCCTCTTATGAGCTATCCGGCGCGTTTTTCCATTTCTTCATGTATCCGAGCGCTTCGATCTTGTTCTTGTTCATTTATGAAAAATGGCGGCTGCACGGGTGGAAAACGGTGGTGTATGTGCTGGGCTGGTCGGCGTTCGCGCCGCCGCGACGATGCTGCTGATCTTGTTCCATTATACACGAGGAAAACTGCGAGAGCTGGCGTATCAGCGAGATAGAGCGATGAAACGATGAGTCGAACCGGCCGCCGTCTCCAAGATTGGCTTATTCTGCCCCTTGCTCGAGTTTACTTCAAGGAGTATATTGTTAAGTAGTTATTTATTAAGCACTGAATTAATTAGGAGGGGGACGTTTGAATCGTTATGACGATATTTTCGCCTTAGCCGCTTTGTTCAAAACTTTTTTCAAGGGCATCTCGAACGACTGGAACAAACACGGATTCGGGTTGACGCTCCCTCAGTTCAAAGTAATGTACTTGATCGAGCGGGAGGGGCCGCGCAAAGTTTCGGAAATCGCCCATTCGTTAGGCATCACGCCGTCGGGCGTCATCTGGATCACCGATCAGTTGGAGAAGGAAGGGTATGTGCGCAAGGAGAGAGCGGAGACGGACCGAAGAGTTGTGCATGTGATCTTGACCGACCCGGGCGGGCAGCAGCTTCACCAAGCGCAAGCCTTGCAGAAGCAGCTCATGCAATCTTATTTTCATTTGCTGACGGATGAGGATATCGGGCATCTACAGCGTATTTTCACCACCTTGAACCAAAGCTTGGACCAAACTTAACAAAATTGGAGAGAGAGAGACCGCAATGGAACATTTGTCCCACAAACGCAAGATGACCATTATGATCGCAATCATGGCCGCCATGTTCTTCGCCGCGATCAACCAGACGATTACGAGCACGGCGATGCCGCGCATCATTGCCATCCTGAACGGGATGGAGCTATATACTTGGACGATCAACATCTACATGCTGACCTCTACGATTGCCACGGTGCTAGTAGGGAAGCTGTCCGACATGTTCGGGCGCAAGCCGTTTCTCCTGATCGGGATTTTGTTTTTTATTTTAGGCGCTTTTCTGACCGGGACGTCGAATGACGTGTACCAGTTTATTTTTTATCGAGGCATTCAAGGGATCGGCGCCGGTATTATTCAATCGACCGCCTTCACCGCCGTCGGCGACTTGTTCCCTCCTCGCGAGCGCGGCAAATGGATGGGCATGATGATGGCCGTCTTCGGCTTCTCCAGTGTGCTCGGACCGACGCTTGGCGGTTACTTGGTCGACCATCTCGACTGGCATTGGCTGTTCTGGGTGTTCCTGCCGCTCGGCGTTGTCGCCTTCTTCATGATCTTGTCGCTGTTTCCTAAGGTGGAGCGCGGCGCCAAACAAAGCGTCGATTATCTCGGCTCGCTGTTCTTGACGACGACGATTGTGCCGCTGCTGCTCGCCTTCTCGTGGGCCGGATCGCAGCATCCTTGGGGGTCGGCGCGTATTCTCGGACTGCTTGGGGCGTCGCTTGTGTCGTTGTTGATCTTCATCTGGGTGGAAACGAAGGCGAAAAGCCCGATTTTGCCGCTCAGCCTGTTCAAAAACAGCATCGTTACAATTTCGAACATCATCGGCTTCATTATGAACTTCGGCATGATGGGCGCGATGATCTACCTGAGCTTCTTCGTGCAGGGCGTGCTCGGCATAACGCCGACTTACGCCGGTTACGTCACGATGCCGATGTCCATCGTTATGGTTGTCGCGAGCTCCATGGCCGGTCAGCTGATGGCGAAGAAAGGCAAATACAAGCGCTATGCAATGCTCGGCATTCCGCTGATGATTGCCGGGATGGCGATTATGATCTTCATGAACAGCGTCTGGCTGGCGGTCGTCAGCATGATCGTGTTCGGCCTGGGGCTCGGCCTCGGCATGCCGGTCTTCTCCCTCGCAACGCAGAATGCGGTGCCGCATACCGAGCTGGGGGTCGCGACGGCTTCGAGCCAGCTGTTCCGGAACTTGGGCGGTACGATCGGGATTGCCGTCATGGGGACGGTTATGTCCAACACGCTCGGCACCCATCTGAAGGAAGCGTTGGCCTCGCCGAACGCCCCGGATCTCAGCAAGGTCGATCCGGCGCTGGCCAAGCAAATGCTGAGCTTCGCCAACCCGCAGGCTCTGATGAACAAGCCGCTGCTGGAGCAGACGCAGGCAAGCCTGCCGACAGACGTGCAGCCGCTGTTCACGCAGATGATCGACAACATCCGGGAAGCGCTTGGCGCTTCATTATCCACCGTCTTCTTGGCCGGCACGTTAACGCTGGCGACCGCCTTCATCCTGGTGTTCTTCCTGAAGGAGATCCCGCTGCGAACGACGAACCAGGCCAAGCCGAAGCCGGCTGAGGCCGAGTCGGAGAAGCCGCTGGAGGAGCCGGGTACCCTGGCGCTTCCGCTCGAGAGAGCTTAAGCCTTAGTTTCTTTTCGTCTCTTGGAGCATCCCCGTACAGCGCAAAAGCCGTCCTCGCGGACGGCTTCTTGCTTTTGCTTTTGCTGCGTGAGCAACTTAACTTATTTAGTCAACCTTAAACGTAATCTTCTTGCCCAGCGCGGTGGACACTTGCTCGGCGTAGCCGTCGAACAGCGCCTTGCCGCTGTATTTGTCCATCAGCTCTTGCGAGTATTTGACCCAATTGCTGGAATCCTTTTCGTCGAACAGCACTTTGGCTTGATAGACATTCATCTGTTTGCGGAACGCCGCCAAGTCCAGTCCTTGCGGAGGCGAAACGTTCGTCCCGAGGGTGTAGTACTTGTTCGTCTTGAACTGAGCCAGAATGGCGCGGTCGTGATCGGTTTCGCGCGGATCGACCAGCTCCAGGCCGAGCGGGGCCAAATCCTTCACGCCATAGCTGAATATACTGGACCAGATCGTTGTGAAGCTGCCGTTGTCGATAATGTCCTTCTTCACCGCGTCCGGAATCAGGGTAATTTTGTTGCCGTCCTTCTTGTAATGCACGCCTTCCTTGCCGAAATTGGCCAACAGGAAGCCTTCCGGAGAAGCGAGCCAGTCGAGAATTTCCATCGTGCGCTTGATCTTGTTGTCCGGCGTCTTCACCCCGATCATAAACGGCAGGCCCGGCAACGCTTCGTACGTAATCGGGATGTTGCCCGCAATGTGGAACGCTGCGAATTCAGCTTTCTGGTTGCCGGTTACTTCACGGGTTTTCGCTTGAATGCTGTTGTTGCTGTTGTCGAAGGCGATGTCGCGGGCGGTGGAGTAGAAAATCCCTACGCGGCCCTGCTGCACCTTGTTCAAGTGCTCGCCCGTCTTGTTCAGATACCAGTCGGGATCGACGACCTTAAGCTCCAGCGTCTTGCGGATCTCGTCGAGCACCTTGCCGGCCCGTTGATTGGAGCCGGTATCGTAGAAGCTTTCTTTGTCGATCAGTAGCCCAGCACCCATCCCTGCCTTGAACCATTCCGGGAACTCCCGGGATACGTTGGCGCCGGCTCCGAACGTAGTAAAGCCGTACGTATCGTTTTTGCCGTTGCCGTCCGGATCCTTGAACGTGAACGCCTTCATGACCTCGAGCATTTCGTCGTAAGTTTTAGGAATTTTCATCCCCAGGTTGTCGAGCCAATCCTTGCGCACATAGTATGCATGGTACTGGGATTTCTCGAACGGCACAGGCGCCCGCTTGAACGCGCCTTGCACTTGGTAACGCTTCATCTCATCCTGCGTCACCCATTTGAAGTAGTTCGGCATCGTCTGCGGAGAGACGTACGGCGTCAAATCTGCTACAACGCCGTCCAGGATGTACTTCGAGGTTTTCTGGGCCTCGGCGTGGAACAGATCCGGCGTATCGCCGGCGGTCATCTTCGCGTGCAGCTTGTTGGAGAATTCCTCTCCCAGGACGCTGTACTCGATCTTAAGCTCGACATTGAACTTCTCCTCGATCGTCTTGCGGATGAAATCTTTGTCCGCCGCAGGCAGGCTCGCTTGGGCATTAGGGACCGAGATCATCCAATTCAGCGTAAGCTTCTCCTTCTGGGCGGCGCCGGGGGCCTGGCTGCCGCCGGGCGAGGGCGAAGCCGTCTCCTCCTTGCTGCCGCAAGCGCTGAGCACGACAGCTGCAGCAACCGCGACCGATGCCGCTTTTTTCCAATGTTTCGTCATTGCTGGACCTCCTCCATGTTGTTTCCCCTATACTTTATATTGTCTGCAAGGCGGCAAGCGCCTGGACAACCGCTTTATGGCCCGAATACGCGCACATTATTGACATACATTGTTCCGGTCGCCGTCGTGCTGAAGAAAAACTTAAGCTGCTCCACCGAGCTGACGCCGCTGCGGTACGCAAAGTCGTCCGCTACCTTGACTCCGTCCACATACACGTCGTACTTGTCTATTGTCGAATTCAGCACCAGTCGCATATCGTACCAAGTGTTGGCGCTGTAGGGTCGAAGTGTTGTGGCGGTAACGCCGTTGTAAGCCTTGATGTTGCCGTCCGAGGAGAACACGATAATCCCGGCGTTGGCCCCCGCTCCATCGAGCACGTAGGCGCCGCCCAAGCTGACATTGGTCTGAGCCGCCATGAGCGAATACTCCACGACCGCTGTTCCGGTAATTGCGGTAAATGCGCGTGTCGCTTCGGTCACCTGTGCGTTGTTCGTATCCTGAATGCGCAGGCTCTTATCCGACGAGCTTGGCGTGTTGACCACTTGAACGGTTCCACCTGCAGTGACGGTTGACCATCCAACCGGCAACGAACCGGAGTCAAAGCTATCGTTGACCGAATAGGTCGGTTCATCGATTCTAACAGTGCTGCGATACGTCTCCGTTTGCACCAGTTGCCCTGTCGCACTCTCGTATAGATCGGCGCTATAAATTCGGAAGTCCGCTTCACCCGAGTTGACGATTGGCAGGAATTTCACCTTGAACAAAGTCCCGTCGCCGGTCGCTCCGCTCGAGCCCGAAATGCCGATGGACAAGTAGCCCGACCTGATTTCCTGCACAGTATAGCTTAGTCCGGACAAGGTTCCGGCGGAAATGCCGACATACTCGAAGCGGCTCGGATCGTAGTTCATCAGCACACGCTCGGGTTTGATCGTATCCTCCGGATTCCTCAGCATCGCTTTCACTTCAAGCTCGGTTCCCGCCGGTACGGCGTCGTCCATCATGAGCTGCACGTCCGGCTTCGGCCGAACTCCATTGTAGAAGTACTTCTCCGCGTCCGTATACACCCTCAAGTTGTCGATATACAGTGAGCCGGTCGCTGTGGTGCTGAAGAAAAATTTGATCAACTTCAGAAAGTCGATGTTGGCGTCCCGGAAGCTGAATTGCGAAGCCTCCAGTCGGCCGTTGATGTAAATGTCGAATTTATCGGTGGTCGTATCCATATCCAGCCGGATATTGTACCAAGTGTTGGCGCTGTAAGGCATCAACGTCGTTACCGTGGACCCGTTGTAAGCTTTGATATTGCCGTCCGAGGAGAAGACCACGACGCTGGCATTGAGCGCAGCCGTATTCCCTCGCCTGTAACCGGAAACATAAGGCGCCCCTACGCTGACGTTGGTCTGACCGGCCATGACGTTGTAGTCCAATACGAGCTTGCCGGACAGATCGGCGAGCGCATGCATCGCTTCCGTCGCCTGTGTCGAGCTGGTGTCGGTTATTTTCATGCTCCTGTTGGAGGCGCTCGGCGTATTGACCAGCTCCACGGTTCCCCCGCTCGTAGTTTTCGTCCATCCCGTCGGCAGCGCTGTCCCTGCTCCGTTGAAGCCGTCATTGATTAGGTAGCGGACACCGGGCACGTCACCGCGAGTGTCCCAACCGGAGATGTCGCCAGCGGAAGGCAGCGAAGCCATGGATGAGAGTGTGCCTACCTTCACATCGTCCAGGTACACCGTCACGGACGGATCGCGAAAGCCGATCCGGATTGCTCCGATCCCCGATACCGCGCGAATCAGCGGCACCCGACGCGCCTTAAGCGCATCGTCTACATATACATCCGCCTGATCGGTAGAAGTATCGAGCACGACACGAATTTTGTACCATTGGGCCGCGTCATAGTTTTGCAGATATGTGGAATACGGGCCTTCGCTTGACTTGATTCGGCCGTTCTCCTCCAGCACAATCTCCAGAGCCGGCGCTGCCGAGGTGCTCTCGAGCAGCGACACGGTGATCGGCTCGCCGGTCTGATCCGCGCGAACCCGGAACTCCGCCGCCACTACTCCGGAGACGGGCGTGAAGCTTTTCTCCGCCTGGACGAACGTCCCTGTCGATGTTGATCTCAGCTTGTAATCCTTATCGCCGGAAGCTCCGGCAGGTACATTCACTACCCCGCTCCCTCCGGTCTGTGTCAGCGTCCAACCGGACGGCGCCGCGCCGGTCGTGCCCGAGTCGAACGAATCGTTCAAGGCGAGACTGCCGATCTGCTCGTAAGCGGGAGCCGAAGGCGTGGATGGCGTTGCTCCCGAGAATGTCCCTTGCACGATCAGCCTTGGCCCCCCGTAAGAAGCCTCCCGGCTGAGCAGCAGCAAGTTCTCGTCATCGTAGTCCGTGCCTGCAAGAAGCAGGGTGACCGTGTTGTCTCCGGCGGCTTGAGCGGCTACGTAATCCGTCACGTCCAGCTCGTAGTCCTTCTCCACGCCGCTCACGAATATCGTATCCAGCACCGACGATTCCTTGACCGGTGCGTTGCTCCATGTGACGGCTCCTTCGGTCCAGTTATCGCCCGCTCCCATCACCGTAAGCGCTGCGGCTTTGCCCGATGGAGTGGAGGAACGCACCACGAGCTTCGCACTTGTCACGGATACGATGGAGGTCACATCGAATTTCACAACCGCCTTGCGATCCAACTGATCGGCGATCGCTTCTCGGACGCTTAGCGATTTGGACGATCCGAAGTTCGTACTCGCCTGATCCTCGTGAACGGAAGCGTCGGCGGACGGTGTGTAGGTCACAACGGATGGTTGCGTCGAGCTGGCCGTATCCAGCTTGATCCGCTTGGTGGCTCCCATCGCGCCGCTCACTTGCACCGATAGGCGGATCGACGGCGTCAGCGAGAGTACCTCGATGGCTGGGTCGGATGTCACGACTTTCGCCGCGGTTTTGTTGATTTCCACTTCAATCGTACCGTTGTTTCGCTGCGTCGGGTCGGAGACGGCGATCTCCAGCTCGGTGCCGGTTTCCTTCATGGCGACCGATGCCTTCTTATCGACCGTGATGCCGCCTGCCGTCCGTTTCACATCCTGCCAGAAGTTGGCCGCTACGATATCGAGCCCGGTTTCTTCAACCGCATGCACATATTCGGAGTTTTCGAGAATCGAAATATCCGGCGAGGCGGCATAGCTCGAGACCTGCGTAGCGTTCCGATTCGGCAGCAGGACGTAAGAGTAGCCGGCATTGCTCGGATTCGTCCCGTGATCGAACCATAAGTTCATGAAACGATTCGTGTAAGACGTCGTGGAAGCGAGATCGGACACATCTTTCCAAGAACCGGTGCGGCTTTCCCGCAGTCCCTTGACGGTGGCCGACCCAGGGAAGTAGTAACCGGTGTCCGCCCCGCTAACGTTGCCCGCCAAATGAATCCAGTTGACGCCTGTCATCGTCTCGCTCCAAGGGATGGATGTCGACTTGGCGGAGCCGTTGACGGTGAGCGCATTATTCCCCGTACTGTTCAGCTTCCGGTTATCTATGATCGTCTCAATCGTACGGCTGTCGGCGCTATCGATATCCGAGCCGAGCGCCACGATTTCGTCATCGAACGCGAACCAGGACTTCTTAGCCGTCAGAGTCGTTCCGAACCCCTCCAGCTCCATGCCCGATACCCCGTAGAAATCGCCCAGCTCGACGCCGCCTACCCAGCTCTTGGTGCTCAGCTTGCTGTCGACGCCTTCCGCCCGGGCATAGTCCTGATCCAAGGTAGTGCCCGGCATCCGCTCCATATTGACGGTCGCCCAATAGTTGTCGTTGTACTGGGACAAGTCGTCATTATAGAGATAAGTCATGCCCGACGACGTGTACCAGCCCCTCTTGTTCTCGATATTGTGGTTCGCAGGCGTCCCGATCGCCTCGAAGTCGTAGACGCGGTCCGAGTACATGGCGAGTCCGAACGTATAATCCGGACGCTGCTGCACGGCTCTGTCCATGGAAGGATACTGGCGGTAGAGCTCGGGTCGAAGCGGGGTGATGCCGCCGTCCTGAACGATCGCCTTCGCTTTGATCAGACTGGTCAAAGAGGCTTTGTTGTAAAATGGAGCGTACGTATTTTCCTGCATCCATTCCTTCATGTACCGCTTGAGAAGAGCCGATTCCGCCGGCGGGGACGCATCCACCAGGATCAGCAGCGCATCCAGCAAGGCGTTGCCTTGCGAATAGTCGCTCGAGGCTTCTCTCGCAATGGTCCGGCCGTTGACCATATCCAGCAGACGTCCGCGATCCACCAGCGGGACGTACCCGTCGAAAGCCCAGTTCAGCACATTTCCCCCTCGAGGGTCGTCAATTTCCCAGCTCGTTCCGTCCAACAAGTATTTGATCTTGATAAAAGTCGAAAAATGGCCCAAACCGTAGGATCCGTTGTAAGGATGTCGATCATGGGAGATGAAGGATCCGTCTCGGTACCAGCCGTTCAAGGCTTTCACATTGTCATAAATTTTCGCTTCGAAATCGCCTAGGCGGTCGCGCACCAGCGCCAGCTTCGAGCTGTTTTTCCCAATCACCCCGCGTAAGGCGATCACTAGCGATTCCCACAGCCGGTTGGCGCCATACGAAATCGTAGTACTGGTGGAATAATTGGTCGGGTCATTGGCGAACTTGTCGACCGCATTCATGTAATTCGTCCGTTGCGTCGAGCTCAGTTGGTCATACATCAGGATGACGATATTGCACAATGTTGTAGGCGTCGAGATTTCCCACAGATGCGTGTTCACTTGCCAGGTCATCGTTTCGTTGTACTGGTTCGTGTACATCCAATCGAGCGCGTTCTTGATGTCGGTCAGCAGGGTGCCGTCCCCTTCAAGCGCAGCGCCCTTCGTCCGGTAAGCTAGCGCCAGCGCGTAGATCCGATTGTAATTTTCATAAATATAGCGGGATTCCGGGTAGTTGACGGCGGTTACATCGCTCCACAAATACGTGCGGCCTGGGGACGTGTTCAGCGTATTCCACAGATCCTGGACTTCAGTGTCGATGGAATCGACCCGTACCTGTACATCGGGGTCTGTCACGGGAAGCGAATAGAGATCCGCACCGGTTAAATAGTTGAACCATTTGATTCTCATGTCGTCATACTCGTCGGCAGCTCCCGCCTGTTGCAGGACAACGCCTTGAAAACCGGTGACAACCAACGTAACGATTAGCAAACGAATAAGCATTTTCCGAACGGCTCGCAGCAAAGGAATCCTCTCCTTGACTTCAAATTAGTCGCCGTATTCCACGATCGCGCCGACTACGGCGGCGGGGTTGCTGGCAAATTCTCCATACAGGTCGCTCATGTCGGAAAGCCTTGCTTGTTTGTTGATGAGCGAAGTCACGGCTATCCGTCCTTCTTCCAGCAATCGAATATATTCCTTCATGTTCCTCCCTTCCGTCCATCGTACATAGCCGAGCGGATAATCCCGTCCCTCGACTTCATATGCGGCGTCATATCGGCCCGGACCGCCGGCTCTTGAAATGACGACCTTCACCTCCTTGCCGAACATCTTGGAGCGAGTCAGCTCGGTCAAGATGTCCCCTACGACAACAATCGTGCCTCGATCCCGCAGCATATCGATGCCCTCGTCGATCAGGCCCGCCCGTTTGCCTCCGGCACAGATCAGCACTGCATCCGCCCCCGAGCCGTCGCTTAATCGGCGAACCGCTTCGTGAAGCTCGGCCGCCTCCAGGCACACTTCAAGACCGGGCAATCGAGGCAGCAGCGCACAGCGCGATTCCAGCAAGTCGCACGCTGCGATGCGATAGCCGGCCGCATAGCCGATTCGGGCCATAATCTGTCCGAGAATCCCCAAGCCTTGAATGACGCCGATTGCCCCGAACGACAGCTCTCCCTGCCGCAGGGCATGAATGCCGATGGCTCCTAGCCCAACGAAGGCCGCCGCCTTCATATCGACCGATGACGGCACCTTGACGGCGAGATGCTTGGGGATCAGCTGCAGCTCCGCATGCCGAACGTAAGGCCCTCCGTAGCAGGCAACGCGGTCTCCCGGCGCTACATGCTCCACTCCTTCGCCTACTTCGAGGACGATGCCGGACGCGCTGTAGCCGATCGGGGTGGGGAAGTCGTAGCCACGCCCGATCATCGTCAGCTCCGTTCCCGGACTGACGGCCGAGTACTGCGTCTTCATCAGAATGTGGCCGGGCTCTATTAGTGGCTCTTCCACCTCCAGCAATTCAACGGCACAGTTGCGGGTCACGATCATTTTCACAGACGATTCCTCCTAAGCGATTCTACGTTGTTCATATATTGTTTATATATTCACTATATAGGCGAAATGTAGGCGCTGTCAACGACAAAAAAGAGCAAAAACAAATGTTTTTGCTCAAGGGTTTTGTTAATTTATATACAATTAATGGACTATTTTTGCCGTAACCTGCTCCATACTCTCCAATCCGGCCCAATACAGCTTCAAATCTCCGCGCATTTTCAGAAATTGCCTAGGGGTCAATCCCAGCTCCGTGTAGTAGCGGAAGGTAGGAACGATCTCCCGATACATGGCAAACCTGGAGATGCCGGAGGCATGGCCCGCGCTTCTTCCCTCCGCCGCCGGCTTCAGGGCCGGCAAGCTGAACGTGTCGTTCGCGATCAGCTGCTGCCCGACGGGTCCCGTGAGGAAATCAATGAAATCGCGCGCCTCGTCCTTATGGTGAGAATGCCGGTTCAAACCGACGCCGATGTTGACCAGAAGCGTCTTGAATGCGCCTGAGGTCGGAATTGGCGCTACGTCGAACGGAAAGTCGCAGTCCTGCAATCCGTTCAGATTAAAGTAAGTCGTCATAATCATAGAAGCCTTCTGCTGCTTGAACAGCAGCTCGGCATCGTTCTCGCCTTCCAGCAGAACAAGCGGCATCCCCTGCTGAGGCTGCAGCAATTGCCTGGTGAAGGCAAGCGCCTGCTGAATCCCCTCCGTCTCCACCAGAGCGGCGCCTTGCTTGAAGCGGATTCCTTGCTGCAGCAAGAGGACGGACCAGCGGTGCTCGGAAAGCAGATAGAAATAGAAGCCGTACCGTTCCTCGCTTCTAAGCTCGCAAGCCGCTCGCATCAGCTGTTCCCAGCTCCAGCCGCTATCCGGTTCATCCAGCTTCGCCTGTTGGAAATGCCGCCGATTGTAGCAGAGAACGACCGGGGAAAATAAAAACGGACGGAGCCATAAAGCTTCCCCCTCCCGATAAACCTCCTCCAGAAAGGGGTAGGTACCGGGTACAGGCGGGAGCGGCTCCAACAACGTCCCGAGCACTCCGTCGCTCTGCAGCAGACCGAAATCCAAGTAAGGCAACGATATCGCATCCACCATGCCGCTCGTCATATAGGACTGTACGGTTTCCGTATCGATTTCCGCCGGCAGCACGATGGTCTGCACTTCGACCTCCGGCTTTAGCTTCTTATAAGCCTCGAGCAGCTGAAGCATAGCGGCGTCCCGCATAACCGATTTGTATAAGCCCAGCTTCAATTTCACTTTGTCTCGGAGCTCCGCTATCACAACATGTCCGACATTCGGAACTTTACGGACCAGCTCCTCGGCCGCCAGCAGCTCCAACGCTCCTCGAATGGAGTTGCGGCTAAGCTCGAATCTGGCGCTGAGCTCCACTTCGGACGGCAGCAGTTGCCCGGGCTGCAGAGCCCCGCTGTTGATTTCGTCTCGCAAAGCGCCAACCATCGCGTCTATTCTCGCTTGAAACGTAGCTCGATCGATTCTGCCCATAACATGTCCCTCTATTTATCAGTCTAATCTCTGTTATACCATATTCTCGCCGGAAGAAATACTGCATAGTTCATATATTGTCTATAAATCAACCCTGCGTTCTACACTCTCTACATAAGTTGGACTAAAAATCAGTCTCGAGGATGAGGTAAATGAACTGAGTGCGTAATATACTGTTTATATAACATACAATTCATGGAATGGGGGAACCTTTATGAATGTTTATGCCATTGAAGTGAAGAGCTTGCGTAAAAGCTACGGCGCTCACACGGTGCTGGACGGCATCGACCTCTCGGTGATGAAAGGCACGATCTTCGCGCTGCTCGGGCCGAACGGTGCCGGCAAAACGACGCTGATCCACATCTTGTCGACCTTGTCCAGCCCGGACGGCGGGAGTGCACGTATCGTGGGGCATGACGTCGTCACCGAACGGAGTGCGGTCCACGGCTCCATCAGTCTAACCGGCCAGTTCGCGGCGGTGGATGAAGTGTTAACCGGGCAAGAGAACCTGATGATGATGTGCCGGCTGTCCGGTTTGTCAGCAACGGAAGCCCGGACGCGAACCGCGGAGCTGCTGAAGCGTTTCGAGCTGCAGGCTGCCGCAGGGAAACGCGTGAAAGCTTATTCCGGCGGCATGCGCCGCCGGCTGGATCTGGCGCTCAGCCTCGTCGTCCCGCGTCCGGTGCTGTTCCTCGACGAGCCGACCACCGGCCTGGACACGGTTAGCCGCCGCTCGCTATGGGACATCATCCTGCAGCTCAAACGGCAGGGGATGACGATATTCCTGACAACGCAATACCTCGAAGAGGCGGATCAGTTGGCCGATGAGATCGCAGTGTTGAACAAGGGGCGGATCGTAGCCAGCGGGACGGCCGAGGAGTTGAAGGCGCGCGTCGGAGGCGAGGTTATCGAACTGCGGAATCAACTGGACGAAGTCCTCATGACCATTCCGACGAGCGGCAGCCTCTCAGATGTGCAGCATTCGTTGAGTGAAGTCGCCGCCGTTCTGCCGCCAGACGCCCGGGTCGTCATCCGCAAGCCGAGCATGGACGATGTCTTCCTAGCCTTAACCACCACCACTTCCGCCGAACACAAGGAGGTTATTCACGTATGAGTGCGAATTTGAATCCTACAACGGCATTCTCAAGCGAGCCAAGTCAGGGGCCGATTTCCCCCAAACCCGCCTCGCTGCTGACGACCAACCTCGTCTTTATCGGACGCGGCATCCGCCACAGCCTGCGCAACGTTGAATCGCTCCTCATGTCGATTATGCTGCCCGTCATGCTGATGCTGCTGTTCACCTATGTGTTCGGCGGAGCGATTACGGCAGGCGGCGACTACGTGAATTACGTCGTGCCGGGCATCATCCTGCTATGCGCCGGCTTCGGCTCCTCCAGCACGGCGGTCGACGTCGCCACAGACATGTCGAACGGCATCATCGACCGATTTCGGACGATGCCGATTAGCAGCATAAGTGCCGTCACCGGCCACGTCGCCGCAAGCCTTGCTCGCAACTTGCTCGCCACGGGCATTGTGATCGGCGTCGCCCTTCTGGTTGGATTCCGCCCCTCCGCAGGTTTCGTCGAGTGGCTAGGGGCGCTTGCTCTCATCGCCTTGTTCATCCTAACGTTCACGTGGCTGTTCGCCGCAATCGGCATGGTCACAGGCAGCCCTCAGGCGGCAAGCGGCTATGGTTTCATGCTCCTATTTCTGCCCTACCTGTCGAGCGCCTTCGTCCCGACGAACACGATGCCGTCCTGGCTGCAAGGCTTTGCCGACCATCAGCCGATCACGCCGGTTATCGAGACGATCCGCGTGCTGCTCGCTGGTCAGCCGGTTACGAGCAACGTCTGGTGGGCGGTCGGCTGGTGCTCCGCAATCCTGTTGATCGCTCTGCTCTGGTGCAGCCTCGCTTTTCGTCGGAAAGGCGGACGGCGCTAACCCAAAGCGTACCGCATTTTTCCAAAGCAACATTGTCACAAAACCGAGTCCTCCTTTGTCTAAGATAGTGAAACAACAAGGAACCTAAGGAGGACTACAAAATGCAGATGAGAATGAACCATCGCACGGCCAATCCGGCCGGTTTTCAAGCGTTGCTCAAGCTGGAGGATGCGGCGAAAAAAATGGGGCTCGATCCGGTGCTCTACGAGCTGATCAAAATTCGCGCCTCGCAAATCAACGGCTGCGCGTTCTGCCTCGATATGCATGTCGCCGATCTTCGCCAAATGGGCGAATCCGAGCAGCGGCTCACGCTCATCAGCGTCTGGCGCGAAGCGCCGATGTTCACCGACCGCGAGCGCGCGGCGCTTGCTCTGACCGAGGCGGTCACTCGCATCTCCGAAGGCGGCGTGCCTCTAACGCTCTACGAGCAAGTACGCGAGCAATTCAGCGAGAGCGAAGTCGTCGCGCTCCTCATGGCGATCAACGCGATCAATTGCTGGAACCGCATGGCGATCACGACCGGCATGTTCCCGGGCAGCATGTAATCGCACACCGCGCAACGCCAAGCCTCACCGCTGTGCGCCTACTGAAATAAGCCACCTCCGGCGGGTGGCTTGTTTCCTATTCTAGAGGTTATAGTAGTAGTATGGCCGAAAGGGGCGAATGCCATGTCAACGAACGGAACGGCAATCGAGGTTGAACAGCTCTATCGAGACTACAAGCCGCTGCTCGCTTCCATCGCCTATCGGATGCTTGGCTCCATAAGCGAGGCGGAAGATGCGGTGCAGGACGTGTTCGTCACGCTCAGCAAGGTGGATCTGCACCACATCGGACATCCGAAAGCCTATCTCGTCAAAATGATCACGAACCGCGCGTTGAATTTGATGAAAGCGGCTCCCCGTCAGCGGGAGACGTATCCCGGTCCTTGGCTACCGGAACCGATCATCGAGCTCGCATCGGAGGGCGAGCCGCAGGAACGGCTGCTGCGCCATGAGCGGCTCGGTTATGCGCTGCTCGTGCTGCTGCAGACGTGCACCCCGCCGGAGCGCGCCGTCTTCGTGCTGCGCGAGTCGCTCGGCTACGACTATGCCGACATCGCCGCGATGCTGGACAAGTCCGAAGCCGCCTGCCGCAAGCTGTTCAGCCGCGCCTCCGCCAAGATCCAGCATCGCCCCCACGAACAAACCGAGGAAGCGGCGCTCGACGCTTCGATCGATCGTTTCGTCCAGTCGTTCGCCCAAGCGATCGACTCCGGCCGGTTCGAGCCGTTCCTGCATCTGCTGACCGATGACGCGGTCATGCTGAGCGACGGCGGCGGCATCGTGCGTTCGGCACTGAAGCCGATCCTCGGCCGGGAGCGGATCATCGCCTTCTTCGCCGGCATCGGCGGCAAAGGCTCGCTCGCCGGCGAGCTGCGCCGCGTGCGCATCAGCGGACAGCACGGTTTGCTGCTCTACAAGCAAGGGAAGCCGCAATTCGCCTTCATCCTCGAGCCCGATCCGCAGCTGCAAGCGATTCGCGCCGTCTACCTCGTCTCGAATCCGCACAAATTGGGACGGATTGAGCCTTAATCGTCACCAATACCAACGAACGAATGCCTACTGCTGCTGCTTGGACCGCAGATACTGCTCTATCCCGTCCAGAATCCGCTCCAGGCCGAATTCGAGCTCATTGCCAACCGGATTTTCGGCTTCATCCGTGTAAGCCCCCGACAAGATCAGGGGGTACAAGTAAGGGAATCGTTCCGGCGTCACCAACTGCCGCAGCGCGGGGCCGAACGGGACATTCGTAATCGTCTCCGCACTTCTCCCGCCGCGCACCGCCATCTCAATGTCCCGCGCGATGAGGCCGCAAGCACGGGCGTAGCTGCTGACTAGCAGCAGGAACGACATTTTCTCATACTCGTTCAGCGGGAAATCCCTCATAATGCGAAGCATCCAATCGATCACGGCCATATTGTTCGGCCCCAGCGGTACGTTCGTCACGGGAATGTCGGCGTACCATGGATGCTGCTGGAAAATAGCGACGCATGCCCACACGTACTCCTTCATCTCATCGCGCCACGGCTTCCCTTCCACTTCCGGCGGGATCGAGATGACGCTTACCGCATCCTGCATCAGCGTCAGCAAATCTTCCTTGCTCGTCAAGTAACGATACAGCGACATCGTCGTGAACCCGAGCGACTGGGCGACCCGACTCATCGAGACCATCCCCAGCCCGTCCCGATCGGCAATCGCAACCGCCGCGTCCACGATTTTTTTCACGCTCAACTCGCCCTTCGGCCCGCGCCGAGGCTGCTTCACAATCCCCCAGCTCAGCGCGATCCCGGGCGGTAGTTGGCTCAAGCTTTGCTCATCCGGCTTTTTGCCGCCTGCCATGATGTCCATCCCCATTCATCCGTTCGAACTTGCTCCGAAAATGTATATTTCATATACAGTATAGCACACCTTGCTCCGCCTATCGCCGACCACAGAATAAACGCTTAGGAACTCTGATGAATGAAGGAGGTCGACAAATGAAAACAGACAAGGAAAACGAACCGATAAACGACGTGACAGAGCACTATCAGAAGATAATGGGGACTCCGAATAAAAAGGTTGATTTATCCACGCTACCAAATCTTCCACTTTCCGTATGAAGGAGGTTCGTTATGATTTTGCACAAAGGCGAAACATTGTTCCGACAAGGAGAGACGGGACCGCTATATCGCTTGAAAACGGGTCTGCTCAAAATTGTCCGCATCCACGAAGACGGCACCCCGCTGCTGATCAATATCATCGTGCCGGACGAGGTGATCCCGCATCATTCGCTGATCAGTCCCAAGCCTTACCACGGCTCCGCCATCGCGCTTGTGACCAGCGAGATCGAGCTGCTGCCCGCGGCTGACTGGTACCGGGAGCTGGAGCAGCATCCCGAGCGGTACCGCGATATTAGCCTGCTGCTGCAGGACAAGCTGCGCATGATGCAGCAGCGCATCGATCAGTTGTCGGAGGCGTCGCCGACGGGGAAGCTGCTCAAGCTGCAGCTGTGGTTCCAGACTTACATAGCCCCCGCCGCATTGACCGATGTGCTGACTCAGGACGAGATCGGCCAGTTGCTCGGAATACGCCGTGAAACGATCAATCGTCTGCTGCGGAAGCAAGCGGAGCCTACTTCGAAGCGGAAGTGACAGCGCCCTTCGCCTCCAACGGCTCTTCCAGGCTGCCGGATGGTCCGAAAAACTCGTAATGCCGGTCGGCTGCGGGTACGCCCCACTCCGCCAATAGATGATTGATATGGCGCATGAAGGGGACAGGTCCGCAGAAGTAGAAACTCACATCCAGCGACGGGATCACCTTCCGCAGCAAGGGCAGATTGATAAAGCCTTCGTGATCAAAAGCGCGGCGCTCCCGGTCCTGCGACGTCGGTCTGTCGTAACACCAGAACACCCGGACCTGCGGATAATGCTCGGCGATCTTCTCCACTTGCTCTCTCAAGGCATGTACGTTCCCGTTCTGAGCGGCATGGATGAATGTGACCGGGCGATTCGGATTCGTCGTAACGACCGTCTTCAGCATGCTGACGAGCGGGGTGAGCCCGACGCCGCCGCTTAGGAGGACGACCGGGCGCGTGTCGCGTTGATCCAGCGTGAAATCGCCTGCCGGCGCCGATAGCGACAGCACATCGCCTTGCTTCACTCGTTCGTGCAAGTAAGTGGACACCTGGCCCGCCGGCTTGCCGCCGATTGCATCCTCACGCTTCACGGTGATGCGGTAATACGGATAACCCGGCGCTTCGGACAAGCTATATTGGCGGATATGCGTGTTGGGCTCCCCGGGGATCTCGAGCTTCACGCTGACATACTGGCCCGGCTCGAACGTCGGCACGGCGCCTCCGTCCTGAGGCGCCAAGTAGAAGGAACGGATCACGTCGCTCTCCTTCACTACTCGGACGACCCGGAACTCGCGATAATCGGCCCAGCCGCCTGGCTGGCGCTCCGCTTGCTCGTACATCTCGGCTTCGACGTCGATGAACACTTGGGCTATGATGCCGTACGCTTCCTCCCATGCTTGGAGGATGGCCTCCGTCGCCGCTAAGCCCAGCACCTCGCGAATCGCTTTCAGCAGCGTCTGCCCGACGATCGGGTATTGCTCCGGCTTCACGCCGAGGCTGCGGTGCTTGTGCGCGATTTGCCGGATCGCCGGCAGGATTGTCTCCAGCTTGTCGATATGAAGAGCCGCGGCATAGATGGCGTTCGAGAGCGCTGTTTGCTGCCGGCCTTGGTTTTGGTTCGCGTGGTTGAACAGATTCAGCAGCTCCGGATACTCCGTGAAGAGCAGCTTGTAGAATGTCTTGGTAATCGCCGTCCCGTGCACCTCCAGGACAGGAACCGTCGATCGGATGATGCGGATCGTTTGTTGGCTTAGCATAACGATTCTCCTCGCTTTCTTAACGCTTGGGATACCCCAAGTATAGAGAAGGGAGGCTGCGATCGATGTGATCGCAGTCACAGCAATTGGCAACGATTTGTGTCTTGGGCGGCTGGGCTGGCGGCATTGCGTGATCTATCGGTTGCCGTTAGCCCCGCACGTCCCGCTAATCCCGATCCTCGTCCGCCGCCGCTTCCAGCATGAGCTTGCCGGCATTGCGTCCGGCTTGGCGGAACAGCTCTTCCGGGGTAAGGCTTGGGCGCAAGACCGGTGTCGGGATGTCGTCCTCGTATGGCTCCGCGATCTGCTCTTCGACCGGATCAGGCACGACGAATTCCGCTTCTGCACGAGTGGCGAAAAGCGCAGACAGCGGGTCGGGCTGCTGCTCCATGGCCGTAGGGATTGATTCCGGCGGCTGGCGTCTAATCTGCTCGGTCAGCAGCTCGATGATGCCTTGGCTGAAGTCGCCTTCTTCCTTGAGGCGATTCAGATAGCGGATGACCTCCGGCGGGGTATCCGCCGGTATGTACAGCGTTACATTTTTGCCCGGACGCACCAGGACCGTTTCTCTTCGTTTCCTCAATCCGAACCGCTCCCGCCTCTGGCTTTCTTCTCGGTTTCCGCACCGGCCGCCGCTTCCTGCCCATGCTGCTGCAGCGCATGCTTCAGCAAGAAGTACGTGCCGCGCACATTGCGGTACTGGCTGAACTCCGTATGATCGAACCGAATCGGCAGCCCGAGCTCCGCATTCAGCTTCTCGATCCAAGGCTGGAGCACGACCGCCCCGCCGCCGATGAACCAGAACTCATTGGCATAGCGCACATGCTTCCAGGAATTTCGCGCGTACTTGAGCACCTTTTCCGCGAGGATGCGCATATGCCGGTTGAGCAGGTTCGTCATGTCGAACGCCACTTTGCCTTCCGCGTAAATCTCATATTCCTTGTTGACGATCATGAGCGTCAGCTCCGCCGTACTCGAGATCAGCTCTTCGCCTTGAGCATTGATTTCGTTTCGGATGCTCTCCAATGCGTCGTTCAAGTAAATTTTGGCGCCTGTGGAATGCCGTTGATCCAGATCTAGTCCCGGGCGGAAAAAGGCGATATCCATATCCACACCGCCAACGTCGGCTATCCCGAATCCTTTATGCGAAAATTGCGCCTTCGCCGTCGCTTCCATATCATACACGCCGGACACATCGTCGATGCTGATGCCTGTCGGTAGCGTAAACTCCATTTCGATCGTCACCCCCTTGAACCCCGGAGTCGTGATAAATGTGATCGAATGGACGCCGCCCGTTATTTTATCCGCGAACTCTTGGCTGAACTTCGTAATTTCCCGGATCGGCAGGCCGGTTCCCAGGTTGACCAACGCTTTGATGCGGGTTTTGCCGCGCCGGATCGCGTCCTCGTGTTTCTTCGCGACCGCGTACGCCGTTGCCGTCAGGAGGGTGACCATCGTCTCCGGGCGCTGTGCCTTTTTCTGCACCGCCTTGTCGCCTACGATCTCATGCACGATGCCTTCGTCGCCGATCGCGAGATTGCCTACGTACACATGCCGGTACTGCTCCGTATTGATCGCGGGCGAGGTGATCTGCACGTCGAGGAAATCCAGGGGATCGCCTTGCTCCATGAGCAGAAACCGCTCTCCGAACGGCTGCGCCACTACATTGGGGAAAATGAAGCTGTTGTTCAAGTCGTCGTAGATGCCTTTAATGTGACTGCTTCCGTTGTCGATCGACAGATCGATGGTTGTGGCTAGTACATCGTGCTTGGCCATTCTAGTATCCTCTCCCAACCTACCATTTAGTATTGATAGAAGTTCGAGGTGGGAGGCGCGGTTTCAGTGGGTGTGTAACATTTTTTAACAGATTTAGTTCGGAAGGACCAGTAAAGTTTAAAAGTTGAACTGTAGAGTCTGAAGTTTAAAATTCGGAGTTTAGATTTTAAAATTTAGTGTATTGGAGTTTAAACTCCTCCTTATCACAATTAATACCCTGAACCCAGAAATCGGATTCAGGGTATTTTTCAACTTTCCTAAACCTAAACAACTAGCTCCCTAGAGCCCTAGTCGCCGCTTCTTCTAGGCCAATATTCATTCCAAGCGCAATTGCCACTTTCAATAGCGTTTCCATTCGGGGGACCGATGACTGTGATTCTAACCGGGCGATCTGGGATTGCGTCATACCAGTACGGTTTGCTATATCTTTCTGAGATAGTCCAAGTTGTTTTCTCCGGCGAATAATGGCGTTAACCAAAATTGCCATTTGTTTTATTGCTTCTTTTTCCACATTTGATTTATAGTCCAATTCATTATCAACAAAATCATCCCAACTCATTTTTTCACCTCCGATGATATTTGGTTTATTTGCCTTTGCGTTTCAACCAATCCTTCATCCGTTCCTCTGCGCGATCTAATTCATGCATTGGTGTAGGCCCCGTACTCTTACGAAACACAGTTAAGAGCAACAGTTTTTTCCTCCACAGGAAATACGGGATGCGATACTTACTTGGTCGCAATTCCCACATCCCATTTCTCAACGGCCGGGTATGAGGTAACCCTACTTGCGGTCCCTCTTCTCTTACCCTTGCCACCGTGTACAGAATGGAATCAAGCAGTGCCACGGCATTTTTATCCCCAGCCTTAGCCCGAAGGTTGAGATCACGGAGGAAATCTTTCACTTCAGAATTCCCCTTTGCAGTCTCATAAAAGTCGGCGTCGAACAATGGTCAAAACTCTCCCGGTATTAATATCTTATTCGCTATAAATTATAGCGTATTCGCTATATTTTTACAAGAAAAACCTAATTTCCCTTTATACGCAAAAAGGCTGCCGGTCCAGTGACCGACAGCCTCCGATTCTATGGGTAGCCTCTCCATTCCGAGGAAAGTGGAATAGTGAAAGTATCGCCGGCCGCAACCGCGTAGCGGTAAGGCCGCTCCCCGCCTGCAGCGGGACCGGCCGGCTCCAAGCCCTCAATCAACGTGACGGCGCCGATGTCGAGCTGCGCCTCGCACGGGTCCGCATCGCTCGGCGTCCAGCCGCAGATGCGGAACACGGGGTTGCGGCCGGCGCCGGCCGCATGCACGTACCGACCGGTCAGCTCGTGACCGGCTGCACTTGCGGGCAGCGGGCCGGTGAACCGGACCCGCAGCCAGTTCGCTTCAGCCAGCTCGCGGCTGAAGTCCAGGATCTCGCCCCCGAGCGACGCGGGGGCGCCGTCGATGAGCGGCTGGGCCGCACCAGCCGCAACCCAGGCGATCCGGCTGCCGTTCGCGACGAACGCGTACACCGGCTCGCCAGCCCGCTCCGAGATCACGCCTACATGCCCTTGGAACTCGACGCGCTCGTCAATCAAGTACACTTGCGACGGATCTGCCGCATGCACGATATAGTCCACGCGCCCGTCAAGACGCTCCACGCGTATCGCCGTCACGCCAACCTCGCTCACGCCGCCATGAGGCTCCTCGCGCACCGCCGTCACCTCAGCCGTACTCTCGCCAGCTGTGCTCCCACCAGCCGAGCTCCAGCCGGCAGCACCGGCAGCGAAGCCGGCGCCATCGTCACCGCCGTCTCCAGCGCTTCCAACGCAACGCACCGAGCACCGCCGCACATCGCGCAGCTGCCGCGCCTGCTCACGGTACGGCTCGAGCACCGCCGCGAAACGGCTCACGCCGTCGGCCGGCCGCCGCTTCGCGAGCATATACCGCAGCCGCTCCGGGTTGCCGGGCCGATTGCTCGACGGATGCCCGTCCGCCAGCGCCACCTCGTCGGCCGCCGTCAGCATCGTCAGCCGCAGCCGCACGCCGGTGTCCGCCGCAGTCGCAGCCGATGCTCCAGCCGCCGGCCCCTTCGCCTTCGCCTCCGCTTGCTCATGCGTCCGACCCGCCTCGCCGTCCCCCGGCATTCCCAACACCCGCCACGTGTCGCGAATCGCCCATTCGACGGCGAACGCCGACCCCGGCGCCTCGTCCCGCACCACGTCGGTCAAATAATGGAACCCGCTGCCCGCATACTCGCGCAGCCGCTGCCCCGGTACGGCATCGTAAGGCTCGCCGTACGCCACATGCGCGCCGGCATACGTCCCTCCGGCCTGCGCCGTCAACTGCAGCCCCTCCGTGCGCACAGCACCTTCCGCACCGTGGAACGAGTACACGTGCTCCTCCCCGCCCTCCACATGGAACAGATCAACCGCATACGAATGCGTCTCATCCAGTCGTACCATCACGACACACCGCCGGTATACGGACGTCTGCGCGTACACCTGAGGCGCCTCCACCTCGACGACCTTCACCTCGCCCGCATCCACGAAAAGCCGTGACGCCCCTACAACCGAGTTCAACTGCTTGCTTCCATCAACCGTCACCGTGTTGTGCGCCACCGTGCTGCGATCCCAATGGTGCGTCTTCTGATGGACGTCATCGCATTTCTCGGGATAGCCGAGCTCCGGAGACAAGTCCAAGCCGAACGCGTATAGCCCGATGTTCAGCGTATCCTTATGGCCGTGCCCCTGATTGCGGCCATGGTACAGCCACACCGCTCGCTCCACGTCGCCTGCACCGCCGTCCCTCAAGGCTGCAAACCCATACCCGCCCAAGTGCACGCTCGCATTGTGGAACAGCCCCCGCTCCGCCAGCACCTGCCGCATATCCCGCAGTACCCGCTCCGGATCCAACGAGAACAAGCCGGCGCGAAGCCCCTCGACCGTGCCTCCGTTCGCCAGCACCGCCAATTGTGCAAATACCGGCTCGCCGGTGCGCTCGAACGTGTCGACGGCCATCTCCGCCTTGTACAGCACGTTCGGATTGCCCGCGGAGTCGCTGTCGCCGATTTGCGGAATGTAGCGCCTGAGCATGAGCAGATCGGCATGCGCTCGCAGCATTTGCCGGAACTTGGGGTGCCGGTACAGGTCGGCGATCGGATACCGGTCATAGCCCTGCAGAATGTCGGCGACCAGCTTGAACGTATCGACCCATAGGTTGTTATACAAGGGAGCAGCCTCGTCCCCGAAGCCGTCGCGGTCCACGTCATGGAGCAGCGAATGCAGGATATCGCCCCCGGTATCCGCCCAGCCTCCTGCTTCAGGCCGTAGCAAGCCCCCTTCCTGCAGCACGAAATCCAGCATCTCTTCGGTCGTCCCAGGCTCGTCCAGAACGATTGCCGCCATCGCCAGCGAGCTTTGGTGCATCCCATTATTGCCGTGGATCTGCACCTTCCTAACGCCGGGATACACCTGCCTGACGATTCCGTCCTCGATGTTCGCAGTGATCGCGGCAAGCGAGCTTTTCTCCGCCGGCAGCTTGTATCGCGACACTTTCTCCCGCAAGAACGCCACGACATCAGCCATCTCCGCAGCTCGCTCCTCCCGCAACGCAAGATAGAAAGCATCATATGCGCTGACAAACGAACGAACAAGTCCGGTTTCCCAGATGCAGCCGATCACCTTGCCTTGCCCGGTCAACCCGTGCGAATTGAGGATGCCGTCCTCCCAACGGAACACGCCGCAATCCATCTCCGGGTACAGATCGGCGATGCGATCCAATAGCACAACGCCTGCCTGAGCATACTTCAATTCCCCCGTGTACAAGTAGGCATCACGAAGCTGCCCTATAGCCGAAGCCGCGATTCCGCCATGTCCCCAAGGCGCATCCGTAGGTGGGAACTGATTGCCGCCGGCGTCGATCATAGGGCACCATATTTTCCAATGGTTATAGAACGCCACGAACGTCCAGAAGTCGCCCCGCCACTCTGCCTGCTTCTCCTGCTTGTCTTGCCCGGCCCCCGCGGCCTTCCGAGTTTCAAAATCAACCCAGCCATGACCGTCATCCACGCCCCAGCCCGGCCCGCGCTCCGGATACAGCTCGTTTATCAAATACCGGGGATCCGCCAGCTCCCGCCGGAACAAACCATGCTCGTCCTTCCCGCTCTCATAATAAGAAGCGAAGTCGTTGGACGGGAACACGGACTTGCAGCTCGGGCAAATCAGCTTCCAGGGCTGCCGCAAAGGATCCGCCAACCATGGCCAGCGACCATAGGCGTGATGAGCTTCGCCGCAGACCGGGCAACCGAGCTCCTGATTCACCGCATAGCTGCGCGGGATGGACTGCGGTGTCGGCAGCTGCCATAGCTGCTCCCAGCCCATTTCCACATAGACCTCAGCCTGCTCCACCGCCTGCTCCTTGAACGGCTTCGCCCAGTCATACAGAGTTACATTGCGCCTGACGGCTTCGACTTTTTCCGACGTATAGTAAGTACTGCGAGTTTTCACTCCCATAGGAAACTCCGCCTTTCTCTGTCGTTGTCCGAACCTGCCGCTAAAACAAAAGTCGCGCTTCCTCCGGATGGTCGAGCTGCCACTGAATGATCTCCTGCTCGTGGCGGCACAGCTTCCCCTTGTAACGCAGCCCGCCGTGAGAAATGTTAATGCTGCAGGCGATCTGATCAGAGGCTTCCACCCAGTGCGGCGTCAGAAACGTATTCCACAGCACCGTGCCCGGCGGCATGGCGTATGTAAGCGCATCTGCATCGGTCAAGCCGTCAGGGCGAGAAATGCCCTTGCTCCTCAATCGCGTCTCGAACGGCGCCCAGCGCTCCGGGTCCTGCAGCCCCGAGAACAGCTTCGTACCGTGCGTCTGCCACGCGATCACTTGCGAGAAATCGAGATGGTAGTTCGTCGCGCAGCCCGGACCGCTGATGAATAGAATCGGGTAACAACGTGTCCAGGTAAAGCCAGCCTCCTGCAGCGCATCGGTCCAGGGCCGCATGACCCCTTCCTCGAACCCTTCCAGCAGTTGACCATCCCCAAAGAACTTATTGAGTTTGAAATGCGCCAAAGCAACCGAGGCCCTCACCGCTTCCTCAATCGGCAAAGCGCAGAACGACGCTCGAATATCCGTCAGATTCAAGGCATTGCCTTTCACTCCAGGTGTAATTCTCGTGTCGGGGTCGCTGCGCAGCGTCTCTACGATCCGTTCGATCGACGGCATCGTATAGCGAAACGGCACCAGCTCGTCCCCCTTCATCAGAAAGTTCAACACGCCGTCCCAATCGTCCTGAAACTCTCGCCAAGTGCTAATCGTACGTTGCATGGCTCTCGCTCCCCTCGCTATGGTCAAGCTGGACTAACCGAAAAACAGCCTTGCTGTATCCAACCTGCGTCTTTCCATCATTGTAAATATGCGCCTGCGAAATGCGGTACAGCTTCTCGACCGTATCCCGGTTGGAGTACCCGATCTGTTCGAGGATGCTCGCCACGATGAGCGGCCATTCCTCTTCCGAGCCATCCATTACCTTCAGCGCAAACGCCAGACGCTCCTTCTTCAAGCCAATTCCGTAGACGCCTTTCGCCCCTCCTTTGGCCACGATATTCGGATCCGACAGCAGCAGCGAGCAAATAAAGTCGGTACCCGCCACCATCTCGCCGTGTGTATGCATGAGCATAACAAGCCTTTCGACAGCCGACCTCACGGCCGGTTCCGCGATCAGGTCGGGACAGGCGAGCTTGAGATAAGCTCTCGCGATCGCATCAAGCGGCAGCGCAAACACGGGGAACCCGCAGCCGTCCACCCCGATCACGATCTGTTCCTCCGGGACCTCGGCGAGCATGGATAAAATGCGCAAAATTTCGCGTTGAGCGGGATGTTCGGGATCGCAGTAGGTGACCGGGTCGTACCCCAAGCCTTGGCACAAAGCCAGCACGCCCGCGTGTTTGCCCGAGCAGTTATGGTACACCCGACGCCTCAAGCCGCCTGTCCTCACGACTTCGTCCCTCGCATTGGCGTTAAGCGGATAAGTCGAAGCGCAGACAAGCGACTGTTCCCTCAGACCGATCTTGCCCAGCATCGATTCGACCGCTTCAATGTGGAACGGCTCGCCGCGATGGGAACCGGCCATGACCGCCGCTTCCGGCGGAGTAAAGCCGAACTTGACGTCGATCTCGTGCAGCAGCGCCGGAATCGCTTGAAACGGTTTGGCCGCGGAACGCAAATACGTCGTATGCTTTGGGTTGCCCCACGAATACCGAATCGCTCCGGTTGCATCCACCCCGCATATATGTCCGGAATGGACGCACTCCAGCACTTCTCCGCGGTATTCCTCTACCAGCACATCTTTCATTAGCATCCCCCTCTACTACTCCTTACATCTTGGAAATAAGATTGGCTCATGCAACAGATTGTAGTGGTACAGGTTTAATACAAGTATGATTGTATTATACATGCAAACTCACCAATCTGAGAAGGGACAGGATGAGATTTATGAATCAAATATTGCGGCCAAGGACACTTGTCTTCGCCGCCTGTCTGCTGTGCGCGGCATTGCTGCTGCTCGTCGGCTCCAGCCGGGTATCCGCCGAACCGGGCACCACTCTGTTGTACGAGGACTTCAACGCCATGACGGCGGGGGCGGCGTGCTGACGGTGGAGTTCGACATTTACCCGGTGAGATCCAGGTGTACAACGGCTCGAGCGTCGAGGTCGTCCAGGCTTACGCGGCCAACACGTGGTACCACATGAAATATGTCGTCGATACGTCCACATCCAAATTTGACGTTTATGTCGACGGTGTCTTGAAGAAGACAGGGATGGGGTTCAGCGAGGCGGCCGTAGCCATGTCCAAAATCCAGTTTTTCTCCGGGCAGCCGGCCAGGTCGGTCTACTTCGACAATGTGCTTGTCCGTACAGGAGGCATGATGAAGCTCTCCACCAAAATAGCGTTCGAAGTGCTTATAGTAAAAAAACGGAAGACGGGATGAACATTGTCCGTCCACCCCGTCTCAATTCTGCCCCGCCTTGCCTTGCCTTGCCCTGCCTTGCCTTGCCCTGCCTTGCCTTGCCCCGCCCTGCCCGCCTCCCCTACCTTACCACCGACAACCTCCCGTCCGCGATCTCCAACTCCTTTTCCGCGTAGGCGGATACGGCCTTGGAGTGCGTAACGACGATGACGCAACGTCCCTCCTTGTGCGCGAGCGTCTGGAAAATTTCCATTATGCCGCTCTCGTTCTTCCCATCGAGGTTCCCGGTCGGCTCATCCGCGATGATCAGATTCGGGTCGTACGACAGGCTGCGCGCGATCGCCACCCGCTGCTGCTCCCCGCCGGACAGCTTCAGAATTTTGCGGTCCGCCGTCGCTTGGTTGATCCCGACCTTCCGCAGCAGCTCGTACGCTTTTTGCTTTTTGTCCGGCTCTGTGCTGCCGCTCAGGTGGAGCGAGAGCATCACATTTTCCACCGCCGTGTCGCTCAGCAGCAAATTGTACGCTTGAAAAATAACGCCGATCTCCTTGGACCGATAAATGTCCTTGTCAATCTGCTTCAAATCCAGGCCCTTATAACCGATTTCTCCGCTCTGACATGTGGTCAGTCCGGCCATAAGCGATAGCAGCGTCGTTTTGCCCGAGCCCGAGGCACCTACGATTGCGTAGATGTTCCCCTTTTCAAATTTAGCCGATATTTCGTTCAACACGCGTTTGGGATTGCCTTTATAGGAGAACGACACTTCCCTCAGAGTTAGCACGCTCATTATAGAACCTCCTCAAGTCCGCTCGGACAAAATTTTAATCGGATCGAATCGCAAAATATGAATGATGAAGCCCAGCCCCGCGATCAGCACCAGCACAACCGCCACGCCCAGCAATTCCGCTACGTCCACCAATGATAAGCTGGCCGGGATCTCCCGGATGATCTGGGTCAGCCCGCGCGGAGCGCCTTCGTCGTTTTCGATGATCAGCTTGATGAGCCAATCGGCGATCGGTTGGTTGAGGAACAAGCTGACGAGGATGGCCAACAGGACGGAAATCCCGGCCAGAATCGTCAATTCCCCCAGCAGCAGCACGGCCACCTTGCTCTTCGGCATGCCGATCGCGCGGAATACGCCGATCTCGTACTTCCGCTCCCGAAGCGCGAGCAGGTTGAGCAGTACCACGATGCCTCCGCCGATCACGAAGATAGCCAGTCCGAACACGGCAATCACCTGGTTCAACGTCTCCACCGGGTGCACAGCCCGCTCATAACGCTTCGTATCGTATTTCAAGTCGTAATACGACGAGAGCCCCTTGCCCAGCAGCTCGGCCTGGAACGCTTCGAGCTGATCCGCTTGCTTCAGCACGAACACTTGGACGTCCTCGTTGCGCATCGGGAACGTATCGAACAAGGCGATCGGCACGATGAGCTGATTTCTGGCGTTGTTCATCGGCGAGGGCACATTCTCGCTCGCCCGCGCCTCCGTGTTATCCGAATAAATACCGGATACGGTGCATTTCGAATCGCCGATCGGGCCATTGTTATACTCGATCGTGTCGCCGAGCTTCAGCTTGTTGCGGTCTCTCAAGTCGCTGGAAATCATGCACTCGTTGGCCGAAGGGAACGCGCCCTCGACAATTTGCCGGTCCCCGTTCGCGAACGATTCCGCACTACTGCCGTTCAGCAAACCTATCATCTGGGCGTTAAAACCCAAGGCTGGCCCCGTTCTCCGCGCCTCTTCCTCCTCCGACCGCACATAATCGTCATCGAACAAACTCAAGTTCTTGATCGCCACGCTGACCGACTTGTAAAACGTTACCCCTTGCAGCAGCGAGCTCTCGGCGAACTTCTTGTAGTCCTCCGTAGTGAGCTTGATGCTCTCGGCCTTGACTCCATCGGCCTTCATCTTCTGCGTATTGGCGACGAGGGACACTTCGCCCGCGTAATAATTGCGGGTCTCGTCCATGATTCTAGCGGCCGCATTGGTCAAGGACAACCCGATGACCGAGGCCAGGATCACCAGGGCCAGCATGACGAACAGAATGCTGTTGCGCCCTTTGTTCTTGAACAGGTTGCGGTACGCTTTCTCAACTAAGTACATCCGGTTACCCTCCTACAGAGACAAGTTATGCTATGACTATAGCGGAGGGCGAGTTAAATGACGGTTAAGAAAAACCAAAGGCCGAGTTCCCATCCTTAACCGCCCTTTGATTGGAGTTGGTTGTGGTTGGGCCCTCGCTCTCCCGAGGCAAAGTGACCACAAACGAAGTGAACACGTCGACCACGCTCTGCACTTGGATGTCACCGCCGTGCTTCTCGATGACCGCCTTCACGATCGACAGCCCGAGCCCGCTGCCTCCGAGCTCGCGGGATCGCGATTTGTCCACGCAATAGAACGGCTCGAAGATGCGCTCCAGGTGCTCCTCCGGGATGCCGCTCCCCGTGTCCATGATCGTGAGCCGCGTGCGGTCCTCGGTCTCGGCCACCGCCAGCTTGACTACGCCGCCGGGTTTGCTGTACTTGATCGCATTCTGGATCAGGTTGGAGAACGTCCGCTGCAGCAGTTGCCTCTCGCCATACAGCAGCAAGTCGCCTCCCGAAGTCTCGATGCGGAGGCTTTTGCTCTGCCAAGCCTGCCGATGCTCCTCCAGGAGTTCCTCGAGCATCGCCTGCGCCTCGAATTTCTCGCGATTCAGCGTGTGGAGCTCGGCGTTCATACGCAGCAGATCGTTCACCAAGGCACTCAGCCGTTGGGCGTTCCGCAGCGTGTCGTCCAGCGTCTCCTTGTACTCGTCAAGCGAAGGCTCGTCGTCCAGCTGCAGCACCTCGATGTTGGCGATCATCGCCGTGAGCGGGGTCTTCAGCTCATGCGCGGCGTTGGCGGAAAATTGCTTCTGCGTCACGAACGCCTTCTCGAGCTTCTGCACCATATGGTTGAAGGACAAGGACAGCCGAGACACTTCGTCATTGGAAGGCGGCACTTGCACTTGCCGGAACAAGTTGTTCTCGTCGATCTCTTCGATCTCGCGACTAAGGCTCGTCACGGGCTTCAACGCCTTACCGGCGATAATGTAGGTGAGGGCGGTGCCCACGACCAACACCAACAAGGCGCTGATGATGCTGACCGTCGTAAAATCATGATCCGGGGTCACCCGGATAATCGGGACCGGAATCGCACCGACCCTCGGGTCATCAACACTGATGCCGCGAGTCCTAGGCATGTCATCATAGATTTGTCGCGCGGCGGCAATCGAGGTCACAATCAGCACGGTGCAGGCGAACGAGAGGATCGACCCCATTAGCCAAGTGAGCCGCAATCGCAGCGGCATCGTTTTAAACCGGTTCATTCCGCACCGCCTCCGCAATAAAGTACCCGAGTCCTCGAGCGTTTTTCACAACCTCTTGATCGCCTAGGTGGACGGCCAGCTTTTTCTTGAGCGAGTTGATATGCACCTTGAAGGAGTTGGAGAACATATCGGCGTCGCTGTCCCAGACGTGCTCGATCAGCTTGTCCGCACTCACGATCTGATCCTTGTGCATGAGCAAATACTCCAAGATCGCGTATTCCTTCTTCGTAAGCTCCAGCTTCGCTTGGCCCACGCTAACTTGCTTCAAGGCTGTATCGAGCCGCAGCTCGCCGTGGGCGATGAGCGTATCGGTCAAGACGAACCGGCGCCGCAACAGCGCACGCAGCCGAGCCTCGAGCTCTCGGAAGTGGAAAGGCTTCGCCATATAATCGTTGGCGCCCGTGTCGAGCCCGGCAATTTTGTCCTCCACCTCGGAGCGCGCCGAGAGAATGAGCACCTTAATCTCCTGATTATCCTTCCGAATCGTTCGCAGCACATCGATCCCATCCAGCTTGGGCAAGTTCAGATCGAGCACGATCGCATCATATTCGTTGATCTCCGCCAGCTGCAGCGCTTCTTCCCCGTCCGACGCCGCATCGACCGCATAGCCGAACTTCCGCAGCCCGGTTGTGACCGCCTTTTGCAAGGACAGATCGTCTTCTACCACCAACACTTTCAATGGCATCACCACCATTCCACTCACGTCTCGATTCCTTTAGAATACCGCAGGTTAGGTTAAGTTTCGGTTAACTTTCATCATACCACTCCAACCGGGACATCCTATAGGCAACTATTTCAGGCTCGTGGAATGAGGTAAGCGCATGTCTAAGGATCCGAACGCTATGGCCGCCTATCTGAAAAAAAAGTTCGCGCACAACACCGACTTTTCCGCCGAGGAACTGGATGATGAGCGCGGGAAAGCCGTGGTCTGCTATTTGTCCAGTCTGGTAGAGCCCTCTCATGTGCCCATTCATCTTCAGTATGTGCGCTGGGACAAGCCGAGAACACTTGCTTCGTTAGGAGGCAAAATCGATCTCTCGAAGGAAGAGCTGGAGCACGAGATTCTCGGAGGCCGGCTCGTCGTGCTGCATGCCCGCGGCAACGCGTCGCTTCAACTGAAAACCCGCAACGTATCTCGTTCCGTAGAAGGTCCTCAGAGCGAAAGCGCCATAGAAAGCTCCGAGGACGCCTTTACAGAAGGCGCCATCACGAACTTGGGCATTCTCCGGTCGCATCTGCAGAGCTCCGATCTGATCATCTCCACAGTGGCGCTCGGTACTATCCGCAAGCGCTGCATCACGGTCTGCTACATGCGTTCCATGGACGGAGAGAAGCTCGCGCCGGAAGTAATAGAGCTGCTGTCTACGACCCAATCGGACGTCTCGACGATCCAGGACCTGGCCAAAGTATTGAAGCAGAGACGATGGGGCCCCGTTCCCTTGTTCACTTCGACACAGCTGCCGGAGCAAGGCGTTAAATTTCTTTTGGAAGGCCGCATCGTCTTATTCTTGGACCAACACCCTTATGCTTTGGTTGCTCCTCCGAGCATAACCGATATGTGGTGCGCGCTGTACGACCGCAATCATATGTCCGTCATCTCCCTCTCGATCGTCGCTTTGCGGGTGTTGGGCATTCTCATCGCCTTGACCGTGCCCGGCCTGTATGTGGCGCTCGTCAGCATCAACCCGGAGCTTCTCGATATCGACATCGCGCTCGCCGTAGCCCGCAGCCGGGAAGGCGTCCCGTATCCCGCTCTGATCGAGATGCTGCTGATGGGCATTGTAATCGATATGGTCGGAGCGGCCACCATCCACCTGCCCAAGAGCTTCGGTCCGACCCTTACCATGGTAGGCGGCATCATGCTCGGCCAAGCCGCGGTTCAGGCCCAATTAGTCAGCAATTTGCTGTTGATCGTGCTGTCCGCCACCATCATCGCGAACTATAACATCATCGGCATCCAGAACATGATGAGTCTTCGTTTATTCAAATACTTGAATATTGCGCTGGGCGCCATCCTCGGCATTGTCGGTATGCTGACGGGGATCGTGTTCTTCGTATTCTATCTGGCGGGCGTGTCCACCTTCCGGCGCCCTTACTTGCGCACGCTGAAGGAAGCAGGTGAGGAGCATGATTAGGAACGGGGCGCTGGCTCCGCTGTTTTTCGCCGCTCACTTGGGATTGATCTTCTTCCTCTACCCGGACAAAATGGTGGGGATCGCGCACTTCGGCCACTGGGCCTATATCCTGACCGGGATTGCGCTGGAGTTCGCGATGCTCTGGCTGTTCATGAAAGGTTTGGCGGCGATGCCCGGAACACCCCTGACAACCTTGTTTCGCCGCTGGGGGGCGTGGACGGCCAGATTGTTGCTTCTGCCTCTGGCGGTTTACTGGTTCATCAGCCTGCTGATCGTGCTCCGTATTCATGCGGAGACGCTCATGATCATTTTCCTGCCGCGCACCCCGAAATGGGTCATCCTGCTAGTACTCGTCTTGCTTTCCCTGCAGGCATCGCTCATCGGCCTCCGGGCGGTTTCGCGGGCTACAGTGACGCTGCTGTTGCTGCTGATGCCTATCATGGTGTTCTCGGTCGGGGCTTGTTTCCTAAATACGGACGTACGATATTTGATGCCGCTAACGCCGGACCCTTTCTTTTGGCGCAGTCAACATTACTTGAGCAGCTTGGCTGCCCATTCCGGCTTTTTGTTCTTAGGGATGACTGCGGCCAGATGGGATTTTTCCGCCCCTCGGGTACGTAGAAGCATCTATGTCGCCATGCTTGCTTTGGTCCCTTTATACTTCTTGGCCGTCTATATTCCGATCCTGATCTTTTTACCGGGCAATGTGGACAAGTTCCACTATCCGCTCACCGCCGCTTTCGATACCGTCAATATCGACTGGCTCCTCTTGGACAGGATTACGATGCTCTACGTAGTAGGCTCGGTCACGTTCATCCTCATCTTCGCGGCCCTGCTGATCAAGATCAATACGGAGCTGCTGCGGGACTTGTTCCTCCCGGTGTCCAAGCCTGTGCTCTCCTGCTCGCTGGCCGCTCTTGCATTTATCCTCTGCCTGTTCGTGCCGAATTGGCGGGCCGTGCAGCATTTTCTCGATATGGATACGCCCTTGCGCATGTACTGCGGCGTGCTCATTCCGCTCGTAACCTTCACCATCGGCAAACTGGCGAGAAGGAGGCGATTGGCTTGAAATTGCTCTATCGGCGGATGTTGGCGGCGGGGCTCCCGCTAGTGCTGCTTGGTATTGTACTAACCGGCTGCTGGGATGCCAAATCGATCGACAAACGGCTGTTGCCGCTCATCATGGGCATCGATCAGTCGGACGACCGCCAGTATTACACGGTGCGGCTGCTCGTTCCGCGTCCGGAAGGAGGCTGCTATAGCATTCAGGGGAAAGCGGCGACGATCAGCGATGCCATCGACCAGATGAAGATGAACCAAGAACGCGGGATCGGGATCGTCCACGTAGACACCATCTTAATCGGGCAGTCTCTGGCCAGAGAGGGGATCCACGATGTAATGGAATATGCTTTTCGGTCTCGCGAGCTGAAATCCAAAGCCAAGCTGGCCGTCGTGAAAGGCAATGCGGGCACCTTGATCACCCAACTCGAGGAAGACAAAGGCAAATCGACGCGTATTCAGGATTTCTTCGACACCCATTCAGGCTGGGATCCCAGCGTGGCGCTGACCTATGTATGGGAGGCGTTCCGGGACGTGTTCTCGGAGACGACCGATATGGCGCTTCCTTACCTCGAAAAAGGAACCGATTCCGAGTTTCAGGTGGCCGGCTCTGTCATTATGCGCGACGATCGCATGATGGGCGTAATCTCCGCGGATGACACCCTTCTCTATAATGCATTTCGAGATCGGGGGATGAGCGGCATCATCGAAGTCACGCCGTCGGCCAGCATGCAGATTCTAAGCACCTCTCTCGATTACAGCAAGGAGTGGAACGCCGGAGTGCCGGTGCTGCACACCACCCTGAAGATGGATTGTTTCATCTCGGAGAAAAAGCTTTCCGGCGCGAAGGCCAGCATCCCGATGCTGAAGGAAGAGCTCGAGACGCTGCTTAACGACAGGTACCGCAAGCTGTTCCAGCGCCTCCAGCGAGAACGCTGCGACGTGTTAAGCACCGGGTTGATGTTCCGCAGCAAGCTGGCGCCCGACCAGATCGACCGTTGGGAAGAGGAGTATTATCCGAAGCTGGAATTCGACTTTCGCACCGTTGTGAACATAAGCAATACGGGGGAATTAAAGTTGTTTAATTAACAGGAAGGCGAAGGCAGCGCGAGGGACGCTGCCCTCGCCTTTTTTGTGTGGTCCGGATGTTTAAGCTTCACTAAAGGTTTGTATATGGAGAAGGTTCGAGTCGGACTCGACAGTAACCGTACTAACACGGCACCACCTACCAAGTAACCATCTGGCTCTAGTCCGACTTTTCCCACTTATTAAGGGAGGCTTGGTAGGAAAATGAGTTGTAGTCCGAAAATGCCGAATTGGAATGCCTATTTTTGATACGGTGGCACCAAAACAGCTTTCCTAGTGGGCAAACTCGGACTACAGCACGTTTTGTACGGCTGCAAGTGATTGCAGTCAGGACAAGTCGGACTGCATCGCCTACCGCCCGTCCGTCCCCTCTCTTACCGATCTGCCCAACGCTGCGCCCATTGGTCCATCTCGGTGATGACTTTGCGGAAATCATGCCCCTTGTCGGTGAGCGAGTACTCGACCGTGATGGGCACGGTGGGGAACACTTCGCGGCGGACGACGCCCGTCTCTTCCAAGTGGCGGAGCGTGTCCGTCAGCGACTGGGTCTTCACGACCTTCACATTGCGTCGCAATGCATTGAAGCGCTGCGGACCGTCGCTCAGTTGCGCGATGACCATGAAGCTCCACTTCGCCCCGATAATGCGCAGCGCTTCGCAAATATTAGGGATCGTTTCTTTCTCTGACATCCTGTTCCTTCACCTCGATCCTTTTACTTACAAATAATTAGTAGGTCAATTTACTTGGATAAGATCCATTTGGTTTTCCTTCTTACATTAAGTTAGTACGTAAATTATAATCCTTTCCATAGACGATGGAAAGGGAGATGGGCAATATGAAAAACGTATACTGGCTCGCCCTCGGCGCCTTCTTGGTGGCGACGGCGGAGCTCATCGTATCGGGAATTGTAAATGTGCTGGCGGAGGACCTAGGCGTTACCGTAGCGAAGGCCGGCCAGCTCGTGACCGCATTTTCGCTCGGTTTCGCAATCGGGACGCCGATTCTAGTGGCGTTCACCGCACGCATTCACCGCAAGGCGCTGCTGCTCGCCGCGCTGACGATCTTCCTGGCGGCCAGCCTGGCTTCGGCACTAAGCAACGAGTACATCTATTTACTGTCGGCACGTACTTTCTTGGGCGCCAGCGCCGGGTTGTTCTGCGTCATTGCCTTAGGCGCGATTCCGAAGCTCGTAGCCGGGAATCGACTGGGGAGCGCCATGGGCACGATCGCCTTGGCCTTTAGCTTGTCGATGGTGATGGGCGTTCCGCTCGGGGTGGCGATGTCGAACTGGTGGGGGTGGGAATCGATCTTCTGGGCGATGGGACTGGGGAGCTTGCTCGTGCTGGCGATTCTGAAGCGCAACCTGCCTTCCATTCCAGGCGATGCGCCTCAACCGTTCTGGAGCCAGTTCGCGGTGCTTCGAAGCTGGGCCGTGCTCGGCCCCCTACTGCTCTCCATGTTATGGAGCTCAGGCAACTCCGTCATGCTCACCTACATGGCGCCGCTTGTGGAGCAACAACTGCAGCTCAAGCCAGACGCTGTAGGCTGGGTATTGTTGGGGCTCGGCATCATCGGCATCGCCGGCTCCAAGCTCGGTGGTCTCGCCGTGGACTGGCTGGGCAGCCGGCGGATGCTGCTCTCCAGCCTGGCGGCTTCGGCGATCGCGCTGACCGCCTTCCCGCTGACAGCCGACCTCTCGCCAGCCGTGGGTTTAGGCCTGATCGGCCTATGGGGCTTCTCGATGTTCATGACCGCCCCGGCGATCAATGCCTATTTCGTTCAGGCCGCCCCCCGCTCCATCAACCTCGTGCTGGGCTTGAACACGTCGTTCACGCATCTCGGTCTAGCGGCCGGAGCCAGCGCCGGCGGGGTGCTGCTGGCTTGGAGCGACAGCGTAGCCTATCATCCTTGGCTCGCCGGCTTGTTTATACTGGCTGGTCTCGGTTCTGGAGTGTTGTCGTTCGGGTATCGGAGGGCGGTCGCGAGGTCCGCATCAGAAAAATAACGATACGTCATAACGCTATTTGCTTCACTATCAAGTTCCAGCCAAAAATAACGCTACGAAATAACGCTATTTCGATCAAAATGAGCCGAATCAGGGCATTCTGGCCATATTAACGCTATGGTATAACGCTATTCTTCCGATTTCTCTTTCAAACGAGCAAATAGGGTGATTTCATAACGCTATTGTGCAACGAGCAATTGCTCCATATCTGGGAAGCTAGAGGCCAGCATGAGCTGCACAAGGTCCCGGTCGGTCTCAGCAACCTAAGCACCCGGCAAACCTGCCGGCCCTTCATTCATACTCTTCCGCCGGAATTGGGCATAAATAAAAAGTCCGGTGAAGACCACCATCACGCCTGCCCAGAAAAACCAGGTCTCGACGCCGTACTTCTCCACGATGGACCCGGCCAGCGCTAGTCCGATCGGCGACGAGAGCATAGTGATGCTCGTGACGAACGATAAGACGCGACCGAGCTTCTCCGGCTCGAACGATTTCTGGATCATCGCCATGTAAGGACCGTTGAAAAGCGGCGCTCCTCCGCCCATTAAGAACGATAGCACCACGAACACCGCAAAAGCTCCGCTTGACAGCAATCCGCTGGCGGCACACGTCAGACCGATTAGAATCAAGCTCAGACTCATGAATGTCGTGTCCTTCAGCTTGCCGGCGAAGACAGACAGCAGCAAGCTTCCAAGTACCATACCGACGCTGAACACCGCCTCGATAAGGCTGGCGCTATAGCCGCCGAGGCCGAAGTGCTGCAGCGTCATAAGCGGGAACAGCATGCCGAGCGGCATGAACACGATGCCGAACACCGCGGTAGCGAACGTAGTGATCACAACCGGCTTGACCGCCACGAACGTTTCCCAGCCCAGCTTGAGCTCTCGGAAAAAGGCCGGGGCTTGAACCGTCTCCGGTTTCGGCTGATGAATCTTGACCATAAGCAGCATCGCATTGGCGATCAATGCGCCGATGACGTCCAGGAATAGCACCATCTCCAGCGAGGAAGCAGAGTACACCGCAATACCAAGCGCTGGCCCGAATATGGTGGAGCACGAGAACACCATCTGCTGCCACCCGGCCACTCGGGTCAATTGATCGGCAGGCGCGATCAGCGGGATCGCGGCTTGGAAAGACGGCGCGTGAAAAGCGGTGGCCGTAGAACGTATTAAGAGGACGGCATACACAAATAGTAAGTTAGGCTCCCCGAGTGCGAAGTAAGCGCCGAGCAGCAAGCTGGACAGCGCGATGGAGCCGTCTGCGATCATCATCGTAGCTTTCCGGTTCCACCGGTCCAGCCAGACGCCGATGAAAGGGCCGAGCAGCGCTTGCGGCATGAAGCCGACAAGTCCGGCGATCATCAGTACAGAGGCCGACCCGGTCGTTTCCGTCAAATGCCAGATAATCGAGAACATAACCATCGATGACGTCAAAATCGAGAACAGCTGTCCGCTGAAGATCATCGCGAACTTTTTTTTCCAGTTGGATTGGGAGTGCATGGGTAGGTCTCCTTTTCATTAGGTAGAGGCGACGATGGTTCCATCATAACAAATACCGGAATGCGAGAACAACCAAGCCCCATAAGCAATTACACATCCATGTGCAGGAAAATCCCTTGACAAAACGGGCTACAATATTTAATATTTATTTAGAATAATTATTGATAAGAGTTCTCACTCCATCGATAACTCCTATTCAACCACTACACTTATTCTAGGAGGATTTGTTAATGTCACTCATTGGAACAGAAGTAAAACCGTTTAACGCAAAAGCTTACCAAAATGGTAAATTCATCGATGTTACAGAAGCCGACTTGAAAGGTAAGTGGAGTGTCGTTTGCTTCTATCCAGCAGACTTTACGTTCGTTTGCCCGACAGAGCTCGAGGATCTGCAAAACCAATACGAAACCCTGAAGAGCCTCGGGGTGGAAGTGTACTCGGTATCCACAGACACTCACTTTACGCATAAAGCTTGGCACGACACTTCCGCCACTATCGGCAAAATCACATACATCATGATCGGCGACCCGACGCACACGATCTCCCGCAACTTCGATGTGCTTATCGAAGCAGACGGTTTGGCGGATCGCGGTACGTTCATCGTGGACCCGGACGGCGTCATCCAATCGGTTGAGATCAGCGCAGGCGGCATCGGCCGTGATGCAAGCATTCTCGTCAGCAAAATCAAGGCGGCGCAATATGTACGCAACAACCCAGGTGAAGTATGCCCTGCCAAATGGCAAGAAGGCGCTGCTACCCTGAAGCCTAGCCTTGATCTTGTCGGCAAGATCTAAGGAGCGATTTCCATGGCGTTAGATGCAGACATTAAGGCACAATTAGCCCAATACCTCGGACTGCTGGAAAGCGACATCGTGCTGAAAGTAAGCGCTGGCGCCGATGAAACGTCGGTCGGTATGCTGGAGCTGGTCGATGAGCTAGCCGGCATGTCGTCCAGAATTACCGTGGAGCGGACTGAGCTCGCTCGGACGCCGAGCTTCAGCGTGAATCGAGCCGGTATCCCCGATTCCGGTATCGTCTTCGCTGGCATTCCGCTCGGTCACGAATTCACCTCCCTGGTACTCGCCTTGCTGCAAGTGAGCGGCAGGGCCCCCAAGGTGGAGCAGGCGGTCATCGACCAGATCAAGGACATTCGGGGCGAGTATCGGTTCGAGTCGTTCATCAGCCTCAGCTGCCACAACTGCCCGGATGTCGTGCAGGCGCTGAACTTGATGAGCGTGCTGAATCCCGGCATCTCGCATACGATGATCGACGGCGCCGCCTTCAAGGCCGAAGCGGAGAGCCGCGAAGTGATGGCGGTACCGTCGGTATTCCTGAACGGGGAGTTCTTCGGAAGCGGTCGGATGACCGTGGAAGAAATTCTCGCCAAGCTCGGTTCCGGACCGGATACGTCGGAGCTCGAGAACAAGGAGCCGTTCGACATCCTCGTGATCGGCGGCGGCCCGGCGGGCTCCAGCGCAGCGATCTACGCGGCGCGCAAAGGCATCCGCACGGGCATCGTAGCGGAGCGCTTCGGCGGCCAGGTGATGGATACGGTAGGCATCGAGAACTTCATCAGTGTCAAATACACGGAAGGGCCGAAGCTCGTAGCCAGCCTGGAAGAGCATGTGAAGGAATACGGCGTCGACGTCATGAAGCTGCAGCGCGCCAAGCGGCTGGAGAAGAAGGAGCTCATCGAGGTGGAGCTGGAGAGCGGAGCGGTGCTGCGAAGCAAAGCCGTCATCGTCTCGACCGGTGCCCGTTGGAGAAATATCGGAGTGCCCGGCGAAGCCGAATTCAAGAACAAAGGCGTAGCTTACTGCCCTCACTGCGACGGCCCCCTGTTCACAGGGAAGCATGTGGCCGTGATCGGCGGCGGCAACTCCGGCATCGAAGCGGCCATTGACCTCGCGGGCATCGTGAAGCACGTCACCGTGCTGGAATTCATGCCGGAGCTCAAGGCGGATGCGGTGCTGCAGAAGCGCCTCTACAGCTTGCCGAACGTGACCGTCATCAAGAACGTGCAGACGAAGGAAATTACCGGTACCGACAAAGTGAACGGCATCTCTTATATCGAGCGGGATACGGGCGCCGAGCAGCAAATCACCCTGGAAGGCGTGTTCGTCCAGATCGGTCTCGTGCCGAACACCGACTGGCTGGCGGACACCGTGGAGCGCACGCGCTTCGGCGAGCTTGTGGTCGACCGTCACGGCGCGACGAGTTTGCCGGGCGTATTTGCCGCAGGCGACTGCACCAACAGCGCGTATAAGCAGATCATCATCTCGATGGGATCTGGAGCCACTGCCGCTTTGGGAGCATTCGATTATTTGATCCGAAACTAGGGACTAGGAACAACCCCTCCTGTACAGAAAAGCCGCTTTACTACCGGTTGGTAGCGAAGCGGCTTTTTCGTATGCCCGGCCTCTGCTAGGCGTGCATCAGTTCTTGTCTCAGACGCAGCGCCTGATCGGTGGACGAATGGATCTCGTCGATCAGAGCCGGATTCTTCACGAGGGATATGCCGTAGGAAGGAATCATTTCCTTCAGCTTCGGCTCCCAGGCCTTCATATGCTGCGGGAAACATTTCTTGATCAGCTCGAGCATGACGGATACGGCTGTGGAAGCGCCAGGAGAGGCGCCGAGCAAGGCGGCAATCGTCCCATCGGCATCGGTCACGACTTCCGTACCGAATTGCAGCGTTCCTTTGCCACCGGCCTCGGTATCCTTGATCACCTGCACCCGCTGGCCGGCTACGAGCAAATCCCAATCCTCGCTCTTCGCTTCCGGCACGAACTGGCGCAGCTCTTCCATCCGGTTTTCCTTGGACAGCATCACTTGCTGGATCAAGTACTTGGTGAGCGCCATATTCTTGGCGCCGGCCGCCAGCATCGTGAAGACGTTGTTCGGCTTCACCGACCCGATCAGGTCGAACATGGAGCCGGTCTTCAGGAACTTCGGCGAGAAACCCGCGAACGGTCCGAACAGCAGCGACTTCTGATTGTTGATGTATCGGGTATCCAGGTGCGGAACCGACATCGGAGGAGCGCCAACCGGCGCTTTACCGTATACCTTGGCATGATGCTGCTCCACGATTTCCGGATTTTTGCACACCATGAACAGGCCGCTGACCGGGAACCCGCCGATATTTTTCGCTTCTGGAATACCTGATTTCTGCAAGAGCGGCAAGCTTCCACCCCCGCCGCCGATGAAGACGAACTTCGCCGTATGGCGCTCGACCGCACCGCTCTCGATATTCCGAACCTTCAGCTCCCAGAGCCCATCGCGCGTCCGTTTAATACTATCTACACTTTGCTTGTATTTGATTTCGACTTTTTTGCGCTTTAGGTCTTCAAACAGGAGGCGCGTTAATGCGCCAAAGTTAACATCCGTCCCAGATTCGATTCGAGTCGCTGCAATCGGTTCATTCGTGGTCCGGCCTTTCATAATAAGCGGAATCCATTCCATCAGCTTCTGGGGATCATCCGAGAATTCCATCCCTTGGAACAACGGATTGCTCGCCATCGCCTCGAACCGGTTCTTCAGAAACTGAACGTTCTTCTCCCCCATCACCATGCTCATATGAGGCAAAGGCATAATGAAGTCCTGCGGATTGCGAATCTGCCGGTTGCTCACAAGATACGACCAGAACTGTCGGGACACCTGGAATTGCTCGTTGATCTTGATCGCTTTGCTAATATCGACCGAACCGTCCGGCTTCTCTTCCGTGTAGTTCAATTCGCACAAGGCCGCATGCCCCGTACCTGCATTGTTCCACTCGTTGGAGCTTTCTTCCCCGGCGCTGCCCAGCTTCTCGAACACTTTTATGTTCCAGTTCGGCACCAATTCCTTCAGCAGGGATCCTAGCGTAGCGCTCATGATGCCGGCACCAATCAAGATAACGTCTGTTTTGGCTTGTCTGCTGCTCATAATAACCGTCCTTACATACCTTTTCACAAAGTTAATAGATTTGTCTTCATCTATTATAGAATAGTTGTAGCCTATTTGAAAGCCGGAAAATTTCAGGCAAATTGTACAGAGTCGTCTTCGTGGACCTCCAAATTAACCTGAATTTAACCTTCTATGAAGTAGGTAAGAGCATCACTCGTTATCCTGGCTCGTACTGGGAAAATGTCCCCTTCAAAAACCGCGAGAGCACGGGCAGCACCGCTTTCGGGCTAGCCATGTGGTCCTGGCCGGCGAGCCGCACCAGCCCCGCGCCCGGAATCGCATCAGCCAGCTGGCGTGAAACCTCATGAATGCTGGCCGGGCTTTTCTCGCCCACAATAATTCGCAGGGGCACCGCGACTTGAACAGCGCGATCGACCGGCGGAAGGTCCTGTGTGAGGGCAATATCATAGGCCAACGTAGGCGCCAAGGCCGCCATCGTCTTCCACCCCGGGAACAAGGGGAGCAGCGCCACGAACAGGCCAGGCATGCCGATGCCTTTCAGAAACGTTTTCATCGCCTTCTTGTTCCGACCGGCGTCCAGCAGCTGCCTCACCGTCTCGCCCAGCCGACCGTACGACACCCGCTCCGCCTCGTTTGGCACATAGGGCAGATCGTGCAGGACGACCTTGTCCACCTTGCCGCCCAACCGCAGGGCCGCCTCCAGCGCGAGCACCGCTCCCGAGGAATGGCCGTATAAATGAGCCTTGCCGCCGGCGGTGTCGATCATCGCCTCGATGTCCTCGATCTCCCGCTCGATCGCGTAAGGCTGGGTGTCCCCGCTGTCGCCACGCCCTCGGCGATCGTAATTGTATACGGTAAACGCCGTCCCGAATACCTTGGCATCCTGCTCGATCGGCTTAAATTTGCGAAAGCAGCCTGCACCGGTAATGTAGATCAGGGCAGGTCCGCTGCCGTGGATATCATAGGCTAATGTGGTGCCATCCTTCGATTGTGTCGTCTTCATGCGTTCGCTCCTCAGACTCATTCAGAATTAGTTTCCGAGAGTTAGACGATTCGCCAGCCGAATAATCATCGGTCTACTGCTAAACTCGGCCGGCATCCAACCGAGAAGGCAAGCCGAAGCGCTCAAATAAAGGCGTGTCGATAAAATTGTGAAGATGGACGAGCTTCGCGTTCTGAATCTCCAGCACATGGATGCACCATGGCCTGTACCCGCCGCCCTCGCCACCAGCCGGCACGTATTGCCCGAAAGCGGGACACCCGTTCGCCCAAACCGGCAGCAGCCGGGAGCCTGCACAATGGTGCCGTGTCGCTTGGTAGAACGACGCAAGGCTCGCTCTGCCGCTCACCCACATCGGGTAAGGCGGCATCGACAAGCTGCCGTTCTCGTGGAACAGCGCCACCAGCGCCTCGATGTCATACCGCTCGAACGCTTCCACGTAACGGTCCAGCAAGCTTCGATCGGCCTCGACAACGCCGTAGTCTCCCTCGCGCAAGACATCTGAACGCAGCTCCGCTCGGCGAATCTTCTCCCTGGCCCGCTGCGAAGCGCTATTGACGGCGGCCACGGTCATCTCTAGCGACTCCGCCGTCTCCCGGGCGGACCATCGGAAGACGTCCAGTAAGATAAGGACGGCGCGCTGACGGGGCGGCAACGACTGCAACAGAGCGAGAAACGCCAAGCGAACGGTCTCCCTGCCGACTACGATATCCGCGGGGGATCCCAGAGAGTCGGGGGCCGGCCATACCCAAGAGGAATTCGGCCATTGTTCAACCGGCTCCACGACAACCGCCGCCGCATCGGTCATGTCCATGGGCAGCGCCCGGCGTTTGGCATTCCTTAGCTTATCGAGACAAATATTCGTGGCGATCCGATACATCCACGCCCGGAGGGAAGTGTCTTGCCGCAGCTGGTCTCGGCTCTGCCATACGCGCAGCATCGTATCCTGCACCGCATCCTCCGCCTCGAAGATCGATCCCATCATCCGATAGCAATACCCCAACAGCTCGGAACGCAGCCCCTCCACCGCGGGATCCCAGCCCCCTTGCTTGTCGCTCGTCCTCATCTTGACGCCCCCTCACCGCTCCTGCACGTGTGCATTATAGCAGGAAAGGAATGCCTCGCGCCACTTAATTGATAATGATTTTCATTTCTTTGTTGACAACTAAAAGATTCGAAGCTATAGTGACATTGATAATCATTATCATATGAACAGGAAAAGGAAGGGTTAAGGAAAAATGAATGCAAACCGCAAGCTCACTGTTAAGGCACTGCTTCTGTTGACCGTCGTTATGATCATTCTGGCCGCTTGTTCCTCCAAGGAGCAACCCGGTTCATCCGCTTCGCCGTCGCCGTCTTCGTCACCATCGCCTAGCGTATCGGCAAGTGCTTCCGCATCTCCGGCCACTACTTACCCGATCACCATCAAACATGCTCTCGGCGAGACGGTTATCAAGAGCAAGCCGCAGCGCGTTGTCACGATTCAATGGGCGAACCACGACGTCGTATTGGCGCTTGGCGTTGTCCCTGTGGGCTTCTCGGCGGCCAACTACGGCACGACCGACAACAGCGGCCTGCTGCCTTGGACGGCGAAGAAGCTGAAGGAACTGAACGTAGCCAAGCCGAACGTGTTCCAAGATACGGATGGTCTGGATTTCGAAGCGATCTCCGACGCCAAGCCGGATGTCATCCTGGCCGCGTACTCCGGCATCACGCAGAAGGACTATGAGATTCTCAGCAAAATCGCTCCGGTTGTCGCCTACACAACTAGCCCTTGGACCACCACATGGCGCGAGCAAGTACTGGTGAACGCAACCGGCATGGGCATGAAAGCCGAAGGCGAGAAGCTCATCAAAGATACCGAAGCTCTGATTAAAGAAAAAGTAAGCAAATATCCGGCGCTCAAAGACAAGAAAATCGTCTGGGTCAACTTGTCCGCCAAAGATTTGTCCAAGTTCAGTGTGTACACGCCTGCCGATCCTCGCGGTGCGTTCCTCGAAGAATTGGGCATGAAATATTCGGAAAAAGTAACGAAGCTGATTACCGATCCTAAAGCCTACTCGTTGAAACTGAGCGCCGAGAATGTTGATTCCCTGTACGAGGCGGATCTCCTCATCGGCTATGGCGACGACAGCCTGCTGCAAGCGCTCAAAGCGGACCCGCTGTTCGGCAAAGTGCCTGCGATTCAGAAAGGCACCGTCGTATTCATCCCGAACGGCACGCCGCTCGCCGCTTCCGGCAACCCGAACCCGCTGTCGATTGCCTACACGATCGACGAGTACCTGAAGTTGATTGGGGCCGCTCTTGAGAAGAAATGAGCCGTCTCCCAAGTTCCGCCACTAAGCGTATAGGAGCTCCAACGCCCAAGCATTTCGCCCTGGTCCTGGTGATCGGTCTCGTCCTGCTCGGCATCTGCTTGCTCGCTTCCCTGGCATTCGGCTCGCGCGTGGTGAGATTCCACGATGTGATCGACGGTCTGTTCTTCCCGGACATCGACTCCCTCGAAGCCAATATAGTGCGCAAGCGGATCTCCCGCACCGTGTTCGGCCTATTCTGCGGGGTGGCGCTCGGCATTTCCGGCTCGCTCATGCAGTCGGTCACGCGGAACCCGATCGCCGATCCGAGCATTCTGGGCGTGAACACAGGCGCCGCCTTGTTCGTCGTCATCGGCAGCGCCTTCCTGGGTATCGGCAGCGCGGGCGAGTATATCTGGCTCGCTCTGGTCGGGGCGGCATTAACGGCTCTATTCGTATACGGAATCGGCTCAATGGGACGTGGCGGCGCCACGCCCATTAAGCTTGTTCTGGCCGGGGCAGCCACGAGCGCCGCTCTCGCCTCCCTGATCGGGGCCATTCTGATTCCGCGCGCCTACGTCATGGACCAGTTCCGGTTCTGGCAAGTGGGCAGCGTCGGCGCGGCCAACTGGGATTTCATCGCTCTCTTCGCTCCGTTCCTGATCGTCGGCGTCGCGATCGCCTTTATCGCGGCTCCCGCCTTGAATGCGATGGCGCTCGGGGACGAGGTCGCGACCGGACTGGGCGTGCGAACCGGCGTGCTGCGGCTGATCGCCGCTTTCGCGGGTGTGATCTTGTGCGGCGCGGCGACGGCGCTGGCCGGACCGATCGGCTTTGTCGGGCTCCTGGCGACTCACGCCATGCGCCTCGTTCTAGGGCCTGATCTGCGTTATGTGATCCCCATGTCCGCTTTGTCCGGCGCCATCATACTGACCGTATCGGATGTGATCGGCCGACTGATCGGCAGTCCTGGGGAGCTTGAAGTCGGGGTCGTAACCGCGTTCGTCGGAGCCCCGATCCTGATCCTATTAGCGATGCGATCGAAAGTGCGTTCCTTATGACAAATTTAGCGATTGAATTCATCACTGCTGGCCGTCGCCGTAGACACCGCCGCTGGGTTCTGATTACGAGTCTGCTCGCGGCGATATCCTTGGCCCTATGCTGCGCCATGCTGCTGCTAGGGAACACGATTTATCCGGTAAGCGACGTTATCCGAGCGCTCGCGGGCGAACAGGTCCCCGGCGCTTCCTTCGCCGTCTCTACCATCCGCTTGCCGAGAATGCTGGCCGGACTGCTGGCCGGCTTCGCGTTCGGCATTGCCGGGAATACGTTCCAGACGATGCTGCGCAACCCCCTCGCGAATCCGAACGTAATCGGCATTACGTCCGGCTCGAGTGCGGCGGCCGTATTCTGCATCCTCATCCTGCATGCGAACCCGGCGGTCGTATCGGTTGCTTCGGTCATCGCCGGACTGGCTACCGTCATGCTCATCTATGTGTTGTCCCGGGGAAGAACGTTTTCCATCGGGCGATTGATTCTGGTCGGGATCGGCATACAGGCGATGCTCGACGCCGTCATCTCATATTTGCTGCTGGTAGGCGCTCAGCAAGATATTCCCGCAGCGCTGCGTTGGCTGAGCGGCAGCCTCAACGGCGCTCAGATGCACGAGCTTCCGCCGCTAGCCCTGACGGTGCTCATTTTCGCGCCTATTATTATTGTGCTGGGCAACCATCTGGGCATGCTGGAGCTAGGGGAACAGGCCGCCTCGACCCTCGGGGTGGATACGGACAAGACCCGCATCGCGCTCATCGTGAGCGCCGTGTTCCTCGTCGCCATGGCTACCGCCATTACCGGCCCTATCGCCTTCGTCGCCTTCTTATCGGGTCCGATCGCCAAACGATTGGTCGGAGTCGGCTTGCCGAACGGCATTCCAGCCGGTTTGGTTGGCGTCATCCTAGTCTTGGCGTCAGATTTAATCGGACAGTTCGCGTTTGAAATCAGATTCCCCGTGGGCATCATTACCGGGATCCTCGGAGCGCCGTATCTGATCTTCTTACTCATCCGAATGAATCGAAAGGGAGACTTATAATGAAACCCAACCATACTTTTAGAGGCGAACAGATTGTCGCGGGTTATGAAAATAAAACGATTATTCACGGCGTGAGCCTTGAAATCCCGAGCAACCAAATTAGCGTCATCATCGGCGCCAACGCCTGCGGGAAGTCCACCTTGCTCAAGACGCTGGCCCGCCTGATCAAGCCTACCTCCGGGGAAGTGACGCTGGACGGCAAGTCTATCGGCAAAATTCCGCCGAAGCAGCTGGCTCGCGTCGTCGGCCTGCTGCCGCAATCTCCGATCGTGCCGGAAGGCATCTCGGTCGCGGATCTCGTCGGGCGGGGCCGGTTCCCGCATCAATCGCTGCTCCGAGGGTGGAGTCGGAAGGACACCGAGGCGGTCGCCGAGGCGATGCACATCATGAACATCACGGAGCTCGCCAATCAGAACATCGACGAGCTCTCCGGCGGGCAGCGGCAGCGGGTCTGGATCGCCATGGCGCTGGCGCAGCAGACCGATATTTTGTTCCTGGACGAGCCTACGACGTTCTTGGACATCACCTATCAGGTCGAGATCCTGGATCTGCTCACCGACCTGAACCGCAAGCACGGCACGACCATCGTGATGGTGCTCCATGATATCAATTTGTCCGCGCGGTACGCCGACTACTTGTTCGCCCTGCGCGAAGGCAAGCTGGTGGCGGAAGGATCGCCGTCCGAGGTAATCACCAGCGGCTTGGTGAAAGACGTGTTCGGGCTGGATTGCTCGGTCATCGCCGACCCCGTCTCGGGTTCGCCGTTCGTCGTGCCCAAAGGTCGCTATCATGTGCATGCTTGAAGAAAAGGACCACCCCTTGATTGGGGTGGCCCTTTTTTTGTTAGGTGGTCTGCTCGTACTCCTAAGATTAAGCGCTGCCTGCCTTCGAAGATTTGTTACTGGGGGCGAACCAGCCCAGAACGGCGATCGCCACCAGGAGCAGATAGAACACAATCGTCCAGCCCGTGCTATGCGAAAAATCATGACTCAACACGCTGATATCGTCGTGAGCCAGCGTTATGACCGCCAGCTTCACGCCAACCCAAGCCACGATCGCATAAGCGGTCGTCTCCAGCGCCGGGTGTTGGCCGAGCAGCAGCCTATCGAACGTAGCGGTATAATCGCCCGGAACCGGAGCCCGGCTCGAATCGACGACGAACGGCACTTCATACAGGACGAGCTTGGTGATGGACGAGAGACGATTGGCCGCCTCGAGCGCCCCTTTATTGCAAGCTATCCCTTCACCCGCACCAACAAGTACAGGAAATAGGGCGAGCCGAGCACCGCCACGACAATGCCCGTCGGAATCTCCGACGGCATCAGCACCCAGCGCGCGATCGTATCCGCCGCGATCACGAGCAGCCCGCCGGCCAGCGCAGCCGTCGGCAACAGCACCTGGTGCCGCGTCCCGATCAGCCGGCGTGCTAAGTGCGGAGCGATGAGGCCGACGAAGCCGATGCTGCCGCTCACCGCGACGCAGGAGCCGGCGAGGCCTACTGCGGCGGCCAGCAGCACGAGCTGCTCGCGCGAGACGAACGCGCCGAGGCCGGTAGCCGTCGCGGTGCCCAGGCTGAGCACGTTGAGCGTGCGTGATTTGCAGATCACGTAGGGCAGCAGGATGGCGATGAACGGCAGCAAGGCAAGCACAAACTGCCAGTCCTTGCCCCAGATCGTGCCGACCAGCCAGGATTGGATGAACTGAAACTTCTGCTTCGAGATCTGCAGCGACAACAGAATCATCACCGAGGAGAGGCCAGCCGTAACCGCGACCCCCGAGAGCAAAAGCGGCGTCGACGACAATCCGGTACCGCGTCGATACGCCAGGGCGAACACGATCGCAGCCGTCACAGCCGCGCCGCCCCACGCCAGCACCGGCAGCATATAGACGGGCGCTCCGGCGGCGGACGGGAAGTAGGCCACGTACAGCAGCACCGCCAGACCGGCACCGGAGTTGATGCCGAGAATGCCCGGATCCGCCAGCGCATTGCGCGAGATCGCCTGCATGATGCAGCCGGCTACGGCTAGACCCGCTCCGATCAGCACGGCGATTACGATGCGAGGCAGGCGAAATTCGAACAGAATCAAATTTTGTTGCTCCGTCCCGGCCCCGATGATCGTGCGCAGCACCTCGAGCGGAGTGAGCCGGATGAAGCCGGTGTTCATGCTAAGGATGAAGACGATAAAGATGAGGAGGCCCAGCGTGACCATCACGACGATGCTCCGACGAAGTCGACTTGCCTCGGCCGGTGTCATATTCCCTGCAGTCCTCAAGAGAGCTCCCTCCTTTCTTTTCGCGCCAAATAAAGAAAGAAGGGAACGCCCAACAAGGCAATCAACGTCCCGATCGGCGACTCCTCCGGGGCATTGATCGTTCTCGCCGCCAAGTCGGCCAACACGACGAAATTCGCTCCCAAGACGCCCGAGCACGGAATGATCCAGCGGTAATCGACGCCGACGAGCTTGCGGGTCACATGCGGCACGAGCAGCCCGATGAAGGCGACTGCCCCGGCGACGGATACGGATGCGCCAGCCAACACCAACACGACCAGCATCGCTAGCAACTTAACGAGTCCCGTGCGCAGGCCAAGCCCTTTTGCCACATCCTCACCTAGACTTAGTAGCGAAATAGACCTTGATAGCAGGATCGCGCCTATCAGCGCCGCTCCCACCCAAGGGACCATGATTTTCAACTGCAGCCACTTTACCCCGGCCACACCCCCCGCATACCAGAACGCCAAGTCTTGTCCGATGCGGAAATGAAGCGCGATTCCTTCGCTGAGCGCCGTCAGCATAGCCGATAGCGTGGCCCCGACGAGCACCAAACGAACCGGCGTCAGGCCTCCCCTGGAGATCGACCCGAGACCAAAGACGATAAGGGCCCCTAATCCTGCTCCGGCAAAGGAATAGAAGATCAAGGCATTGTAGGGCAGCTCGGGGAAAAAAGCGAAACAAAGCGCCAAAGCGAAGCCCGCCCCGGCGTTCAGCCCCAGCAACCCCGAATCCGCCAACGGATTGCGGGTCATGCCTTGCATAATCGCGCCTGCAATGGCGAAAGCGGCCCCTACCACTGCAGCGGAGAGCACCCTCGGGAGCCGAATCTCGTGAATGATCTGGTGCGTCGTCGTATCCCGTTCATAATGGAAGATCGCTTGCCACACGGTTTCAAACCCGATATCGGCAGCCCCGAAGGATACGGACAAGCCGATCGCCAGAGCGAGCGAGGCCAAGCCGCCAAGAAGAATAAAGCCAACTGACCAAGGCCTTGTTTGGAAGGAAACAACCTCCTCCTGAACGGGTACGGCCACACCCGATTTTGCCCTGGCGAATGACATGTCTAACACTCCTATCTATATTGATGACTAGCGGGCAGTCGAATAGAAACAACCTGATTATAGTGATAATCGTTCTCATCGTCAACGACCACATACCCTCTCTTTCCCAAAATCCGCAGGAATTCCGCTCTACGCGGTCGATTTATAGCGATAATGCGCCGTTCCCGAAAAAGACAGCACGATCGGTTATTTTCTTTTGGCCCTCACCCTACTATAATTACAGATAATGATAATCAATATCAACTGTAAGGGGATATGGAAATGACCGCTCTTCGACGTACCGCCAGTATTCTATTGCTCGTTACCCTGATCTTCCTATTGGCCGCTTGCGGCAGCCAGACGACCGGCTCCACGGCTAAGGAGGATGAATTCCGCACGTTGACCGACGCCATGGGCCATGAAGTGAAAGTGCCCACCCATCCGAAGCGAGTGATCGCTCCGTTCCTCGAGGATCCGCTCACCGCACTTGGGGTGAAGCCGGTCGCTCAATGGAGCGCCAACGGTGTACCGCAGCGTTACCTGCAGGATAAGCTCAAGGACATTCCCGTGCTGAACATGCAAGGCGGTCTGAAGACCGAGGAGACGTTGTCGTACAAGCCCGATCTCATTATTTTCCTGGCTCCGACGTACTTGGCTGCCGGCTCCTACGAGCAGTTCTCCAAGATCGCGCCTACTTTCGTCCTCTCGAACAATGAAGCGGACTGGCGGGGCAACCTGGAGAAGCTCGGCAACCTGCTGAACGAAGGGGATGCGGTGAAAAAAGCGCTGGCCGACTACGACAAGACGCTCGCCGATGCCAAGAGCAAGCTGGGCACCATTCCGGCCAACAAAACCGCCGTCGTGCTGCAAGCGAATGATGAGAAAGGATTCGCCCTGTTCGGCCCGAGCTTCTATGGCGGCGCTACGCTCTATGGCGCTCTTGGCTTCAAGCAGCCGCCTGTGGTGAAAGGCGACTATGACAAATTCTCGATCGAAGCCTTGGAGCAATTGAAGGATGTCGACTACATTTTCCTCATTACCGGGGAAGGACGCGGCAAGCCGCCGGTCGACAACCCGCTGTGGAAAGGGCTGGCCGCCGTCAAGGCAGGCCACGTGTTCGACGCCGATTCCGGCCACTGGTTCAACGCCAACCCGATCGCAGGCAAACTCATTGTCGCGGATGTATTGAAATATGTTAAACCATAATCATCCTCGAGCATTCGACCTCCGGCCTACAGCCGAGGGTCTTTTGCGTTATCGATTGCTGGACGTCCAAGTGCTGCGGTTCGTGCCGCATGTGCTGCTCGGTGAGCGGCATTTTCTCGATCGGAAGCCCGCTTCCCATCGACTGCTGCTGTCGCTTTACTACGGGGAGCTGGTCATTGACGGCCGCCTTCATGCGATGCGCCCAGGCTCGCTGTTCGTCTGTGCCCCGGAGCAGTTGATCGAGCTGACCAACTTCACGAGCGAGTCGTTCGAGCTGCTGATGCTCGAGTTCGAGGTGGCGAGCGCGGACTTGGCTCCTGCGGAAGAGGGGCAGCGGCTGTTCCCGCATATCGGCGAAGCCTCCATCCCGTCGCTTGCCGTGGCCGCCCATCTGTACGATACGATGCGCTCGAATTGGAGCCGCGGCGGGGCGTCCGGCCGGCTTCGCAGCGAGGCTGGCTTGCTGGAGCTGCTAAGCCTCGTGCTCGCTCACAAGGAGCAGCAGTCCGAGCTGATCTTCGAGAACGCGCGGCTGGAGCTGGAGCGGCGGTTCCGCGAGGATGTGTCCATCGATGTGCTCGCCGGAATAGCGGGGCTTAGCCGGTTCCACTTCATGCGCCTGTTCAAGGAACGGTACGGGAGGAGCGTGACCGAATACCGGACGGAGCTGCGCGTGACCGAGGCCAAACGGTTGTTATCCGCCGCCAAACCCGCTGCCATCGATCGTATCGTCTACGAGGTCGGGTTCAAGAACGAAGCTTATTTCAACCAGCTGTTCAGGAAACAAACCGGCGTCGCCCCAGGTATCTACCAGCGCAATCAGAAGCGCAAGGTCGCCGCTTACAGCTGGGTCAACTTCGGCCAGGTGCTGGCGCTGCGGACCATTCCTTTTGCCGCGCCGATGGATCAGTATTGGACCGACTATTATAGAAGCAAATATAGCTACGAGGTCCAAGTGCCGCTCAGCCATCGCTATGACTACAACTACATGGTGCTGGAGCAGGCGAAACCGGACTTTATTGTAGGCGTGGCGGAGCTTGTCCCGCCCGAGGAGCAAGCCAAGCTGGCGGGAATCGCGCCGTCCTTGTTCTTGAGCTCCGACGATGAGTGGCGGCGGCACTTGGAGCTCACCGCCGAGCTTCTCGGCGATCCGCAAGAGGCGCGCAGCTGGCTCGCCCGGTACGAGCGCAAGGCGGACAAGACGCGCAAGGCGCTGCACAGCGAGGGGAGTGGCGGCGAGGCGCTGCTCGTCCTGCTTGTGAAGCGCGACGGGCTGCAGATTTGCGGTCGGCGCACGGGGACCGTGCTGTACGACGATCTGCACATTCCGCTGCCCACGGGAGTCGCCTCCGTGAAGTGGCTACAGGCCGTGGAGCCTCAGGCTTTGCCGGGCTTCGGCGCGGATCGGGTGCTGGTCCACGTCGACGGCAACGAAGCGGCTATGGCGCGCTGGACGCAGTTGGCGGGCTCGGCGGTGTGGCGACGCCTAGACGCCGTGCAGGCGGGACGCGTCCATGTCGCAGCCGGCTACTCCTACTTCACCTCGCCCTGGAACGACTACTCCGCCTACCGGCACGAGCAGTTCCTGAACGACGTCCAGCAACTGCTCGCTCATACACAGGTGTGAAGTAGTCGCGCTCCTCCAGCCGGCCGGATTCCGCTCGCGCGGGGAGATAGTGATCTGCCATAACCTTATTGAATAGGAAAAGCCGCCTGAACCGGGTTCAGGCGGCTTTTCTTTAGTCTCTTGGCAGAAAGATAGGTTGCACGGCTGCGAGCATCATATATAGGTCAAGCTGATCGAACACCCCGTCTCCATTCAAGTCCAGCTGCGGCAAAGTGCCGTTGTTGATCAGCGGGATCATATCGTTGAGACGGAAGAGTCCATCCGGACCCTTCGGAAGAATATCCACGATCACGATGGTCGTCTGCTCGAGCTCTACATTTCCCGCAATGTCCACGCTCCAATAGGTGATGGTGTGCGCACCCTGCTTCTTGAGCAGCACCGGACTGCCGGTGAGCTCCACTCCGTCCACGAAGTAGATGCTGGTGGATGCACTGTCGTCTTGTACATTGAAAGTAACAGTCACATGTTTCGTTTCGGGATCCTTTGCCAAGGCAACCGTTGTCACCGGCGCAACCTTGTCGATATTCGCAATCGTCACCGTCACACGCGTCACATTTCCCACGGAATCCGTAGCCACGAACTCGAAACTACCATTCCCCTCGAACGTGTAGCTACTCGTATTCAACGTCCCATCATCCACTGTGGCACTCACCACTATATCCTGGTTCGTCGGTTTCGCACTGTCGTAGTAGCCAATCGTTATCACCGGCGGCAAATCCACCGCGATGGAGGCGTCGAAGGTCTCGCTGACATTGCCCGCTGCATCCTTCAGCCGGGCGTATACCCGCTTCTCGCCTTCGCCATTCGTCAGCGTATACGCTACGCTCTCCCGGAAAGCTTCCCATTCCGACCACACTTCTAGATCATCCGAGAATTGCATGGAGACAGCCCCCGACTCCTCGTCATCCAGAGCTAGAGTGACGGCATAACTCGCCGTATGAGCAGCCCCCTCGTTCACCTGCATGTTGCCTGTCGGCGAAATCGTATCCAGCGTAATCGATTGGCTGAAGGTCTGACTCAAGTTGCCAAACTCATCCTGGAATTGCATATACACGGTCTTCAATCCATCCCCACTAGGCAACGTGTACAGCCTGCTAGCGGCGTAAGTCTCCCAGTCCGACCAGGACACGCCGTCATAGTAGAATCGCATCTGGGTGGCGCCGGTGTCCCCGTCATCGAAGGTCAGCAGCACCTCGGTGTCCATCGTCCAGGACGCGCCGCCATTGATACGGGCCGTCACGACGGGAGGCGTCCTATCAATATTTGTGACGTAAAACACGCTCTGGCTGAAATTGCCGGCCGCATCGGTCGCATAGGCCGAAATCGTTCGGTTCGAATATAAAGTAAAAGGACCGGTGTACGGGGAATCATAATCGCCCCATAGCTGATAACGCCGATCCACCGTGTCGGCTGAAAATTCAATGGTCACAGTCACAGATTGTGCAGGCGCCGTTGTGGACAGCGAGAATATCGGTAATGCAGGCGGCACCTTGTCGATGTTGTCCACTTCATAGGAAGCCACCGAGCTCCAGAACCCTTGGCTGGTCTGGTACCGCGCATAAATCGTCCGATTCTCAGTCAAGGTAAGAGACCCGGAATACGTATACCATAGCGCTTGCTCCAAACTGTATTGCTGCAGCACCGCATTAGTCGGGAAAACGAGCGTCAGCAGCACATTCTGATTGGTCGGACTTTCCGTACTCGCTTGAAAGCCTACCTCTTCGAGCTTCCATGTGATCGTCTGGCTCTGTGGCGACTCGGTATTCCCCGCCGAATCTACGCTCCAGTAAGTGACTGAATGTGCACCGGGAGAAGAGAAGCTGATCTGGGTGCCGTTCTGCTGCGTTCCACCATCTACTGTATAGTAAGTCGCAGCCACACCGGATCCAGTATCGGTCGCCGTTAATGTCATCCCGTTGACCGTCGTAACAGGAGGAGCCGTATCTCGCTTGATCGTAACGCTCTCCGAAGATGCGCCTCCGCCCAAGGACGAAGCCGAACATGAATAGTTCGAGCCTGCGCTTCCCGTATCAGCGGTCAAGGATACCGGCTCACAGCCTACAGTTGTAATGGGTTCGCCTGCCGGCTCTGTCAGCGTCCAGCTTAGACCCACATCGGACTTATACCAGCCATTCTGTCCGGGGGTTCCGGTGACAACGGGTTGAATCCGGGGAGAGGTCTGAACGTCCAGGCTGCCTCTTATTATCCTGCTAGCATCAGCATTCTGCCCAGACACAATGAACCCATATGTATCTCCCGCATTCACATGAAAGACCGAGTTCCCTGTTCTTTCGAATAAGTCGTTCACGCTGCCGCTGTACAAAACAGTCGTTGTTGTGCGAACTCCGTCCCGCTCCACAAATGCCGTCAGCCCGGCCGTCGCCATGTACCAAGAGTGCAACCCGAAGTGCCGCCAACGATAGTAAATATCCGCCGTTTCAGTAGCGATGGCTTTAAACTCCCAGCTCGCACTAGTGCTTGTAATATCGTAACCCAGACGCACCCCGTAAGTGAGCTCGGTTACTGTCGCGGCATTCGGCCCTTTGCTCGTCCAGCTCCCAACGGGCCGGAGCAATCCCCGTGCAGACTTCACCTCAACTGCTACGACATTGCTCGTTATCGCTGCAATCTGCTCCATCGCTCCGGTATTGGTGTTCGTCACTACCGCATAATAGTACGTCGTGCCCGCCAAATTCGTCGGCGCCTGGAAAGAAGCGCTCTGCGCACCGCTGATCGCCGTTCCCCCGCTCGCGCTGTTCGACGAGTTGCTGTACCACTGGTAGCTCAGCGTACCTCCGTCACCTACGGATGCCGTTATGCCCACCGTCGGAGAAGGGTCGCCAACCTTCACAACCGCCCCTGCAGGCGGAGTGAGGATTGTCGGCGTCTCCGCTATCGCCACGGCAGGATCGCCGTTTACCGCAAACTCGTAAATCCGGATGAGTCCGCCGTTGGCTTGATTAGGTGCCGTCACGATCAGTTGAATATATCGCGCCACAACAGGAGCGACATCATGCGTAACGACATTCGCCGTATTGTTCGTCACCTGAACGGCCGAAACCCAGCTTACCCCGTCCGTACTGGTCTGGATCTCGTAGTCTCTAGTAATATAGTTCGCACTTTCCGTGCCGGCATTCGTAAGGACGAACTGGCCCACGATGTACAGCGCCCCTAGATCGATCGTCATCCGATCCGTCGACGACAAGCCGCACCACTTCGTCGAAGGGTTGCCGTCGAGCGCATGAGCCGCTGTCTCACTCCCGGCGCAGAAGCTGCCCGACCCCGTCGTAACCGTTTTGTTCAAGCCCAAATTCACGTAAGCAACGGCATGTATAACCGCTGGAATCATCCCCAGTGCCAGCAACCCCATCGCCAACATACAAATCAAACGCCTGAATGCCATCTCGCCTCTCCTCTATCTATTTAATAGTTCTAGCTTCTCATTCAGTAGATGCGTCAATCCGGGACGTGAGATTAGAAGGGTCGGACCAGAGGGGAAATGCAGCTTCCTACTTACAATCACAAAGGACGCCCCCGCTTGCAGCAATTCGTTACTACTTGTTATGTCCGCCTATTTAAGTGCCCTTGATTAAACAGTCCTATCGAAAGGTTGAAGGCTGTATTCCACACGCACATCCTGAATACCCTGAATCCGCTCCAGCTCAGCCTGGTCGGGGAACGCGCCGGCGTTTGCCCGGACCAGCAGCTGGTCCAACAGCTCCAGCTGCTCGCTGCGCATCATCAGCTTCAATGATTCATTCACCGAGCTGTCCTGAAGCCCTTTCGCTTCTCTAAACTTCTTCTGCGCCTTCTCCAGCGTCTCCTGGAACTGCTCCAGCCGTTCGTTCGCCTTGTCGAACTGATGGCGAATCTCCGTCGAGCTGCCCTGCAGATCGTCGAGATCGAGCCCCTTTGCCGATAGCTCCAGCAGCCCCTGCAGCCCGTCGGGATTTCGAAGATAATGGCTCAGAACCCGTCCGAACTGCCCATTCGTCGCTTGGTTGTACATCGCTTCGGTGCCTCGCAGGAACCCTCCGTAGAACCACTCGTACTGTTCCATGAACCAATCCGTCGTTTCTTGAATGCGTCCCCGCAGAAAATCAATTTCGGACTCCAGCAGCTTCGCCTCGGACGGGTCTGCATCGGCATTGGCCTTCACGTCCTCCAGCCGCTTCTCGTACTCCGCCATTTCATCCAGCATGGGGTCGATGTACTGCTCGCGTGAGGTGGCGACACTTCTCTGAAAAGCGTCATATATGCCTCGCACAACCGATATTCCCCGGTCGATCAGGGACGCCTCCGCCTGCTTGTTCCAGGGCCCGTCCTTGGCGTTCAGCAGCAGCTGCTTTTCCCTGGCCTCGAGTTGTTGATTCAGCTTCTCCTGCTCCGCATGCTGCTTCAGTTGATTATTCACAATCTGGACGGCAAGATTTACCGGAACGCCCGCTCCGAGCTTTTTGTCCAGGCTCATGCCATTGATGGAAAGGGTAGTTGATCCAATCTGCATCCTAGTCATTGTCCCCCTTAGCTTCAGCTTACTTCAACGACATCCGTTTCCTTGACCAGAAGATCCTTGTAGTAGCGGGCCAATTCCTTCGAGACCTCTTCCACGTTCAGCTTTCTAGCTACTTCCACCGCCGCCGCATAGTGCTCATAGTCGAGATGCTTCAGGATCAGCTTTCTCTTCTGACCCTTGGAGCACCTGGTATGGTAGATCGCCCACATCAGGGTGGCATTATCTACCTGCACGTAGTCGGGGACTTCCTCCTCGATCACCAGTCCGAGCACCTCCGGAAGCCGATCCGGCAGTTTGCCGCTCAAATACACCTCGCGCGCCCAGTCGCTCACCTGTCCGTTTCGCTCTGGATAGTGCAGCAAGCGAGTTACAATATGTTCCGACTCCTCATCATGATCGATCAGCCATTGGAGCTGCTCTTCTTCCAGCGGGAGCTCTTGAATGAAGAAGCTGACCGCCCCCTGCGCCTCTTCGCTTCCCGTCAAAACAAACTGCTGATAGAGCGCAAACAACTGCCGGGTCAGCCCTTTGCCGAACGGTTCCTCGGAGCTGCGGTTTTTCAGCATTCTTTTCAAAATTTTCAAACACTCCACTCTTCGAAACTTCTTATTCGCGGCCAACTCCTCCACAAGGATGCCGGCCACATGCTCAATCGACTTATGCTCCAGCGCGACCGTGTTCAAAAAACGCCGCTCGTTATATATATCGGTTGTCGTAGCCACAAATTTCTTCATGTATTTCTTGGGCGAATACTGCAGCTGAAGCCGTTCCAGCTCGCCCACACGTTGCTCCAGCTCGTGATGATCCATGAGTCTTCCCCCTCCGTTAGATCGTCTTAATCCGATGGAACCTACTTACAAGATTCGCTACCCGCAGCCTAAACCCTTCCAACGCCCAACTAATTCAAGTTCACCTCTCCATTTTACCAAAATGGAAAAGAAAAAACCGTCCGGGGGACGATTCTCTGAGGATTTGCATCATATTCTGCACCTGCACCACATCGTTCGTTTGTACGAACGCATGCGACGTGTCAATCACCCCGCAGCCTTCACACCTTCGGTCTTACAATCAACACAATAACGCTCCTATCCACATGGAAGTTCCAGTCGACAAACACGTCTACAATTTTCGCCCCTAAGATTTGTTCAACATACTTGTTGTCCCGCAAATACTTCTTCTCCAGCTCGTTCAACGCCTGCTTCAGATGCTCCTCATCCCTTAGCCGGATCAATTCCTTGCTCAGATCAATCAGGTTGCCGGTACGCACGACGAGCAGCGTTCTCTTGTTGATCATCCGGGAAAAGAGCTGTTCCGGCTGCTTCTGAACTCGATGGCTGATCGCTCGAATCTCGCGATGCAGCTCCTCTTCCCCTTCATACTGCTTGTCCGCCTCAGACGTCCACGAGACATCCTCGCTTTGAAGTCCTACGAAAATACCGGAGTGATTATGCAGTTCCCAATCGTAATAGAACTCCGACAGGTTCATCCCGGTCAGCAGCAGCAAATAAGCCTTGATTTCGGGAATCAACGACCTCATTACGAGATCTCTAGTGTGCTGAATTGTACGGACCTGTCCCTGCTTCAAGAGAATCTTCTCGGTAGGCGTCAGGAAGTTGCGCAAATACACGACAAAAAAGGGAGGTTCCATACTGACAAAAATGGACTGGGGGCCTTTCCCGAATGCTTCCCGGAGCATCTTCCCTATGTGGCTAGCAATCTCATTCTGGAAATGGTTCTCGTTCATAGTCCAACATTCATCCTCAGCCAAGTTTCACTCGCTCTAAGCTTTCCTTACAATAAAAAAAACCTAAATAAAAGGTTGCTGAGCAACTTTTATTTAGGCTTATGTCCAGCGCTGTCTCTGGTTCATTACGGCCAGCTCGATTTGTATTTCTTGTTAGTACTGCACGTATCGATCTCTTACAGGTCTACCCTGTCAGATCGTTCAGGCAAGAGCGTCATGTCTATTACCCTACCCTATTTTAAATAGTTTATTGAGATTTAGCAAGGTTCAGCTTGCACTACTTGTAGAAATCCTCCAAAGCTTGCTGCAAAGACCCTCTAGTCACGACTCGTTCATGGATGGCAAAGCCTTGTTCGACGATCGTAGTCGTCATTTCCGGCCGCAGACCGGTGAGGATGGCCTTGCAGCCCTGGATAGCGATCCCGTTCACAATCTTGAGCAGATGGGCCGCATTCGTCGTATCCATAGAGGAGACGCCGGACACATCGATGACGAGCTGCTCGATTCTTAGCCGGTGAATACGGTCGAATACTTGCTCCTGCATCTTCTTGACACGCGGCATGTCCAGGCTGCCGACAATCGGGAGAATGGCGAATTGCTCGGAGAGGGGGATGACCGGCACCGTCAGCCTCTCGATCACCTCGCGATGGGCTTGGAGCACCTGATTCTTATACACGGAGTAACTGGATGCGAAATGCTTCTGGTACGTGTCCAGATGATCATTCACATCCCGTTCGAGCTCGAAAAAGGTGACCTTCTCCTGTCCGCCGCTCGTGTAGTAGGCATGTAAGAACGCCCAATACGTCTTCCTCAGCACTTGAATCCATTCCAGCTTCAGGATCAAGTCCAACTGATGGCTGGCCCAATTTCTCCCGTGCTCCTGGGCGTGCTGGATCAGCCCGTGCTCGTTCCGCTCGTTAAGCAGCTGCACGAGCTTATGCGCGGATTCCAGAATGTACTCGGGATCGAAGGCCGTCGGTTTCATAATCTCGAACAGCTCTTTCCCTTGCAGCTTCAGCAGTTCCATAAATTCGGTCCGTCTCGATGTATAGTACTGCGAGAACTGCTGATTGTGGACATGCAAGGGGTTCACGGGAGCCTCTCCTTCCTGATCCGTCTCCTCATGGATGGGAAGCTGCACCGTAAATTCCGTGCCGACGCCGACCTCGCTTTTCACCCGGATAATCCCGCCGTGATCGTAAATGGTCGTAAACACTTGGGTCAAGCCCATGCCGGTGCCTTCCGCTTTGGAGGTGTAGAAGGGCGTGCCGAGCAGGTTGATCTTCTCCTCCGGAATGCCGTCGCCGGTATCCGAAATGCTGATCAGGAGATGGCCGTTAAACTTGTAATGCTTGATGCAGATGGCGCCTCGGTTCGAAATCGCTTCGAATGCATTTTTGATCAGGTTGAAGAACGCTTTCTTGATCTGGTTCCGCTTTCCGTAGACTCTTGTATTCGTATCCTTAAAATGTTTCTGAATGGCTACTTGGTAGGAGCGTTCCTGGAACAAATACAAAAGCGCTTCCAATTCCGTGCTGAGATCGATCGAATCGAACGGTTCGCTCTCCAGGTCCGGCTTCGAGACATGCAACAAATTTTGCAACGTTTCAATGGCGTTTTCCAATTCGATGTAGGCATAATCCAGATACTTGTGCGGTGTTTCATGCTTCAGCAATTGGAGGAAGCCCTTGACCGCCGTCAACGGGTTTCGGACCTCATGCGCGATGCCCGCGGCAATCTGACCGACGGAAGCCAACCGATCCAGCCTTAGATCCGACTCGCTGACCAGTTGATCGGCATTAGACTCTGACAAGCTGCACACCTTCTTTCCCATTGGAATTCGACCGAACGCAAAAAAGCCTAACAAAAGCCGCTTCGCAGCTTCTATACAGGCTTATGTCCAGCACGATCTCTGGCTCATTACCACCTAATTATGAACGGGTTCCAGCACGAACACGATAGCGCTTTTGTTCAAATGAAAGTCCCAGTCCACGAACACATCCATGATCTTCTTCCCCAGAATCGATTCCAGCCGATTGTTGTTATGGAAGTAGCTCTTCTCCAGGTTGCGCTTGGCCAGCTTCAAATTCCCTTCGAACCCGAGACGGATCAATTCCTTCTCAATACTGATCAAGATGCCGTTGCGGATCAATAGAAGCGTCCGATCGTTCAGCAGGCAGGAATACGTTTCTTCCGGCGTCTTCTCCACCAAGTGGCTGATGTTGTCGATCTCGTGATGAAACTCCTCTTTCCCGTCATACCGTTCTTCTTTGAAAGCTTCTACATAGTCTGCTTCCTCGACCCCTACGAATACCCCGGATAAGTTATGCAAACCCCAGTCATAATAAAATTCCTGAAAATCAATGCCGGCGAGCAGGGACGTATAGGCTTTGATCTCCGGGATGAGTGTCTTCATCAGCAAGTCTCTTGTATGCTGGATGGAGAGCACTTGATCCTGCTCGAGAAGAATTTTCTCCGTCGGCGATAACAAGCCCTTCAAGTAAAAGACGACAAGAGGCCGTCGGATACTGACGAAGATCGATTGCGGCCCTTTCCCGAACGACTCCCTAAGCAGCCTTCCGACATGACTGGCAAGCTCTACTTGGACTGTTTTTTCTTGTTCCAACTGCGACCATCCTTAGATAGAGGCGAAAGCATCCCGTCTTTCACCCATTTTTTATTGTAACTTTATGCCGCAAACTGCGCAACCGTTATGTAACCTCACATGCCTTTATTTTGAGGGATTGCGGTTGATTTTATGCGCGGCTTCTAGAAATTCAGTACCTTGCATTATTCAATACCGTGTGATAAATTATAGCTATTGAAGCTACTGTTTAATATTCAGTACTGATGGATGAAGATTACGAAGGATCGGAGGTACATCCGTGGACATTAATACGCAGTTCAAAAAAGGAGTACTGGAGCTCTGCGTGCTCGTTCTCATCGAGAAGCACGACCGCTACGGATACGAGCTGGCGGAAGCGGTATCCGAGCATATCGAAGTGGCGGAAGGCGCTCTATACCCTTTGCTTCGACGACTGGTTAAAGACGGCTACTGCACGACCTATCTGCAAGAATCCAGCGAAGGTCCTCCTCGCAAATACTACAAGATCACCAATGAAGGCTCGTTGTACTCCAAAGAGCTGATCCTCGCATGGAACGCCTTCGTGCAGAACGTGGGCAACTTAATCGAGCAAGGCGATTTTCCGAAGTAAATCTACGAACGGAAGAGGGAGATTCCCCATGAATAAACAAGAGTTTATCGAAACGCTCCGCCATTACCTCGCCTCGATGCCCGAGGAAGAACGGAACGAACTATTACGCGATTATGATGCCCACTTCATGCACGGCCAGCAGAGCGGAAAGACCGAGGCGTATATCGCCAGAGAGCTGGGGGATCCTCTAACATTAGCAAGGGAAGCCGTAGGCGACCAATTCCTTCCCCCTCCTCCTTGGTCGCCGCCGCGCCGGGATACACCGAGATTTATGGGCGTGAGCTTCCTGCTCTTCTTCTTAAACGCTATGATCGCCATCCCGGTATTCGCTTCGGTTTGGGCCGTCTTCGTCGCCGTATGCGCAGTTACCCTCACCACCTTCTTGTCGCCGTTCATCCTGGTAGCGGAGTCGATATTCGAGAATGGATACGCGCACTACAAGCTATTCATGGCGATCGGATTGCTCGGCGTCGGCATGCTGTTGCTGCCTCTAGTCCGCTTTGTCGGCAAATGGCTGCTCTTTATTACGGTTCAATACGGGCTCTGGAATGTGAAGACCTGGAAAGGAAGAGCGTAATATGAAAAAACCTTGGTATATCATCGCTGTCGGCCTAATCCTAATCGGAATCATCGGATCGCTAACGTTCTGGAAGGATGTGAACGACGACCTTCCAAGCTTTGATCACACATGGACCTTCTCCGCCGCGGAGCTGCGCAAGCTGCACATCGTGAGCGACTATGACGTGGACATCAAGTTCGAGAGAAGTACGGATGGCCAGAACTCCATTAAGCTGCACGGTCGGGGAACGGAAAAGATGATTGAGGATACGCTCGCCACCAAGATTTCCAGCCAAAGCTTGAAGCTCGACTTGACCCAAAAGCCCAAGAAGTGGATTCAATTCATGGATTTCAGCTTTATTGGCGTGAAGGAAGAACTCGTGATTTCCGTTTCGGACGATTCCCTTCTCGACTCTCTGAAGTTGGAGTTGGATTCCGGCAATATCAACATCGCGGATGCCGCTCTCATGAAGATTGCGGACGCCGAATTATCCGTGAACTCCGGCAAGCTTACGCTTAACAACTTCAAGAGCGACCGCCTGGAGCTGCGGATGGACTCGGGTAATATTACGGGAGATAAGGTAACAGCCGACTTAACAGCTTCCACCGAGTCTGGGAACATCAAGCTCACCAACATAACCGGTCGAACCAATCTGTCGGTGGATTCGGGGAGCATCAAGCTCTATAAGCTGGATGATTCGGATGCCGATATCTCGGCGGACTCCGGCAGCGTCTACGTGAAGGTGCCGGCCAACTTCACCGGGTTCTACGACCTGCAAGCGGAATCCGGATCGATCCATTCGCCGGACTCCAAGCGCCAAACGAAGAACTACATCAAAGTCCGAACCGATAGCGGAAACATTACGATTGAGCAATAGTTCCCTGGAGATAAGAGACGCAGATAAAAAAGGGTTGCCTTGTGTAGAGGCAGCCCTTTGGTTTGTGTGAAGTGCTCGGCTTAATACTCGCCCTTGATAACGAAGTACGAACCCCGAATCGTTCCGGCTATAGCAGACTTTTGCCTAGCGAACTTAAACTTCCCTAACTCCTGCGGTACCTCCATGCCCTCGCACAGCTTGAACCCGACCGCCCGTTTCTTCGGATCGTCCACTGTGTACATGACATTGATGCTCAGACCGTCTTCGTAAAACACATAGGTAAATTTGATATTTTCCACTTGGAACTGCGAAGTTTCCAGGGGTTTGGCCGCAAACTCGATATTCCGCTCTTCCTTCAGAACGCGATGCGCATACTCCAGGCTCTCTTGGCTTTCACTGGCCGGCACCGTCGTAAAGACATGCTTGTACTTGTTCATGAAGTAGCGAGCCTCATTCGCACGCACCCCCGCCAGCGCCTCCGCTACAGGCGAAGACTCCAAGCCAACGGTAGACACGTTTTTAAAATCAACGATATAGGACATTTGTGTTCCTCCTCCTGGTCTTCGGATTATTCTTTGTTTTCATCGGCTAACAATTCATTCAAGCGCAACATATGATGATTCCAAAATCGGCTGTACGACGCCAACCAATCTTGAATTTCTCTAAGCGGCGCGGCGTTTAGCAGGAATAGCGTTTCTCTGCCGACTTTTCGGTCCAAGATCAGTCCGGCATCTTTCAGTATGCTCAAATGTTTGGAAACCGCGGTGCGACCCATCTCGAACTGTGACGTCAGCCCGTGCAGCGGCAGCTCCTTCGCCTCGGCTAGCAGACGAATGATTCGGCGCCTAGTCGGGTCGGCGATCGCTTCAAACACATCCCGCAACTGGTTGTTCTCGCCCACAACACCCTCTCCTAAGCGTGATTGTATTCCGAATCCAATTGGACACTTATTGGTGACTTTTTTTATTATAGGACACCGTTTGGTGTCCCGTCAACTAGGTTGGGGTGGGCGGATTAGCGGGTTCGCGGCAAAAAAGCCGCCTCCCGGTGTGAGGAGGCAGCTTTTGGCGCGTTGCGGGGCGTCCCCCCGTGGACCGGCGGCAAATAAGATGAGGCGTATCGCTATTTCGCGAAAAAGAGCAGTTTGGCGGAAAAAAAGGTGTTGGCAAACCGCTATTTGCCCCGAAACAGACCCCTTTGGTTGCTGGTATAACATGAGTATATCAATCCCTATTATGCACAGGTAGCTGATGTCGTCCATAAGACTGATATTAATCTCCAAAAGTATTTGTCTGTGCTCTATCGTTCCCAACAGTTATTATTCGTTCAAGTGTAGATATTGACCGATCAATTAATCCTTCAAATGACTTTGTCTCTCTGAAGATTAGACTGGCAGCTCGTGAAATTGATGCCTCAACCCCAACAAGTCCGGAGATACCTTCTGCCATACTACTAATTTGTCCTTTTGTATCAACTAGTATCTTGTTAATATCATCAAGAGTTGCCAAAAAACCAATTAAGTCAGCCTTGTTCTCAACATTAACTACATTAGGGCTCTCAATTAAGTTGGTTAGACCTTGATCAATGGTGTTCCAATGCGATTCGTATTCTCTATTATGTTCTGATAAATAACTTCCATAATCCTGCAGAGATACAGCTACAGACCTTGCAATTTTTCTTAGTAATGAAGCAGATCCTCCTTTTCTTACTCTTTCTGCCTCAACCGTGTGTTTATTAACTACTTCTCCTATATCTGTTGTTCTTAAAGCGAAGTTATTGATTAATGTAGATAGCGTGTTCATTGATTCTTCTGCGTCAGCTATAGAATCCAAGAAACCTTTAATCTCATTTTGGCCTTTAGCATGATCTCCTTTATTAACATTATTGATATTGGAAATGATTGGACCTATTGTTGTGCATGGAATTATTTCCGCAAAACTTTTTACATGATCATCTATACTTACCCAGTCTGTGACAGGACTGCCAAAGGAAATACTACCATATTCCTTGAACAACCTCGATATATTTTCTTCGAAAGATTTTATTTTTGCGAAATGCGTTGAGTATTCTATGACTCTATACGACCTTAAGTCGAATGGAAGTTCTGAAATGTCTTGTGTAACTAACACAACATTTTTTCTAAATGCATGCGCTAGACCGAGTTCATAAAAAACATTTGCATTTAAGCCAGTTAAATCAGCCAGTATAAGATCAGCTTTAAATATGGGTTGAACTATATCCTTTAATATATTCTGCTGGTTAAGCAAGTCATCGGCTCTTTGAAAATATGCCACTTCGCAAAACCTTTCCTTTAGGTGTAAATAGAGTGAACTTAACTCCTCATCGAAAGGCATTATTACAAAAACATTTAATTTTTTCATGGGAGATCACTCTTTCGATTTTATTTACGAGCTATATTACTAGGAGCCCATTTTGTTACTTTGTAGCATCCGTCTTCTCTCGGACATTTTCGTATTTAGAGTGTGGCGGTGCCGATGACACCTAAACCTCCCACTCCCCCCGCAACTCCAGATACAACCAAATCAAAAACACCGTATCATTCGCCGCCAATACGTAACGAGCAATGCCCATCTTGTCGGCGAAGTGCTGCGCGATGGGGTAGGCGAGCTCCCCGATCCGATCCGACGTGACGAACGGCAGCCGCTCCGCCCAAGCCGCGAGCAGCATCCAATCGGCATAAGCAATAGCCTTACGGCTTTCCGCCCCTAGTTCCTTCTGCGGCAGCAAATCTCGCCACTTGTCGATCTGCTTGTCGACCTTTCTCCGCAGCTTGAGCCTCTCCGTTTCTTTCTCAACCACCACAATCGTTCCCGCTACCATATCACCGATTCGGCGGTCGTTCGAACTACCTAACACCACGAGCAGCCCTAGAAAATAGCACATAGGTAACAGATCGATCAAGCGGAACAAGTTGCGAATGAGCACCGCGAGCAGCCCGGCATTGCGACCGTCCCGCTGGACGACGCGGATATGAACTACTCGTTTGCCGATCGTTTGTCCACCCATGAAATATTCGCAGCCGACGAAATAACCCACGCTGCCTACGGCCCCAATAATGAGGAGCGCGGCTAGGGCATAATCGTTGCTCCATACCAAGTAATAGGCGAACCCCAGCGCTACGTAAAAGACGCTCAGAATCAGCAGATCCAGCAAATGCGCAACCGCCCGCATCCCGGCCCCTGCTGTAGGGAACTGCAGCTGGACTTGCTCGGGCGTCACAATCGACACTTCATTCTCAAAAGAAATTCTCATCTTAAACTCCTCGCCGGCTACAATTCATGGTAGGATAGTTAAAAACAGGAGGGTATTACCGATGGATCCCGCGCAACGAATCAAAAGACATAAAGACGATTGGGCCGAGCTCGAACGCCTGCTAGTCGCCCTGGACAACGTCCGCCGACCGGTCCGCGCCGAAGATATAGATCGATTGACGACGCTCTACAAGGCTGCGGCTACTCATTTGTCCGCCATGCGGACGCAATGGCCGAACGACTCGACGACGACATATCTGAACCACCTGGTTGCCCGGGCGCATCATGTGCTGTATCGGCAGAACGACAAGGGCGGCAGCCGCTTCCGCCGGTTCTTCGGCGCCTACTTCCCGAATTTGATTCTCCAGAGGCGCGCTTTCATTCTGATGGCCTGCGCTTTGTTCCTTCTCGGCTTAATCGCCGGTTATGCGGCGGTCTGGTCGGATCCGCTCAACGTGCATTTGGTGCTGCCGTCTAATATCGCGAACGCCATAGATCCCGCCGCTACAGACGATCCGCGCGGCGACCTGCACAGCCCGCTCGTCTCGACCGAGATCTTCATCAACAATATCCGGGTGGCGATGCTGGCTTTCGTGAGCGGAGTGACGCTTGGATTCGGCACCGTCTATTTGCTCGTATTCAACGGACTCCTCATCGGCGCGCTGGCAGCCGTTTTCGCACAAGCTGGAGAAACGTACGTCTTCTGGGCCTACATTTTGCCCCATGGCATCATCGAGCTCGTCGCCATCTTCATAGCAGGGGGAGCCGGCCTCTACATGGGCTACCGCTTCTTCGTTCCAGGTGCCTACACACGCAAGAGGCAATTCTTGCAAGCGGCCCAAGAGTCCGTTCTGCTGCTGGTCGGCACCCTTCCGCTATTCGTAATCGCGGGCCTTATCGAAGGCTACATCACCCCGTCCGACCTGTCGCTAGGTGTCAAGTACGCGGTGGCTGGAGCCACGCTGCTGTTGCTCGCTGTTTACGTCGCCTTAGGTTCGCTCAGAGCGCGTTTCGCGCCTTCAGGTTCAGGTACTCGTTGACCGCACTAAGCGCCAACCGGTCCGCCGGCACATCCATGACTTCAATGCCCCAGCCAGCCATCTGCGTCACGTATTCCATCCGGTCCAGCTGAAACTTATAGGCTAGGCTCTGAATATAAGCAGTCCGGTTGTTGACCGCCTCGGCATGCGCCCATTCGTGCAGCAGCGGGTCGTTCAACGACACGAGCAGCGGCACATGGCTTCTGCGAAGACGTCGCGCATAGACCGGCAGTTCCTGGTCATACAGATAGCTCTCCATATCGGAAAAGAGGACGACGAAGGATCGCTTCTTCATCTCGCGCAATACATGGGACAACGCAAGGCCGAATCCTGGCTCAACGAAATCCGAGCCCAGGTCGTAAGCGGCCATGGTCAGCTGATGCAGATGCGGCAGCCCTCGCCCCGGCGGAACATAAGCTTTGATTCGATCCGAAAAAGCGAGCAAAGCGACGTAATCGCCTTGCTTCAACGCCACAGCAGCCAAGACAAGCGCCGCTTCGAGCGTGCGGTCCAGCTTGGTCTGCCCATCGAGCTCGACCCCCATCATCCGACCGCAATCCAGCGCAATCGTGACGACCTTCCCTTTCTCGGGACGAACGATATTCGTCATCAGTCTCCCCGTGCGGGCGGACGCCCGCCAATTGACCAGCCGCGGATCGTCCCCTTGCGCGAAGCTGCGGATCGAGTCGAAATCCGAGCCGGTCGGTTGGGCCTTCCCCAGCTTGCTGCCATCCAAGACCAGCGCGTCTTGAGCGGACGCAAGAATCCCGCGCACCCTCGACAGATCGGGCACGATTTTCACATCGCCCACGCACTTCAGCTTCGTCTGCTTCTTCCACAGTCCGACTCCGCCCCAGTAACGCAGCATCACATAACCAAACGTATACCTCCCCCGCTCTTGACCAGCCGTACCGTATGCGAAGCTTGCCGCTCCGTCCTCCAGCCGGCCGCGCATGATCTCCTGCGGAATCCTCCTGTCCTGCTCATCCACCCGTTGCGCTCTATACGCCGTAAAAGCGATCGGAATGTCGTCAGCTAATTCGACGTTCAAGAGACTATTCGCGGCTTCCACGGTCAGCGCAAGGCGCACTTGGAAAATCTGGTTCAGGTCCGCCGTATCCGGCAGTGTCCTCTCGACGGCGAAGCGTCTCCTTGCAGGAAGCAGCCATAAATCAACGACGCTGAATACAGCCAGCAGCAAATAAAATCCCCACAGCACGTAATGGCCGTACCCCAGCGCATAGGCAGCACCGATTGGAATGATTCCGCCTGCTGAGAGAAAGACCAGCCGCTTAGTCGGGACGATGGATTCGTCGCCGAACCGCCTAGCGAGGAACCGGAACGGATGCGAGCGTTTCTTGGACGATGTGGTCACTGGTGCCGCCCTCCAATTCCTCTTGCGGTGTCAGCAGCAGACGATGGCGGAGCGCGGGACGCGCCACCAGCTTCACATCGTCCGGCGTCACATAGCTTCTGCCTTCGAGTGCCGCCCAGGCTTTGCTCGCGGTCAGGATGGCGATGCCCGCGCGCGGGCTTGCTCCGAGCTGCACGCGCTTGGAGTCGCGGGTTTTGCGTACAATCGTCGTAATGTAAGCAATGATGGAGTCCTCGACCACGACTTCAGCCGTGCGGGCCTTCGCTTCTCGGATCTCTTCCGGGGTTAGAGCCGGAAGAACCGCCTGCTCGCGCTCCTTCTCATACGGAACATGCCCTCTCAATATTTGCCGTTCTTGCTCCTCGCCCGGGTAATCGAGCGTCAGCTTGAACAGAAACCGGTCGAGCTGCGCCTCGGGCAACGGATACGTCCCCTCGTACTCGATCGGGTTCTGCGTAGCGACGACCAGGAAAGGATCGGGGAGCCGGTAGGTCGTGCCATGTATCGTTACTTGCTGCTCCTCCATCGCTTCGAGAAGCGCCGCTTGGGTTTTGGGTCCCGAACGGTTGATCTCGTCGGCCAGCACAATGTTGGCGAACACCGGACCGAGAACGGTTTGAAACTCGCTTCTCGCCATATCGAAGATCACGCTGCCCGTTATATCGCTAGGCATCAGATCGGGTGTGAATTGGATGCGGCGATACTCTCCGCCAATGGAGGCCGCAAGCGTGCGCGCCATTTTTGTTTTGCCGAGCCCCGGCACTCCTTCCAGCAGCACATGACCGCCTGCCAGTAGAGCTGCCGCCAGCAACCGGATATTCAGTTTCTGTCCATATACCCGCTGCTCCATAGCACCCAGCAGTTGCTCTATCTTTCCGCCCACTATCGTTCACTCCTTCTCCAGTAACACTATCATCTCGCCTAACTCGCGAGTCAAGTCCACGAAAGAGCCTCCCATGGCCTCGCCTCGCTCTACTGCATCCGCTTGCCGCAGCAGACGCACCAGCTTGTCCGCCTGCGCTTCGCTCAGTCGATCCTGGGCCAGTTGCGCCGCTTCCTCCGGCGATGCCTCGAGCCTCAGCCCCCATCGCACGAGCAGCAGCCGGCGAAGGGCCCGCACCTGATGGGCAAGCGCCTCATCCTTAAACCGCCGGCGCTCATACCACGCGGCTACCGCAAGCAGCGTCTCGTCGCCGCGGCGCACGGTCCAGGCCCGCGGAGTATACGCGGGACCGAATCGTTTGCCTTGCTGCCATAGCCACAGCAGCAACGTCACGGCCATAACGCCGCTTCCCGCAATCAACCAATCCGGGTACGCCTCAAGCGCCCCCCTCGACTCTATGTAGCCGTGATGATACTCGTCCACCCACAGCGAGTCGAGGTTTCCATCGCCGGTCAACCACGGCCAAACCAGTTCAAAATGATCATGCTGAAGCACACTCGCATTCGTCAGCCAATTCGGAACGACTACCGCCGTGATCGCTCCGTCTCCGTATGCTCGGCTCGCCGCGACGATCCCGTTCGAGTCCCGCAGCAGCGAACTGACGCCATCCTCTGCAACAATCCGCTTGTTGGTATTCACCTCTGCCGTAAATTCAGCCTTCACTCCCCCATCCTGCCGCGTCACAACGGCAACTCCTGGCGCAGCGGAGGTGTCCTCCAGCTGAAATACGGCTCCGCCGTCTATAGAACGGCTGAACAAAAGCAAATCATTGCCCCGCTCCACCCATTCGAGCAGCTCTTGCCATTCATCCTCGTTCACGGAGTGGGGTTCAATGGACAGCAGCTTATGCCCAGACCCGGCAGGCAACTCTCGCCACGAGCGTTTCCAGGTCTTGACCGGCACCCGCTTCTCCTGAAGCAGCGTGATCATACCCTTCGTTCCGTCGGGCTCCGCCGAGTACGACACGTAAGGCTCCATGCGTTCGGGCTCCGGTTGCATGACCATTAGCCCCAGCGCAATAAACAGCAGCACACTGATCGCCAGTCCGATCGCGTGTTTATTCCGGTTCAGCAAGGGAAGGAACGCCGTCATATTAGATCGCCTCCTTCTCCGCCATCAGCGCGTCAATATCGCGTTGAAAAGCGAGGAAGCTGTCCGGATCCGCGGGTTCGTTGCCGTACCAGACCTGCTCGAACAACAAGGCGCTCCGCTGAAACAGCGGCACCGCGCTCGCACGGCTTCGCTCCAGCTCGTCGCAATAATCCCAGTCGGTCTTCCATTTCTCGATGCGAATCCAGTTTTGTTGCTCCATATAGAACAACAGCATCAGGAACGAGCAGCGAATGCTTTCCCGGATACGCCCTTCGGCCTTCGCTTGCCTGGCCATAGACGCATACTGCTCGTAGGTCAGCGCCATCTCGGAAGAATCGACAATCGTTTTGCGCCGCCGCACGTTTCCTTGGCGTATGATTTGCTTGCAGAACCAATAGATCGCCCAGATCAAGGCCAGCAGCACGATCCCCAGCAGCACGTACATCCCCACGTTGGCGGCTTCGTCCGACCAGTCGGCGGCGGGTGGGAACAGGCCGATAAACTTGTCCCACAGCCACCTCATCCCTTCCTTGATCAGACCGGAATCTCCCGTCCGTTCCTTGAGATGCTGCGAGTATTCGTCCCGGCTTAGAATCTCGCCTAGTCGTTGCTTGTCCTCCAGCCATTCGGACCGATCGATCATACCGTTTGCTCGGGTTGAGGCTGTGGCATCGCGGGATCCATCACGATTCTTTGAATCATTTCCTCCAATCCCATACCGTCGCGAGCCTTGAGATCGAAGTAGCTGACCCCGTAAGCCAGAATGGCCGCTGGAGCCACCACTAAACTGGCTACAGCTTGAAGGAGCACCAAAACCACCTTGTTCATAGGGATAAACGCCAGCAGGAGACCGACCACGATACTAAACACATAAACTAACAGCGTCATGACGACAAAGAGTCCGATGATCCGCCAGAAGCTTTTACGAGTCAAGCTCCAGCTGATCCCGACCCCGACAGACGCTTCCTGGAACGCTACGACCGGCAAATAATACATGAAGCGAATCGTAAAATACCAGATCCCGAATAACATCCCCAAGATGAGAAGGAAAACGAAAATACCGGTGATCACTCCCGAGGCAATCGAGCCGCCTGTTAAGAGGATGCCGCCTAGGCTAAACGTGCTGAGGAACACGATCACAACAGCTAAAACAGCGCTCATACCCGCAATGATCAAGCCGTATACGATCGAACTGCCGAGCAATGCCCAAAACCGTTTGAACCCCATGCCAAGCAGACGGAAAGCAGACGGAACCTCCTCCCCGCGAAGGACGAGACGAACGAGAAGAACAATGGAAGCGATTACGACCGGAGTCAACAGAGCAACCATGATCCCCGTGAGGATCAAGAGGAGAATATAAACCGGATTGTCGACGGAAAAAGCCGGCCCCGCTCTTTCGACTGTACCATCTAGGATCCCCTTAATATCCAATAGCTGTCGAGTCGATGACGTGTCCTGAACCATCCCCTGCACCAAATAAAAGGGACCATAGCAGATCAGCATGATCAGGGTCAGCTTCACGAAATGCTTGCGGTACAATTGAATGCTTAAGTCAATCATTCTGCCGATCCCCATCGGCTTTAACACTTCATCTTGCATAGTTTAAGGGCCCCCCAAGTTTCGCTAAATTCCCCTCATTATACTACATTTATTGCCAGTTTGTACTGCTAAATTTGGTTAAAATTAGGGGTTTTTGCGCGCAAAAAAGGAGCTAAGCGAGAACGAGTCGCTTGGCTCCTTGTAATGCTGACTTACATATGCTGCAGACCCACTCGATTGCCTTCGCTGTCTAGAAACATGCCTATATACCCGGCATGATCGCCCAAATACGTTTTCTCCATTATAATTTGGCCACCTGCTTCGGGAACCCTCGAGAGAATAAGAGCCAGATCCGGATCCCCGTCTATATAAACGGTAACCCCATCTGGAGAAGGCTTATGACGCGGGCCCTTGACCAACATCCCACCATTCGACTCTTCCTTCACCGGGAAAAAGGCGTATTCTTCCTCCCCCATCTGCATCGATTGCATCTCCAAGTCTAAAATCCGCTCATAGAACGCTTTCGCCCGCCCCATGTCGGACACGGGAATTTCCACCCAAATAAAAATTCGATCTCTCATCGTTCATTCTCCATTTCTCTCAAAAAATTGGCTTGCTAGCGTAATAGACGAATGAACCATCGGAAAATCATCGGTCCCAGCCCTACTCTATTCATTCAGCCGGAAGCCAGCCCGATAGAACGGCCCCTCCGGACGGATGGTTGCCAGCCTTGAGCTCGCCTCCGTGCCTGCGAATAATTCGCTGGGAGATCGTCAGTCCCAATCCGGCTCCGCCGGTCGCGCGGTTCCTTGATTGTTCCCCCCGGTAGAGCGGTTCGAACACCTGGCCCTGCTCCAATCCCATCGCCGCAAAGCCTTGCCCGGAGTCGTGGATCTCGAACACTACCCGCTCCTTTTCCCTGCCGTACCGTACGTGAATTTTGCCATCAACGGGTGTATGCCGCACGGCATTATCCAACAAGTTGCTCAGCGCACGCTCCAATAAGTGCGAGTCGGCCCGGATCATGCTGACGCTAGGCTCAGCACTGACGAGGAGGATTTGGATGTGCCTCTCGTCCGCCTGCGGCTTCAAGCTGTCGATGGACTTATGCATAATGTCACCGAAGTCCACCGCCGACTCCCCGCCCAACCACTCCGTCGACTGAAACTCCAGCTTCGTAAAAGTAAACAGATCCTCGACCAACCGGTCCAACTGCATCGACTTCTCTTTGCACACGGCCACATATTTCGCGATTTGCTCCGGGGTTCGTGCAATCCCTTGCTCCAGCCCGTCCAAGTATCCGCGCAAAGCAAATAAAGGCGTCCGCAAATCATGCGCGACCGCCGAGATGAGGAACCGCCGCTCCTCCTCCAGCTTCGTTTGCTGCTGTTGGGCCTGCTTCAGCTCCTTCACCATCGATTCGAACCCGTCCCGAACCTCAGCGATCTCTCGAATGGACGCCTCCGGCAGCCGAACGCCCCAATCGCCCTTCGCAATCGTCCGCGACGCCTGACCTAGCTCCTCAAGCGGCCCCAGCAAGAGCCTCCGCATCTGAACGCCCACTACGACAAAGGCGGCCACCAGCCCTACAAAAGCAGCCACCATTGGAATCGCATAAGAGTCCGGCCGATTTTCTCCAAGTTGAAGCGAATGTGTAGTTAGGAAATAGCCTGCCACGAAGAAAACCCACGGCAACAGAAGAAGCAGCCCCACGCCAAGCAAGGAGTGCGTGCGAAGTCGTAGTCCTCTCATCCTTGGGCCCCCTCGAAGCGGTACCCGACACCCCATACGTTAGTGAGATGCTGAGGCTGGTTCGGATCGAGCTCGATTTTCTCGCGCAGCCGGCTCAGATGGACGCGAATCGTATGTTTGTCGCCGACGCCCTCCCAGAACTTCTCCAGCAGCTGCTCGTACGTAAACACTTGCTTCGGATGCTCCATAAATAAGCTCAAGAGGTCGTATTCCTTTGGCGTAAGTGAGATAGGTGTCCGGTCCAGGTCCAAAAACACTTCTCTCGTAGCTCTGTCGAGTTTGATGCGGCCGTAAGCAAGTACCTGCGGTGAGCTGGGTGTTCGTCTACCTGCGGACCGTCGCAGAACCGCCTTGACTCGGGCCACGATTTCGCCGGGGGAAGCGGTTTTCACAATATAATCATCGCCGCCGAGCGTGAGGCCGCGAATCTTGTCCACATCCTCGCTGCGCGCGCTCAAGAACAGGATCGGCACATCGCTCTCCGTCCGAATTCGCCTACATAGCTCGAACCCATTTTGCCCTGGCATCATGATATCGAGGATTATGCAATGAACGGCATTCTGTTTAAATACGGTCCAGGCTTGAACAGCATCGTTAGCCGTCATGACCCGAAAGTGATCATGCTCCAGAAAATCCCGCAATAAGTCCACGATACTCGGATCGTCGTCCACGACCAGAATCATCGGCTTCTCCATCGTGCAGCTCCTGCCTTCCTACCGGTCCTTTATGGCCTTTGCTCTCAAGTGTATCACCAACTGGTCCAAAACAAACGAGCCGGTCGCAAATTGGGACAGTTTCTTGATGGTTTTGTGACGATTCGGACGCATCCTTCGTGAGAGTTGCTTGGTATCCTATGGATCAACAAGGAATGAATTCGTGGGAGGTTTTGGAGATGTTGCATGTTCAAATTGTATTGTTCGATGGCTTCGACTTGTTGGACGCGATTGCTCCTTATGAGGTATTTTGCGCGGCGGAAATGTTAACCGATAGTACGGCGTTGAGTGTGGAACTCGTTACGGCGGAGGGCCCTCGATCCGTCCCAAGCGGCGGCAAAGGATTGCCCATTGGAGCTGGCGGTAGACTAGATCCCACCAGGAGGGGCATCATTCTCGTGCCCGGCGCGTCCGGCGAGCTTGAAGGGGATGGCCCGGATGCCATTCCAACCATTCTGGCCCGAGCCGCGAACTCAGAGTTAGCCGTCCTGCTCAAACAAGCGCTCGAGCTGCCCGATCAAATCGTGGCCACTGTATGCGGGGGTTCTCTGATCTTGGCGATGGGCGGGCATTTGGAGGGAAGATCCGCGGTTACGAATCATTTGGGGATGGATTTACTGGGGGCGACCGGCGCCATACCCGTGCCTGCCCGCGTCGTCGAGGACGGCAACCTCATTACGGGAGGCGGGGTCACTTCTGGGTTGGATGTCGCTCTCTATTTGGTAGAAAGAGAGTTAGGGCCGCGCATCGCCCATGCGGTGGAGCAATTGTTCGAGTATGAGCGGAGAGGGACGGTTTGGCGCAAAGAAGGGCTTTCTCCGCGTCAGGAGCTCTCGGTCCGTGATGTCCCTGTTGTCGCCGCTGTGGACATGGAGCCTGCCTCGAGGCTTTCGGAAAGTGACGTTGCGCGGGAGTCGGTCTTCGACGGAATCTGGGATACGACGATCGCTACCCCGGTTGGCAAGCTGGCGGTCCAGCTCCATATTACGACGGTGGACGGTGTTGTTCAAGGGAAGGCAACGCAGGGGGATGAGGTGAGTCCGTTTCTCCAGCCTGTTCTTGAAGGCCGCACGCTTCGTTGGTCCCAGCGGGTTACGAAGCCGATGCGTCTGAATTTGGCGTTTGAAGTTAACGTCGATGGTGACCGGATGACCGGCACCGCCAAGGCTGGGATCTTGCCGGCTTCCAAGCTGTCGGGTGTGCGGGTTAGAGGGGCAACCACATGACCAGGACTAGGCGGCAACTCTCTTTCTATCCATTGATCGCTGGCTTGATTGCCCTCTACCTCCTGTATGCTTTGGTTCAAAATTTCATCGTGGATCCTGGGGCGGACACCTTTATCCATCACAAAGCAGGTCAAACCCGCGAGCTTCAAACGAAAACCTGGTTAACGGTTCTGTACTTGCATGTGGGGTTCGCTTGTGTCGCGATGGCATCAGGCCTCCTCAACTTCGCAGCTCGCAGCTATGAACGGCACCGTCGGTTTCATCGTCTGAACGGGTACATTTATATAACGTCCGTGTTTCTGGTCGTGCTGACCTCCGGTTACATGGCTCCCTACGCCACGGGCGGAAAAATCAGCAGCATGGGCTTCAATTTGCTCAATATCCTCTGGCTAGTTATCACAGTGACGGCGCTCGTCCACATCCGAAGGAAACGAATCCGGCAGCACCGCCGATGGATGATCCGAAGCTATGCTTTCTGTTTTACGAACCTGCTGATTCATCTGTTCACCTTCGTGCTGCACCAGTTGGTCGATCTCCCCTATATCACCAGCTATACGATCGGATTATATGCGGCGATGGTACTGGTCCTTTTGGCTCCGGAAGTGATTGAACCCTCCACCAACGCATTGAGTTAATCGGCACGCTATCATACTCCCCAACTGCCATCTCGTCAAGAGATCCTGTGAAAAAGAGCGACCTGACCAGGGAACCCCTCTTCTGCCTCTACACTAAGAATGAAATTCCGAGCAGAACGAACCACGTCGCTTTTTCCAATTCCTCCGGTTTCACGTAAAATATACTTCAGGCAGAAGAGTAGGTAAGAGAAAGGGAGAAATGGTATGAATAGAGTGGACAAAATCAGGTTTATTCTCCTATACGGTAAAGCGCTCGAAGCGCCTGACTACGGGTACATGGAGTTGGACGCCGACGGCCACATGGTCGCGCTGTACAACCGGAATGGCGAGGAACTCGACATGTATGGCGGACATGAGTTTGTCAGGGTACGGACGCTAGGCCAATTCGACAACGAAGACCGCGATCATTTTTATGACTTGTTAGAAAGTGATGGTGTTGGGTAGATTGCCTTGGAGAACGAGCCCCTGGCTCCAGGTCAGCTTGGAGTGGTTCCATGTCTAACGCCGGCCTTCCTGTCGGTCCATCAAAAAGAACAAATAATCGGTCGCGACCCCGGCATAGCCTTGCTGCCTCAGCATCGCGGTCACGTTGCCCCGGTGATACGTCCCATGGTTGACCACGTGATTCAGGATGCCGCAACTAATGAAATTCATTTGAAGACAAAGCCACCCCGACAATGGAGTGGCTTTTTCACTGAAAACTCTATGCGTTACTTCGTATGAGCTTCGCGATCGACTGCGGCTGTTCTTCCGGCATAAAATGCCCACAGCCTTCAACTACTATTGCCGTGACAGTGCGGCAGCCAAATTGCTCTTGCAGCTGCTTAGCGGTTGGCCCGGGCTTGCTGGAGCCATAGTCGCTCTCGATCAGTAAGATCGGTACGTTTAGCTCCTCTCGATGCGCTCTCATAAATAATTGGTTTTGTCGGTAGGTTCGATATAAGCCGAGGCCCGCTTGGAGCTGTTCCCGGCTTCCGTAAGCACTAGCGTAGTGGCGCATATCCGCCTCGGTCATCGCCTGCTTGTTTTTTGCAAACCGAGTAAAAAACGCCTTACGAAAATAGCCATATACACGACCGCCAATGAGCCGTTCCGGTAATTTCGGAATGCGGTGAAAGCCGAAGTGCCACAAGAAAGGCATTTTCACCATAAGGTCCGTACTCGGCGTGCCGGGCAGGGGGGCATCGAGTATCGCCACACCGCGTGTTTCGTTGGGATAGAGACGCGCGTATGCATAAGCGACCATGCCACCCATGTCATGACCGACAATATAAGGGTTGTGGATATCCAAGTGCTTGGTAAGCGCATAAATATCGTTCGCGAGCGTCACCGCGTCAAAGTCGTCCTGCGTTGCCTTGGACTTGCCCATACCGCGCAGGTCAACTGCAATAACCAAATATTCATTGACGAGCAAGCGCATGATCTCTTTGAATGCGTACCAGTCCTGCGAAAACCCGTGAATGAAAATAATCGCTCTCCCACTGCCGCCGGAAACGAAATGGAGTGCTGCGCCATTCACTTCCACGATCTCAGCTTGAAAAGCCGTCCCCAGCACGACCTCGGCTGGATCTTGGTTGTCCAATCCTATGTAAAAAGGATCCTTCCATGATAGATCTTGTTGATGTGCCATAGAAATCCATCTCTCCTTTCCTACGTGGTGGCTTGGCATGCACAGGAGTAGCACGTAAGCGCCGATAGAATGGAGCGGTTATAGCTGTTCTTCTAGGTGTACTTCAATCGTATCGCCGGGTTGCTTCTTCATCGCTTTAAGCAGCTTTTTGCTCACCGGCAAAAACTGCGTGCCGTCGCCCCACGGCATAAAAGCCGTTTGGAAGGCGACGCCGTTCATGGTGCCTTTGACTTTGACGGATTTGGTTGAACCGAAGAAGGAGACCGACTCGGGCCACACCACGCAAACCCAGCCATCCCGGTCTTCAATGGTCGCACTAAATGTCTTATTAATAGTGGCGTTATGGGCCATGAGTTACTCCTTATCCTGTTCGTCTTTTTCTAAAATCGTGGCAACTCGATCAAGCTGATCGGCAAGCTTCGCGAGTGCTTCCACATCTAATTGCGGCAGGATATCCGCCGCCCAAGCTGCGTTGCGAGCATTAATTTGAGCGATCACGGCTTCGCCCTCGGGAGTGACACAGAGCAGCTTGGCACGCCTGTCCATCGGGTTATCGGCATACAAGGCGAGGCCTTCATGCACGAGTACATCGGCAACCCGCTGCACACTTTGGCGCGCGTGGCCCATATTGCGGGCAATGGCTGCAACGGTCTGTGGCTGAAAGTTCGCTTGCCCGAGCACATGCCAGCGTGCGCTGCTTTGTCCGATCGCTTTGGTAATTCGGTCTCCGTTGCGCATAAGAGCGCCGTTGATACGGAAAATGCCGATTACAAACCGGCTCAAGTGGTCTTCTGGTTTGGGATATTGTATCATGAGTATAGAGTATTATATTGACAGCATGCTGTCAATATCCAAATAAGAAAAAGCGTCAGGGAAGATCACCCTGACGGTCC